>NZ_AUWQ01000186.1 GCF_000455205.1 Mycobacterium sp. UM_CSW | reverse complement strand
CTGTTACCAATGCTTAATCAGTGAGGCACCTATCTCAGCGATCTGTCTATTTCGTTCATCCATAGTTGCCTGACTCCCCGTCGTGTAGATAACTACGATACGGGAGGGCTTACCATCTGGCCCCAGTGCTGCAATGATACCGCGAGACCCACGCTCACCGGCTCCAGATTTATCAGCAATAAACCAGCCAGCCGGAAGGGCCGAGCGCAGAAGTGGTCCTGCAACTTTATCCGCCTCCATCCAGTCTATTAATTGTTGCCGGGAAGCTAGAGTAAGTAGTTCGCCAGTTAATAGTTTGCGCAACGTTGTTGCCATTGCTACAGGCATCGTGGTGTCACGCTCGTCGTTTGGTATGGCTTCATTCAGCTCCGGTTCCCAACGATCAAGGCGAGTTACATGATCCCCCATGTTGTGCAAAAAAGCGGTTAGCTCCTTCGGTCCTCCGATCGTTGTCAGAAGTAAGTTGGCCGCAGTGTTATCACTCATGGTTATGGCAGCACTGCATAATTCTCTTACTGTCATGCCATCCGTAAGATGCTTTTCTGTGACTGGTGAGTACTCAACCAAGTCATTCTGAGAATAGTGTATGCGGCGACCGAGTTGCTCTTGCCCGGCGTCAATACGGGATAATACCGCGCCACATAGCAGAACTTTAAAAGTG
>NZ_AUWQ01000185.1 GCF_000455205.1 Mycobacterium sp. UM_CSW | reverse complement strand
ACCGTTGACCCCGGCCGAGCGCACCGAACTGACGCGATTACGGCGCCAAGTCGCCGAGCAAGAGAAAGACATCGCGTTCCTGAAAAAAGCCTCGGCGTACTTTGCCGCCAACGGACCGAAGTAGACCGGTTCGAGCTGATGGCCGCAGAGTGCGCCACCACCGCGATCACCCGCATGGCTCGCCTACTGGAGGTGTCGACTTCGGGTTACTACAAACATGCACATCGTTCCACTGCAACGGAATTGACTGATCGCCGCCAACGCAAAGCCGATCTGACCGTGAAGATCATCACCCATCACCGCGACTCCGGCGGGACCTACGGCTCGCCGCGGATCACCGCTGACTTGCGTGCCGCCGGCGAGGCGGTCTCGGAAAAGACGGTGGCCACGATCATGGCCGAGATCGGTCTGGCCGGGATCAGCCCCCGCACCTTCAAAGTTGCCACCACCGTGGTCGATCCGAAGGCGTCGTTT
>NZ_AUWQ01000184.1 GCF_000455205.1 Mycobacterium sp. UM_CSW | reverse complement strand
CTTTGACCAGGGCCGCCCTGATGCAGTGTGGAGCTCGGACATCACGTACCTGACCTGCGGCGAAGGCGATATGTACCTGTGCGCAATCCGTGACGAGCACTCCAAACGGGTACTGGGCTGGTCAGTGGCCGACCACATGCGCACCGAGCTGGTCACGGACGCACTGGCCGCGGCCGTAGCCGTCAGAGGCGGCCAGGTCAGCGGCACCATCATCCACTCCGACAGGGGAACTCAATACACCGCTGCGGCGATGGCCCAGGCCTGCGCTGATGCCGGTTTACGCCGGTCAATGGGTGCCACCGGGATTTGCTGGGACAACAGCGGTGCCGAATCGCTGTGGTCGACGTTCAAGCACGAGTACTACTACC
>NZ_AUWQ01000183.1 GCF_000455205.1 Mycobacterium sp. UM_CSW | reverse complement strand
GGCAACGGCGGCAACAGCGTCGGCGGGGCGGGCGGCGACGGCGGGGACGGCGGCAACAGCGGCAACGCCACCGTGAACGGCTCGGGCCTGGTGACCGCGGAAACCATCCGCGGCGGGAACGGCGGCAACGGCGGCAGCGGCGTCACCGGTGGCAACGGCGGCAACGGGGGCGGCGGCGGTAGCGCCATCGCCACCGGCACCACCAACGCCATCGCGATCGGCGGCGGTGGTGGTGGCGGCGGCGCCGGGGGCAACAGCACGGGCGGCGGTACCGGCGGCCACGGCGGCCAAGGCGGCAATGGGGGCGGCGTGGCCGCGACGGTCGGCCTCAGCTCCCTCGCCGCTGGCGGCGGCGTGGGCGGTGGTGGCGGTGGGTCCGCCGGCATCGCGGGCGGCCCCGGTGGTGGGGGCGGCGGTGGGGCCGGCGCCGATGTCACCACCTCCACCGCGACCAGTGGCGGCGGATTCAACGGCGCCACTGGCCAAGGCTCCGGCGGCGGGGCCGGCGGGGGCGGCGGCCAGCCCGCCGCCCTAAGCGGTACTGAAGTCGCCGCCGGTGGCGGTGGTGGTGGCGGCGGCGCTATCACCGGCGGCGCCGGTGGCGACGGCGGCCAAGGGGGCAGTGCCAATGGCGTGGCCCCCGGCGCCGGCGGGGCCGGGGGCACCGGCGGAGCCGGTGG
>NZ_AUWQ01000182.1 GCF_000455205.1 Mycobacterium sp. UM_CSW | reverse complement strand
TAGGTCGTTCGCTCCAAGCTGGGCTGTGTGCACGAACCCCCCGTTCAGCCCGACCGCTGCGCCTTATCCGGTAACTATCGTCTTGAGTCCAACCCGGTAAGACACGACTTATCGCCACTGGCAGCAGCCACTGGTAACAGGATTAGCAGAGCGAGGTATGTAGGCGGTGCTACAGAGTTCTTGAAGTGGTGGCCTAACTACGGCTACACTAGAAGAACAGTATTTGGTATCTGCGCTCTGCTGAAGCCAGTTACCTTCGGAAAAAGAGTTGGTAGCTCTTGATCCGGCAAACAAACCACCGCTGGTAGCGGTGGTTTTTTTGTTTGCAAGCAGCAGATTACGCGCAGAAAAAAAGGATCTCAAGAAGATCCTTTGATCTTTTCTACGGGGTCTGACGCTCAGTGGAACGAAAACTCACGTTAAGGGATTTTGGTCATGAGATTATCAAAAAGGATCTTCACCTAGATCCTTTTAAATTAAAAATGAAGTTTTAAATCAATCTAAAGTATATATGAGTAAACTTGGTCTGACAGCAG
>NZ_AUWQ01000181.1 GCF_000455205.1 Mycobacterium sp. UM_CSW | reverse complement strand
CGGCGGCGTCGACGGTGCCCATTTGGGCGTTGTAGCTGGCGTTGCCGCCGCCGCCCCCGTCGGCGCCGCCGCCGGCGTTGGCGCCGCTACCCCCGGTGACGTCGATACCGCCGCCGACCTGACTCGCGGCGCCACCGCCGCCCGCTCCGCCGAAACCGCCTATGCCGCCAGCGGTGCCGCCGCCTGCGCCACCGCCTCCGCCGAAGGCTTGCAGGCCACCGCCGCCGACTACCTGGGCGCCACCGCCGGAGCCTCCGGCGCCGCCGACTCCAGAGTTTCCAGCGAAGGCGCCTCCGCCGGAGCCCCCGCTGCCCCCTCCGCCGCCCACGGCGAAGCAGTTGATACCGCTGCTGGTGAGGGTGGTGACGGCGCTACCGCCCTTTCCGCCGTCGCCCCCGTTGCCGTCGGTGGCACCGGTGCCACCGTGGCCGCCGTTACCACCGCCGCCACCGATTACGCCGCCGTCGACTGCGGTGCTGAGGTTGCCGTTGCCGCCGTCGCCGCCGTTGCCCCCGGCGCCG
>NZ_AUWQ01000180.1 GCF_000455205.1 Mycobacterium sp. UM_CSW | reverse complement strand
CGCCGGCGGGGTCGGCGGTACCGGCGGCGCGGCCTCGACCCAACTCAGTCAACCCGTCGCGCTCGGACTCGGCGGGGACGGCGGCACGGGTGGCGCCGGTGCCCCCAACGGCGGGGCGGGCGGCACCGGAGGTGGCGGCGGTGCCGGCGGCGGCGCGCTCGGGGTGTCGACCGGGGACATGGGCATCGGCGGAGGCGGCGGAGGCGGCGGCGGTGCCGCGTACGCGGGCGGCCCCGGCGGAGCGGGGGGCGCAGGCGGTAATGCGATCACCACCGCATCGCCGCTCGCTTTCGGGGGTGGCGGCGGAGCCGGCGGCACCGGCCCCGGCGGCGGAGGGGGCGGCGGCGCCTGGGCCTACCCCGCCAACGCCGACCCTGGTGTCGCCGGAACGAAGGGTGACTTCGGCGGTACCGGAGGCATGGGTGGCGGTGCCGGCCAATACGGCGGTGACGGCGGCGCCACCGGCGTGGCCGGCTCCGGTGCCGAGGCATTGATCATTGGCGGGAATGGCGGCGGCGACGGGCAGTCGGTGTGATATCCGTGTTGGCCGGCCGGGATCCGGTATTCAAAATGGGCGCCTTTCCGGACCGCCGCGCGATGGCGAATGTGGGCTTATACCAGTCGGTTACGACTCGGACGATCCTGGCGCCGCGAAATGGCGCAACACGCCATTCCGATCCGTGAAATCACTTCCGGACTCCAACTGAAAGCGTAGATTTTCGGTTACTTGTGTTTCGTTCCCCCCGTTCACATCCCAGAGGAGCCGCAGATGCCGTCTTTTGTCCTGATATCTCCTGAGGTCGTCACCGCAGCGTCGTCGGATTTAAGCGACATTGGATTGTCGATTAGGTCCGCCAATGCGGCGGCGGCGGGTTCCACGACGTCGTTATTGGCGGCGGGGCAGGATGAGGTTTCGGCTGCGATTTCTTCGTTGTTCGGCAGCTACGCCCGGGAGTTTCAGGCGCTCAGCGCGCAGGCGACGGCTTTTCATGACCAATTCGTGCAGTCGTTGACCGCTGGTGCCGGAGCCTATTCGGCCGTCGAGGCGGCCAACGCCGACCCGTTGACGGCGTTTGTCGGCGAACTCCAAAGCCTGACCGCGGGATTGCCGCCCGGGCCGGTCAAGCTGCTGACGGGGCGCCCGCTGATCGGCAATGGCGCCGACGGGGCGCCGGGAACCGGGCAGGCCGGCGGCAACGGCGGCTGGCTGATCGGGGACGGCGGTAACGGGGGATCCGGCGGCGCCGGGAAGGCCGGCGGGGCGGGCGGCGCGGCTGGCCTGTGGGGCCATGGCGGTAACGGGGGGGCAGGCGGAAACGGCGGGGGTGGCGTGGTCGGCGGCGCCGGCGGCGACGGGGGGGCCGGCGGCGCCAACGGATGGCTCGGCGGCGGCCCAGGCGGTGCCGGCGGGGTCGGCGGAAACGGCGGGCCCGGCATCCTCGGGGGCGGAGGACAAGGCGGAGCCGGCGGGGCCGGCGGGGCCAACAGGCACTTGTTGTCCCTGTTTAATGGCGCCGGCGGAGCCGGCGGAGCTGGCGGCCTGGGCGGGGAAGGCGGGCTCGGCTTCAACAACCCCACGGCCGGCGGCACCGGCGGGCACGGGGGGCACGGCGGGACCGGCGGCGC
>NZ_AUWQ01000179.1 GCF_000455205.1 Mycobacterium sp. UM_CSW | reverse complement strand
CGGTCCTGGCCACCGACGAGTCGAGCAATGTCGACAGTCGGATACGCGAAAGTAGCGGCGGTTTACACCGTTGAGGCAAAACGAGTCCGAAATCGGCGAGCTGTTGAGGCGGTGTCGACGGCCTCAGCCCCGCTCTGGGTCATCGCCAAGTCTTTGGAAGGCCACGGTCCAGTCTTCTACGAGTTGCAGAATTGCGTCCAGCGCGTCGAATCCACGCTCGATCGTCTCTAACGGTCTAGCGGGTTGTCTCATGTTTTCTGCAACGTCTCGTTTCTGACTGACTCTCGAAAACTCAAAGCTGCGAATCGCAGCGGACCTCGGGGACGCAATACCGTCCGGTCAAAAGCGGTTGCGTAGGGGTGCACCCCTGGGGGTGCGCGGGCGTGCTAGCGGGTGCGCTGGCCTGCCAGCGGCAGCGCAGGAGTCCCTACCCCGCGCCTGCGGGTCCCCGCGCTGCCTAACCCGCTGCGGGCCTGCGCCTCCGCCCCCGAGCTGGCACGGGCTGCAGTGCCCAGTGCCCCGTGCCCAGTGCCCAGTGC
>NZ_AUWQ01000178.1 GCF_000455205.1 Mycobacterium sp. UM_CSW | reverse complement strand
GGCCCACGTCGCCGGTGCAACTCGCGGTGGCGAGCGGCCCGGTCGCCGCGCTTTCCGAGATTTGCTTGCCGTTGGCGAAGATCCGACACGTGGTCGTGCCACCTGATTGGTCATTGGTGGCAGCCAACGACACGGTGCCACCGGTGGCGACGTCCTTGGTCCAAGGCATGCTCGCGGCCGAATCTTTCGCGCTATGGGCCTTGCCGACCGTGTAGGTGATGGCTACCGAGCTACCCGAGCCCTCAACCTGATAAGTGACGTTAACCCCATACTTTGACCCCTCCTCGACATGATTTGCGACGCGGTGAAAAACCGCGACAAATCCGCCGAGACCGAGAATCGCGACAAGCAAACCGCCGAGCGCCCAGCGCCACACCCGTGGGGGCCGCCGATGACCAGGGGGCGGATCGTAATCCGACGTCACAAAGACAGTGTGCCCGAAAGATCGGCCCTCCCATTGCCGGAATCGTGGCACGCTCCGACCGCTAATTCCTCGCTGGGATCGTCCCGGCCTCGACGTCGCGT
>NZ_AUWQ01000177.1 GCF_000455205.1 Mycobacterium sp. UM_CSW | reverse complement strand
CCACCAACCGCACCAGCCTGCGCGACTACGCCGACGCGATCGGGCCCGACACCGGTTTCGTGCTCAAGGTGCACCCGTCCAACTTCCACGTCACCGGCTTCACCTCGGCCGTCGGCGTCACGGAGCTGAAGGAGCTGAACGTCCCGCTGGTGGTCGACATCGGCTCCGGGTTGCTGGCGCCGCACCCGCTGCTGCCCGACGAACCCGACGCCACGTCGATGCTGCGCGACGGCGCCAGCCTGGTCACCGCGAGCGGCGACAAGCTGCTGGGCGGCCCGCAGGCCGGCCTGCTCTTCGGCGATCGCGAGCTCATCGAGCGGCTGCGCCGGCATCCGGCGGCGCGCGCCCTGCGCGTGGACAAGCTCACCCTCGCCGCGCTGGAGGCCACGCTGACGGGCCCGCCCCCACCGGTGGCCCAGGCGCTGGACGCCGACGTGGCGCGGCTGCGGGCCCGCGCCGAATCGCTTGCCGGCCGGCTGCCCGAGGCCGTCGCGGTGGACTGCGTCGCCGCCGTCGGCGGCGGGGGCGCACCGGGCGTCGAGTTGCCCAGCGCGGCGGTGAGCCTGCCCGAGTCGTACGCCGCCGCCCTGCGCGCGGGGAGCCCGCCCGTCGTCGGCCGCCTGGAATCCGGCCGCTGCCTGCTCGACCTGCGCACGGTGGCGCCGGAGCACGACGAGCTGCTGGCGGCGGCGGTGCGGGCATGTTCGTCATAGCCACGGCCGGGCACGTCGACCACGGAAAGTCGACCCTCCTGCACCGGCTCACCGGCATGTGGCCCGACCGGCTCGCCGAGGAGCGGCGCCGGGGCCTGACCATCGACCTCGGCTTCGCGTGGACCGAGGTCGGCGGCCGTCAGGTCGCTTTCGTCGACGTGCCCGGCCACGAACGGTTCGTCGCGAACATGCTCGCGGGAGTTGGCCCGGTGCCGGCCGTCTTGTTCGTCGTCGCCGCCACCGAGGGCTGGATGCCGCAGTCCGAGGAACACCTGGCGGCGCTCGACGCCCTCGGGGTCCGGCACGGGCTGCTGGTGATCAGCAAGACCGACCTCGCCGATCCCGATCCGGCCATCGAGCAGGCGCGCGAACGGTTCGCCGCCACCTCGCTCGGCGAAATGCCCGTCGCGGTCGGCACCGACCTGGAGCGGGTGCGCGCGGGGCTCGCGGCGCTGATCGATCGGCTGCCGCCGCCGGACCGCGACGCCGACGTGCGGCTGTGGGTCGACCGGTCATTCTCCGTCCGGGGGGCGGGCACCGTGGTGACCGGAACGCTGGCGGCGGGCACCGTCCGGGTAGGCGACGAGCTGGAACACGCCGGGCGCCGCGTGACGGTCCGCGGGCTGCAGTCGTTGGGCCGCAACGAAATCGAGGTCGGCGCGGTGGCGCGGGTGGCGCTGAACCTGCGGGGCGTGGACCGCCACGACGTCGGCCGCGGGGACACCGTCCGGACGCCGGGCGTATGGCTGGACACCGCGGAGATCGACGTCGGCCTGCGGTCGGCCGGCACGCTGCACCGCCAGCTGGTG
>NZ_AUWQ01000176.1 GCF_000455205.1 Mycobacterium sp. UM_CSW | reverse complement strand
CGGCACGGCAACGGCCGGTGGGCCAGCGCGAAAGCCGTCGCGGCGGGAGAGTGGGTGTGAATTACTGAGCCGACGTCAATGCGAGCGTTGTAAACGACGCTGTGCATGGCGATAATTTCGGCGTTCTCCGGTGCTAGCTCGCCGTCGAGGACCTCGCCATCGAGACCGACCGTGGCCAGCTGGTCAGGGCGCAACTCTCGCACATATCCGGTCGTGGTCAGCAAGAACCGATCCGCGTCGAGCCTGGCGCTCAGGTTGGCCAGCCCGGAGTGCGATAGCACCCCCGAGACGAGTAGATGCTTGTTCGCTTCAATGATCCGTTGAGCATGGATTTGCACTTCATGTGCAGTCGTCATCTCGCATTCTCCGAATCCCGTTTCATTCGATCCAGCTTGCTGCAAAACAGATTTGCTGGGCACGCGGATCATGGACGTGTTTCGATGACCCATTCTTCGTGTCGGCTCAGCCTGCTTGAGCGTGCTCTCCCGCGCAAGTGCAGTCAATAAGGTGCCGACGAGTTGCGCGCTTCCGGCGCAACCGCCGCTGAAAGTCTTCGTCATGAGACAGATTCGCGGGCAAAGAGCTTGATAGCAACGACCCGATCGGTGACGGTGTCGTGTGCGCGCCACACCCCGCCTTAGGCGGCACAGGGGTAGCGACGCAGGCTGCGGCGGCTAGGCGTAGGCGCAGGGCTTGCCCATCGGGGAGGCACTGGGCACTGGGCA
>NZ_AUWQ01000175.1 GCF_000455205.1 Mycobacterium sp. UM_CSW | reverse complement strand
CCGGCGATCCGGCCGGCACCCAGCAGTCCCTGCTGGGGATGATCAACCTCGACGGCCGCGACGATCCCGACAACCCGGTGTACGCGAGCATGTTCTCGCTTCCGCTTCCCGTGGAGACGCTCGCGCTGGGCTACTACGTCATGGTGCGGACCGGGGACCGCGCGGAGATCAGCTACGACCGGACGAAGGACTCGATCGCCATCGACTGGCCGGAGGGTCACACGGATCACCTGCGTGAGAAGGCCCGGTTCGTCTTCGACAAGGTGACGCAGGCCAACGGCGTGGACTACCGCGACGACCTCTTCGAGGGAACGGCGTTCGCGCCCAACACCGTTCACCCGATGGGCGGCGTGGTCCGGGGCAGGGCCACCGACGGCTACGGCCGGGTGAAGGGCTACGACAAGCTCTACGTCAACGACGCGTCGCTGCTGCCCGGCTACCTGGGCTGCAACCCGTTCATGTCCATCACCGCGCTCGCGGAGCGCAACATCGAGGGGATCCTGCAGGGGCGCGCCTGACCCCTCACGCGGTGAAGCGATAGTCGTCGAGGTCGAAATGCCGGCTGCGCCATTGGGTTTCCAGCGTGGTCGCCGGACGCAGCGGGACGTCGCCGTTCTTGTCGAAGTAGTAGCTGTTGGCCAGCTTGCAGCTGTCCTGCCAGAAGATCTGCCGGTGGCGCTTGCGCATCATCTCGGCGAAGTACCGGGCGTTGGCCTCCGCGGT
>NZ_AUWQ01000174.1 GCF_000455205.1 Mycobacterium sp. UM_CSW | reverse complement strand
CGCCGGCCCCGCCGCCACCGCCACCGCCGCCGGCGGCGGTGGCGGGGAGACCGGTGGAACTGCCAAGCGCCGTGCCGCCATTGCCGCCGGTGCCGCCTTGGCCGCCGTTACCGTTGAAGCCACCATTGCCGGCGCCGCCCTGGCCGCCGTTGCCGCCGGTGCCGCCGTTGGTGCCCAGGGTGACCGCAACGCCGCTGGTCGTGTCGCTCTTGCCGGCCCCGCCAGTGCCGCCTTGACCTCCGGTGCCGCCGGTACCAGCGCTGCTCGCCTGGCCTCCGGCGCCGCCGCTGCCCGCGCTGCCCCCGGCGCCAGCTGTCCCGCCGGTACCGCCGGTGCCGCCGGTGCCGGCACCCGAGCCGGTGTCGGCGGCGCCCACACCGCCCTGGCCGCCCTGACCACCGGTGCCGCCCACTCCGCCGGTGCCGTTGGTGCCGCCGTTGCCGGCGCCGCCTTGGCCGCCTTGACCGCCGGCACCGCCCTGAGTGCCCTGACCGCCCTGGCCAGCGTTGACGCCACTAACTCCTGCGGTGCCCTGCATGCCGGCCCCGCCCCAGCCGCCTTGACCTCCGGTGCCGCCGATGCCCGCAGCACCATCGACGCCGCCAGTGCCGCCGCTGCTGCCCCCCAACCCGGCTGCCCCGCCCATGCCACCCTGACCACCGACCCCAGCGCCAGATCCGACATCAGCGGCGCCCACACCGCCCTGGCCGCCGGTGCCGCCGTCCCCGCCTGCGGCACCGTCGCCCGCGGTGCCCGCGGGGCCCGCAGTGCCGCCAAAGAATCCTGCGCGCCCACCGGCGCCAGGCGCCCCGCCGTTCCCGCCGCTACCCCCCTGACCGCCCGTCTGGCCCACACCGCCGGCGCCAGCGTTGGTACCAGTCACCCCTCCCGCGCCGTCCCCGCCGTGGCCACCCATCGCGCCGTTGCCGCCGCTACCGCCGGCCCCGCCGGTACCGGACAGCAGCCCGGCGGCCCCGCCG
>NZ_AUWQ01000173.1 GCF_000455205.1 Mycobacterium sp. UM_CSW | reverse complement strand
CGCCGCCGGCGCCGCCGAGGCCGTTGCCGGCGGTGCCACCGTCGCCGCCGTGGCCGCCGGTGGTGTCGCCGCTTCCGGCGGTGATGACCTGCCCACCGGCCCCACCGGCCCCACCGAAGAGGCCGCTTCCGCCATGGCCACCGGTACCGCCGATGACACTGGTGGAATTGGAACCACTCGTGATGACCACGGCGCCCCCGGCCCCACCGGCCCCGCCGACGCCGCCGACGCTGCTACCACCGTTGCCGCCCGTGCCCGGCGTGACCGCCCCGGTGCCGGCCGAGGACACGCTCGCCCCTGCACCGCCCGCGCCGCCGTTGCCGTTGCCCGGGGCGTCGCCGCCCTTACCACCGTTGCCCGCTTGCGCGGCGGCGGCGCCGCCGTTACCGCCGTTGCCGCCGTTGCCATTGCCGGCGCCATTGCCGCCGGCGCCGCCGTCGCCGCCGGTGCCTGTCTGCGAAAGGGCAGCGCCGCCGGCGCCGCCGTTACCGCCGTGACCATTGCCGGCGGCATTGCCGCCGGCGCCACCCATGCCGCCGCTGCTACCGCTTCCGCCGGCCCCACCGTTGCCGCCGTCCGGATGGAGGGCGGTGCCGGCCGCGCCTTGACCGCCGGCGCCGCCGGCGCCGGACGTGCCGGCAGTGCCGGCGGTACCGCCGGCACCGGGGGTACCAAAGATGCCGGCGGTGCCGCCGGCGC
>NZ_AUWQ01000172.1 GCF_000455205.1 Mycobacterium sp. UM_CSW | reverse complement strand
GGCGCCGGCGGGGCCGGCGGTACGGGCCTCAACGGCGGCCACGGCGGCAATGGCGGCATCGGCGGCCAGGGCGTCCTCACCACCACGAGCAGTGGTGCCGTCGCCGGCGGCGGTGGCGGCGGCGGTGGCGTGGGCGGCAGCGGCCAATTGGGCGGCTTGTTCGTCACCGGCGGCGCGGGCGGCGCCGCCGGAGCCGGGGGCCAAGGCGGCGGCGCGGAAATAATCGATCCCACCCTCGGCCTCGACCTCACCAGCAGCGGCGGCGTCGGAGGTCAAGGCGGCGGCCCCAACCTGCTGATCCAGGGCGGTACCGGCGGCGGTGGCGGCGGCGGCGCGGCCGTCAACGTCGGTGCCACGACGATCACCGGCGGCAGCGGGGGCAACGGAGCGGGTCCCGGCGTCTTCGTCCTCAACGGCGGCGTCGGCGGCACCGTCACCGGGGCCAACGCCTCCGCCGTGGACGCCGCCGGGGGCGGCGGTGGCGGTGGTGGCATCGGCGTCGCCAACGCCGGCGGCAGCGGCGGCACCGGC
>NZ_AUWQ01000171.1 GCF_000455205.1 Mycobacterium sp. UM_CSW | reverse complement strand
GGCGGCGCCGGCGGCGCCGGCGGGGACGGCGGAACAGCTCTGGGCGGCGCAGGTGGCGCCGGCGGCAGGTCGGGGCTCATCGGGAACGGCGGTAACGGCGGTAGCGGAGGAGCCGGCGAGGCCGCCGCCGGCAGCACCGGCGGCGCGGGTGGCGCCGGTGGCAGCGGCATGCTGATCGGCGACGGCGGTAACGGCGGCAACGGCGGGCTCGGCGCGACCCGGGGCACGACCGGTGCGGGCGGCATCGCCGGTCAGCTGGTGGGCCTGGATGGATTCAACGCTCCCGCCAGCACCAACCCGCTGCACACCATTCAGCAGCAGGCGCTCAACGCGATCAACACGCCCACCGAGGCACTGACCGGGCGCCCGCTGATCGGCAACGGCGCCAACGGCGCTACAGGGACGGGCACCGCCGGCGGGGACGGCGGGCTCCTGTTCGGCAACGGCGGGATCGGCGGCTCCGGCGCGGCCGGCGCTGCCGGTGGCCACGGCGGGGCCGGCGGCGGGCTGTTCGGCGCCGGCGGCTCCGGCGGCACGGGCGGCGCGTCGGCAACTGGCAACGGCGGGACGGGCGGGGCCGGCGGCAACGGCGGACTGTTCGGCTCCGGCGGAACCGGCGGAGCCGGCGGAAGGGCACCCAACGGCGCCACCGGCGGAGCCGGTGGGGCGGGCGGCAACGCCGGCACCCTCGCAGGCGCCGCCGGGGACGGCGGCGACGGCGGAGTTGCCTTTACACCCGGGGTGGGCGGCGCAAGCACCGGCGGCGCCGGCGGAGCCGGCGGCAACGGGGGGATATTCGCCAGTGGCGGGGTCGGCGGAAACGGCGGGTTCGGCCTCACCAGCGGCGCGGGCGGGGCCGGCGGAGCGGGCGGCATGCTCTCAGGCGACGGCGGAGCCGGTGGGGCAGGCGGGTTCAGCAGCCTCAACGGCAGCAGTGGGGCCGGCGGGAACGGCGGCAACGGTGGACTGTTCGGCGCCGGCGGCAACGGCGGCACCGGCGGAAACAGCCAAACGACCGCCGGGGCGGGCGGGCACGGCGGCAATGCCGGCCTGCTCAGCATGGGCGCGGCCGGCGGGGCGGGCGGCACCGG
>NZ_AUWQ01000170.1 GCF_000455205.1 Mycobacterium sp. UM_CSW | reverse complement strand
CGTGGCCGGCGCCGCCCTCGGCCTGCGGTATGCGCTGCGCCGGCGCGACGCCTTGACCGTGGTGCTGAGCGCCGGCGGGCTGATCCTGGCCGGCGCGGCGCTGTCGCGGCATCCCTGGCGCTCGGTCGACGGTTACGCCGGGCATGCGGCGAATGTGCAACTGCTGGCGCTGATTTCGCTTGCGGTGTTAGGCGCGTCGGTCGTGGCCCTGCCGGACCGGCAGCCGCGGCCACGCGAGGAATGACACTTGGGGCGTTGGCTAGCGGTTTCCGTGCTGCTTGACTGGTAATACGTGACGACCATGGGTTGGTTCTCGGCACCCGAATACTGGCTGGGCCGGATGGTCCTGCAGCGGGGCGTCGCGGCCATCTACCTGATCGCCTTCGTCGCGGCCGCGCTGCAATTCCGGGCGCTCATCGGCGAGCACGGGATGCTGCCCGTGCCGCGGTTCTTGGCCCGGCAGACGTTTTGGCGCGCCCCCAGCCTTTTTCAGCTGCGCTATTCCGACCGGCTGTTCGCGGGCGTGGCCTGGCTGGGTGCGGCGCTGGC
>NZ_AUWQ01000169.1 GCF_000455205.1 Mycobacterium sp. UM_CSW | reverse complement strand
CGCCGGGCCCGGCGCGACCCGCCGCTGGCGGTGCTGCTCGACCGCGACGACACCCTGATCGTCGACGAGCCCTACCTCAACGACCCCGCGGGCGTGCTGCCCACCCACGGCGCCGGCCGGGCCCTGGCCCGCCTGCGCCGGCAAGGCCTGCTGCTGGCGGTCGTGACGAACCAGTCCGGCGTCGCGCGCGGCCTGATCAGCCCCGAGCAGCTCAGCGCCGTCAACGCCCGGGTCGACGAGGTCCTCGGCCCATTCGACGCCTGGCAGGTTTGCGTCCACGGGGAGGCCGACGGGTGCCGGTGCCGCAAACCCGAACCGGGGATGGTCCTGGCGGCGGCCGAAGCGCTGGGGGTGCCGCCCGAGCGGTGCGTGCTGATCGGCGACACCGGGGGCGACGTCCAGGCCGCGCTGGCCGCCGATGCGGCGGCCGTGCTGGTGCCCACCGCGCGCACCCTGCCCGCCGAAATCCAACACGCCCGCGCCCACGCCCAGATCGCCGAAACCCTTTGCCACGCAGCTTCTTTGGTCTTGCGGGAGTGCCGGTGAATACCGCAGTGGTGGCCCGTCTGGACAGTGCCGGCGACGTGCTGATCACCGGCCCGGCGATCCGCGCCGTGGCCAACTCCCACGACCGGGTGGTGATGCTGGTCGGACCGCGCGGCCGCGACGCCGCCGAACTGCTCGTCGGGGTCGACGAGATCGTCGAATGGCAGGCGCCCTGGGTGGATTTCGACTCCCCCGAATTGACCGCCGACCACGTCGGCGCGCTGATCAAGCAGCTGCGCGACATCGCCCCCGGCCGGGTCTACATCTTCACCTCGTTTCACCAGTCGCCGCTGCCGCTGGCGCTGTTATGCCGGATGGCGTCAATTCCCTGGGTGGGCGCGATCTGCACCGACTACCCCGGCACCCTGCTGGATCTGCGGCACCACGTGCCCGACGAAATCCCCGAGCCGCGACGGGCGCTGTCCCTCGCCGAGGCGGCCGGCTGCCGGTTGCCCGCCAATGACGACGGCGCGCTGCGGATTCGCGCCTGCGGCCCGCCGCCACGGCGGATCCCGCCCGGACCCTTCGTGGTGTTCCATCCGGGCGCCGCGGTGCCGGCGCGGCGGCCGAGCCAGGGGCGCAGCGCGGCCATGGTGGCCGCGCTGGCCGGCGCCGGTTACCGCGTCGTGGTCACCGGCGGCGCGGACGAGGCCGAGCTGACCGCCGCCGTCGCCGGCGATGTCGCGCTCGACCTCGGCGGCCGGACCACCCTCGCCGAACTCGCGGCGGTGTTCGCCGCGGCGGATGTCGTCGTCGTCCCGAACACCGGGCCCGCGCACCTGGCCGCGGCGGTCGGAGCGCCGGTGGTGTCGCTGTTCGCGCCCGTGGTGCCGGCCGCGCAATGGCGCCCCTTCGGGCGCCGGGTGCGGGTGCTGGGCGACCAGTTCGCGCCGTGCCGGGCCAGCCGCGCCCGGGTCTGCCCGGTGCCGGGCCACCCGTGCCTGGACCAGATCGGCGACGCCGAACTGCTCGACGCGGTATTGCAAGAGGGAGGTAGGCGATGATCGAGGTGCATTTCGATGCGCTGCGCGAGGCGGTGGGCCGCACCAGCTCCGAGGCGGACCGGCTGCGCAGGTGGGGCCGGCAGCTGGCGTGGGTGCTGACGAACGGGGGTCGACTGCTCGCCTGCGGCAACGGCGGCAGCGCGGCGGAGGCGCAACACCTCACCGCCGAAATCGTCGGCCGCTTTCGTGAGGAGCGAATGCCGCTGTCCGCCATCGCATTACACGCCGACACGTCGGCGTTGACCGCGATAGCCAACGACTACGGCACCGAAGAGATGTTCGCGCGCGGCGTGCGGGCGCACGGCCGGCCCGGCGACGTGCTGGTGTCCCTGTCCACCAGTGGGACCAGCCGAAACGTGCTGTCCGCGACGAAGGCGGCGCAGGGCATCGGGATGGTGACGTGGGCGTTGACGGGTCCGGAGCCCAACGTGCTGGCCGCGATGTGCGACGAGGCGATCTGCGTCGACGCCCCGACCACGGCCACGGTGCAGGAGATCCACTTGATGCTGATTCACGGATTGTGCATGGCCCTAGACGACGTGCTGCTGCGGGAGGCGGCGTCATGACGGCCAAACCGCTTGTCGTCGTTGGTGATTCGATACTCGACATCGACGTGCTGGGCTCGGCGACCCGGCTCAGCCCCGAGGCCCCGGTGCCGGTGGTCGACGCCGAACGGCTCGTACAACGGCCGGGTGGTGCCGGGCTGGCGGCCCTGCTCGCGGCCAGGACCGAGACCGGCGTGGCGTTGATCACCGGCATCGCCCCCGACGACGCCGGCCGGCAGCTGCGCGCGCTGCTCGCGGCCGCCGGCGTCAAAGTGCTTGCGCTGCCGATGACCGGGACGACCGTGACCAAGACGAGGATTCGGGCGCGGGGTCAGTCGATGCTTCGGCTGGATCGGGGCGACGCCGTCCCCCTGAACCGACCGCTGCCCGTCGAGGTGAGGGAGGCCCTCGCGGGAGCCCGAGCGATCTGTGTTGCCGACTACGGCGCGGGCGTGACCGCGCTGCCCGCCGTCCGCGAGGCGCTGTCCGGTGTGGCGTCCCGCGTGCCCATGGTCTGGGATCCGCATCCGCGCGGCGCGCCGCCGGTGCCGGGATGCGCGCTGGTGACCCCGAACGACGAAGAGGCGCGCCAGTTTTGCGGCGACAGCGGGGGCGATGCGGGAGAACTGCTGCTGGACAAGTGGGGCGCCGCCGCGGTGTGCATCACCCGCGGCGCCCAGGGCGCGCGCGTGCACGGTCGCCGGCTGCGGGCCCAGCACGTCGGCGTGC
>NZ_AUWQ01000168.1 GCF_000455205.1 Mycobacterium sp. UM_CSW | reverse complement strand
CCGGCGAGATCGCGGCGAACCACATCAGCCAGTCCAGGCGCAGATGGTAAGGGGCCCACTGCCGCGGCAGCCGTCGCACGCCGCCGGGTTTGCCCTTGAATTCGTATTCCTTCCACACCGTTTCGTCGGTGACCCGTAACTCGTCGGTGCCCTCGATCACCACCTCGCGGCGGACCCGCCCGATGCTGCCGAACGCCCCGTACGTGTTCACCAGATGAAATGGATTGAAGGACATGTTCATTCGCTGCCGCGGCGAGAGCATGTTGCGCAGGGGCCAGTAGCTCAGGAACAGCACGGCGGCACTGAACGCCATCACCACGGCGGCGAACCACAGCGGCGGCGCCGTCCACGCCGGATGCGCGGGCACCGGAAAGAGCAGCGCCAGCGACGAGTCGTCGATGGCGCTGAACGCCAGCAGGATCGTCACCCAGTTGAGCCAGGCGAAGTTGCCCGACGCCACCAGCCACAGCTGGGTGACGACGACGATCGCGCCGGCCACGCTGGCCACCGGCTGCGGCGCGAACAACCCGAACGGCACGATCAGCTGGGCGAAATGGTTGCCGGCCACCTCGACGCGGTGCAGCGGCCTGGGCAGGTGATGGAAGAACCAGCTCAACGGCCCCGGCATCGGCTGCGTCTCGTGGTGGTAGTACAGGCACGTCAGGTCGCGCCAACACGGGTCGCCGCGCATCTTGATCAGCCCCGCGCCGAACTCGACCCGGAACAGCAGCAGCCGCGCCATCCACAGCGTCAGCACCGGCGGCGCCACCCGGTCGTTGCCGAGGAAGATCATCAGGAAGCCCGCCTCGAGCAGCAACGACTCCCAGCCGAAGCCGTACCAGGTCTGGCCGACGTTGACGATCGAAAGGTAGAGCGCCCACAGGGCCAGCCAGGCCAGCATCGCGGCCCACACCGGCGCCAGGTCGGCCGCGCCGGCGACGACGGCCGCCGCCAGCGCCGCACCCAGC
>NZ_AUWQ01000167.1 GCF_000455205.1 Mycobacterium sp. UM_CSW | reverse complement strand
GCCGCCGCCCCCACCGCCGGCGCCGGTGATCGTCACGACCGCGCCGCCGCCGGTCGTCACCACGAGGCATCCCGCGCCGCCGGTCACGACCCAGCCGCCGGCCCCGGTCACGACGACGACGCCGCCGCCTCCGCCGCCTACCACCACGACGACGCCCCCGGCGGCCCAGACGACGACGCCCACCACGACGGTGCCGATGACGACGCAGTGGATCCACGTGCCGCTGCTGCCGGTTCCGATACCGGTTCCCGTGCCCGCGAGCCAGGCGCCTCAGCCGCCGCCGGCGGCCCCGCAATATCCGGGAAACTCGCAAAATCCGTTCCTGAGTCCGGGGTATTGATCGCGCCCTGTGACCTCCGTCAATCACAGCTGAATCGAACGAGCGCATCCGGCCGCACGCGAGTAGCGTGGTGTCACCCAGTCGGGCGGGGTCTGTTTCTTGGTGCCCTCTTTTGAGGGTGTCGGACGACCTTGGAGGCGCAAGTGGAAATTGTGCTCGGGGTGTCGATGGCACCCACGATGGTGCGGTTGGTCCTCATCGAGGGCCAGAACGCCGACGGCGTCACGGTTGAAGAGGACCGCTTCGCGGTCGCCGCCGGCGAGGACTCGGAAAGCTCCGCGGCGGCCGATCAAGTAATCGCCGCGATCGTCGGGACCCGCGAAGGCGCGACGGCGAGTCACTGCCGGCTGACCTCGACGGGGGTGACTTGGACCGACCCCGCCGACGTCGGTGCGCTGCGGGATGCGATCGCCGCGCACGATGTCGGCGCGGTCATGCTGGTCTCCCCGTTGCTCGCCGCGGCCGCATTGGCTCAGACCGTGGGCGAAGCGCTCGGTTACGAGCACATCGCGATGTTGTTCGTCGAGCACGACAGCGCGACGTCGGCGGTCGTCGAGGTGGCGGACGGCTCAATCGCCGATCTGCACCGGCAGCAGCTTCTGGGCGACATCGGCGACGAGCTCCCCGCGATGGTGGCCGGGCTGGACCGGCGGGCGGAGGGCGTGTTCGTCGTCGGCTCCGGGACGGGGCGCGGCGACGACGTGTTCGCAATCAAGGCCGCGCTCGAGGCTGTGACCGCGGTCGACGTGATGGTGCCGGAGGAGCCGGACATGGCGCTGGCCCGCGGGGCCGCATTGGCGTCGGCGAACGCGCCGCTGTTCGCGTCGTCGACGGCGGCCCAGGCCTACGCACTGGACCCGGGTACCGGCGAGGTGGATTCCCAAGCGGTCACGTCGACCTACCTCGACGTCTGGGGCAACGCCGGCCCAAGCGATGGCGCACTGGCCTACAGCGCCCTCGAATTCGAGGCGGATGACAGCGCGAGTTCGCGCGGGCCCTTCGTGCTCGCCGGCAGCGTGCTGGCCGCGATCTCGGCCGCCGCGGCG
>NZ_AUWQ01000166.1 GCF_000455205.1 Mycobacterium sp. UM_CSW | reverse complement strand
GGCGTAGGGGATGGTGTGGATGCTCCTATGCAGCGTCAAGAACCTCTGGTTGTCGGTTTAGGTCGGCTTGGAGTGCCCGATACAGTTCGCGGACCACGGCTCGTTTGAGGCAGCGGATGATTTCCTTTTTCGTTTTGCCTTCTTGGGTTCGGCGTTCGAGGTAGCGCTTGGTGGGTTCGTGCCATCGCAGTCTGTTGACGACAATCAGGTAAATGGCACTGTTGGCATCGCGGTCTCCGCCACGGTGCAGGCGGTGGCGGGCGGTGTTTCCGGTGCTGGCTGGGATGGGAGCAACACCACACAGTCGCGCCAAGGAGGCTTCAGACTTGAGCCGGTCGATATTCTCGCCGGCCGTAGTCAAAATCTGTCCCGCTACTTCGGTTCCGACGCCATTGACCGCGAGCAGATTGGGCGCCCGGCGGGCGAGGATGGCGTCGAGCTCCCTATTAGCGTCAGCGATCTCCACGTCGAGCATCTGGATGCGCTTAGCCAACCGGCGCAGCATCCGGCGGGCCGTCACCACAGGGTCACCCGGTGCGCCGGCTGCCGGGACTCTCAGCCGTGCGCACCGCGCGACCAGGGCAGCTCGGTCATAACTGGATAACTTCTCGCGAAGCTCTTCAGGCGCACACCACAGCAGGCCGTGAATTTGGTGCAGCGCTGCCCTGCGCGCTTTGACCGCGCTACGGCGGGTCGCACGGACCTGACGGACGGCCTCGACGTATCCATCGCGCACCTTCGGGATGGTGGCCGCTTCTTCACTGAGCACCGCTCGAGCGGCATTGATCGCATCAATCGGGTCAGACTTGCCTCGGGCTCGCCGAGCTTGCCGGTTAGGCCGCGATACCTCGATCACCGTGATCCCCTGCGCCCGAAGATGGCGTTGCAGCCCAGCGCCATAGGAACCGGTTCCCTCAAGGCCCACTTTAAGCACGGTGCCGTGCGAGCTCATCCACGACAGCAGTTGCCGATAGCCGGTGCGGGTCGCGGGAAATTCCTTGTCGGCGAGCAATTTTCCAATGCCCGCGTCGAGCACCGCGCCGTGATGGGTCAGCTTATGCGTATCAACCCCACCGACAATGTGACGAAACCCCGGTTGACTTGTCATGCTTGTTCCTGCCGTCCTCTACTCCAGGTGGATGGGTGGCGCCACCGGCGTCGACGGTTGGACAAAACAGAGATGGGGGCTTGTGGCGCAAGCTCCTATGAAGTCACGGCCGTCGCGTCGGTGACGTCAAACGCGCCACTCCCAGCAACAGCCGACAGATCCACACAAGGACAACCCGCCGGCGTCAATCGAGGTCAGAGTCAGACCGCCACCGGAAGCGACGCATCCCCATCTTCTCTGTCGAT
>NZ_AUWQ01000165.1 GCF_000455205.1 Mycobacterium sp. UM_CSW | reverse complement strand
GGTGGTTTCACGCGGTCGATGCAACAGCCGGTGGTTTAAACGGGTCTGAGAGTAGTTCATCGAGGGCTTCGGCTGGTGTTTTCCAGCTCAAGGTTTCGCGGGGCCGGCGGTTGAGTTTGGCCGCGACGTAGTCCAAGTAGTCAGCCGGAAACACCGACAGGTCGGCGCCTTTAGCAAAGTATTGGCGCAGTAGCCCGTTGGTGTTCTCGTTGGTCCCGCGCTGCCACGGCTTGTGCGGATCGCAGAAGTAGATGTCCAGTTCGGCGGCCCCGGCGATGACGGCGTGATTAGCCATCTCGCGGCCTTGGTCCCAGGTCAGTGTCTTGCGCAGGATCGCCGGCAGCTGTGCCATTTTGGCGACGATCGCTTCCTGGACCGCCGGGGCGGTGTGGTCAGCGGGCAGGTGCAGCAGCATCACAAATCGGGTCATCCGCTCGACGAGCGTGCCGATCGCCGAGCCCGACGCCGTGCTGCCCAGGATCAGATCACCCTCCCAATGCCCTGCTACGGCGCGATCCTCAACTTCAGGTGGTCGTTCGCTGATGTTGACCATGTTGGGGATGCGGCCCCGGCGCTCAGCGGGGCGGCGCTGGGGCTTGCGCAACGCCCTTCCCGTACGCAGACAGGTATGCAGTTCACGGCGCAGATTTCCTTTGCCCTGCACGTAAATCGACTGGTAGATGGTTTCGTGAGACACCCGCATCTCCGTATCGTCGGGAAAATCCATCGGCAACCGTCGGGCGATCTGCTCAGGACTGTGCTCGTCGAGCAGCCGCGCCTGCACCTCATCATGCAGCTTGTCGTTGACTGCAAGCTTGCCCAGTTTCGGGCGATGCGCCCGCCGATCGGCGTAGGCCTGTGCAGTCAGCGCGCAATAGCGCACCGTCGCGCTGCGGCCACTCTGGCGGGCACCGAAGGCTTCCTTGCGCCGGTACCCCGACTTGCGCTCAGGGTGGTCCACGTTGTGCAGGCCGTTGTTATCGATTTCGCGTTTGATCGTCGAGGCCGCCCGTGCGGGTGTTAGCCGGTTACCGATCGAATGCAGCGACTCATTGATCTTGACACCGACTTCAATCTGAATCCGGTCGCGCAGGGTCAGCCGCGGCTTAAGCCCTGATGACGTAGGTTCGATCAGTCGTGGTTTCACCCCGCCAGCGTCACGGAACCAGCTAATTGCAGTGCGTCCCGACACGCCGACCGCCGCACCGGCTTCCGCGACGGTGCAGCCATCACTGATATGGCCCCAGAACTCCCGAACAACAGACGTCAACGGTGGCAGCGGCACAGCAACACCCCTCTATCAGAATTAGGTGCTGTTGCATCCACCCCCAGAACTCAAG
>NZ_AUWQ01000164.1 GCF_000455205.1 Mycobacterium sp. UM_CSW | reverse complement strand
GTTTCTCCTATGTCAAGCCGCTGCCGGTTGGCAAGGCTGGATTCGGTTGGCGTGGTCGGTGTGTAGATGGTGGAACACGACGCGGGCGAGGCGGCGTTTGAGGCATCGCAGGGCTTCGGTGCTGGAGTCGCCGACGGCGAGGCGGTGTCGGTAGTAGGCATGGCCGAGGCCCCCGAGGCGGATCTGGGTGACTGCGATGCGGTGGAGCGCGGCGTTGAGTTGACGGTTTCCCGAGCGGGTCATGCGGACCCGTCCGGCGGTGTTTCCCGACCACACAGGCACCGGCGCGACACCGCTGTGGCGGGCGAAGGCTGCCTCGCTCTTGAACCGGGTCACGCCGGCTGTTTCGCCGATGATTTTGGCTGCGGTCAGCTCGGCGCAGCCTGGCAGTGCCAACAGGGTTGGGGCGATCGCTTGGACGCGCTGGCTGATCCGTTTGGCCAACGCGGTGATCGACTCGGTGAGCCGGGTGATATCGGCCAGTTCGTCGCGGGCCAGCTCGGCGACCAGGCCGGGCTGGGTAGCCAGCCAATCACTGAGCAGTCTGCGATGTTTGGCCAGATCCAGCGACCCCGGTTTGGGCGCCCGCTGCGGATCAAGCTCATGAACCCGCCACAACAGCCGGTTGATGGTCGATGTCCGTTGCCCCACAAGGTCTTCACGACGATCAATGAGAAGCTTCAATTCCCGCGACACCTCGTCGTGGGAGGCCACCGGCAGATCGGGTTCGCGCAGATAAGCCCGCGCAACGGCCAACGCGTCAATCGGATCGGACTTGCCCGGAGTGCGGGCAGACTTACGCGTCAGCGCCATCAATTTCGGCGGTACCCGTACCACCTTTTGATCAGCGCTCAACAGGTCGCGCTCCAAACGCGCTGACAAATGCCGACAATCCTCGATCGCCCACACCAGATCACCGCCAAACTGCTCGCGCGCCCAGCGCACCGCCTTCCGATGACCCGCGGTGGTG
>NZ_AUWQ01000163.1 GCF_000455205.1 Mycobacterium sp. UM_CSW | reverse complement strand
GAACACGATGTTGTCGCCGGGCCCTGCATGGTTTTACCCGGTCCGTTCGCTGCGTTCGCCGAGCGGCGTCGCGCCGCGTTGGCCGGGCGGACCGATTTTGCCGAGCTGGTCGCCCGGATCCGGTCCGGCCCGCCCGTCGGCTTCTTCCGGATCGGGTGGGTGCGCTCGATGGCGAACCTCAACGAGTTCTTCGTCCATCACGAGGACGTGCGGCGGGCCAACGGGCTGGGGGTTCGCAGCCTTGGACCTTCGATGGATGCTGGGCTGTGGCGAAATGTGCGCCGCGGGGGGCGGTTTTTGAGCCGTCGGCTTCGCGGGTGCGGGCTCGAGGTGGAGTGGGCGGGTGGCGGGGAGCGGATGACGGTTCGACCCGGCTCGCCTTCGGCTTTGCTCAGTGGGCCGCCGGGCGAGTTGCTGCTGTATTTGTTTGGGCGGCAGGGCGCGGCGCAGGTCGAGTTCGGCGGGCCTTTGGAAGCCGTTGCTGCGGTGCGTCGCACGCACTTTGGCATGTGAGTCACATTGGCCACAGGCGTCCCTGGAAGAGGGCGGCGAGTCACATTGGCCACATCCGTCCCTGGAAAAGGCGGCACGCGTTGACTCAC
>NZ_AUWQ01000162.1 GCF_000455205.1 Mycobacterium sp. UM_CSW | reverse complement strand
GTTGAGACATCCCAGGTTCGTAAGTTGTCAAGCGGCGGCTGGGGCTCGGTGGGCCCAGGCTTTGTGTTCGTCGTACGGGGTGTGGTGGCGTAGGCAGCCGTGCAGGATGCCCACGAGGCGGTTAGCGAGGGCGCGTAACGCTTGGTGATGGCTGTCGTGGGCCGCGATGCGCTGGTCGTAGAAGGCGCGGGCGCCGGGGCTTCGCGACAGGGCGCAAAAGGCCCACTGGTCGATGGCGTCATAGAGGCGGCTGTTGCGGATGTAGCGGGCGACGACGCGGTATTTCTTGCCGGAGGCGACGGTCAGGGGTGAGGTTCCGGCGTAGTTTTTGCGAGACTTGGCGTCGGTGTATCGATTCGGGTCGTCCCCGAACTCACCAAGCACCCGGGCGCCGAGTACGACACCAAGTCCTGGCAGGGAGCGGTAGATGTCGGCGTCCGGGTGTGCCTCAAAATGGGCGGCCAAGCTGGTCTCGAGTTCGGCGATCTGTCGATTGAGCTCGGCGATGATGGCCACCGCCGCGCGGGTGGTGGCCGCAAACGCCGTCGCCACCGCTGGCGGGGCGGTCAGCTGTTCTGAGCGCAGCGCGGCTTGAATCTCTTTGGCGCGGCTGGCGATATAGCGTTGGCGTCCACCGCGTTTGAGCGCGGACTGGATTGCCGGCAGACTCAACCGGGCACCCTCGGATGCGGTGGGGGCACGACCCAACACCCCTAGGGCGTCGCCGTGGGCAAGGTCTTCAAAAGCCGCCAGGGCCGCCGGGTAGTACTCCCGCAACGCGCTGCGCAGCGCGTTGGTGTGGCGCACGCGTGCCCAGATGAGGTTCTGGTGGGCGCGGCCGAGCACCTTGATCGCCTCGACCTCGGCGCTGTCGCCGGCCAGCGGTCGATGGTTGTGCCGATCGGTGCGCACCAGATCGGCCAGCAGTTTGGCATCCGAGACATCAGATTTGGCCCCCGAAATGTGGTGGCGATCGCGGTAGCGCGCTACCGCCAGCGGATTGATCGCCAATACCTGATACCCCGCGGCGACCAGGGCTTGCACCCACAGACCGCGGTCGGTCTCGATGCCCACTACCACTTGGTCGGGTTCCTCGGCGTGCGCACCGAGCAGCTCGTGCAATTGCCGGATGCCGGTCAACCCTTCGGGCAGTCGCCGCGATCCCAGCCGCTGCCCGGCCTCGTTCATCACCCACACGTCATGATGGTCTTCGGCCCAGTCATCACCCACGAAGATCATCGATCACCGCCTCTCTTGTGCCTTCGAGCAATTCAACCGGGTTGAGCTGGAGGACACCCCGCGGCGACCTAATGCAAGTGCTCGACTGGCACGCCATCCCATCAGCGCTACAGGTGACCTCACGACCGGCTGGGGCACGGTCTCAACCCAGGAATCGATCGAACACTCCAGTGTGAATAAGTGCTCACCAGCCCGCCGCTCGGTGATCAGCTTCCCGCAAACAGGTCGTAAACCCGTTCAACGGCAGCCCAATCAAGGCCCATTAGTGTGAATC
>NZ_AUWQ01000161.1 GCF_000455205.1 Mycobacterium sp. UM_CSW | reverse complement strand
GGCGCCACCGGCGGCGCGGGCGGTCTCGGCGACGTCCTCGCCGGTGGTGGCGGCGGTGGCGGTGGTGGCAGCGCCGCCGTCATAAGCGCCGGCAACGGCACCGCCACCGGCGGCCGCGGCGGCACCGGTCTCTAGCGCACCGGAATCAAGGGCGGAGCCCCGCAACGGTTCTGAGCGGGCGTCGGTAACACAAAATTAACAGCGGTTGCCTACTGTTCGAGTTATGGATCGACAGAAGGAATTCGTCCTCCGCACGTTGGAGGAGCGAGACATCCGCTTCGTTCGGCTCTGGTTCACCGATGTGCTCGGCTACCTGAAGTCCGTAGCCATCGCGCCGGCCGAACTCGAAGGCGCCTTCGAGGAGGGCATCGGCTTCGACGGATCCTCGATCGAGGGCTTCGCACGCGTCTCCGAATCCGACACCGTCGCCAACCCCGACCCGTCGACCTTTCAGGTGCTGCCCTGGGCGACCCCGTCCGGCCACCACCACTCCGCGCGGATGTTCTGCGACATCACCATGCCCGACGGCTCGCCGTCGTGGGCTGACCCGCGGCACGTGCTGCGCCGCCAGCTGCAGAAGGCAAACGACCTCGGCTTTTCCTGCTACGTGCATCCCGAAATCGAATTCTTCCTCCTGGAGTCCGGCCCCAACGACGGGTCGCGGCCCATCCCCGTCGACAGCGCCGGCTACTTCGACCAGGCGGTGCACGACTCCGCGTCCAACTTCCGCCGGGACGCCATCGAGGCCCTCGAGTTCATGGGCATCTCGGTCGAGTTCAGCCATCACGAGGGCGCGCCCGGTCAGCAGGAGATCGACCTGCGCTTCGCCGACGCGCTGTCGATGGCCGACAACGTCATGACGTTCCGCTACGTCATCAAGGAAGTCGCGATCGAAAACGGCGCACGGGCGTCGTTCATGCCCAAGCCCTTCGCCGAACACCCCGGCTCGGCCATGCACACCCACATGAGCCTGTTCGAGGGCGACGTCAACGCCTTCCACAGCACCGACGACCCGCTGCAACTCTCGGACGTGGGCAAATCGTTCATCGCCGGGATCCTCGAGCACGCCTCGGAGATCAGCGCCGTCACCAACCAATGGGTCAACTCCTACAAGCGGCTGGTGCAGGGCGGCGAGGCGCCCACCAACGCGTCGTGGGGGGCGGCCAACCGGTCGGCCCTGGTGCGCGTCCCGATGTACACACCGCACAAGACGTCGTCGCGGCGGATCGAGGTGCGCAGCCCCGACTCGGCGTGCAACCCGTACCTGGCGTTCGCCGTGCTGCTGGCCGCCGGACTGCGCGGCGTGGAGAAGGGCTACGTGCTGGGACCGCAGGCCGAGGACAACGTGTGGGACCTGACGCCCGAGGAACGCCTCGCGATGGGATATCGGGAGCTGCCCACCAGTCTCGACGCGGCGCTGCGCGCCATGGAGGCCTCCGAGCTGGTCGCGGAAACGTTGGGGGAGCACGTGTTTGACTTCTTCCTGCGCAACAAGCGCACGGAGTGGGCCAACTACCGCAGCCACGTCACGCCCTACGAGCTGCGCACCTACCTGTCGCTCTAGCTCACACCCTGCGCCGATCGGTCTGAGAGACCGGCGGCTTGCGCTACGGTCGTGGTCGTGACCAAACCCGCGACCGAACGTCCCCGGCTGCCCAGCGTGGGCCGGCTCGGGTTGGTCGACCCGCCTGCCGGTGATCGTCTGGCGCAGCTGGGTTGGTACGAGCGCGACGACCAGAACTACGTCGACCGGTTGTGGGCGTTGTCGCGTGCGCCCGACCCGGACGCCGCGCTGCGGGTGCTGGTGCGGCTGTGGGAGAACCCGGACAGCGATTGGGACGAACTGAGCGCCGCGCTGCTCACCGAACGCGGGCTGCGCGGTCGGCTGTTCGGGGTGCTCGGCTCGTCGCTGGCCCTCGGGGATCACCTCGCCGCGAACCCGCAGTCGTGGAAGTTGTTGCGCGGCAAGGCCCGCCTGCCCTCGCGCGAGGAACTGTGCGCGACGTTCCTCGAGTGCGTCGACGAGGCGCTGAGCGCCCCGGGGTCGGCGCTGGAACGCCTGCGCATCCTGTACCGGGATCAGCTGATGGTGTTGGCGGCCCTCGACCTGGCCGCCACGGTCGAGGACGAGCCAGTCCTCCCGTTCACCGTGGTGAGCGCCCAGCTGTCGGACCTGGCGGACGCCGCGCTGGCCGCCGCGCTGCGGGTGGCCGAGGTCAGTGTGTGCGGCGACCGCACGCCGCCCCGGCTGGCGGTCATCGCGATGGGCAAATGCGGTGCCCGCGAACTGAACTACGTCAGCGACGTCGACGTCATCTTCGTCGGCGAGCGCGCGGACGCGGTCACCACCCGGGTGGCCAGCGAGATGATGCGGGTGGCGTCGTCGGCCTTCTTCCAGGTCGACGCCGGGCTGCGGCCGGAGGGCCGCAGCGGCGAGCTGGTGCGCACCGTCGAATCGCACATCGCCTACTACCAGCGCTGGGCCAAGACGTGGGAGTTCCAGGCGCTGCTGAAGGCCCGGGCGGCCGTCGGCGACGCCGAGCTCGGCGAGCGCTACCTGGCCGCGCTGACGCCGATGGTCTGGGTCGCCTGCGAGCGTGAGGATTTCGTCGTCGAGGTCCAGGCCATGCGCCGCCGGGTGGAGCGGCTGGTGCCCGCCGAGGTGCGCGCCCGCGAGATCAAACTCGGCAGCGGCGGCCTGCGGGACGTGGAGTTCGCGGTGCAGCTGCTGCAGCTAGTGCACGGCCGCACCGACGAGTCGCTGCACGTGGCCTCGACGGTGGACGCGCTGGACGCGCTGGGCCGGGGCGGCTACATCGGACGCGAGGACGCGGCGAACCTGACCGCGTCCTACGAGTTCCTGCGGTTGCTCGAGCACCGGCTGCAACTGCAGCGGCTCAAGCGCACCCACCTGCTGCCGGAGGCCGACGACGAGGAGGCGGTGCGCTGGCTGGCGCGGGCGGCGCACATCCGGCCCGACGGCCGCCACGACGCGGCGGGGGTGCTGCGCGAGGAACTCCGGCACCAGAACGTGCGGGTGTCCGGCCTGCACGCCAAGCTTTTCTACCAGCCGCTGCTGGAGTCCATCGGCCCCGCCGGTTTGGAGATCGCGCACGGCATCACCTCCGAGGGCGCCGAGCGGCAGCTGGCGGCGCTGGGCTACGAGGGGCCGCAGACCGCGCTGAAGCACATGTCGGCGCTGGTCAACCAGAGCGGGCGGCGTGGCCGGGTGCAGTCGGTGCTGCTGCCGAGGCTGCTGAACTGGATGTCCTACGCGCCCGATCCCGACGGCGGGCTGCTGGCGTACCGGCGCCTGTCGGAGGCGCTGGCCGGGGAGAGGTGGTACCTGGCCACGCTGCGGGACAAGCCCGCGGTGGCCCGGCGGCTGATGCACGTACTGGGAACGTCGGCCTACGTGCCGGACCTGTTGATGCGCGCGCCCCGGGTGATTCAGGACTACGGCGACGGTCCGGGCGGGCCCAAGCTGCTCGAGACCGACCCCGCCACGGTGGCCCGG
>NZ_AUWQ01000160.1 GCF_000455205.1 Mycobacterium sp. UM_CSW | reverse complement strand
ACTACGAGCCAGACACCAGGTGATCAGGATCCAACCACCGCAACATGCGGCAGCATCACCCTGACACTGAGTGGAGACTACATTCGGGTCCATGAGCGTCGAACTGACACAAGAGGTTTCCGACAGGCTGACGTCGGATCAATATGGCTGGCTGACGACGGTCGCGAAGTCCGGGCAACCGGTCCCGCGGCTGATCTGGTTCTACTTTGACGGGACCGACCTGACGGTCTATTCCACGCCGCAGGCGGCCAAGGTCGCCCACATCAAGGCGCACCCGCAGGTGAGCCTGAACCTCGACTCCGACGGCAACGGCGGGGGAATCATCGTCATCGGCGGCATGGCCACGGTGGACGCCACCGACGTGGACTGCCGCGACGACGAGCCGTACTGGGCCAAGTACCGTGACGCGGCGGCGAGATTCGGTCTGACCGACGCGATGGCCACCTACAGCACCCGGTTGAAGATCACGCCGACGAAGGTGTGGACGACGCCGACCGGCTGACCCCCGAGATCAGGGCGGGGGCGGCCCCCCGGGCGGAATCGCCCCGCCGCAGCCGCCGGGCGGCGGCGGCCCCGGAAGGGGTTCGTCCCCGCCGACGCAGTCGTAATAAAATTGCGGGCCGACTATCCAGGTTTTCATCCACTGGTGCCAAAACGAGCCGTCGGGGTACTTCTCGCCGTCGCACACGGCCAAATTGCCGTAACCCCATCGACCCCCCGGGCAGAAGCCCTTCGTCATGTCCGGCTGATGCGGATCGGGCGGATCGGCGCTGGCCACCGCCGGGGAAAGAACAAGCGCCGCAGCACAACCCAATATCACGGCGCCGCGGCGAACGAGCTCGAATTTCATTACGACTCCCCTGAATCAATACAGCCGATCCCAAGCGATCTTTTCGAATAGCTTACGACGCGGCGGATTTGCTGTGCGCCTTTCCGTGCAAGAGGCACGACGACCGCCAAAACCGCGCGGCCAGTCCACGTTCGACGCTAAGCGGCTCAGCGGAAGTCGCGCGACTTCGAGCCGACCGCCAGGGTGATGCGGCCCAGCCGCTCGGCCACGACTGTGACGGCGCCGCTGGCGTTTTGCACCTGCCCGCGGATCAGCAGCGCGGGCGCGGTGTTGGCCAGCTTGCGGTGGCGCGCCCACACCCCCGGCGTGCAGAGCACGTTGACCATCCCGGTCTCGTCCTCGAGGTTGATAAACGTCACCCCCTGGGCCGTCCCGGGCCGCTGCCGGTGGGTCACCGCGCCGGCGATCAGCACGCGGTCGCCGTCGGGCACGGATCCCAGCGCCTCGGCGGGCACCACGCCCATCGCGTCCAGGTCCTCCCGCAGGAATTGCGTCGGGTAGCTGTCCGGGGAGATGCCGGTGGCCCACACGTCGGCGGCGGCCAGCTCCAGCTCGCTCATCCCCGGCAGCGCAGGGATGTGCGACGACGAGCCCACGCCGGGCAGCCGGTCCGGGCGTTGGGTGGCGGCGGCCCCGGCCGCCCAGAGCCCCTCGCGCCGGGACATGGAAAAGCAGCCCAGCGCACCGGCCGTGGCCAGCGCCTCGGTCTGCGGCACGGACAGCTGCAGCCGGGTCGTCAGATCCAGCAGGGAGGCGAACGGGCCGTTGGCTTTTCGCTCGTCGACCAGCCGCTCGGCGAGGTCGTCGCCGATGTGGCGGACGGCACCCAAACCGAGCCGGACCTCCATCCCTTCGTTCTCGAGGGTGGCGTGCGCCAGGCTGGCGTTGACGTCCGGGCCGTGCACCGTCACGCCGTGCCGGCGCGCGTCGGCGACCAGCGACTGCGGCGAGTAGAAGCCCATCGGCTGCGCGCGCAGCAGCGCCGCGCAGAACGCCGCCGGGTGGTGCAGCTTGAACCACGACGAGTAGAACACCAGCGACGCGAAGGACAGCGCGTGGCTCTCGGGGAACCCGAAATTGGCGAAGGCTTCCAGCTTTTCGTAGGTCCGGTCGATCACGTCGTCCGGGGCGCCGTGCAGTTCACGCATGCCGTCGTAGAACCGGCCGCGCAGCCGTCGCATCCGCTCGGTCGAGCGCTTGGAGCCCATGGCGCGGCGCAGCTGGTCGGCCTCGGCGGCGGAAAAGCCGGCGCAGTCGACGGCGAGCTGCATGAGTTGTTCCTGAAAAAGCGGCACGCCCAGCGTCTTTCGCAGCGCGGATTCCATGGACGGGTGGTCGTAGACGACCGGGTCGACGCCGTTGCGCCGGCGGATGTAGGGGTGCACCGACCCGCCCTGGATGGGCCCGGGGCGGATCAGCGCGACCTCCACCACCAGGTCGTAGAACACCCGCGGCCGCAGCCTTGGCAACGTGGCCATCTGCGCCCGCGACTCCACCTGGAACACGCCGACGGAATCGGCGCGGCACAGCATCTCGTACACCGCCGGCTCGGAGAGGTCGAGGCGGGCCAGGTCCACCTCGATCCCCTTGTGTTCGGCCACCAGGTCGATGGCGTAGTGCAGCGCCGAGAGCATGCCCAGCCCGAGCAGGTCGAACTTCACCAAGCCGATTGCCGCGCAGTCGTCCTTGTCCCATTGCAGGACGCTGCGGTTCTCCATGCGCGCCCACTCCACCGGGCACACGTCGGCGATGGGGCGGTCGCAGATCACCATGCCGCCGGAATGGATGCCCATGTGCCGCGGCAGGTTCCGGATCTGGTTGGCCAGGTCGATCACCTGCTCCGGGATGTCCTCGATGTCCGGCGAGTCGGCGAGCCCGTTCCAGTGGCTGATCTGCTTGCTCCACGCGTCCTGCTGCCCCTGCGAAAAGCCCAGGGCGCGGGCCATGTCGCGCACCGCGATCCGGCCCCGGTAGGTGATGACGTTGGCGACCTGGGCGGCGTAGTCCCGGCCGTACTTGTCGTAGACGTACTGGATGACCTTCTCGCGCTGGTCCGATTCGATGTCCATGTCGATGTCGGGCGGCCCGTCACGGGCCGGCGACAGGAAGCGCTCGAACAGCAGCTCGTTGGCCACCGGGTCCACCGCGGTGACCCCGAGGGCGTAGCAGACCGCGGAATTGGCCGCCGACCCCCGGCCCTGGCACAGGATGTTGTTCTGGCGGCAGAACCGGGCGATGTCGTGCACCACCAGGAAGTAACCCGGAAACGTCAGGTGTTCAATGACTTTCAGCTCGTGCTCGATCTGGGCGTACGCGCGCGGCGCCGATTCCGGGAGCCCGTAGCGCTCCCGCGCCCCGGCCATGGTCAGCTGCCGCAGCCAGCTGTCCTCGGTGTGCCCGGCGGGCACGTCGAACGGCGGCAGCTGCGGCGCGATGAGTGCCAGCCCGAACGCGCACTGCTCGCCGAGCTCGGCGGCGGCCGTCACCGCGCCGGGGCGCCATGCGAACAAGCGGGCCATCTCCTCACCGGACCGCAGGTGTGAACCGCCCAGCGGGGCGAGCCACCCGGCGGCCGAATCCAGGGACTCCCGGGCCCGGATGGCGCCCATCGCCATGGCCAGCCGCCCGCGCGACGGATCCGCGAAATGCGCTGCGGTGGTGGCGACGACGCCGACGCCGAAGCGCGGCGCAATCCCGGCCAGCGCGGCGTTGCGTTCGTCGTCGAGCGGGTGACCGTGCCGGGTCAGCTCGACGCTGACCCGGTGCGCGCCGAACCGGTCCACCAGGTCGGCCAGCGCCCGCTCCGCCGCGTCCGGACCGCCCTGGTAAAGCGCCTGGCGCACATGGCCTTTGCGGCAGCCGGTCAGGATGTGCCAGTGCCCGCCGGCGGCCTCGGTCAGCGCGTCGATGTCGTAGCGCGGCTTGCCCTTCTCCCCGCCGGCCAGGTGCGCCGCGGCCAGCTGCCGCGACAGCCGTCGGTAACCCTCCGGGCCGCGGGCCAACACCAGCAGGTGAGGGCCGGGCGGGTCGGGCTGCTCGGTGCGGGCGCCCGGTCCCAGCGAGAGTTCGGCGCCGAAGACGGTGCGCAGCTCGAGTTCGGCGGCCGCCTCGGCGAACCGCACCGCCCCGTACAGACCGTCATGGTCGGTCAGCGCCAGGGCGCGCAGGCCCAGCCGGGCGGCCTCCTCCACCATCTCCTCGGGGGTGCTGGCGCCGTCGAGGAAGCTGAACGCCGAGTGCGCGTGCAGCTCGGCATACGGGACGGAGGATTGGGCCGGCCGGGTGTCGTCGGGCGGCTGGTACGTCCCGCGCCTGCGCGACAACGGGGCGTCCTCGGGAGGATCCGCCGGCGCGCCGGCGTGGCGCGGCTTGCCGTCGAGCACCCGCTCCATTTCCGACCAGCTCAGCGGCCCATTAAACCAACCCACGTCGCCGAGTCTACTCGAATGTATGTTCGATTTAACCCTGGCTCGTGACAACGGTTGTTAAACGGATCTTCAACTCCTAAACAAGGTCTTAACGCTGCGGGGCCTACCGGGCATAACCTGCCGCGCAGATACTGGTACAAGATCAAAATTCGACGGCGGGGACTGAGCATGGCGCAGGTGAAGACACTGGACACGGCGTTCCCCGATCAGCATGCCAGCCTGGCGATCGGGGCGGTCGCCATCGTCGACGGTCCGGCCCCCGATGACGAGCTACTGAAAGATCTTCTGGCGCAGCGACTTCCGTCGATTCCGCGGTGTACGCAGGTGCTGCGAACCCAGGACTTCGAGTGGATCGACTGCCCGGGGCTCGATTTCGCCCATCACGTGCGCCGGGTGGCGGTTCGGCGACCGGGCGATGACGCCGAATTGTCGCGGGCCATCGCCCATGCCCTGGAGCGCCCCCTCGACCTGGACCGTCCGCTGTGGGAGTGCTGGGTCATCGAGGGGCTGCGCGGCAACCGGTGGGCGATCCTGATGAAGGTCCATCACTGGCTGGCCGATGGCCACTCCGCCGCCCACCTGCTCACCCGGCTCTGCGACGACGCCGACCGCGACACGTTCGCCAATCACGCCGGTCCGAAGGGGATTTCGCCGACACAGGACCACAAGCGCGGCTGGACCGACGCGCTCGGGCGGGCCGCGGGGCTGGCGGACTCCCTCGTCGGGGCGATGTGGCCGGCGGCGCGGCCTGCGGTCGGCGCGGTCACCACCATGCGTAAGTACGGCACGGTGCGGGTGCCGCGCGCCGACGTCGACCGCGTGTGCCGCAAATTCGGGGTGACCGTCAACGACGTTGCGCTCGCGGCCATCACCGAGGGCTTCCGTACGGTCCTGCTGGGCCGCGGCGAACAACCGCGGGCCGACTCGCTGCGCACCCTGGTGCCGATGCCGATGCGATCGGCCATGCTGCCGTATCTGCCCGTCGAGCACGAGGACCCCGTCCAGCTGTTGCGGGCCGTGCAGGACCAGTGGAAGGTCAAGCACACCGACGAGCCCGGCCTCGTCGAGTCGGCGCTCAACATGTTGCCGACGATGTTGCGCAGCAACGTGATACAACTGCTGGCGCGGCTGCCGCAACGCGCGATCGTGACGCTGGCGACCAACGCGCCGGGTCCCCGCCACCAGCTGCGGCTGATGGGCCGGACGTTGGAGCGCTTCCTGCCGATTCCCCCGACCGCCGTGCGGCTGAGCACCGGGGTGGGCGTGCTCAGCTACGGCGACGAGGTGGTGTTCGGCATCACCGGCGAATACGACGCCGCGGCCGACGTCAAGCAGCTCGCCGCCGGCATCGAATTGGGTGTGGCGCGGCTGGTGGCGCTGAGCCAGGACTCGGTGTTGCTGTTCAGCAAGGACCGTCGGCGCAGGAGCAAGGCCCGGGCGTTTCCGAACCGGTCGCAGCGCGCGCACCCGTCGTCGCTGCGCTGACCCGGACCCGGTGGCCTTGGTCACCGTGAGAGGGTTGATCGGTGCCCACCTTGGAGCCGGTCACTATCGACCCTCGCCGTCACGACGCGGTGCTGTTCGACGCCGCATTGGGGTCCACCGAGGCACTCATCAGGCAATTGCGGGATGCCGGCGTCGACACCGGCGGCTTCTCGTCGAGCGACGATCTCGTGGTTGAGGGCGTGCGCCCGGGCCGGAGCGTCGTCGTCACCAACGACCCGGCGGTGGTTCGGGCCGCGCGCGAGCACGGGTTCGCGTTGGTCATCGGTGTCGCCCCGGCGGGTGACGCCGATGCAGTCGTGGACGACCTCGACCAGATCGCGGTCCGCACCGGGGACCGCCGGATGTCCGAGCTGCCGGACGCGCTGGATGCGCTCGACGCCCTGGCCGCCCACCGCCCGGCGGTGTTCTACGACTTCGACGGCACGCTGTCCGAGATCGTCAACGACCCGGACGCCGCGAGGCCGGTCGCCGGCGCGGTCGAGGCGCTGGGAAAGCTGGCCGCGCAGTGCCCGGTGGCGGTGCTGTCCGGGCGCGACCTCGCCGACGTGACGCAGCGCCTGGGCGTGCCCGGCATCTGGTATGCCGGCAGCCACGGCTTCGAGCTGACCGCGCCCGACGGGACGCACCACCAGAACGAGGACGCGGCGGCGGCCGTGCCGGTGCTCGAACAGGCGGCCGCCGAGCTGCGCGACAAGCTCGGGTCCATTCCCGGTGTCGTGGTGGAGCACAAGCGTTTTGGCGTCGCCGTGCACTACCGCAACGCCGCCCGTGATCGCGTCGCCGAGGTCGCCGCGGCGGTGCGGACGGCGGGCCGGCGCGACGCGCTTCGGGTGACCACCGGCCGCGAGGTCATCGAGCTGCGCCCGGACATGGACTGGGACAAGGGAAAGACCCTCCGCTGGGTGCTCGAGCACCTGCGCGAGGCCGGCCCGCTGGTGCCGATGTATCTCGGCGACGACATCACCGACGAGGACGCGTTCGACGCCGTCCGCGCGGACGGTGTCCCGATCCTGGTGCGGCACAACGAGGACGGTGACCGCGCCACCGCCGCGCTCTACGCGCTGGATACCCCCGCGCAGGCCGCCGAGTTCACCGACCGGCTGGCCGAGCGGTTGAAAAGCACCCGCACATAACCATCACCTTCGGTCTGCTGACCACGGCCATTCCTGCGAATGGTCTGAGCGTCGGCGTATCTCCGAGCGCGAGGTACGCAAACCCGCTAGGCTTCCCGCCGACTCGGGAGGTCAGCATGTCGTTTGTATTCGCGACCCCGGACGTGGTGGCGTCGGCCGCAACGGACTTGGCGGGAATCAGGTCGGCGATCGGTTCGGCCAACGCCGCCGCCGCCGCGCCGATAGCGCAGGTGCAGGCCGCGGCCGCCGACGAGGTGTCGGCGGCCATCTCCGCGCTGTTCGGCGAATACGGCCAGGCATATCAGGCATTCAGCGCGCGGGCGACCGCTTTCCACGACCAATTCGTGCAGCTGTTGAACGGCGCGGGCCTGTCCTACGCCGCCGCCGAGGCCGCCAACGCCTCGCCCCTGCAGACCCTCGAACAGGATGTGCTCGGCGCCATCAACGCGCCCACCCAGACGCTGCTGGGACGCCCGCTGATCGGCAACGGCGCCGACGGGACCGCGGCGAGCCCGAACGGCCAGCCGGGTGGGTTCCTGTATGGCAACGGCGGCAACGGCTACACGCAAGCCGCCGGGTCCGGCCTGAGCGGCGGCAACGGCGGCTCCGCCGGGCTGATCGGCAACGGCGGTCTCGGCGGGAACGGCGGCAGCAGCACCACCGCCGGGGTGGCCGGCGGCAACGGCGGGGCCGGCGGTCGCGGCGGC
>NZ_AUWQ01000159.1 GCF_000455205.1 Mycobacterium sp. UM_CSW | reverse complement strand
GCCCCCGCCGCCGCCGGAGGCGCCTGGTCCGCCCGCAGTTTTGGTCGACGCGCCGGCCCCGGCACCGCCGGCGCCGGACGCGCCGCCGCCCGGGGATCCCGCAATTCCCAATCCATAAAGAATTGGATTGGCGCCGGTCTCATTATCCGAATGGGAGCGCATTCCCCGCGAATGTGAACCGATCGCCATAATCGCCTGGTTGTGACGCGAGCCACTTTCATGCGGGTGTGAGACGGGCCGCAAACCGGCGAAGAATCCAATAGCAGAAATTCGCCTAGGCGTCAAAGTGGACGCCTAGGCGAATTTTGCTGGAGAACCGCTGTGCGCCGCCGGTCGGGCGGCACGTATCCTGCGGCCATGATCTTCATCGTGGTCAAGTTCGAGACCAAGCCTGAGTGGACCGATCGCTGGCCGGAACTGGTCGCCCCGTTCACCGCGGCCACCCGCGCCGAAGAGGGCAACCTCTGGTTCGAGTGGTCGCGCAGCCTCGACAACCCGGCGGAGTACGTCCTCGTCGAGGCGTTCAGGGACGACGAGGCAGGAGGCGTCCACGTCAACAGCGATCACTTCAAGCGGGCGATGAGGGAGCTGCCGCAGGCGCTGACGTCCACGCCCAAAATCATCAACCAGACGGTCGAGGCGACGGGCTGGTCCGAGCTGGGGGAAATGACCGTCGATTAGCCGACGGCGACCGCAATTTCGCTGCTCAGCTGATACCCCGGGGCGAGCGGGAGCGCGTCACCGCTCCAGAACGACCCGGGGTCAAACCAATTCGCGTCCTTGTCCGTGACAATCAGGCCCATCTCCTCGTAGGTGATCGCCACCGTCTCCGCGCAGTACGCCGTCTCCAGGCCCATCTTGCGCTCTTGCCTGCGGCGCTGCGTCTGCTCACGAACCTTACTGTCCACCAACGGGATTCCGCGCACCCAGTCGTTGATGGTCGGGAGCCGGCCGCGGAACCACCGGCCGGTCAGGCGGGCGGTGGTGGGAAACGCGGTGCCGTCCATTCGTGCGATCACCCGCAGCAGCCTGTTCTCCTGTTCGCGGCTGGCATACGGCGTCAGCTGACGCAGCCAGCACCGCTGTTGGTAGCGGTCGGTCCATTGCAGGACGGCTTGGCGCAGATCGTTGAGCTGCACGCCGCGGTGGTTGGTGCCGGTCCAGACGTCGACCAGTTTGTCGCCCAGTTCGGCATGCCAGATCAGCGGGGGAAGGTCGTCGATGGCCACCGTCATTCCGACGTGGTTCACCGGAGCGTTCGTCAACGTCTGGATGGCGCGGTCGGGTCGTGAGCGGCCGCGAAACAGCCAGAGGTCGCCGGTGCGGGTCTCGTCCAGCGCCTGGTCCAGTGTCAGCATGTAAATCCGCCCGTCGCTTCGGGTTTCGCCATCGCAGTCATTATCAACCCGGGAGGACTTCGCGGGCGACCTTGCGTGGTAATAGCCTGTCAATTATGCGCAGGGTTTGGAAGTGGATCGGGCTCGCCGGTGTCGCCGGCGTCGTGGCCGGGGGAGTGCTGGTGGCCCGCGATCAACGCAAGCGACGCGCCTACACGCCCGACGAGATCCGCGCGCGGCTGCATCAGCGACTGGCCGAATCCGACGCGGCGAGCTTTCAGTCCAAATCGGGATCGGCTTCGGGCTCGACGGAGAACAACCGGTAGCGGCCCGAAAAGCCCTTCAATTCCACCTCGCGCCCCTCGTCGAATCGGATCCCGTCACAGTCGCGCAGGGCATCTCGTACCGGTTCGCTCACCAGGATCTGGCCCCCGGTGGCCTGGGCGGCGACCCGGGCCGCCATCGCGACGTTGCGCCCGAACAGGTCGTCGCCGCGGCGCACGGAGCGGCCCATGTGGATGCCGATCCGGACTCGAATGTCCTGGTTTCGCTTGCGTTTTCCGTTGTTGTGCAGCGCTTCCTGCACATCGATGCCGCACCGCACCGCCTCCTCGGCGCGCGAGAAGGCGATCATGTAGCCGTCGCCCTGGCTCTTGACCACGTGGCCGGACCGTTCCCGCACGAGTCCCGAAATGAGCTTGTCGTGCGCGCTGATCAGCTTGACCCAGGCGCGGTCACCGATGCGCTCGTTGAGCGCGGTGGACTCCTCGATGTCGGAGAACAGGATCACCACCCGGCCGTCGGGGGTGACCCGGGCAAGGTCGGGCCGCTCAACCTCGGCCCAGTCCGCGAGGTCCTCGATCGAGCTGCGCACGACCGCGCCGAAGCCCTCCTTGCGCATCACGTTGGCGGCGTTCCACACCCGTTTGACGGCCTCGCGCCCGCCCGACAGCAGCTGAGTGCGGGCGTCGGTCCGCGCGCGGAGTTCCTCGAGCTCCCGGCGGCCGCGCACCAGCAGCACCGAGAGCACGGCGATGGCGCCGGCCTCGATCGCGGCCACCCCGGCGAGGACGTAGACCGCGAGATGCAGCATGTCACCCACGCTTGGCATCCTGCCAAAGGCCGCCGGGCGCTCGGCTTGTCGGGCCCATACCCAATGTCTAGGGTTGAGCACGGGCCGCCGCGGGTAGCGAATCTCAAGGGAGGTGCGCGTCTTGGCCGACGGTGAGATTCGTTCGTCGAACCTATTGGTGATCTTCGGCATCACCGGTGACCTGGCCCGCAAGATGACCTACCGCGCGTTGTACCGACTCGAATCGCGCGGCCTGCTGAAGTCCCCGATCATCGGTGTGGCCAGTGACGACATGCCCCTCGAGAAGCTGATCGAGCGGGCACGCCAGGCGATCGCAGACTCGGGCGAAACCCTCGACGATGCGGTGTTCGACCGGTTCGCCGCCCGGTGGTCCTATCTACACGGCGACGTCACCGATGCCGGGCTCTACGACGAGCTCGCCAAGCGGATCGGCAAGGATTGCCGTCCGCTCTACTACCTGGAGATGCCGCCGTCCCTGTTCGCGCCGATCGTCGAAAACCTCGCGAAGGTAGACCTGTTGGAGTGCGCGCGCGTCGCGGTGGAGAAGCCGTTCGGCCACGACCTGGCGTCCGCGCGCGACCTGAACGCCCGGCTGCGCGCGGTGCTCGACGAGGACCAAATCCTGCGCGTGGACCACTTTTTGGGCAAACAGCCCGTCGAAGAGCTGCAATACCTGCGCTTCGCGAACAACGGCCTGGCCAAGGTGTGGGACCGCGACAGCATCTCCGAAATCCACATCACCATGGCCGAGAACTTCGGGATCGAGGACCGCGGAAAGTTCTACGACGCCGTCGGCACCTTGCGCGACGTCGTGCAAAACCACCTGCTGCAGGTGCTCGCGCTCGTCGCGATGGAGCCCCCGGTCGGCCCCGGCGCCGATGACCTGAACGACAAGAAGGCCGAGGTGTTCCGCGCGATGCCGGCGCTGGATCCGGAGCGCTGCGTGCGTGGCCAGTACCGCGGCTATACCGACGTCGCCGGGGTGGCGCAGGACTCGCAGACCGAGACCTACATCGCGCTGCGAACCGAGATCGACAACTGGCGCTGGGCGGGGGTGCCGATCTTCCTGCGCGCCGGCAAGGCGTTGCCGCAGAAGGTCACCGAGGTTCGGATGTTCCTGCACCACGTCCCCGGGTTCTCCTTCCTGCCCAACCGCCGGCCCCCCGAGCCCAACCAGATCGTGCTGCGCATCGACCCCGACCCGGGGATGCGCCTGCAGCTGTCCGCACAAGCCGGAAACTCCTGGCACGACGTCCACCTCGACTCGTCGTTCGCGGAGGATCTCGGTGAAGCGGTGCGGCCCTACGAACGGCTCCTCTACGCCGCGTTCACCGGCGACCGCCAGCTCTTCGCCCGCGAGGACGCCATCGAAGAGACGTGGCGCATCGTGCAGCCCGTGCTGGACAAGCCGGGCCGCATCCACCAATACGACCCCGGCTCCTGGGGACCCGAGGCGGCGCAGTCGCTGCTGCACGGTCACCACAGCTGGCAGGAACCGTGGCTACCCAACCGCACGAAGGCGACAACTTAAGGAGACGGACAAATGCAGCTAGGGATGATCGGCCTGGGCCGCATGGGCGCGAACATCGTCCGGCGCGTGGCCAAGGGCGGCCACGAATGCGTGGTGTACGACCACAGCCCCGAGGCGGTGCAGGCGATGGCCGGCGAGGACAACACCATCGGGGTGTCCTCGCTGGCGGAGCTGGCCGAGAAGATGGCCAAGCCCCGCGTGGTCTGGGTGATGGTGCCGGCCGGGACCATCACCACGGGGGTGATCGACGAACTGGCGAAGACGCTCGATCCCGGGGATATCGTGATCGACGGGGGCAACTCTTACTACCGCGACGACATCCGCCACTCGAAAACCTTGTCCGAGAATGGTATTCACTTGCTTGACTGCGGCACCAGCGGCGGCGTGTGGGGTCGCGACCGGGGCTACTGCCTGATGATCGGTGGCGACGACGACGCGTTCGCGCAGGCCGAGCCGATCTTCGCCACCGTCGCACCCGGCGTGGATGCGGCGCCGCGGACGCCCGGCCGCGATGGCGAGATCGCACAAGCGGAGAAGGGCTACCTGCACTGCGGCCCGTCCGGGGCGGGGCACTTCGTCAAGATGGTGCACAACGGCATCGAGTACGGGATGATGGCGTCGCTCGCCGAGGGCCTGAACATCCTGCGCAACGCCGACATCGGCAAGCACATAGAGGCGGGTGACGCCGAAACGGCGCCGCTGTCCAATCCCGAGTTCTATCAGTACGACTTCGACATCCCGGATGTCGCCGAGGTGTGGCGCCGCGGCAGCGTCATCGGCTCGTGGCTGCTAGACCTGACCGCGATCGCGCTGCACGAATCGCCGGAACTGAAGGAGTTCTCCGGGCGGGTCTCGGACTCCGGCGAGGGCCGCTGGACCGCCATCGCCGCGATCGACGAGGGGGTGCCGTCACCGGTGTTGACAACCGCGCTGCAGTCCCGCTTCGCCAGCCGTCAACTCGACGACTTCGCCAACAAGGCGCTGTCGGCGATGCGCAAGCAATTCGGTGGGCACGCGGAGAAGCCGGCGAACTAGCTCGCCCGCTCGACGAAGGCGACGACGGCTTCGCTGAAGGCGTCGTTGTCGTCGCCGGCCGCGGTGTGCCCCGCGTTCGACAGTTCGACGAACTCGGCGCGGGGTACCTGGGTGAGGAAATGCTGGACGCCCTCGGGGCTGACGACGTCGGACAGCTTCCCGCGGATCAACAGGACGGGAATCGACAGGTTGGTCGCGGCGTGCTCGAATTTCTCGGTGCGCAGTTCGGGGTCGTCCCCAGGCTTCGTCATGAACGCCGGATCCCAGTGCCAGTACCAGCGTCCGTTGCGCAGGCGGAGGTTCTTCTTCAGTCCCTCGGGGCTACGCGGCTTCTCCCGGTAGGGCAGGTAGGCGGCGACGGCGTCGGCGGCTTGCTCCAGCGAGTCGAACCCGTGCAGGCCGCTGAACATGAAGTCGCGGATGCGGGCGCTGCCGCCCTTCTCGAATCGGGGCACCACGTCGACGAGCACCAGCTGCGTCACCCGGTCGGGGCCGGCAAGATCGGCGGCCAGGATGCCGGTGAGCCCGCCCATGCTCGCACCGATGATCGCCACCGGCCGGCCGATGGCGTCCAGCACGTGCATCACGTCCGCGGTCAGCGTCTCGACGTCGTAGTCGGCGTCCGGTGCGCGATCGCTGTCACCATGCCCCCGCGAATCCAGCGCCACCACGTGAAACCCGTCGTCGGCCAGGATTTGGCCGGTGTTCTTCCAGGAAAACCGGTTCTGGCCGCCGCCGTGCAACATCAGAATCGTGGGCCGGTCGGCCGGCGCCGCCGCGCCGCGGTTCCATTCGTCGGCAACGAGGGTGATCCCCTGGTGGCCGGAAAACTCGACCGTCTGAAAACTGCTGCTCACGGCGCTCATGGGCGTCCTCTCGATAGATAGCCCTTCGACGTTACCTAGGTAACCTATTCACCGTCGCGTGGGCCCCCGATGAGTTCTCGTCGCCGCCGCGGTCTATCCCGGGGACACACCTACGACGAATGCAAGGAGAACGGCCATGCCATCGATTACGCCCTCGCTGTGGTTCGACAACAACCTCGAAGAGGCGGCGGAGTTTTACACCTCGGTGTTCCCCAACTCGCGGATCGAGGGCTTCAACCGGACGACGGAGGCCGGCCCCGGGGAGCCGGGAACGGTCCTGTCCGGCAGTTTCGTGCTGGACGGCGCCCGGTTCATCGGCATCAACGGCGGCCCGCACTTCCACTTCAGCGAGGCGGTGTCCTTCACGATCCACTGCAAGGACCAGGACGAGGTGGACTACTACTGGCAGCGGTTGACCGACGGCGGCGAGGAATCGCAGTGCGGGTGGTGCAAGGACCGCTTCGGCCTGAGCTGGCAGGTCATCCCCGACCGGCTCTACGAATTGATCGGCGACCCCGATCGGACGCGCGCGGCGGCGGCCACCGCGGCGATGTACGGCATGCGCAAGATCATCATCGCCGACCTGGAGCGCGCGGTGGCGGGGGAGCTGACCCGGTAGGCAGCATCGAAAGATGTTGCCGCGGCGTGGATCTGGTTGATCTCGGCGGGGGGTCGGTGCGTCCCGGGCGCGCAGGCGTTAGGTTGGTCGGTGCGGACGCGCCGAACAGGAGTGAACATGGCCGAGGATGCCCAGGGGGACCGGGGTGGGTGAACCGGGCTGGATCGACGTGCCCGGTCCGGCCGGGGACCTGAAGGCGCTGACCTGGGGGCCACCGGACGCGCCGATCGCGTTGTGCCTGCACGGCTTCCCCGACACCGCGTACGGGTGGCGCAAGCTCGCTCCGCGACTCGTCGAGTCGGGGTGGCGGGTCGTCGCGCCGTTCATGCGCGGCTACGCGCCCTCGTCGATACCGACCGACGGCGATTTTCACGTCGGCGCGCTGATGGACGACGCCCTGCGGGTGCGCTCGGCCGCGGGCGGCACCGAGCACGATGTCGTGATCGGCCACGACTGGGGGGCCATGGCCGCGACCGGCCTCGCCGCGATGCCCGCCAGCCCGTTCGCAAAGGCGGTCATCATGTCGGTGCCGGTCACCGCGGGCTTCCGTCGCCGGGGCGGCGTGGCCGAGCGGGCGCGGCTCATCGGCCACCTACCGCCGCAGCTGCTGCGCAGCTGGTACATCCTCTACTTCCAATTGCCTTGGCTGCCCGAGCGTTCCGCGTCGTGGGTGCTGCCGCTGCTGTGGCGGCGGTGGTCGCCGGGCTACCACGCCGATGAGGACCTGCGCCACGTCGACGCCGCGATCGGCACGCCGGAGAGCTGGCGGGCGGCGCTGGGACCGTACCGTGCCACCATCCGCGCGCCGCGGCCGCCGGAGCAGTATGCCGAGCTGAACCGGCTGTGGACCGAGGCGCCGCTGCTGCCCTGTCTCTACCTGCATGGCCGCGACGACGGTTGCATGACATCGGCTTTCACCCAGTGGACGGAAAAGGCGCTGCCCGCGGGCAGCGAGGCCGCCATCGTGGACCACGCGGGGCATTTCCTGCAGCTCGAACAGCCGGACAAGGTCGCCAACCTGGTGCTCACGTTCATCGGCTCGCCCGGCTAGGGCCATGGCCTGATGGTGTCCGGGCGGCGGATGGCGGCCGTCGATGCGCAGTTCTACTGGATGTCGGCCAAGGTTCCCAACGACGAGTTCCTGCTGTACGCATTCGACGGCGAACCCGAGGATCTCGGGGGCGCGGTCGAGCGGGTGTGCCGGCGAGCGCGCGAGTGCCCCGGCCTTACGGTCCGGATCCGGGAGCGCGGCCGGCTGGCCTATCCGCGGTGGGTGCCGGCGGTGGTCGATCCGGAATCGGTGGTCCGTCACGACCCGACCGTCCTCGATTGGAGCGAATGCCTGACGGCCGTGGCCGGCCTTGCGGCGGACCAGCTGGACGCGCGCCGGATGCCGTGGCGGCTGCACGTGTTCACCCCGGTGCGGGGCGTTCCGGGGGTGCGCGGAGCGGGCACCGTCGCGGTCCTGCAGATCGCGCACGCGTTGGCCGACGGCGCGCGGGCGGCGGCGATGGCGGCCTGGCTTTTCGGCCGCGACGCGCCGGTGCCGGAGGTGGCCCGGCCGTCGGCGGGGTTCTTGCCGTGGCGGGCCGTCGATGCGGCGCGCGCCCATCGGCGGCTGATTCGCGACTCCCGGGCCGGGTTGCTGGCGCCGGCGCTCGGGCCCCGCCCGTTGCAGGCCACCAACGCCCGTCCGGGCGCCGCGCGATCGGTGCGCACGCTGGTCCGGCATCGCTCGCAATTGCGCGGCCCCACGGTCACCGTCGGGGCGCTGGCCGCGGTGTCCACCGCGCTGTCCACGCTGCTCGGCGACGGGACAGATTCGCTGGGTGCCGAGGTGCCGATGGCCAAACCAGTTGTGGCACAGGCGAATAACCACTTCGGCAATGTGGTCGTCGGGCTCTACCCGGAGCTTGGCGTCGATGCCCGGGTCGAGCGCATCGCCGCCGACCTGGGCAACGGCCGGCGCCGCTTCGAACATCCGGCCACGCGTGCGGCGGACCGGGCGTTCGCCGCGGTGCCCGCGACGCTACTGCGTTGGGGCGTCGCGCAGTTCGACGCCGACGTCCGCCCGACCCAGGTGTCCGGGAACACCGTGGTGTCCAGCGTCAACCGCGGGGCCGCCGACCTGAACTTCGGCGGCGCCCGGGTGGTACTCACGGCCGGGTACCCGGCGCTGTCGCCGGCGATGGGCCTGACTCATGGCGTGCACGGTATCGGCGACACCGTGGCGATCAGCGTGCACGCCGCCGAGTCCGCCATTCCCGATATCGACGAGTACGTCCGGCTGTTAGATGCCGTGCTGTGAGAGCTATTGCGCGTCATCCGATTTCGCCGCCTCTTCACGGGTCATGCCCAAGGCGCCGATCAGTTCCTCGTGTAGCTCGAACCACACGGTGTGGTAGGAGTCGATGAGCGGTCTGGCCAGCCAGGCGGTATCGCCGGCCTTCACCTTGTCCAGCGCCGCGCACAGTTTCGCCGCGTAGGCGGTCAACCGCGGCAACTGCGCCGCGGCCGCGTCGATGATCGGCAGCACCCGCGCGTGCACGCCGTCGAGGCGCGCCAGTACCGCGGCGTCGTATTCGGCGTCGTCGTGGGTGTTGGGGGTGCCGTTCGGGCCGCCCTTGAGCTGCCAGTCGGTGACCAGTGACTTGAAATCGGTGTTGACGGGCCGGAAGTCGTCGTACGCGGCGGCCATCGCGGCCGGGTCCACCCCCGCGCGCTCCTCGTCGAGCAAGGCCTGCAACCGGGCGCGGCCGCTGGGGCTGATCCGCAACGCCGCGCCGTCGACCAGTAGCCCCGACGCGGTCAGCCGCTCCACGATGGCGGCGATGTCGCCGGGATCGCGGCCCAGGGTCGCGGCCAGGTCGGCCGGACGCACCCGCCCTTTCAGCCGGACCGCTTGGAGCACAACCAATTCGGTCATGTGACGACCCCTGCCGTCAGCCGCAGCGCGGTCAGCATGACGATCAGCGGGTTGGGTGAAACCACGTCGGTGTGCCCTTCGTCGATGGCGGCGCGCACCGCGGCGTCGGAGGTGTCGTCGAGCCTCGGATGGTCGCCGGCGGCGTGCGCGCGTAGCGGGCTGATGCGCCGCGCGATGTCGGCCAGCTCGCGCAGTTCCGGCGTGTCGTTCTCCGACCACGCCGACAGGCTCAGAATGCCCTCGCGCACTTCGCCTTCGGAGCCGTCGATGGTGATCTGGCGGCCGGACAGGGCGGCCGCGGTGCCGCGGCCACAGCCCACCACGGCCACCCGGCCGAGTTCGCGGCTGACGACCGCGGCGTGGCTGGCGGCGCCGCCGATCTCGGTGACGATTCCTTGGGCGGCCAGCATGCCTAGGACGTCTTCGGGCCGGGTGTGATCGCGCACCAGGATGACCGGTTCGCCCCGGTCGGCCGCGTCGAGGGCCTCGTCGACGTCGGTGTACGCGGTGCCGGATGTCACGCCCGGGCACGCCGGCAGCCCGGTGGCCAAAAGTGGTGCAGCCAAACGTGTTTCGGGCTGTAACGAGGGCTGTAGCAAAGCTTTGACATGCGCCCGCGTCACCCGGCGCAGCGCCTCGTTGTCGTCGATGAGCCCCTCGTGGCGCAGTCGGAGGGCGAGCCGCACGGCGGCCTGCGCCGAGCGCTCGGCCACCCGCGTCTGCAGCAGCCACAACTTGCCGCCGTCGACGGTGAACTCGATCTCCTGGACGTCGGCCGCGAGCCGCTCCAGGCGGCGGGCGGCGTCCGTCAGCTCGTGGTAGACGGCCGGTTGATCGTCGCGCAGGGCCGTGATCGGTCCCACGTCGACCAGTCCCGACACCACGTCGTCGCCCTGCCCCCCGGGAAGCCACTCGCCGAAGGGCTCGTCGGCGCCCGTTATCGGGTTGCGCGAAAAGAACGCTCCCGCACCGGATTTGGGGCCGCGGTTGCCGAACACCATCGCCTGCACGACGACGGCGGTGCCCCCCCGATCGTCGAGGCCGTAGTGGGCGCGGTAGGCGACCGCGCGGGGCGAATCCCAGGAGGCGAACACCGCCTCGATGCCGGCGCGCAGCTGTGCGTAGGGGTCGGCCGGTGCCGGCCTACCCACGATGCGCTGATACATCTGCGTGAAGCGCCGCCGGGTGTCGCGGGCGAACTGGGGGCCGCCTTCGGCCGCCAGCGCGTCTTCGACGGCGTCGTTCATGGCCAAGTCGAGGATCGTGTCCATCATGCCGGGCATGGAGTGCGTGGCCCCCGAGCGGACGCTGACCAACAGCGGCCGCGGGCCCCGCCCGAAGGTGCGCGACGTCTCCGCTTCCAGCCAGCGCATCCGGTCAAGCACGTCGTCCCAGATCGCGTCCATCGTCGCGGCGGGGTCGGCGAGGCAGTTGCGGCCCACCTCGGTCGTGAGGCAGAACGCGGGCGGCACCGGCAGGTTCTGGCTGCGCATCGCGTCGATGCCGTGGCCCTTGTTGCCGAGAAGCTCCCGCGGGTGACGCCCGTCGCCGTCGAGCGCGACGACGGCCGCGTTGTCCGGGGTGCCCTCCTCGCTTCGGGTCGTGGTGCACCCCCTCGTCGTGCGGCACGCTTTGCCGGGACCGTCCCGGCGGGCCTCGACGAGTATGTCAGGACTGCCCGCGCAGCAACCCGAAGCCGAAGATGGTGCCCAACTCGCGGCGTAGCGCCCAAAGGATTCGCGAGGGCTACCCGCTAGGTTTGCACCTATGAATGTGTATGACGTCGGGTTACTGCTCCTGCGGCTGGTGCTGGGACTGACGCTCGCCGCGCACGGCTTCAACAAGTTTTTCGGCGGCGGCCGGATTCCGGGAACCGCTCGGTGGTTCGAGAGCATCGGCATGAAGCCGGGCAAGTTCCACGCCACCGTGGCCGCCATCACCGAGGTGTCCGCCGGGCTGGGCCTGGCGGCCGGGCTGCTCACGCCGATCCCGGCCGCAGGCTTCGTCTCGCTGATGCTGGTCGCGGCGTGGACCGTGCACCGGGCCAACGGCTTCTTCATCGTCAAGGAGGGCTGGGAGTACAACCTGGTCCTGGCGGTCAGTGCCGTCGCGGTGGCAACGCTGGGTCCCGGGAAGCTCAGCCTCGACTACCTGATTTTCGGCGACAAGCTGTGGTTCCCCGGCTGGCCCGGCCTGGTGATCTCCGCGGGGCTCGGCCTGGCCGGCGCCGTCGGGCAGTTGCTGATCTTCTACCGGCCGCCGGTCAAGCAGGCGGGATAGCCGCCGCCGGCGCCGCGAGCGTAACGCCACTGCGAGGATCGGCCCGATTTGTCGCAGTGGCGTTCCGCTCGCACAGCGTCGTCCGGCTAGGGCGTCCCGTTCTTCCCGTTCTGGCCTAGCAGCAGCCCGCCGTTTCCGCCGGTGCCCGGCGTGCCCGGCGGCGTGCCGATTCCGCCGTTGCCGCCGTTGCCGCCGTCGCCGATTACGACGGCGTTGCCGCCCTTTCCGCCGTTGCCGCCGACACTGCCTCCGGTCCCGCCGTCGCCGCCGTCGCCGAACAGCCCTGCAGTGCCGCCGGCCCCACCGGCGCCACCGGGATCGCTGAACACCGGGGCCCCAGCTCCGCCGGAGCCGCCGTCGCCGCCGTCGCCGTCTAGCAGGCCGGCGTTGCCGCCGG
>NZ_AUWQ01000158.1 GCF_000455205.1 Mycobacterium sp. UM_CSW | reverse complement strand
CGGGCGACGGCGGCAACGGCGGCGACGGCGGCAACGGTGCCGGCATCAACACCACCGCCAACATCGTCGAAGCCGCCGGCAATGGCGGCAATGGCGGCAACGGCGGCAACGGCAACACGGGCGGCCACGGCGGCCACGGTGGCGACGGCGGATCGGGCATCCTGACCATCACCACCAACGGCGCCATCGCCGGCGGCGGCGGCGGCGGAGGCGGCGCGGGCGGCAACAGCATCGGCACCGGCATCGGCGGGGTCGGCGGCAACGGCGGCGACGGCGGTGACGCGACGGTCCTCGTCGCCGGCAGCTCCACCGCCCTCGCGTTCGGAGGCGGCGGCGGTGCAGGCGCCGGCAGTATCGCCGGCGGATTCGGCGGCTTCGGCGGCGGCGGCGGCGGTGGAGCCGCCACCGGCTTTAGCGCCATCGGGGCAGGGATCACCGGCGGCCACGGCGGCACCGGTGGTGGCGCCCACGGCGGCGTGGGCGCCACCGGCGGCGCGGTCTTCGGCTCCGACAGCGGCGCCGTCGACGCCGCCGGTGGGGGCGGCGGAGG
>NZ_AUWQ01000157.1 GCF_000455205.1 Mycobacterium sp. UM_CSW | reverse complement strand
GGCGGCGGCGCTGGCGGCGGCGCCGTCTCGGGCTCCGGTAGTTCGACGTCGGAGATCGTGCGCCGCGGCGCGTCGCGGGGAACGGTCGCGTCGTCGCCTACCGCGGGCAGGCCGGTGGTGTCGACCGTCGGGGTGCGGCTGAAGGTGATGCCCGACGACGCGGTGTAGCCGCCGGAGCGGTCGAGTGCTTCGGGTTCGGGCCGCGCGAGGCTGATCCTTCGGCGGCGGTACCGCACCAGGCCCAGGACCAGCGCGGCGATGACGACCAGGGTAGCGACGACTGCGATCGCGATCCAAAGACCTTGGGACACGGTGGCAATCCTTCCAGCCACGGTTATCCGGCGCTCAGGCGCGTTCGGTGTGCGTCCGGGGCACGGTGTGTGCGTCCTGGCCTTCGGGTGTTGCTCCTGGGCGGAAGAATCGCCGAAATCGCGCCATCAGTTCACGACGAAAGCCGTCGGTTCACACTCACGTGCTCCCGAGGTCTACGAGGAGCTCGAGACCAGCTGCTCCACCTGCTGCCCACGCATCCGCTGAGAAATAACCGCGGTAATGCCGTCGCCCTGCATGGTCACGCCGTACAGCGCGTCGGCGACCTCCATCGTGGGCTTCTGGTGGGTGATGATGATGATCTGCGACTTGGCCCGCAGCAGCTCGAACAGGCTGATCAGCCGGCGCAGGTTGGTGTCGTCGAGCGCCGCCTCGACCTCGTCCATGATGTAGAACGGCGACGGGCGGGCCCGGAAGATCGCCACCAGCATGGCGACCGCCGTCAGCGCCTTCTCACCGCCCGACAGCAAAGACAGCCGGGTGATCTTCTTGCCGGGCGGACGCGCCTCCACCTCGATGCCAGTAGTCAGCATGTCGTTGGGATCGGTCAACCGCAGCCGGCCCTCGCCGCCGGGGAACAGCACGGCGAAGACTTCCCGGAATTCGCGCTCGACGTCGATGAACGCGTCGTTGAAGACCTGCAGGATGCGCGCATCGACGTCGGCGATGACGTCGAGCAGGTCCTTGCGGGCGGCCTTGACGTCCTCGAGCTGGGTGGACAGGAAGTTATAGCGCTCCTCCAGCGCAGCGAACTCCTCCAGCGCCAGCGGGTTGACCCGGCCCAGCTCGGCGAGTTCCTTCTCGGCCCGCTTGGCCCGGCGCTCCTGGGTGGCCCGGTCGTACGGGATGGGAGCGGGTGCGAAAACCTGCTCGCCGCGCTCCTTGGCCTGC
>NZ_AUWQ01000156.1 GCF_000455205.1 Mycobacterium sp. UM_CSW | reverse complement strand
CCGCCAGGCGCTGACCGACGCGCGCCCCGAACGCGAGCTGAAAGTTGAGCCGGGCGGTGATCGTCGGCGTGGGGCGGTGCGCACCGGAGGCCAGGTAGGCATCCGACGCGCGCACCATCTGCACGACCAGGCTGGCGTAGAGGGCGTGGGTCGCGTCGATGTCCTCGGCGAACCCGTACGCGTAGACGAACGTCGAGTTCGACGCCACGTCGCAGCGCACGTCATTGGCCAGGGCGATCAGCACGAAAAGCTGCACGTACGTCCGCAGCCCCCGGGTGCCCGCCGCACCGATGGTAATGGTGCGCTGCGTCGGGGCCTGCACCGGCGAGCGCTTGGCCGCGTGCGAGCGCGCCACCGCCAGGTCGATCGAGGCCGCCGTCGCCAGCCGCTGCGCGGCGCTCATGAAGGCGTCCGCCTCGTGCGAGTTGTCGGTGCCCTCGGCCTGGCGCAGCAGCGCGGCGATGCGAGCGAGCATCTTGTCGTCGGTCATAGGCACCGCTCCTTCTCATCGCTGCGCTCTGCATCGTCGCCGGCGCGGGTCATGGCGCCAAACTAGCGCAGCGAGACGACACGTCGCCTACAACCGCTTGGAGATCCAGGAGACCACGTCACCGAGCACCTGATCGCGCTCCGGCTCGTTAAAGACCTCGTGGTACAGCCCGGGGTAGACCTTCAGCTCGACGTCGGTGGACCCGACGCATTCGACCAGACGGCGGCTGCCGTCGACGGGGATGAGCCGGTCGTCGGAGCCGTGCACCACGAGCAGCGGCGCCGTCAGCGCCGGCGCGCGCTGCGGCATGGTCTGCCCGACCTCCAGCAGCGCCCGGCCGACGCCCGCCGGGACTTTCCCGTGGTACACCAGCGGGTCGGCGTTGTAGGCGGCCACCACCGCGGGATCCCGCGAGATCGCGGCGACGTCGAGTTCCTGCACCGGCAGGCCCGGCACGACGACGCCGAGCACCTTCGCGGCCAGGATCATGAACGGGGATACCAGCTCCTGGGCCGCGACCGCCGGGGCCGACAGCACCATCATGTCGTAGTTGTCCGGGCGTTCGACGCCGTAGGCGAACACTATCCCACCACCCATGCTGTGCCCGAGGACGATGCACTTCAGGCCCGGGTGCTCCCGGGTGGCGATGCGGACCAGGGTGTCGAAATCCGCCGTGTACTCGGAGATGTCCCGCACCAGCATCCGCTTGCCGCCGGAGCGGCCGTGGCCGCGGTGGTCCAGGGCGTAGGTGACCAGCCCGGCGGCACCGAAGCACTTCGCGACGTAGTCATAGCGGCGGGCGTACTCGCCGAGGCCGTGGGACAGCACGACCACCGCCCGGGGCGCGCCCTCCGGCGTCCAGACGTCGTAGACGATGCGCACGCCGCCGAGGCCGTCGAAGGTGCGTTCAGTGCGCGTAGTCATCACGGGAAGCGTAATCGCTCGGGGGGTGGGCCTCGACGAAGACCGTGTCGAAGACACAACAAAGACACTGTCGGAGACTCTGCGTAGGCTCATCTGACATGGGGCTGCTCACCGAAGACGTAGAGAAATCTGGCGGTGCCCCGGCGCTCGGCGGGGACTTCTCGACCGACGCCGAGCCGTACCGTCGCGAACTGCTGGCGCACTGCTACCGGATGACCGGCTCGCTGCACGACGCCGAGGATCTGGTGCAGGAGACCCTGCTGCGCGCCTGGAAGGCCTACGACCGTTTCGAGGGCAAGTCGTCGATGCGGACCTGGCTGCACCGCATCGCCACCAACACCTGCCTGACCGCGCTGGAGGGCCGTCAACGCCGGCCGTTGCCGACGGGGCTGGGGGCGCCGAGCTCCGACCCCACCGCGGAACTGGTGGAGCGGAGCGAGGTGCCCTGGCTGGAGCCGCTGCCGGAGCTGACGGACGACCCCGCGGACCCGTCGGTCATCGTCGGGTCACGCGAGTCGGTGCGGTTGGCGTTTGTCGCGGCGCTGCAACACCTTTCACCCCGGCAACGGGCGGTGCTGCTGCTGCGCGACGTGCTGCAGTGGAAGGCCGCCGAGGTGGCCGAGGCGATCGGCACCACCACCACCGCCGTCAACAGCCTGCTGCAGCGGGCCCGCACCCAGCTCGAGGCCGTCCAGCCCAGCTCCAGCGACCGGCTGACGCCGCCCGATTCCCCCGAAGCCCAGGACCTGCTGGATCGCTACATCGCGGCGTTCGAGGCCTACGACATCGACCGGCTGGTCGAGTTGTTCACCGCCGAGGCGATCTGGGAGATGCCGCCGTACACCGGCTGGTACCGCGGCCCGCGGGACATCATCACGCTCATCCACCAGCAGTGCCCGGCCGAACATCCCGGCGACATGCGCCTGCTCCCCGTGGTCGCCAACGGCCAGCCCGGCGCGGCCATGTACATGCGCGCCGGTGACGTGCACGTGCCGTTTCAGCTGCACGTCCTCGACGTCAGCGACGGCCGGGTATCGCGGGTGGTGGCCTTCCTCGACGACACACTATTCGAGAAATTCGGGCTGCCCGCTACCGTGTGACGATGCCGAATGCCCCGCTCGTCACGCCCGCGCCCGGGAAGCCGCTGCTGCTGTTGGGCGGCTTCGACATAGCCGAGCTGGGCTATGTCGCCGAGGAATTCTTCGTCTCCGGAACGGCCGCGTCCTACGCGCCCACCGCCGCGCTGGGTCCCGACGGCGACTGGAGCGTAACACCAAGTGGCAGTGCGGAATACACCACGCGGATGGTGGCGCTGACCCCGACCGATCCGGAGCGGTTCAACGGGACGGTGCTGGTGGAATGGCTCAACGTCAGCGGCGGCATCGATGCCCCCGCGGTGTGGATGATGGCGCACCGCGAGATCCTTCGCGCGGGCTACGGCTACGTCGCGGTGTCGGCCCAGAAGGTGGGGGTGGACGGCGGCGGCGAGAACCTGATGGGCTTCGACATGTCCCTGAAGAGCCAGGACCCGGCGCGCTACGCCGCCCTGAGCCACCCGGGCGACGAGTACTCCTACGACATCTTTTCCCAGGCGGGCGACCTCGTCCGCAACGGAGCGCTGGGCGAGCTGCCGGTGCGGCAGGTGGTCGCCCTGGGCGAGTCGCAATCGGCCATGTTCCTGACGACCTACGTCAACGCCGTCGATCCGCTCGCGCAAAGCTACGACGGGTTTTTGGTGCACTCGCGGTTCGGGTCGGCCGCGCCGCTGGACGGCGTTTCCGTCTTCGACGAGTCACACCTCGACATGCCCGAGGCGGTCGCGTTCCGCTCCGACCTGCGCGTCCCGCTCGTCACGATCATCACCGAAACCGACCTGTTCGGCGGCCCGCGGGAAGGCTACTACTTCGCGAGGCAGCCGGACCACGACCGGCTGCGGGTCTGGGAGATCGCCGGGGCAGCACACGCCGACAACTACACGATCCAGGTGGCGCCCATCGACAACGGCTCCGCGCCGCTGGAGGCGATCGTGGCCGCCTACGCGCCGACCAACACGCTGATGGGTCAGCAGCTGGGCCACTACATCAACTTCGCGCCGCAACACCACTACGTGGTGCAGGCGGCCCTCGACGCGCTGAACACCTGGGTCCGCACCGGCGAGCCGGCACCGGCCGGTCCGCCGATCGAGGTCCAGCACGGCGAGCTGCCCCGGCCCGTCCTCGATCCGCACGGCCTGGCCCAGGGCGGCGTCCGGACTCCGTGGGTGGACGTGCCGATCGCCCGCACGTCCGGTATCGCCGAAGCGGAGAGCATCATGGCGGCGATCTTCGGCTCCGGCGAACCGTTCGACGCGGCCACGCGGGACCGGCTCTACCCCGGCGGCGTCGCGCAATACCTCGACGGCTTCACGGCGGCGCTCGACCGCGCGATCGGCTCGGGGTTCATCCTGCCGGCCGACCGCGCCGAGATTCTCGAGCTCGCCGCCGCGACGTTTCCCCAGAACTAAAGGGCGCGTTCAGCTTTCGGCGGCCAGCACGTCGCGCACCGCGGCGTCGGCGGCGCTCAGCAGGTCCGGGTCGATGCCGGCGCGGCCGCGCACCAGGACCGTAGCGCAGTTGGCCACCGGCAGCCCCTCGGCCGGGCACAGGCCGTCGGGAAGCTTGCCGATCATCGGCAGCAGCGCCAACCCGAGCCCGGAGCGCACGGCGGCGTAAAGGCCCGACAGATCACCGCATTCGGCGGCGATTTCGTAAGCGATGCCGTGCCTTTCGAGGACCGAGAAGGCCGGCTCGCGCAACGTGCACGGCTCGGCATAGATCACCAACGGCAGCGGGTCGCCCCGACGAGCGGCGAAAGTCCGCGCCGAAACCCACCTCAGCTGCACGACTCCCGACGCATTGGCGCGGTCGAGCCCCGACCCGTCGAGCATGATCGCCAGGTCCAGCAGGCCCCGGTCGAGGGCGTCGGCCAGCGAGACGTTGCGGTCGAGCCGGAACCGCGGCCGCCGCTCGGGAAGCCGCTCACGCAGCACGCCGGTCAGGGCGGGCAGCATCACGTCCGCGCCGTGCTCGGTCGCCCCGATCGTCAGCAGCCTGTGTTCGGTGGCGCCGAGGTCGTCGAGCGCCGCGTCGTGCGCCTCCAGAATCGCCCGGGCGTGCCGCAGCACCTTCTGACCGACCTCGGTGAACAAGACGCCTCGGCCGGAGCGTTCGACCACCGGTTCACCGACCACGCTCTCCACCTTGCGCAGGTGCTGGCTGACGGCGGACTGACTGAGGTGCAGCGCGGCGGCGGCGCGGTGAAATCCCCCACAGTCGGCCACCGCCACCAGGCTGCGCAGCGGCGCGATATCGAGCACCTGAGCCATACCGACGAACCATAGTCCGATCAGCGAATACGATCAATCGATCGACCTGATCACGTCGAAATTGTTCTGATCTCCGATGATGCGATCAGCATTCGTGATCGATTGCGATCGCTAATAATCGTTGGACGGCGTGGGTCGGCGTCGACGAACATGGGGGCATGGACCTGCCGCGCATGCCGTTGACGACTGCCTCGGCGGTCACCCTGACCTACGCGATCGGTTACCCCATCGGGGCGCTCGCGGTGTCCGCGATGACCCCGATGGCCGTCTTGGTGCTGCGATTCGGTTTGGCCGCAATCATTCTGGCGTGCTGGGCCGCCCTGGCCCGAGCGGCGTGGCCGCGGGGGGCGCAGTTCGGGCACGTCGTCGTCGCGGGTCTGCTGATCCAGGCCGTGCAATTCTGCTGCCTCTACGAGGCGCTGCTGCTCGGCGCGCCGGCGGTGCTCTGCGCGGTAGTCGTCGCGATGAACCCGGTCACCACGACGATCCTGGCCACGATGTTCCTGCGCGAGCGGCTCGGCTCGCGGCGAGTGTTCGCCCTGGCCCTGGGAGTGGTCGCGGTACTGGCCGCGTGCGCCAAGCGGTTGATGAGCACGCACGGCGTCGACCCGGTGATCGCGCTGCTTGTGGTTGCGCTGCTTGGCCTTTCGGCCGGCGGCGTGTACCAGCAGCGGTATTGCGCCGGCGTCGACTTCCGCGCGATGAGCGCGGTGCAGAATGCCGTGGCGCTCATTCCGGCGACCGCGCTGGCGATCCTGACGCCGTTTGCCGTGCACAACGCGACCAAGGCCGCCGTCGCGGTCACCGGCATGGTGCTGCTCAACGCCACGCTGGCGGTCAGCATCTACCTGCGCGCCATCAGCCTGCACGGGGCCGCGCCGGTGGCGATGCTGTTCGCCATCATTCCGGCGGCCGCCGCGGTGCTGTCCTGGCTGATGCTCGGGCAGCGCCCGGACATCGGTGTCGCGATCGGCCTACTCGTCGGGGGCCTGGCGTGCTGGCTCAACAGCGGGGCGTCCCGCCGGCGCCGCGAGACCGACCCGCGGGCCTCGGAGGCGCCGCGGCCATGCTTAGAAGAGGCGGCTGTCCGGTGACGGGCCCGGCACCGGGCGGACCAGCCCGGCGCCGGTGATCAGCGGCAGATTCAGCGCGGACAGCAGCCCGGGTCGGGCCGCGCACACCGCCGGGATCGCGTTGACCATCCGGGACGCCCCGGCAATGCGCGCGCCGAGGTCGTGGTCGCCACCCTCGGCCATCTCGAATTCGCAACGCATGGTGGGCGATCCCTCGATCTCGACGCGATAGAGGCCGCGACCGGACGCCTGGCCGTAGCCGAGGTCCTTCGGCGGGATGCTGATGTGCGGCTGTGGCCAGTCCGGCGCGAGGTCGTCGCGCATCCGCGTCACGTGGTCGAGGACGAACGTCGCCTTGTCGCCGACATATCCGGTCAGCGTCGAGCGCATCGCCGCGATGGTTCCCGCCGGGATGTGCCCGGTGGGCGTGTCGAACGACTCGGGGGCGACGACGCGTTCGTTGGCCTCCTCGATGCGGTCGATCTTGACGCCGAGCCCCGCGGCGAGCTGGTGCAGCACCGGCCCCCAGCCGAAGGTGAATATTCCGGGCTGCGCCGCGAAGGCCTGGTACTCCGGCGGCTTGCCGAACCCGAGGATCTCGTAGACGGCGGCCCGGTCCGGGTAGGTGGCGTAGTTGAACATCTCCGTCACCCGCACCGATTCGATCACCCGCGATACCCCCGAAAGCACGAGCGGCAGAACATCGTTCGCGAAGCCGGAGTCGATCCCGGTGGTGAAGAACGACGCACCGCCGTCGAGCGCGGCGCGCCTCAACGGGTCGGTGAACGCGCCGGCCTCCTCCCCTAACCCGTCGGGATATACCAGCGGCACCACCGAACACGACACCACGTTCTTCCCGGCCTGCAGGATCGACGCCATGTCCTCGACGGCTTCCAGCGGGCGCAGGTTGGCCCCGGCGGCGTACACCACCGCGTCGGCCTCGCCGGCGATCATCGCCGAAGGGTCCTGGGTCGCGACCACCCCCACCGGCGCGATTCCGCACAGCTCGCCGGCGTCGCGACCCGCCTTGGCGTCGCTGTGCACGACGACGTCGACCAGCTCCAGCTCAGGGTGGTCGATCACCCCGCGCAGGGCGATCAGGCCCATGGAGCCCGGGCCCCAAACCCCTACCTTCAACACTGCGATTCTCCTATTATTAGGACGCTTATCGTTAGATTTCGGACGGATCGTAAGGAGCTTCGCGTGGGCGAGTCAACCGCCAAATCACCGCCCACCGCCCGCGTGATGGATGTGCTTGCGGCCCTGGCAGATTCACCGAGCGGGCGCACGTCGGCCCAGCTGGCGAAGGCCTGCTCGATCAGCACGTCGACCTGCGCCTTGGTGCTCGCCGAGCTGGAACGGCGTGCCTGGGTGGCGCGGCACGAGGACCGCCGCTATGTGCTGGGCAGCGGCCTGTTCAGCTTGGTGCACGGGCTGCGGACGCAGTTCCCGCTGCTGGACCGCGGGCGCGACGCGCTGCGCTTCCTGCACGAGGCGCTCGGCGCAGGCTGCTCGCTGTCGAAGATCGGCGAGCGCCAGCTGACCACCGTCGACGCCGTCGGCCACGGCACCGACGGCGAACACGCCGTCGGGCAGCGCTTCCCGATCGACCCGCCGTTCGGCCTGGTCGCGATGGCCTGGCGCGACGACGACTTCGTCGACGCCTGGCTGCACCGCGTCGTGCCGCGGCTGACGCGCACCGAGGTGACCCAGCATCGGCGGGTGCTGGCCGACATCCGCACCCGCGGTTACGGCGCGTGGCGGTTCGACGACACCCACCGCTCGCTGCATCACCGGCTGGCCGACGTGCTGGCCTCGCTGGAACCGACCGCGCGAGTGACCCGCCAACTGACCACGCTGATGACCATGGTGACGCTGCGATCGGTCACCGACTCACTCGAAACCGAGCTGGCTACAACGGAATTCGTCGTGTTGCCGATCTTCGGCCGGGACAGGCAACCGGAGTACCAGATCGAGATCCACCTGGGCCGTCCGACCGGGTTGACGCTGGAAGCGCTGGATTCGGCGCTGCGGCACGCGCAGGAAATATTGGCCTAGGCTAGAGCTCATGCCCGCCACCGTCGACGTCCGCCGGGCGGCCGACCGGGCCGTCACCACGACGCCCTGGCTGAAATCCCGGCACTCGTTCTCGTTCGGCGACCACTATGACCCCGACAACACCCACCACGGGCTGCTGCTGGTCAACAATGACGACATCGTCGAGCCGGGAACGGGATTCGACACCCACCCCCACCGCGACATGGAGATCGTGACCTGGGTGCTGAGCGGAGAGCTGACCCACCGCGACTCCGCCGGTCACCACGGGACCATTTATCCCGGCCTGGCCCAACGCATGTCGGCGGGTAGCGGCATCCTGCACTCGGAGAAGAACGATTCCCGCACCGAGCCAGTCCATTTCGTGCAGATGTGGGTAGTCCCCGACGAGGCCGGCATCGACCCCAGTTACCAACAGCACGAGATCGACCCCGGGCTACTGGACGCCGGACTTGTGACCATCGCCTCAGGCATACCGGGTAATGAGGCGGCCATCACTCTGCACAACCGCAACGCCGCGCTGCATGTCGCGCGGCTGCAGCCCGGCGACTCCGTTGACCTGCCGCAGGCTCCCTACCTGCATCTATTCACCGCGCGAGGCCGGATTCAAGCGGCGGAAATCGGCGATCTCACCGAGGGTGACGCGGTCCGATTCGCCGACGCCGAGGCACCGCGGGTGACGGCGAGCGAGCCATCGGAGCTGTTGATCTGGGAGATGCACGCGGCGTTGGGAGTTTGAGGGCACCCGGCCAACACATAGAGTGGGCACGACAGACAGGAGCCCGCATGTCTCAATCGCAGCCGCGGCACGCGGCGCCGAACCCCAAGCGAAATATCAAGGCAGTTCGGACCGTGCGGTTCTGGTCACTCCCCATCGTCGTCACGCTGGCGCTCATGTCGGCGCTGTGCGCGCTGTACCTCGGGGGCATCCTGAACCCGATGACCAACCTGCGGCATTTCCCGATCGCGGTGGTGAACGAGGACGCCGGCCCGGCCGGCGCGCAGATTACCGACGGCCTGGTTGCCGGGTTGGACAAGAACAAGTTCGACGTCCGGGTGGTGCCCCACGACGAGGCGCAACGACTGTTGGACACCGCACACGTCTACGGGGAGTTGGTCATTCCGCCCACCTTCTCGTCCAACCTTCACGAGTTCGGCGCCAGCGCGGTCACGCCGGGTCGCACGACGCGTCCCTCGGTCACCATCTCCACCAACCCGCGGGCGGGCACCCTCGGCGCCAGTATCGCCGGCCAGACGCTGACCCAGGCGATGGCGGTGGCCAATGGCAGGGTGGGCCAACGGCTTTCGGCGGATGTCGCGGCCGAGACCGGGGGCGCGCCGCTGACCGGCGTGTCGGCGCTGGCCCTGGCCAACCCGATCGACGTCAAGTCCGGCGTCTACAACGCCCTGCCGAACGGCACCGGCAACGGGCTGTCGGCGTTCTACTTCGCGCTCTTGCTGCTGCTGGCGGGCTTTACCGGCAGCGTCGTGGTCAGCACGCTGGTCGACGCGCTGCTCGGCTACGTGCCGGCGGAGTGGGGCCCGGTGTACCGCTTCGCCGAGCAGGTCAAGATCTCGCGATTCCAGACGCTGCAATTGAAGTGGGCCATCATGACGCTGCTGGCGCTGCTGACGTCGGGCGTGTACCTGGCCATCGCGCACGGGCTGGGCATGCCGATCCCGCTCGGCTGGCAACTGTGGGCGTACGGGGTCTTCGCGATCATCGCGGTCGGCATCACGTCGAGTTCCATACTGTCGGTGCTGGGTTCGATGGGCCTGCTGGTCAGCATGCTGATCTTCGTGATCCTCGGGCTACCGTCCGCGGGAGCCACCGTCCCGCTGGAGGCCACGCCGCCGTTCTTCCGCTGGGCCGCCAAATTCGAGCCGATGCACCAGGTTTTCCTCGGCGTGCGCTCGCTGGTCTATCTCAACGGCCGCGCGGATGCCGGTCTGTCCCAGGCGTTGTGGTTGACAGGCATCGGGCTGGCCATCGGCCTGCTGCTCGGCGGCATCGTCACGCACCTCTACGACCGCAAGGGTTTCCACCGCATCCCGGGGGCGGTCGAGCTGGCAATCGCCGCGGAACACCAGGCCCAGCACCAGGCGCGGGTGCAAAAGCGCGAGCGCCCCGACGCGGAGGCCGCCGAAGCTCCGACCGACACCCCCGCCGAGGCGGAGAGCGAAAGCCCAAGCAGGCAAACGTAATTCGAGTGCGGCCGAAGCGTCACGCGTTCGTTATCGAAGTTGACAGTGTGACTGGTGTGACTGATGCTATGTATGTTGCATAGCTATCAGTGCCGAAAGGTCCATCGTGCTGACGCCCCTCGCCAGCTTGCGCCGGCTGGCGGCCTGCTGCACCGCGGTCCTCGCGTGCGCCGTGCTGGCGAGCACCACCGGACAACCCGTCGCCCACGCCGCTGACGGCCGCGACCTGCTCGCCAGCGCCATCGAGACCACCAAGGGCTCGTACCTGGTCTACAACTTCGGCCCCGGTCACCCCACGCCCATGCTCAACGCCGGCGGCAGCTGGTACGAGATGAACAACGGCGGGCACCTGATGGTCATCAAGAACGCGGCGGGGCGCCTCGCGCCGCACCTCCTGGTGGATAGCCACCAGGGCGATCAGGCGCGCTGCGAGAACAATCCCGGTGCCCGGACCGGCGAGGGGCTGTGGCAGGCGTCGGAGGTCTACGCGCCGCTGCAGGCGTGGCAGCGGATGGGCCAGCCGACGATCGCGATCAACGCCAACTTCTTCGACATCCGCCCGCAGAAGGGCGGCTCCTGGCGCGAGACGGGCTGCAGCTCTCCGCTGGGCGCGTTCGTCGACAACACGCACGGGCAGGGCCGGGCGAACCAGGCGGTCACCGGCACGGTCGCGTACCCGGGCAAGCAGGGCCTGTCCGGCGGCGGCGAAAGTTGGAGCGCCCTGTCGACGATGATCCTGCCGTCCGGTGGCGCGCCGTATGTGTTGCGCGCCAGAAGCCCTCAGGACTATGACGTCGCCACCCCGGTGGTCGCCGACCTGCTGAACCGCAACGAGCGGTTCGTCGCGGTGTCCGGGATCGGCCTGTTGTCCCCCGGCAAGACCGGGCAGCTCAACGACGGCGGCCCCAGCGCGGCGCGCACGGCCCTCGCGTATGTGAAGCAAAGAGACGAGATGTACATCTTCGAGGGCGGCAGCTACACGCCGGACAACATCCAGGACCTGTTCCGCGGGCTGGGTAGCGACACCGCGGTCCTGCTGGACGGCGGCGGCTCGTCGGCGATCGTGCTGCGGCGTGACACCGGCGGCATGTGGGCCGGCGCCGGCTCACCGCGCGGATCGTGCGACACCCGGCAGGTGCTGTGCGACTCCCACGAGCGCGCGCTGCCCAGCTGGCTGGCCTTCAACTAGCGGTCGATGGCGCCTTCGGACCGTAGCGAAAGATCAGCAGGCTCGTCGCCACCACCGCGGCCGTGACCGCGAACACCGGGGCGACGACGAATCGCGACATCGTGGCCCCGACCAACGCTCCCGCGCACATCGTGAAAACGACGCTGAAGCGCAGCTTTTCGCGCTCGCCCGTGCCGCCGGCGAGATGGCTGTCCAGACCGAGGCTGACGATGGTCGACGTCAGCACCGTGGTGGACAGTTCCTGAATCCCGAACTGGCGCGCGCTGGAATGCTGCAGGCCGAAGGTCACCGCGAGCATGCCGATCATGATCAGCTTGGTGTTGTCGTGGTAGTGCAGCACACCCGCGCCGGCCAGAATCGACAAGGCGAGCAACAACACGATTTCGGTGGCCAGCACCGTGCTGATCCACGACCGCGTCCGCTGGTCGAAATGCCTTGCCAGCCGGCCACTGACGATCGTGGTGCAGACGAAGGTGGGCAGGGCCACCACGACCGCCGTCAGGTCGATGCTGGTTCTCGGGGCCAGCCAGAAGCCGAGGAAGATCACGTTGCCGGTCATGTTCGCCACGAAGACGTGGCCGAGCACCAGGATGCTGATCGCGTCCGCGAGGCCGGTGGCGAAGGTCAGCAACAGCAGCGCGGCAACGGTCGAGCGCTCGGAGACCGGGGAGGCAACGGCCATGGGCTGCTTGGGGATCCGGTGCGCTAGACGTGCGGTGTCAGGTCCAGCGAGGTGATGGTCGTCATCCTCGTCACCAGCCAGTGGCCGTTCGTGCGCTTCATGAACAGCCGGTAGGACAGGTACTTCAGCGACGGGATGTTCTTGGTCAGCGGGCTGGTGGACGTGGTGTTGGTGTAGACGATGACGACGGCGTTCGGGTCGTCCAGCGATTCGACCGCCGCGCCGGTCACTTCGGTGCTGTTGGTGACCTTGGCCTGCTTGTTGGGGCCCACGATCGCGTCGACGAATTTGCGGTACTGGGCCTCGAAGTCACCGCTGAGGTAGGCGGCGGCCCGATCGGCGAGGCCGTCCATGTTCTCCGGGGTGTAGGTCCACAGCGTGGTGATCGCGTTGGCCGCCGTGCGCGCCACCTTCAATTTCGTTGCGGCCGTAGCGCGATCGGTCAAATACGGCTGCACCGCCGCACCAGCGAACGCCGCGGAGCCGACGAACAGCAGGGCGGCCACGGCGATGGTGATGGCGAGCCGCTTGCCGGCCAGGATCTTGCGCCGGGGGCGTCGAGCGGGCTTGGTCTCCGCCGCCTCCTCGCCCTCGCTCGCTGCGGATTCAGTTGCCGGCTCGGCGCTTTCGTCGGGCTCCGCGTCGGGCTCGACGGCGGTGGCCTCGACGGCGGTGGCTTCGACGTCCTCGTTCGTGGGTTCGTCCGTCGTCGCCGCGGCGGCGGTCAGATCACCTGTATCAGGTTGCTGATCTTCCACTGATTCCCTTCCTGCGTGACGGTTGCCATCCAACGATTGGTGTTGTCGAATACCTGCTTTTCGTCCGGCGACTTGGAGGTCACGTCGGTGGCCACCATCACGGTGGCGGTGCCGTCATCGTTCCACCGTTCCAGGCCCGCGCCCAGGACGGTGCCCGTCGCGGGCTCGGCCCGGGCCACCTGGAGCAGGATTTCGTTGGCCTTCTCGTGGTACTGCTTGGCGAATTCGCCGGTGGCCTGGGCCATTACCCGCGTCACATAGTCGTTGGCATGGTACGGGTCGATCGACGTGAACTGCGCCATGAACCCCGACACATAGCTGAGCACCTGGCGCTCCTTGGCGGCGGTGCGCACCCGCGATTGATGCGAGATCAGCATCAGGGTGCACGCCACGATCGACGCGACCATCAGCACCGCGGCGGCCACGCCGGCCGCCGGCTGCCACCAGGGTCGCCCCGGCGGCACCGGGCGCGCGACGAGCAGCGGTTCCTCGCCCGGCTCAAACTTGCGGCGGGGGCTCATTTTCCGTTCCCGGGCGGTTTCGGCCTGGTCAGCACGGTGAGGTCGTCGACGCGCCAATGCTGGTCCGCGCCTTTAGCGAATTGCACCCGGACGGTGGCGCTGATCGCGCGCTCGTCGGGCCCGACGCCGCGCCGGCCCTGCAGGAACAACAGCATCGTCGCCCGGTCCGGCGTGGCGGATTGGACCGACCCGTCGGTGGGCCAGTACTCGTTGACGACGGGATTGCCCTTCTCGACCACGTCCTGCTGCGCCGCCAGCTGACCCCGGTACTTGTCGGTCGCCAGCGACCGGGCCCGAGCGAAGTCGTCGCGCAACGACTTTGGGTCGTACGTCAACATCTGCGCCACCATCTTGGGCCCCTGCGCCTGGATCTCTGCCCTGGCTTGATCGCTGGCCCGGTCGCGCGAGAACACCACCAGGTAGCTCACCGCGGCGCCGGCGACACACACCACCGCCGCGGTCAGGACCGCCACCGCCGTCCAGCGCCGCAACTTGGGCAGCGCCTCGTCGGATTCGACGCGGCGCACTTCGGTGCCCAGCAGCATGTCGGCGAACGTGCGGCGCAGCGAATCCCACAGCGGCCAAAGCCATCCCACCACCGACACGGTGTCCAGCAGGTGGGCCAGGTCCCGCAGCAGCAATCCCCACGGCCCGATGGCCGTGCCGTCGCGGCGCACCACCCCGATTCCGAACAAGCCGCGTCCCAGGCTCCAGCCCGTGACGGTCGGCAACAGCAACCGGTTGACCAACATCAGCAGGATGGCGAGGCCGGCGACCGAGACGCAGACCCACCACCACACCGGATGCTGATCCACGGTCCAGGCGACCAACGCCATGGTCACCGCGACGGCGATGCACGGGACGACGTCGACGGCGAACGCGGCCGCGCGAACGTGCCAGCGGGCCAAGGCATCCCGCGGAGACTCCGGTGTGGCCGCCGTGGTGTCTGCCCGAGCCTGGATCTCCTCGACCACCACCGTCACTTCGTCACCTGGTCGAGCTTGGAAATCCGGTACTGCCCTTCGGCGTATGCCATCTTCACCCGCAGGCGGTAGCCGGTCTCCTTTTGCGACTGATCGCTTGCGACCTTGACGCGCATAGCGACGAGCACGTCGACCGAGCCGTCGTCGTTGTTGCGCTCCACCGCCGCACGCACATCGGCCACCTGAACGTGGACGTTCGCGGCCTGATAGGCCTGGACGACCATGTTGGTGTACAGCAGCGCCTGGGAGCGGAACGCATCGGTGCCGCACTCGATGATCTTCTGTTCGCTCTGAACCATGGCGTTGGTGTCGGGCGCCTGGGTCGCCGACACACAATCCACCGCCGCCTTTAGCGCGGCCGCGTCGTTGCGCGCGATGACCTGGCTCTGCTGGTGATAACGCAGCGCGAAGTAACTACCGACCCCGAGGCCGGCGGCCGACAGCACGAGCGCCGCGGCGATGCCGGAGAGCCACCCGCGCCCCAAGCGCGACGGACGACGTTCGACGCCCGCGGGCGCCTCGGCGGATTCGGCCTCGGATTGAGCGTCGGCTTCGGCCCCGGCGGATTCGGCCTCGGATTCAGCGTCGGCTTCAAGCTCGGATTCGGCCTCGGGTTCGGGTGTGGCTTCCGGCGACTCCACGTCCGCGGGCGACTCCTCGTCCGTCACCTGCGTGGCCGTCTCGTCGTCAGCAGCCGCCGGCTCCTGATGAATCTTCGGACTTGATCTCTGGGAGGGCTTGCGCAGTCGACGAAACCTCGGCATGGGTGGGGGGTTCAGCCGGCCGGCGCCAGCATCTCCTTCCATCCGTCGTCTCCTGTTTTCGTCGAGTTCTCGACGGAGTATTTCACTCCATCCGGCCCCACCAGCTCACCGCTCTGCGGACTGTAGATGGCGGCGGGGGGCCCGCTCGGAGTGTAGACACACGGGTTGGGCTGTTGGCCGTTGCACTGCACGGTGCCGCTTCCCGGGCGTGACAAGGGGTCGCTGGTCGGCGGCGGCGTGCCTGGTACCCGGTCCGACGGAGCCGGGTTGAGTCCGTTGTTGATGGACGGCGCCGGAATCACCATGCCGGGGCGCACCGACTGATCGCAGCGCGCCGCCGGGGCGGGGCAGGTCAGGATCTGGTTCGGGTCGCCGTACCAGGGGTTGGTGCCCGCCGGAACGTAGGGCCTCGGGTCGCGGCATTCCCGCGGGGTGGCGGCCCGCTTGCCGGGGATATCGGTACACGGAATGTTGCGCGAACCGCGCACGCTGTTGGCCGGTGTCTCCATCGGAATCTTGCAGTACGTGCCCGACGGCAACGGCGCCAGGTTGGTGTCCGCCGGCGACCGCCACTCCTGAGCCGGAATGAAGCCGGTCAGACACGGCGGGGGCTGGTTGATCGACAACGCCAGGTCGAGCGCGGCCTGGTTCGGGAACGGCGCGGCCACCGTCTGCGCGATGGAGGCGCCCTGGGGCAGGAACACGAAGACCTGCTCGACGCCGGTGTGGTAGCGCTTGAGCAGGTCGAACACGACCTCGAGGTTCGCCAGCGTCTGCGGCAGCGAGTCGCGGACGTCGTTGAAGACCTCGTTGACCTGATCGGCGGTCGGGGCGGCCTGGCGCAGCACGCTGCGCACATGGCTGTCCTCCCGCGCGGCCTGCGCGGCCAGGTTGTTCAGGTTGCGTGCCCACCGCTCGATCGCGGCGTTGGAGTCGACCTGGCTGTCCAGGACCGGCCCGGAGTTCTGGATGATGTCGTTGACGTTGGTGATGTTGGTCTTGAAGTCACCGACGATCGCCTGGGTGGAGTCGACCAACCGCTGCAGGGCCGGCCCCAACCCGCCGACTGCCTGTGCCGTCTCGTCGAGCAGCTGGCCGATCTTCTCCTTGGGCAACACGGCAAGACCCCGGTTGGCGGTGTCCAGCGCCGGCCCGATCTCGCTGGGCACGGTGCCGTGGGTGATGGTCTGCCCGTCGGCGAGGTCCTTGCCCGGGTTGCCGGTCGACACCAGGTCCAGGTACTGCTCACCGACCGCCGACACCGAGTGCACGTTCGCGACCGCGTCGACCGGGATCTTGTAGCGGCTGTCGATGCTCATCGTCGCCTTGGCGCCGTTCTCGGTGGGCTCGACGTCGGTGACCTTGCCGATGGTGATGCCGCGATAGGTCACGTTGGCCGTCGGGTACAGGCCGCCCGAGGCGGGCAGGTCGGCCTTGAGCGTGTAGCGGCCGACGCCGATCAGGCTCGGAACCTGCAGGTAGTAGATGCCGAGCACGAGTATCGAGATGACCGTCAGGATCCCGAAGGCGATCAGTTGGCGTCGGACGAAGGGAGTCAGCAATTCCGGTCCGCCCTTTCCACCAAGGGCCCGCCGGGGGCGTCGTTCGGGTTGGGCGTGTAGCGGACGTCCGGGACCATCGACTCCGGGTCCCGCCCGTAGGACTGCTCGAGCGCCCGCAGCGCCCCCGACAACCCGGTTCCCGTCAGGAACGCGTTGTCGATCGCGCTCCAGGTGACGTCCAGCGTGATCGAAATGTTCTGGTAGTCACCGCGCATCAGCTTCGGAATGGTCTCGATGTCGTAGGGCTGCGTCAGGATCAACTTCAGCGCTCCGATCAGATACGGCGACGCCCGGCCGAGCTCCCTGAGCGGGCACTGCAGCGACTGCAGGTCCTGGTGCAGGGGCCCCCTCGCCTCCGACAGGTACTGATCGGCGGCCGCGCTGAGTCGTCCCACCGAGTCCACGGCGTTGATCAGCAGCTGCTTGGTGTCGGCGAAATGCTTGATCAGCGGCGGAATGTCGGTCAGAACTCGATCGAGGACGTCCGCCCGATTGCCCACGTAGCTCAGCAGCCGGTTGGTGGAGTCGATGGCGTGGGTGATGTCATCGCGCTGCTGGTTGACCTGGGTGACGAAGGTGTCCAGCTTGCCCAGGAAGGCGCGAATCTGGTTGCCCCGCCCGTTGAAGATGTTGAAGACCTCGTTCTGCAGCACCTCCAAGTTGGGGATGCCGCCACCGCGCAGGATCAGCGACAGGCTGGCCAGGGTCTGCTCGGTGGTGGGGAATGCGGAGGAGTTCTTCAGCGGAATGGTGTCGCCGTTTTTCAGCAGCTCCGGCGACGGGTTGGGCGGCGCGGCCAGCTCCACGTGCTGCGAACCCAGCAGCGAGGTCTGGCCGATCTTGGCGGTGGCGTTCTTCGGCAGCTTGACGCTCTTGTCGATGCCCAGCGTCAGCGTCGCCACCCAGTTCTTCAGGTTGATCGCCTTGATGGAACCGACGAACACGTCGGCGACCATCACCTTGCTGTTGCCGTTGATCGCGAGCGTGTCCGGCATCTGCACATAGAGGGTGTAGGACCCGCCGCCGCTGCCCGGGCCGCCCGG
>NZ_AUWQ01000155.1 GCF_000455205.1 Mycobacterium sp. UM_CSW | reverse complement strand
CCCTAAGTTTGTTGGTGTCTGGGGTGAGTGCCCTGGATGCCCAGCGCGGTGGGGTGTAGCTGATGCGGACTTGTTGGTTGTTGTGGCTCGGAAGGAATGGCTGCCCCGCCGTGCTGGACGCTCCGGCCACTGATTGAGATCTGATGCGAATCGTCGCTGTTTAGGGACCTGATGGCGGGGTTGTCCACGGGGTTGACCTGCGATGACAGGAGAGCAAGGGTGACGGTGCGGCCGCGGGTGTGGGTCGGAATCGATGTCGGCAAGACGAGTCATCACGCGTGTGCGCTGGACGACACCGGCGCGGTGTGTTGGTCGCAGAAGGTGGACAACGATCAGCGCTCGCTTGAGCAGCTGGTCGAGCGAGCCGCCAAGACCGCCGAGGAAGTGCGGTGGGCGATCGATCTGACCAGTCCGATGGCGTTGATGCTGATCACGGTCTTGCTGGCCGCTGGGCAGCCGCTGGCTTATGTACCTGGCCGGCTGGTCAACACGATGACACACGCGTTCCGCGGAGAGGGCAAGACCGACGCCAAAGACGCTCGCGTGATCGCCGAAACCGCGCGTCAGCGCGCCGATTTGAGTGAGGTCACGATCCCCGACGAGCTGGTGATCGAGTTGACCCAGTTGACTGGGTACCGGTCGGACCTCATGGCGGACTGGGTGCGTGGCATCAACCGGCTGCGCGCACTGCTCGGATCCATCTTTCCCGCGCTGGAGGCGGCGTTTGACTACTCCAACCGCACACCGCTGATCCTGGTCGCGGCTCTGTGCACGCCGGCTGAGATCCGTGCAGCCGGAATCGGCGGTGTCACTACCCATTTGACCGAAAACAAGGCCTGGCCCGCGAGCATCGAGAAGACCGCGGCGACCGCGGTCAGCATGGCCCACGAGCAGTCCCTGGCACTGCCCGGAGAAAGCGGCACCGCCGCGTTGGTCAAACGGATGGCCCGTAAGCTGCTCAAGCTCGACCGCGAGATCAAAGACATCGACAAGGCGATCTCCGAATGCTTCCGGGCCCATCCACACGCGCGGATCATCGAGTCCCTGCCTGGTTTCGGGCCCGGCCTGGGCGCTGAATTCCTCGTCGCGACCGGCGGAGACCTGGCCTCGTTCGCCACAGCCGGCCGACTGGCCTCCTATGCCGGATTGGTGCCCGTACCAAAGGATTCCGGTCGCATCAGCGGCAACCTGCACCGGCCCAAACGCTACAACCGCAGACTGCGCCGTGTCTTCTACATAGCCGCGCTGTCCAGCATCCGCGCCTCCGGACCATCCCGGCAATTCTATGACCGCAAGCGCGGCGAACGACTCGTCCATACCCAGGCGCTCCTAGCGCTCGCCCGCCGTCTTGTCGACGTCCTCTGGGCACTGCTGCGCGACGGCCGGGAATTCACTCCCGAGATGCCCACGCCTGTCACCGCGACAACTTGACATCTTCATTGAGATTCCTT
>NZ_AUWQ01000154.1 GCF_000455205.1 Mycobacterium sp. UM_CSW | reverse complement strand
CGTGGACATCGACGCCGGCAAGGTGGCCAAGCTGGCGGGCGGTGACATCCCGTTCTACGAACCCGGCCTGCGAAAGTTGTTGACCGACAACCTCGCTGCCGGACGACTGCGGTTCACCACCGACTACGAGATGGCGGCCGATTTCGCCGACGTGCATTTCCTGGGCGTGGGCACGCCGCAGAAGAAGGGCGAATACGGCGCCGACCTCTGCCACGTCCACGCGGTCATCGACGCGCTAGTGCCGCGACTCACCAGGCCGTCGGTGCTCATCGGCAAGTCGACGGTGCCGGTGGGCACGGCGGCCGACCTCAACGAGCGGGCGGCCGCGCTGGCGCGCCGTGGTGTCGACGTCGAAATTGCCTGGAACCCAGAGTTTTTGCGCGAGGGCTACGCGGTGCACGACACCTTGCACCCGGATCGCATCGTGCTCGGCATCCAAGAGGGTTCCACGCGCGCCGAGGCGGCGGCCCGCGAGCTGTACGGGCCGCTGCTGGACGCCGGGGTGCCCTTCCTGGTGACCGATCTGCAGACCGCCGAGCTGGTCAAGGTCTCCGCGAATGCCTTTCTGGCGACCAAGATTTCGTTCATCAACGCCATCTCCGAGGTGTGCGAGGCGGCGGGTGCCGACGTCAGCCTGCTGGCCGACGCGCTGGGCTTCGACCCGCGGATCGGGCGCCAATTCCTCAATGCCGGTTTGGGTTTCGGCGGGGGCTGCCTGCCCAAGGACATCCGCGCGTTCATGGCTCGCGCCGGTGAGCTGGGAGCCGACCAGGCGCTCACCTTCCTGCGCGAGGTGGACAGCATCAACATGCGCCGGCGCACCCGGATGGTCGAGCTGGCTACCACCGCCTGCGGCGGCTCGTTGCTGGGCGCCAACATCGCCGTGCTGGGTGCGGCGTTCAAACCCGAATCCGACGACGTCCGCGACTCGCCCGCGCTCAACGTCGCCGGGCAGCTTCAGCTCAACGGCGCCGCGGTGAACGTGTACGACCCCAAGGCGTTGGACAACGCGCAGCGGCTCTTCCCCACGCTGAACTACGCGGTGTCGGTCGAGGAGGCCTGCGAGCGGGCGGACGCGGTGCTGGTGCTCACCGAGTGGCGGCAGTTCGTCGATCTCGACCCGCGCGACCTTGCCGACCGGGTGCGGGCCCGCGTCGTCGTCG
>NZ_AUWQ01000153.1 GCF_000455205.1 Mycobacterium sp. UM_CSW | reverse complement strand
CGCCCGCCGCGACGGCGGCGCGCACCGCGGCGGCGGAGGACAGCTCGAGGACCGGGTCCGCCTGCCGTGTGGAGTCGCCCAAGGCGTGGCGCAGCGCCGCGGTCAACGAATCACGTGTCCCGGATCCCGGTTCGCGGGTCACCAGCGGTGTGCTACTTAGTTCCGCCGCGCTGATCGGTCGCTGCCGTTGCGCCCACTTGTGATCGGCGGCAACGATCAACACCAGGTCGTCGTGGCCGACCACCCGGGTGCGCAATCCCTTTGGCGCGTGCGGGGTTTCGATGAATCCGAGATCGACCTTCCCGTCGCTCACGGCGGCGATCACCTGGTCGCTGTTGGTCGCGGTCATGATGACTTCGGGCGGCGTGGCACCCAACCTGCTCGCCGCGACCTGCAGCGATACCAGCCAGCGCGGCATGAGCTGTTCGGCGATTGTCAGGCTGGCCGCCACTTTGACACGCCTGCGCCTTTCCGATCGCAGTGATGCCAACCCCGCGTCGACGTATTGGGCGACGTCGAGCAGCCGATCCGCCCACTGGGCGACGACGACTCCGGCGGGCGTCAGTCGCGAACCGCGCGGGGTGCGCACGACCAGCGCGATGCCGGTTTGCGCCTCGATCGATGCCAGCCGCGCCGAAATGGCCTGCTGCGTCAGCCCGAATTCCCGGCCCGCGGCGGCCAGGCTGCCGGTCCGGGCGATCGCCGTGAAAATCTCGAATGCGGACAGGTCGGGCATGTGGGTGCTGAGCGGCATGACGATCCTCCGGCGGGCACAAGGCGGCTTTGTGAGATGTGTGCCTGTCACAAGTAAAGCTTGTGACCCCACAAAATTCATCCCCCTGGCCGCGGCTGCTCGACTCGGGAACGATTGCTTACATGACGACGAGCGCCATCGCCCCGGCCACACCGTTGTGGGGCAAGCGCGACGACATGATCGTGCGCGGACGCCTGCCATATAACGCCGAACCGCCGCCCGCGATACTGGCTGCCAGTGACATCACGCCGGTTGACGCGTTCTATGCCCGCAACCACGGCGAGTTTCCCGATATCGCGCCGCAGCAGTGGCGGCTGGCGGTCAACGGGCTGGTGGAAAGCCCCCTCACCGTGACGTATGAGCAGCTCACGACCGAATTCGACCAGCACGATGTGGTGGCCACCCTGGCGTGCGCGGGCAATCGGCGCGCCGAGCTGCTGCAGGTGCGGCCGATACCGGGCAAGGATCCGTGGGCGCACGGCGCGATCTCGACGGCCGAATGGCGCGGTGTCCGGCTGGCGGACGTCCTCGCGGCCGCCGGGGCGCGCCAGGACGATGGGCTGCACGTGGCGTTCCAAGCCCCGGACGTCGCCCGGGAAGCGCGCCCCGCCCAGCGCTACGGCGGCTCGATCCCCCTGGCTAAGGCCACGTCGTCGGAGGTTCTGCTCGCGTGGCAGATGAACTCCGAACCGCTACCACGCGCCCACGGCGGTCCGGTCCGGGTGGTGGTGCCCGGATACGTCGGGGCTCGCAGCGTCAAATGGGTCACCGCCGTCACCGTGCAATACGGTCCGTCGGACAACTACTTCCAGGCGCACGACTACCGCATCCTGCCCCCGGACGCCGACCCCGACGCCGCGGCCGCGGGCGAGGGCATTGCGCTGTCGTCGTTGGCGCTGAACTGCGACATTCTCGATCCCACGGACGGCGACCGCGTGTCTCGGGGCCCGTTGACCATCCGCGGCTACGCAATCGCCGGCGACGGCCGCAGCGTCGAACGCGTCGACGTGTCCCTCGATGACGGACTCACCTGGCGGCAAGCCCACCTGCATCGCGCGCCCAGCAAGTGGTCGTGGCGGCCGTGGTCGCTGGTCATCGACGCCGCTCCCGGCCCGCTGCGCATCACCGCACGCGCCTGGGACGACACCGGCGCCGCGCAGCCGGAGTCGGCGGCGTCGCTGTGGAACCCCCGCGGATACGCCAACAACGCGTGGGCGCGCGTGGCGCTGACAGTGCTGTCGGGCTCGCGGCTAAGTCCCGTTGGATTTTTTCAGCCGCGCTATCTCGCCGCCCCAGACCGATTGGGCACCCGCATCGCCCGTGCGGTACACCTGAATCGTCGACGAGATACTCACGGCGAGAACGATTATCGCGACAATGAGATGCGCGATGACCCGGCGTTTGGCTAATCGGCGTTCGACCACGCGCAGCACCACGAGCCCGACGGCGACCACCAGCATGGCGGCGGCGAAATAGACCATGGTGCTGCCCCGCTCGGCATGCTCCTGGAGGATGGGGCTGGGCTTCTTCCTCAGGTCATAGAGCCATTCCCCGGCGTTGACGGTGATGGGCGTGATCACCATCGTCGCGGTAGCCAGCGCCAGCGTGAGCCACATCAGCTGGCCCCGCCGGGCCGGTGGCCACAGGCCGCACACGATTTCGAGCACGGCGGTCAGCGGCACGAGCACCACCACCAGATGCAGCCATAGGGCATGCGCGGGCAGGCCGTTGACGACGTCCATACGTCAGCCGCCAAGCCCCTTCTTCACGGCGTCGTCTTGCTTCTGGGCCACGTCGGTGACGAAGTCCTGCGGCGGGAGCGAGTCGACCGGCCCGTCGAATTCGAGCGTGACGAAGGCCTTGCCCTCGGTGAACATCAGTACCAAGACGCCCTTGGAGTTGTCCGGCGCGTTGCCGGACACGGTCGTTCCGCCGGTTCCAACGTTGAACGGTTGCGTGCTCGGGTTCTTGATGTTGTTGCCCTGCGCGCCCTTGGCCGCGTTCAGGGCGTTCGTGGCGGCGCCGGGGTCCGCGAGCACCTGGATGGTGTCTTTGATGACGTGGCTGTTGTCGTCGGTGCTGAAGGTTATGGCGGCGCCGGGCTGGCCGTTCGGGTTGTTGGTCGGGGGGCCGGCGTTGAACTGGATCGGCGCGTTGATATCGGTCGCCTTGATCAGCAGCCCCGTGTAGTCGGTTGCCGGCGCCGCGGGCGCCGAGCTGCCGCTGCTCGACGCCGGGCCGGACGAGCCTGGCTTCGACGTCGATGACGTGGCAGTTCCCGACTTGTTGCCGCAGCCCGCCACCGCCACCGTCAGCGCCGTGGCCAGCGCAACGCCGGCGACTGCGGTCCGAGACGTCCGAGAAACCCTCATCGCATCGCGCTCCTTCCAGGCTGATTCTGGCGACACAGTCGACCCGTTCCCGAATCGCACAGTACATCGCCAGGCGTCACCGAAGGTCCCGCCGGGCCGCGCCGGTAGCCAGCGACCTACTCCAGCTGGTCGCGCAGGCAGCGCAGGGTATGGGCCAGGATGCGAGAGACTTGCATCTGCGACACGCCGATCCGCTCAGCGATTTGGCTTTGGGTCATCGACTCGAAGAACCGCATGTGCAGCACCTGACGTTCCCGCTCGGGGAGCGCGCCCACGATGGCACGCATGGCTTCGCGGTTCGTGATGTGCTCGATTTGCGGATCGACGTCGCCGACCGCATCGGCGACCAGGCGAGGCTTGCCGGAGCCGTCGGCGCCGAGGGGTGCGTCCAGTGAGTCGAGCCGGTAGGCATCGCCGGCGACCAGGCATTCAATGATTTCCTCGCGCGGGACCTCCAGCACGGCAGACAGCTCACCGGCGGTGGGTGCTCGACCCAGCTTCTGCGCCAAATCGCTAGTGGTGCGGCTGATTTGGACATGCAGTTCACGCAGGCGGCGTGGCACCCGCATGCCCCAGCTGTAGTCGCGGAAGTAGCGCCGAACCTCACCCATCATGGTGGGAACCGCAAAACCGATGAAACTGGGCCCCTTGTCCGGGTCGAAGCGGTTGATTGCGTTCATCAGCCCGAGACGCGCGACCTGAGTCAGGTCGTCGAGACCTTCTCCGCGCCGGGCGAAGTGGCTGGCCACGTGGTCCGCCAGCGGTAGGCATCGAGCGACGATGCGTTCGCGCTGCCGGCCGTACTCGTGGGATTCCGCCGGCAACCGGCGCAGCACCATGAACATCTCGACAACGTCGTCGTAGGAGTCGTCCGTTTGGGTTCTGGCTGGTCGAATAGGTCGTGCGGGCGTCGCTACGCCGGTCATCGGCTAGAACGTGTCGCGAAAAGATTTGCGGAGGAAGGGATTTGCATTATTGGCCCACTTTCTGGGTCGTGTGCAGCGCGGCATCGCAGGATATGCGCACAGTCGCCTCCGCTACACCTGTATCCGCCGGAGAAGTCGGTGATCAGCGCACGAAGCAACAACGAGGGGTGACCGGAGTGTTTTCGCCGGAGCCACGCCATGCTCAGCAGCAGTGCGGCTGACTAACCGCTTTTAGCTAAACGGCGACCTGTCCAGAACGGACTTCACAGCCGACTATACGCCCCATCCGGCCCACCCGCGATCGCTCGGCTCAGCGGAGCGAAGAGCGAATGGTGGGTCAGCTTTTGAAGTTCGCTGACCGGCTCGGCGAGACGCCATGTCGCTGGGTGGTGGGACGCGGGCAAAAGCGGCGGGATAGCCAAGAGGCGCCTCAGTTACGGGCTTCTCATTCTCGGACTGCCTCGGTACTGTTCGGCACATGTTTGCGACTCCCACGCAGGAGGTTCCGCTGGCCATCGAGAAGACCGCGCGCACAGGCCATTTCGAAGCGCGCGCCGATGGGTGATCACCTGCTGGACGGGCGCGGCGTGGTGGTGTCGGGCGGCAGTCGCGGCATCGGACGCGCGGTGACCGAACTGCTGTGCCATCTGGGCGCCGGCGTGGTGGTCAACGGGCGCGACGCCGACGCCGTGGCGGAGACCGCCGCGGCGATATCGGACGCCGGGGGACGAGTCACGCCGGTAACCGGGGCCGCGGACGACGAACGCACCGCGAGCGCGCTCGTCGACGCGTGCGTGAGCACGTACGGCCGGCTGGACGCGCTGATCAACTGCGCCGGCATCGCGGAGCCACCGGGCTCGTCGATCCTGAACATTTCGCCGGCGGAATTCGACCGCCTGATCAGCGGGCACCTGGGCACGGCGTTTCACACGTGCCGGGTCGCGGCCCGCGTGCTGGCGGCGCAGGGGCACGGATCGATCGTCAACACCGGCTCGGTGGCGTTTCTCGGCGACTATGGGGGCACGGGTTACCCGGCGGGCAAGGGTGCCGTCAACGCGCTGACGATGGCCATCGCGGCGGAACTGAAACAACACGGCGTGCGGGCCAACGTGGTGTGCCCCGGCGCCCGGACGCGGTTGTCCACCGGTACCCAGTACGAAGAGCACATCGCGGACCTGCACCGTCGCGGATTGCTCGACGAGATGACCATGCGAGCCTCACTCGACAGCGCCCCGGCCGCGTTCGTCGCCCCGCTCTATGCCTATCTCGTCAGCGACTTGTCGCGTGGTGTGACGGGCCAGATCTTCGTGGCCGCGGGCGGATTCGTGGGCAGATTCGACCGGCCGACGCCGCGCATGCTTGCCTACCGGGATCACCACGACGCCGAACCATGGTCGCTCGAGGAACTACACGAGATGGTCGGCAGGCCGGCGCCGAAGTGACCGGGTTCGTTGAACCGAGGGGCGCGCGGGCACGTATCCAATGAAGTGACGGGCCCGCTTCGGATACTTGTCATCGGCGCCGGCGTGAGCGGGATCTCGGTTGCGCGCGGGCTGCTGCGAGACGGCCACGACGTCGCGGTCTTCGACCAGCGCAAAGACACGAGCGCCGGAGGCGGCGCGGTGACTACCTGGTCTCACGGCGAGGCGGTACTGCGGCAGCTGGGCGTCGACATGGACGGCGCCGGTCAGCTGCTCTCCCGGGTGCGGGTGCTGAGCTCTCGGGGACGCCAGCTGGCGAGCCTGGACGTGAACGCGATGGTGGACCACCTGGGCGCACCCGTGCGGATGGTTCCGCGCCGCGTGCTGGTGGAGCGGCTGTTGGACGGCTTCCCGACCGATCGCATCCGATGCAACTCCCGCGCGGCGCGGGTCGTGACGAACCCCGATGGCGTCCGCGTCGAATTCGAAGACGGCAGCGTGGCCCGAGGCGACCTGGTCATCGGGGCCGACGGCCTGCACTCCGTCGTGCGGAGCGTCGTCGGCGCCCCCGCCGCCGAACCGACGGGCTGGTGCAGCTGGCAGGGACTCGTCACCCTTCCCGGCATCGTCGACAAGCGTGTGGCGCTGATCGTCATCGGCGAGCGCGGCAACACCGGGGTATGGCCGGCCGGAGGTTGCCGTGTCCAGTGGTGGTTCGACCTGCCCTGGTCCCGCGATTTCGTCAGGCCCCGCCGTCCGATCGACCTGATCCGGTCGAATTTTTCCGGGTGGTCCGACACCGTCGACCTTGTCTTGCGCAGACTCACGGATGAGGACCTGGCGGGTTCGCCGTACCCGCACTTTCGGCACCCGACGCTTCGCCCGCTGGGCGCCGGTCCGGTGACGCTGCTCGGCGACGCCGCCCACACCATGCCGCCCACCCTCGCGCAGGGGACCAATCAGGCGCTGCTCGACACCATGGTGTTGTGCAGGGAGCTAGCGCATGTCCGTGAGAGGGGGAACGCCGACATTTCCGCGGCCCTGCGCCGGTACGAGAAAGCCCGGCGTCGACGCGTCCGCGCCGTGTCCCGGGTCGCATCGCTACAGGTGGCCCACGGCGAGTCGGTGTTGTGGCCGGCGACGATGATCCCCGACCGGGTACACACTTGGATGTTGACCTCGTTTCTGCGGTGCACGAGTCACCGCCGGCTGTCGGCGGCGATCGATCGCCGCCTTGGGACGGCGATGCCGATCGCGGCGGCCCGCCGGTGAACGGGCCGGCGACGGTGCGCGGCACCGACGGTCCGGTGCGGGTGCGCGGGGATCTGGAGTCGCCCTCACGCTGGCTCTGGCTCGTCAAATGGTGTGTGCTGGCCGTCCCGCACTACCCGATATTGATCCTTCTTTATCTGGTGTATCCGCTGCTGACGATCGTTGCCGGCGTGGCGATCCTGTTCACCGGGCGCTATCCCCGCCCGATATTCGATTTCAACGTCGGGGTGCTGCGCTGGTCGTGGCGGGTCATGAACTACCGCTTCCCGATGAACAGCACCGACAAGTATCCGCCCTTCACCCTGGCGCCGCGGCCCGACTATCCCGGTGACCTGGTGGTCGACTACCCGGAGCGCCTTGCCAATGGGGCGGTGCTGGTGAAGTGGTGGCTGCTGGGCCTCCCGCAGATAGTGCTGTGCTGGGCGATGGAGCCGCTGCTGCAGGTGCTTTGCGTCATCAACGCGGCCTGGCTGCTGTGCGTCGGGTCCATCAATCCCGGCATGTTCGATCTGCTCATGGGGATCGTTCGGTGGCGCTACCGGGTGGCGGCGTATGTATCGTTGATGAGGGACGAATACCCGCCGTTCCGGCTGGATCTAGGTGGCAGATAACGCGCGAAAATCCTTTATTCCCATACATATATCGGTTTGGTCAGCCGATTTTCGACCGGCTCTTCTACAACCGATATCGTCGAGCGGCGATCGCCCACGCGACCGGCCGGTTGCTGATGGTCGGCCTGGGACCGGGGACCGATCTGAAGTTCGTGCCGCCCGCGGTGACGTCGGTCGCCGCGGTGGAGCCGGTGGCCGCGTTCCGGCGGATGGCGTCGCGGGTCGCCGATCGCCACGGTGTTGCCATCGACATCGTGGACGGCACCGGCGAGTCGATTCCCTTCCCGGACAACAGCTTTGATTCGGTACACATCGGGCTGGTGCTGTGTTCGGTCGACGACGTGGCGGCCACGCTAGGGGAGATCCGGCGGGTGCTGGTCCCGCGGGGCAGGTTGGTGGTGCTCGAGCATGTCCGCGGAGAGGGGGCGACGGGCCGGTTGCAGGATCTGGTCGCGGGGCCATGGTCGTGGTTTGCCGCCGGCTGCCATCCGAACCGCCGCACCGTGGATGCCATCGCCGCGGCCGGCTTCGATACCTCTGGGCTGCGCAGCATCCGAACTCCAGTGCCGTTCCCGTGCAAACCGCATCTGCAGGGCTTCGCCACCGCAATCGAGGGCAACGCTTGAAATTCGCGGAAGTGGTTGGAATAGCCGAACTTTCCCCAGAGCCGCGGTCGAGTCCACCAGCCTGTCGCGAATTGGTTGCTCATTCGTCTGTCAGCTAGCTCATCGAGTTGTAGGCTCCCTGAATTAAGCCCGGTGAGCCGCGCGGCGTCCGGGAGTGTGCCCCTAACGGTGGTGGCCCATCGAGCGATGTCACCTGACGCCATCAGGTGATTAATCTGCAGCATCGGGCGACTGGGGCAGGACATGTCATTTGCAATCGCGGCGCCGGACATCATGACAGCAGCGGCGACGGATCTGGAAAACATCGGGTCGACGATCAGCGCGGCCAGCTCGGCAGCGGTGGCCTCGACGACCGCATTGCTGCCCGCGGCGGGTGATGAGGTGTCGGCGGCGGTTACGGCCGTATTTGCCTCGCACGGGAGGGCGTTTCAGGCGTTGAGTGCGCAGGCAGCGGCGTTTAATCAAGAATTCTCGAAGGTGCTGGGCGCCAGTGCCGGCGCGTATGCGAGCACCGAGGCCGCCACCGTTTCGCAGTTGGAGGCCGCGTTGCAGGGTGGTGTTCGTGCGCTGGCGCCGGCCGCGGGCACTGGGTTTTCGTCGATTGCCGGCCCCTACGAAACGCTGTTCGCCCACACGGGCGCGAACTTGCAAATCCTCGGGGGCGCCATAGCCGCCAACCCGGCGCCGTTCTTGCGCCAATTCCTCATCAATCAGATCGGCTACGCGCAGACGATCGCCGCAGCCGTCGAACACGTGCTCCAGAATCTTCCCGCCGTTTTGGCGAGCCTGCCGGCGAACATCCAGGCGGCCATTCAGGCGCTACTGGCCTTCGACCCGGCCCCTCTCGTGCAGCAGATCATCGCGAACCAATTGGCCTACGCCCAGATCATCGCGACGTCCCTGCAGAACGCGGCCCGCGACTTTGTCATCGGCCTCGAGCAATTGCCGGCGGCCTTCCAATCCGCCGTGCAGGCCCTGCTGGCGGGGAACGTCAACGGCGCCGTGAGCGACATTGCGCAGGGCTTCCTGAGTCTGTTCTTCACTGGCGTGAACACCACTGAAACCGGCGATCCCCTTGTCCCCCCAGGGATCGCCATCACCGTTACCCCAGCGGGCAGTCTGGGAGACCTGTTACCGATCCTCACCATTCCGGGCATGATGGCTCAGAGCTTCACCAACCTGCTGCCACCCGGCTCCATCCCGGCACAGGTCTCGCAGAACTTCACCAACGTGGTCGATACGCTCACGAACACGTCCGTCAACGCGACCGCGTTACTCGGGCTCGGGACGGGCGGTCTTAGTGCCACGCTTACGACGGACATCGGGCTGCCGGCGGCGCTTCTCATCGACGCTGTGGGCGCGCCGGTCAACGCAGTCGGCGCAGTGTCGGCAACCGCATCGCAATTCGTCGGCGAGTTGCAAACCGGCAACCTGACCGGCGCGGTCGGCACGCTCGTCGACGCCCCGGCCGTCGTCACCGACGCCTTCCTCAATGGGCAAACGAACTTGGCGCTCTCAATTCCACTGCCAACCTTCAGCACAAACCTCGGCAACAGCGTCCTTTTAGGGACCCTGTCGTTCACGAACGGCAACGCTGACTTCGACATCCCGCTTGATGGAATTCTCGTGCCGGAAACCCCGATAACGGGCGTGATAACCGGAACCGCGACGGGTACCGGTTTGGCGGTCTCGGCGAGCAACGTCGCCGCGGCTCTCATCAACAACACCCAACTCCCGCTGGACGTTCTCGTCCTGGGCACGCCAACCAGTGGGCTCGCTACCGCCCTGCTGGTCTTCGCGCCCGAGCAGCTCGCGCTGGCGATTACGCCCGCCGCTTAGGTCGTCCAACCCGGATGCCGTGTCCGGAGCGGCATTGAACTAATCCTGTCCCTATTTCGTGTCGTTCTACACGCTGCGTGTTGTCGGTGATGACTGCGCCGGCACGATCGTCGCGGCCCTCAGGGAAGGGACTGTGGTCATGAATTTCTCGGTATTGCCACCGGAAATCAATTCGGCGCGAATGTTCTCGGGCGCGGGTTCCGGTCCGATGCTGGAAGCGGCAGCGGCCTGGGATGGTTTGGCCTCCGAGTTGGGGTCGGCGGCGTCGTCGTTTTCGTCGGTCACGTCGGGCCTGACCCAGCAGGCGTGGCAAGGTCCGGCGGCGGCGGCGATGACGGCCGCGGCGGCCCCCTACACCCGGTGGTTGAGCGCGGCGGCGAGCCAGGCGACGGGCGCGGCCGGGCAGGCCCGCGCGGTGGCCGGAGCGTTCGAGTCGGCCCTCGCGGCCACGGTCCATCCGTTGCAGGTCACGGCCAACCGGAACGGGTTCGTGCAGTTGGTGATGTCGAATCTGTTCGGGCAGAACGCGCCCGCGATCGCGGCCGCCGAGGCCGAGTACGAACAGATGTGGGCCCAGGACGTGGCCGCGATGGTCGGCTATCACTCCGGCGCCTCGGCCGCCGGCGCGGCGCTGGCGCCGTTGCATAACCTCGCCACCCAGCTCGCGTCGGCGCTGGGCCTCAGCCCGGTCACCAACCCGGTCGCCGGCGATCCCGATTTCATGAGCCAAACCACCAATTTCGGCGGGCTGTTGACGGCCACGGCGATTGCCGACCCTGACGACAACCACTTTGTTGCGGCTAATTTCGCGAGCCCGCTCTTCACGGCTTCGGCGACCTCCGGGGCTGAGCCGACAACGGGCATGGGTGCGGTCGGGCAGACGATCCTGACGTTCCAGAGTCCGGTGGCCCCGTTCCTGAACGGTTCGTTCGCCCTTCCCATCACGGATCCCATAGCCCCGCTGTTTACCGCGCTGCTTCCGCTCGGCCTCTGAGCGTCCGCAGGTACCGGAGGGGAGTACCCGCGCCGAGATTGCCGTC
>NZ_AUWQ01000152.1 GCF_000455205.1 Mycobacterium sp. UM_CSW | reverse complement strand
TTGGCGCGCTCCTCGGCGGTCCGCACCGCCAGCCGGGCCTCCACTTCCACGCCGCGGGCGCTTTCGGCGGCGGCGGCGATCTGCAGGCGGTTCGCGGGCTCGGCCGCCTGCACGTGCTGGGTCTCCTGGGCGTTGCGCAGCCGGGTTTCCAGCTCGGTGACCTCTTCGACGGTCTGCGCGCGCCCCGCCTCGGCCTCCTGGCGCTGGCGCAGCAGCCGGTTCCACTCCTCCTCGGCGGCGCGCGCTTCCTGCCCGAGCCGGCCCAGCTGCTCGTACATCGCCGAGATCGCGGTGTCGGATTCGTTGAGCGCGGCCAGCGCCTGCTCGGCGGAATCCTGCCGCGCGATCTGCTCGGTCAGCGCACCGGACAGGGCGGCGCTGAGCTGGGCCACCTGGGCTTCCGCGGCAGTCAGCTCGGCGGCGGCCTTGTCGATCTCCGAGGTGAGCTCCAGGGTGGACAGCTTGCGGTCGGAGCCGCCGCTCACCCAGCCCGCGCCCACCAGGTCACCGTCGAGCGTGACGGCGCGCAGCTGCGGGCGCGCCGCAACCAGGTCCAGCGCGTCGCCGAGGTCGTTGACCACCGCGACGCCGGAAAGCATGGCCGTCATCGCCCCGCGCAGCCGTTGCGGCGCCTCGACCAGGTCGAGCGCCCAAAGGGCGCCGCCGGGCAGCGCGCCCGCGGGCGGGGGCTGATCGGCCGGCCAGTCGCCCAACACCAGGGCCGCGCGGCCGCCGTCGGCCTGCTTGAGGGCGGCGACGGCGGAACGCGCCGCGCCGAAGCTCTCGGCGGCCAGCGCGTCGGCCGCCGAACCGAGCACCGCGGCCAGCGCCGTCTCGTAGCCGGGCCGCACCTTGACCAGCTTGGCGATCGGGCCGAAAAGCCCTGTGCCGGCGTGGTTTTGCGCGAGCCACGCCGCGCCGTCCTTGCGCTCCAGCCCGACCGAGAGCGCGTCGATGCGGGCGCGCAGCGACGCCACTTCCCGTTCGGCGCCGCGCTCGGCGGCCTGCAGCTCGGCGACGCGCTCGTCGGCCAGCCGCAACGCGGCCACCGTCCGCTCGTGGTGCTCGTCGAGGCCCACCTCGCCCTGGTCCAGCTCGCCGACGCGCGCCTGCACGGTCTCGAACTCCGCGCGGGTCTGCTGGGCGCGGGTGGCGGCCTCTTCGATGCGCTCGGAGAGCTTCGCCACGCTGTCGTCGATCGACTCGACGCGGGCCCGCATGGTCTCCACCTGCCCGGCCAACCGCGCCAGGCCCTCGCGCCGGTCGGCCTCGGCGCGCACCGCCGC
>NZ_AUWQ01000151.1 GCF_000455205.1 Mycobacterium sp. UM_CSW | reverse complement strand
CTGCCCAACCTGGGTGCGGACATCAACGCCGCGCTCAACGCGGTGTTGTCCGGGGCGTTGACGCTGCCGCCTTTCACCTTCCCGGCCTTGCCTCCGCTCACGCTGCCTAACCTGGGTGCGCTGGGTGTGGGATTGAGCGCGGCGTTGAACGGGATCGGTGGTTCGATCAGCGCGTCGCTGAATGGGCTGGGAGCGTCGCTGAACGCGATGTTGTCGGGAAGCCTGAACCTGGGCGCCAACCTCAACGCGTTTATCCAGACCGGTGAAACGCTGGCGGCGAACTTCGCCAGCAACATCGGAGCGGGCCTGAACGCGGCGATCCAGACCGGCGAGAACCTGGCCGCCAACTTCGCTGCCGCGTTGTCGACGCTGTCCATTCCCAACTTGGGACTGTCTATCAATGCGGCGCTGTCGGCTAACCTCGGCGCCGCGCTGAACGGCCTGCTACAGGCCACCGGATCCCTGACAGGCGGCCTCACCGGCGGCCTCGCGGGCCTGGTCCATGCGGGTGAAACCCTGGGCGGGAGCCTGGCGACGGGCTTGGCCGGGTTGGCCGGCACGGGTAACGCGTTGGCGAATATCTGGGAGAACACCGCGGCCCAGATCGGTGGCGCGCTCTTCGGTGGTTTCGCGGCGACCCTGGGTGTGGGCACTCCGGGCGTGCTCGGACTCGGCACCGCCCTGGCGGCCGGCCTGTCCGGCGCGGCCAACACGTTGGAGCAGACCGGCGGCTCGCTCGTCGTGTCCATCAACACCGCCCTGACCGACCTCGAGCTCTCGCTGCAGGCGGCCATCGACGCCAGCCTGGGCATCGGGATCGCCGCATAGCCCGGTGGCGCCCAGGAGAGTCGTGTAGGCCTCGCTCTTCCGAAGCGAAGCGATGCCTTGCCCGACGCGACCTCCTGGGCGCACACCGCCTCCGTTTGACCTGCGGAATGGATTTGCAAACTACTGCATAACCATGCAGAATCGTCGAGATGGCCGACGTATTGAGGGTGGCGGTTGCCGGTGCCACCGGCTATGCAGGCGGGGAAATCCTACGGCTCCTGCTCGGGCACCCGGGCTACGTCGACGGCCGCCTCACGATCGGCGCTCTGACCGCGGCGGCAAGCGCCGGCAGCACACTGGGTGAGCACCATCCGCATCTGATCCCGTTGGCCCAGCGCGTGGTCGAGCCGACGGACGAAGGCGTCCTGAAAAACCACGACGTGGTGTTCCTGGCACTGCCACATGGCAATTCGGCCGCCCTGGCCGAACGGCTCGGCCCGGACACCCTGATCATCGACTGCGGCGCCGACTTCCGCCTCACCGATCCCGGCGCATGGGAACGGTTCTACGGAACAAGCCACGCCGGCAGCTGGCCCTACGGGCTGCCGGAGCTGCCCGGCGGACGCGAGCGGCTGCGCGGCGCCCGCCGCATCGCGGTTCCCGGCTGCTACCCGACGGCGGCGCTGCTCGCGCTGGTGCCCGCGATGGCCGAGGACCTCATCGAGCCGGCGGTCACGGTCGTCGCCGTCAGCGGCACCTCGGGGGCCGGCCGCGCCGCCAAGACCGACCTGCTCGGCTCGGAGATCATCGGTTCGGCGCGCGCCTACAACATCGCCGGGGCGCACCGGCACACCCCCGAAATCGCCCAGGGGCTACGGGCCGTCACCGATCGCGACGTCACCGTGTCGTTCACCCCGGTGTTGATCCCGACTTCCCGCGGCATCTTGGCCACCTGCACCGCGCGCACCCGAGCGCCGCTGTCGCAGCTGCGGGCCGCCTATGAAAAGGCCTACGACGCCGAGCTTTTCGTCTACCTGATGCCCGACGGGCAGCTGCCCCGCACGGGGGCGGTGATCGGCAGCAACGCGACCCACATCGCCGTCGCGGTGGACGAGGCTGCGGAGACGTTCGTGGCGATCGCAGCGATCGACAACCTGGTGAAGGGCACGGGCGGCGCCGCGGTGCAGTCGATGAACCTGGCGCTCGGTTGGCCTGAGGGCGAAGGCCTTTCGGTGGTGGGGGTGGCGCCGTGACGGAACTTGCCGCCACCGCGCGGTTGCTGCGGGAACAGGGTGTCACCGCCCCGGCCGGGTTCCGGGCGGCCGGCATCGCCGCAGGGATCAAGGCATCCGGGGCCCGCGACCTCGCGCTGGTCTTCAACGAGGGGCCCGACTATGCGGCCGCGGGGGTCTTCACCCGCAACAAGGTCAAGGCCGCGCCGGTGTTGTGGACCCAACAGGTCCTGACCACCGGACAGTTGCGGGCGGTGATCCTCAATTCCGGTGGCGCGAACGCCTGCACGGGTCCCGGCGGCTTCCAGGACACCCATGCCACCGCGGAAGCGGTCGCGGCGGCGCTGTCGGACTGGGGCACTGAGACCGGCGCCATCGAGGTCGGTGTCTGCTCGACCGGGCTGATCGGCGATCGGCTGCCGATGGACAAGGTGCTCGCCGGGGTGCGCGAGATCGTGCGCGAGATGGCCGGCGGGCTGACCGGCGGCGAGGACGCCGCCCAGGCCATCATGACCACCGACACCGTACCCAAACAGGTTGCGCTGCATCATCCCAACAATTGGACGGTCGGCGGGATGGCCAAGGGCGCGGGCATGTTGGCCCCGTCGCTGGCAACCATGCTGTGCGTGCTCACCACCGATGCGGCCGCTGGCCCGGAGGCGCTCGACCGGGCGCTGCGGCACGCCACCGCCCGTACCTTCGATCGGCTCGACATCGACGGCTGCTGCTCGACCAACGACACGGTGCTGCTGCTGGCCTCGGGCGCCAGCGAGGTCACCCCGTCCCAGGCCGACCTCGACGAGGCGGTGCTGCGGGTCTGCGACGACCTGTGCGCGCAGCTGCAGGCCGACGCCGAGGGCGTCACCAAACGCGTCACCGTCACCGTGACCGGCGCCGCCTCCGAGGATGACGCGCTGACGGCGGCGCGGGCGATCGCCCGCGACAGCCTGGTCAAGACGGCGGTATTCGGGTCCGACCCGAACTGGGGCCGGGTGCTCGCGGCCGTCGGCATGGCGCCGGTCGCCCTCGAACCGGACCGGATCAGGGTGTCGTTCAACGGTTTTGCGGTGTGCGTCGACGGCGTAGGCGCGCCCGGCGCGCGCGAGGTCGACCTTTCCGGCGCCGACATCGACATCACCGTGGACCTTCGGGTCGGGGACGGGCGGGCCGCCGTCCGGACCACGGACCTCTCGCACGGGTACGTCGAAGAGAATTCGGCCTACAGCTCATGAGCCTCCGCGTCGAAGAATTGCCCACCCAGATCAAAGCGCAGGTGCTCGCCGAAGCCCTGCCCTGGCTCAAGCAGTTGCACGGCAAGATCGTCGTCATCAAGTACGGCGGCAACGCCATGACCGACGACGCGCTGCGCCACGCCTTCGCGGCCGACATGGCGTTTCTGCGTAACTGCGGCATCCACCCCGTCGTGGTGCACGGCGGCGGACCCCAAATCACCGCCATGCTGCGCCGCCTCGGCATCGAAGGCGACTTCAAGGGCGGCTTCCGGGTCACCACCCCCGAAGTGCTCGACGTGGCGCGGATGGTGTTGTTCGGGCAGGTGGGCCGCGAACTGGTGAACCTGATCAACGCGCACGGACCGTACGCCGTCGGCATCACCGGCGAGGACGCGCAACTGTTCACCGCGGTGCGGCGCAGCGTCACGGTCGACGGCGTGGCCACTGACATCGGGCTGGTGGGCGACGTCGAGCTGGTCAACACCGCCGCCGTGCTGGATCTGATTGCGGCACGCCGCATTCCGGTGGTCTCGACGCTGGCGCCCGATGCCGAGGGCGTCGTCCACAACATCAACGCCGACACCGCTGCGGCGGCGCTGGCCGAAGCCCTGGGAGCCGAAAAGCTGTTGATGCTCACCGATGTCGAAGGCCTGTACACCAGCTGGCCGGACCGCGAGTCGTTGGTCAGCGAAATCGACACCGTCGCGCTGGCGCGACTGTTGCCCACGCTGGAGACCGGCATGATCCCCAAAGTCGAGGCGTGCTTGCGGGCGGTCACCGGGGGTGTGCCCAGCGCGCACGTCATCGACGGCCGGGTCGAACACTGCGTGCTCGTCGAGCTTTTCACCGATGCGGGCACCGGAACCAAAGTGGTGGCCTCATGAGTAACAGCGACGCGATGCGGCAGCGGTGGGACGCCGTGATGATGCACAACTACGGCACCCCGCCCGTCGCGCTCGCCAGCGGAGACGGCGCCCTCGTCACCGACGTGGACGGCAAGACCTACGTGGACCTGCTCGGCGGCATCGCGGTCAACGTCCTCGGCCATCGCCACCCGGCCGTCATCGAGGCCGTCACGCACCAGATGGCCACGCTTGGGCACACCTCCAACCTCTATGCCACCGAGCCGGGCATCGCACTGGCCGAGGAGCTGGTCGCCCTGCTCGGCGCCGACGCGCCGGCGCGGGTGTTCTTTTGCAACTCCGGCACCGAGGCCAACGAGGTGGCGTTCAAGATGTCGCGGCTCACGGGCCGCACCAAACTGGTTGCCGCGCAGGAGGCGTTCCACGGCCGCACAATGGGATCCCTGGCGCTGACGGGCCAGCCGAGCAAGCAGGCGCCGTTCGAACCGCTACCCGGTTACGTCACCCATGTGCCGTACGGCGACACCGACGCGCTGGCCGCGGCGGTCGGCGACGACACCGCCGCGGTGTTCCTCGAGCCGATCATGGGGGAGAGCGGCGTCGTCGTCCCGCCCGAGGGCTACCTGGCCGCCGCGCGGGACATCACGGCACGCCACGGCGCCCTGCTGATCCTCGACGAGGTGCAGACCGGAATGGGCCGCACCGGAGCGTTTTTCGCCCACCAGCACGACGGCATCACCCCCGACGTGGTGACCATGGCCAAGGGACTCGGCGGCGGGCTGCCCATCGGGGCCTGCCTGGCCGTCGGGCCGGCCGCCGAGCTGCTCACCCCCGGCCTGCACGGCAGCACCTTCGGCGGCAACCCCATCTGCACCGCGGCCGCGCTGGCGGTGCTGCGGGTGATCGCCACGGAGGATCTGGTCCGGCACGCCGAGGTGCTGGGCAAGTCCGTGCGCGACGGCATCGAACGGCTCGGGCACCCGCTGATCGACCACGTGCGCGGCCGCGGATTGCTCTGGGGCATCGTGCTTTCGGCGACGGCGGCCAAGGCGACCGAGGCCGCGGCGCGGGACGCCGGATTCCTGGTCAACGCGGCGGCCCCCGACGTCATCCGGCTGGCGCCACCGCTGATCATCGCCGAGGACCAGATCGACGCCTTCATCGCCGCCTTGCCGACCATCCTCGATACCGCCAAGGCGGCAATGTGATTCGGCACTTCCTGCGCGACGACGATCTGTCACCCGCCGAACAGGCCGAGGTGCTCGACCTGGCGGCCGAACTGAAGAAGGACCCGTTCGCCCGCCGCCCGCTCGACGGGCCGCGCGGGGTCGCGGTCAT
>NZ_AUWQ01000150.1 GCF_000455205.1 Mycobacterium sp. UM_CSW | reverse complement strand
GGTGCGCTGCTCGCCGGCGCCGGGATCGTCGGCGGCGCCATGTGGTTCGACACCACGCTGCGCCGCGAACAGGCGCTGACCGACTATCCCGACCGGCCCACGGCCGGCCGCGGGACGAACTGGCTGATCGTCGGCTCGGACAGCCGGCAGGGCCTCACCGCCGAGCAGCAGCAGGACCTGGCGACGGGCGGCGATGTGGGCAGCAGCCGAACGGACACGATCCTGCTGGTGCACGTGCCCGAGTTCCGGTCGAGCACTCCGGCGGCGATGGTGTCGATCCCGCGCGACTCGTATGTGCCCATCCCCGGCCATGGCAAGGACAAGATCAACGCGGCGTTCGCGATCGGCGGGGCGCCCCTGCTGACCGAGACCGTGGAGCGGGCGACGGGATTGCGCCTCGATCACTACGTCGAGATCGGATTCGGCGGATTCGCGAGCGTGGTCGACGCCCTGGGCGGCATCACCGTTTGCCCGACCGCTCCGATCCACGACCCGTTGGCCGGCATCGACCTGCCGGCCGGCTGCCAGAAACTGTCCGGCCGCGACGCCCTGGGGTACGTCCGGACGCGGGACACCCCGCGCGCGGATCTGGATCGGATGGCCAACCAGCGCGAGTTCCTGTCGGCGCTGCTGCACCGCGCCGCCAGCCCGGCCGTGTTGCTCGACCCGCTGCGCTGGTACTCGGTGCCCCGCTCGGCCGCGGGCGCGATGACCGTCGATCGGGGCGACCACGTGTGGGATTTGGCCCGGCTCGGCTGGGCGTTGCACGGGCCGACGACCGCGCTGACCGTCCCGATCGGCGAGTTCACCACCGGCGACGCCGGCGCGGTGGTGGTGTGGGACCACGAGGCCGCCGGCAGGCTGTTCGACGCGCTGGCCTCCGACGCGCCGGTGCCGGGCTGATCAGATGCTGCCGTCGGCGGCGCGCGCCCGCTGCAAATAGGCCTTGGTGCGGCCCGGGTGGTGGGTGGCCAGCCAGGCCACGCCGACGTCGCGGCAGAAGTCGATGTCCTCGTACTCGTCGACGTTCCAGCAGTAGACGGCCCTGCCTTGGGCGACGGCCCGGTCCACCAGTTGCGGATAGTCCTTCAACGTCGCCAGCGACGGCCCGACGGCGGTGGCGCCGACGGCCGTGGCCGCGCTGCTCGCCAAGTACCGAGCCGTTTTGCCGAGCAACACCGTCGGCAACAACGGCGCGGCCCGCCGGATGCGCCAGACCGCCGCCGCCGAAAACGACATGACCACCGCGCGGGAGCGGTCCGCGGATGCGGGCGCGGCTATGCCGTAGCGATGAAGCAGGGCCAGGAGCTTGTTTTCCACCAGCGAGCCGTACCGGACCGGGTGCTTGGTCTCGACGAAGATCTTGACCGGCCGGTGCCAGTCCAGGACGAGCGAAACGAGGTCGTCGAACGTCAGCAGGCTGGTGTCGCCGTGCGTGCCGTCCTCACGCCAGCTGTCGTGCCAGGCGCCGTATTCGAGCTCGCGCAGTTGGGCGAGCGTCATCGTGCTGACCAAACCGGCTCCCGTCGAGGTCCGGTCCAGGCGGCGGTCATGAACGCAGACGAGGTGGCCGTCGCGGGTCAGGCGCACGTCGCATTCCACGCCGTCCGCCCCCTGCTTGAGCGCGAGATCGTAGGCAGCCAAGGTGTGTTCGGGACGGGCGGCCGAAGCTCCCCGGTGGGCAACGACAAAGGGATGCCCGGCGAGCACCTCGTCGGCCCACGTCATATCCCTATGCTGCCGGTTCCTGCCCCGCCAACTCAACCGGAGCGCTCGACTGGCGGCCTGCGGGACGGTCCGGTTCGACGATCACCCAGCGGTGTGCGGGACGGGCTACCGGTTTGCGCTCGAAGCCTTCGAAGACCCGGGCGATCGCGGCCACGGTGACCGCCGCGAACAGGTAGGCGAACACCATCAGCACGGTGTTGTTCGCGATGCCCTGGGCGTCGGTGGCGAAGCTGGTGGCGATGGCGAAGATCGAAACCAGGTAGCTGGCCAGCCACGCGATCCACCACTGCACGATCGGTCTTTGCGCGCGGGCGTAATGCTCTTCGACGGTCGCCAGTTCGATGACGTACACCGGCGCCCACAGCAGGTTCGCGAACGGCGCCAAGCAGCCCGCCCACAGCGCCCGGACGGAACGCGGTTCCGGCAGCCCATGGTGCGCGAACGCGGCGGCCCGTCGCGCGATCAGCCACCGGACCAGCACCACCGCGGAGACGGTTACCGCCGCGATCGCCGCCACGCTGGCCAGCACCCCGAGCCAGTCGGCGATGACGGCCACGACCGAGTTCAGCAGGGTGTTCCGGTTGTACACCAACAGCGCGTACCGTGCGACGTACACCAGTGCAGCCGCGCTCAGAATGAGCACGCTCAAAAACAACGTGGTGCGCACGAGCGGTGCGGATGGCCCTGTCCGGGAAGGCTTTTCGGCCGCCGCCGACGGCGCCTGGTCAACGCGGTCCGCCAACCCCCAGCGTGGGATGACGGCGTAGCGCGGCGTGGGTCCCAGGAGCCGACGTCCGCGCCGCCGTGGCGGCGCGGCG
>NZ_AUWQ01000149.1 GCF_000455205.1 Mycobacterium sp. UM_CSW | reverse complement strand
CCGGCGCCGCCGGCGCCGCCGTTGCCGTAGATCAGGCCGCCGTTGCCGCCGGCGCCGCCGGCTTCCCCGTTGATGGCATTGCTGAAGCCGCCCGCGCCCCCAAACCCGCCGTTACCGAACAGACCGGCCGACCCGCCGACGCCGCCGACCCCACCCTGTCCGAGCCCAGAGCCGCCGGCACCACCGTTGCCGCCGGCGCCGAAGATGAGGCCGCCGGCCCCTCCGTTCCCGCCTTTCCCGCCTCCATTGCCGCTGCCGCCTTGACCGCCGCTACCGCCGTGACCGAACAGCCCGGCGGCCCCGCCGGCGCCGCCGGCCGCACTGTCGGCGGTGCTGTCGCCGCCGTTACCGCCGTTGCCCCACAGGATCCCGCCGGCCTGGCCGTTGGTGCCGACGCCTTGGGCGTTGGTCACGCCGTTGGCGCCGTTGCCGATGAGCGGGCGTCCCAGCAGTATCTCGGTGGGCTCGTTGATCACTGCGAGGATGTCCTGCTCGAGGGTCTGCAGCGGGTTGGCGTTGGCGGCCTCGGCGGCGGCGTACTGCGCCACACCGGCATTCATCAGCCCGACGAATTGCTGGTGGAACTGTGCGGCCTGGGCGCCGAGCGCCTGGTAGACCTGCCCGTGCGCCCCGAACAGCGAGGCGATGGCCGCCGACACCTCGTCGCCGGCGGCCGCCAACACGTTCGACGTCGGGGCCGCCGCCGCGGCGTGGGCCTCGGTGAGAGCCGACCCGATATTGGCCAGATCCGAAGCCGCCGACGACATGAACTCCGGCGCTGCAACGACAAACGACATGTCACGCACCTATCCACTCGTGTCATATGTCGGTGACGCTAACGGCGCGAGCGTCGGCGCGAATCAGGG
>NZ_AUWQ01000148.1 GCF_000455205.1 Mycobacterium sp. UM_CSW | reverse complement strand
CCGGCACCGCCGGGACCGCCGCCAATCCATCCGCTGGCGCCACCGGCGCCGCCATTCCCGCCGGCACCACCGATCAGGGCCTTGCCGTTTCCGCCGGCCCCGCCGTCACCGCCGTGGCCCCACAATCCCGCCGAGCCGCCGGCCCCACCGGCCTGCCCGGCTCCACCGGACCCACCGTTGCCGCCGTTGCCGATCAGCCATCCGCCGTCGCCGCCGGCCTGCCCGGTGCCCGGCGCACCGTTGGCCCCGTTGCCGATCAGCGGGCGTCCCGTCAGCAGCTTGACCGGCCCGGGCGGCAACCCCAGGTTCTGGAATTCACCGACCAGGGCCGTCAGCGGGTCGGCGTTGGCCGCCTCGGCGGCCGCATACTGCCCGCCGCTCGAGGTCAGCGACTGCACGAATTGGTCGTGGAAATGCGCCGCTTGTGCGCTGAGCGAGTGAAACTCCCGGGCATAGCTGCCGAACACCTGGGAGATCGCGGCCGAGACCTCGTCCTGCGCCGCGGCCACCACCGAGGTCGTCGAGGCGGCCGCCGTCGTATTGGCCGCCTTGATCGCGGACCCGATCGCGTCCAAGTCCGCCGACGCGGCGGTGAGAATCTCCGGGTCTACCTGCACGAAAGAGGACATCTACGGCTCCTAATCCCTTGTGGGGCCGTAGATTAAAGTCGGCGACTTGCGAGATTCTTGCGGCTGCTCGGCTTGAGCCCGCCTCGCGGACGACTTGGTTAGGGCTGGCCGGTGCCCCCGTCGTTGCTGTTGACAACCACGCCGTGCCCGCCGGAGCCGCCAACGCCCGTGGTGCCCCCGTCACCGCCGCTGTTGTGGAAAACACCATTGTTGGCGCCGATGCCGCCCGTCCCCCCACCGGCACCGTCTGTGCCGACGTTGCCGGGGAAGGAGCTCGCGTTGGCCACCGCGCCGCCGCCACCGCCGCCGCCGGTGCCGTTGCCGCCACCGCTTCCCCCGAAACTAAGCGCAGCGGTCTGAGTGAGGTTTAACGCGGAGCCGCCGGCGCCTCCATCTCCAGCGGTGCCGCTGGCGGTAGCCGCACCGCCGCCGCCGCCCCCGCCGCCGCCCGCGGCGTTGGTCAATATTGCGGTACCGCCCCCACCTCCGCCGCCGCCGGCGCCGCCTGATCCGCCGCCCGTCGCGCCGGCACCGCCGCTACCACCCTCACCGCCGACTCCGACAGCCTGGGGGAGACCTCCAGCCGTCGTTAAGGCGATGCCGCCGCGGCCGCCGGTCCCGCCGTCGCCGCCGGTGCCGCTGCCACCCCCGATCCCGCCGCCACCGACGTGGCCGCCCGTGCCGCCGGCACCACCGCCACCACCGCCGCCGCCGAAGACTTCGTTGCCGCTGGCGGGGTCGGTTACGCCTTCACCGCCGATACCGCCGGCGCCGCCGTGGCCCCCGCCGCCGCCGGTGCCGTTGATTCCGCCGCTGGAGCTACCGCCCGTCCCACCGGCGCCGCCATGCCCACCTTGGCCGCCTTGGCCGGCAAAACCCTTGGCCAGGGCGCCGTCCGCGGCGCCGCCGGTACCGCCGGTGCCCCCGTCGCCACCGGTGCCGCCCTGGCCACCGGCGCCGACCTGCCCGAGCAGGAACGCTCCATTGGTGCCGCCGGCCCCACCGGCACCGGCATCACCGCCGTCGCCACCGATTCCCCCGCTGCCGCCGAGCAGGGTGGGTAGGTTGTTGACGCCGTCCGCGCCGGTGCCGCCGGAGCCGCCCAGGCCGCCGTTGCCGCCCGGGCCGCCCGCCCCGGCATGCCCGCCGAGCAGCGCCAGGTTCGCGCCGCCTGCCCCACCGTGGCCGCCGGCTCCGCCATGCCCGCCAGACGCGCCTTGCCCGACTACGGGACCAGGTGGGAGCACTCCGCCGTACCCGCCTGCCCCGCCCGCCCCGCCTGCTCCGCCAACGCCGTTCAGCGAGAACAGCTGTCGATTGGCCCCGCCGGCGCCGCCGTCCCCGCCATGCCCGCCGCCGCCGAGCGCGGCCGTAATGCCAGCGCCGCCGGCGCCGCCTGCCCCGCCCGGACCGCCGCCGAGCCATCCGTTGGCCCCTCCCGCCCCGCCGTTCCCGCCTGCGGGGCTGGTGATGGGCTTGCCGTTTCCGCCGGCACCGCCGTCACCGCCATGTCCCCAGAGGCCCGCCGACCCGCCGGCCCCGCCTGCCTGCCCCAGCCCGCCGGACCCACCGTTGCCGCCGTTGCCGATCAGCCAGCCGCCGTCGCCGCCTGCCTGCCCGGTGCCCGGCGCCCCGTTGGCCCCGTTACCGATCAGCGGACGGCCCGTCAGCAGCTTGACCGGACCGGGCGGCAACCCCAGGCTCTGGATTTCACCGAGCAATGAAGTCAACGGGTCCGCATTGGCCGCCTCCGTGGCCGAATACTGCCCCACACCCGCCGTCAACGACTGCACAAACTGATCATGAAAAAGCGTCGCCTGGGCGCTGAGCGCTTGAAACTCCTGGGCGTAATTGCCGAACACCTGAGAAATCGCCGCCGATACCTCATCCTCGGCAGCGGCCAATACCGATGTCGTCGAGCCTGCTGCTGCGGTGTGGGCGGATTTGATCGCCGATCCGATCCCGCTTAAATCCGACGAAGCGATGGTGACGACTTCGGGAGATATCAGGACAAACGACATGCACGGCTCCTTTGTCGGGGAACTGCCACGAAGACCTACGGGTAGCCGAAAATCTACGCTTTCAGTTCGGAGTTTGGAAGCACTTTCGCTTAGCAAACTGCGTCGAATATGTTGCGGCACCGCAGGTCGCATGGATGGTTCACGAAATGGCTTACCGGGCCGGCGCGTGACGAATGCCGGATCACGTCGGCTGATGGTTCGTTGCGCGAAGCCCTTGACCGAAATAAAGCAGGAATCCTCGGAGCCCGCTACCCTTTTTGACTTTTGGCCCTTGCACTGCTGCGGCATTGACGGCCGGCGGCGCTCACGTTCAACGGCAAACTGCAATCGACGCCGAGGCGCATATGTCGTGGCTGCATAGGCAGAGAAATGACGCCGCGCCGTAGAAGCAGAATTAGTCGGGTAGGTGGGGCATTTCGAAGCCTGCGTCACGGCCGATCAATACGGCTGGCGTGAGCGCGGATTTGCCATACCGGCGGCGCACCCGGTCGATCGCGTCGTCGATTTCGAGTCGGCCCGCGTCCTCGCCGAACGGCAACATCAGCTGCTGGGCGCCGCTGCGGTCGATCCCCGATACCGCGAAGCCCACCAACGTCAGCCCGCGCTGCGCGATCAGGGGCGCCGCGGACGCGACCAGCTGCCGCGCGGCGGCCAGGATGGGCTGCGTCGACGAGGTGGCCCACGGCAGGGTGTGCGAGCGCGTCGCCCGGCCGAAATCGTCGAAGCGCAGGCGCAGCACTACCGTGCGGCCGGTGCGCCCGGCGGTGCGCATCCGGGCCGTGATCCGGTCGATCAGGTTCACCACCACGGCGTCGATCTCGGCGGCCGACATGCGATTGCCAGCGCGGCCCAGCGCCCGCTGCGCGCCCACGGACCGCCGCCGCACCCCGGTGGTCACCCGGCGGCGGTCGATGTTGCGGGACAGCGCATACAGCTGCCGGCCCATCGCGGGCCCCAGCAGCGAGGCCAGCGTCGACTCGCTGAGCTCGGCGACGTCGGCGACCGTCGCCAGGCCGTGCGCATGCAGCTTCTCGGCGGTCACCGCGCCCACGCCCCACAACCGGCGCACCGGCAACGGGCGCAGGAACGCCAGCTCCTGATCGGGCGGCACGAGCAGCAGCCCGTCGGGCTTGGCCTCCTGGCTGGCCACTTTGGCGAGGAACTTCGTCCGCGCGATCCCGACAGTGATGGGCAGCCCGACGCGGCTGCGCACGTCGGCGCGCAGCCTGTGCGCGATCTGGGTGGGGGTGCCGGAGACCCGGCGCAGCCCGCCGACATCCAGAAACGCTTCATCGACCGACAGAGCCTCCACGACCGGTGTGCAGTCACGGAACACCTCGAACACGGCGTCGCTGGCGCGGCTGTAGGCGTTCATCCGCGGCGGCACGACGACGGCGTGCGGGCACAGCCGCCGCGCCTGGGACCCGCCCATCGCGGTGCGCACGCCGTAGGCCTTGGCCTCGTAGCTCGCGGCCAGCACCACGCCGCCGCCGACGATCACCGGGCGGCCGCGCAACGTCGGGTCGTCGCGCTGTTCGACGGACGCGTAGAACGAGTCCAGGTCCGCGTGCAGAATGGACGCATCACACCGCACGAACATATGTTCGCACGGGGGTCCGACGGAATCGGATGTTGACGACCCGCTTCGCCCGGCTACGCCGCGCTTGCGATCGCCACTGTCAGACGGTGGCGACCCGCTTCG
>NZ_AUWQ01000147.1 GCF_000455205.1 Mycobacterium sp. UM_CSW | reverse complement strand
TTGCGATCGCCACTGGACGAGGCCTGCCGGTACGCGGTGCCGCGCCCGTCACGCTCCCAAAGGATTTCGCCCTGGCCGGCGGACGCGCCTTCGGCGATCAGCTGGCGTTTGAGCACCTTGTGGGTGGCGGTGCTGGGCAGGTCGGCGGCGATGCGCACGTACCGCGGCCAGGCCTTCGGGGACAGGTCGGGTTGCGCGTCGAGGAAGGCTTCGAACGCATCGGGGTCGAGCTCGGCGCCGTCGTTGAGGACGATCGCGGCCATCACCTGATCTCCCACCCGTTCGTCCGGGACGGCGTATACCGCGGCGCGATTGATGGCGCTGTGCCGCAACAGGATCCGCTCGATGGGAGCCGCGGCCAAGTTCTCGCCGTCGACGCGCATCCAATCGGCGGTGCGCCCGGCCAGGTAGATCCAGCCGTCGGCGTCGCGGTAGGCCAGATCCCCCGACCAGTACATGCCGTGGCGCATCCGTTCGGCGTTGGCCTCGGGGTCGTTGTAGTAGCCGGTGAAGAACCCCGAGCCCGCGGTGTTGACCAACTCGCCCACTGCCTCGTCGGCGTTGGCCAGCGCCCCGTTGGCGTCGAAGCGTGCGACGGCGCATTCGGTGACGGTCTCGCTGTTGTAGATCGCGACCCCGTCGACGCCGCGGCCGATCGACCCCTTCGGCGTCCCGGGTTCGCGGATCACGATGACCGCGTTCTCCGTGGAGCCGAAGCCGTCCTCGACCTGAACGCCGAAGCGGCGGGCGAACTCCTCGATGTCCTTGTCGTTGGCCTCGTTGCCGAACGCCACCCGCAGTGGGTTGTCGGCGTCGTCGTCGCGTTCGGGGGTGGCGAGGATGTAGGCCAGGGGCTTGCCGACGTAGTTCATGTACGTGGCCCCGTAGCGGCGGATGTCATCGAGGAAGTTGCTCGCCGAGAACTTCGCCGGGACGATCGCGGCGCCGGAGGCCACCGCGGGCGCCCAACCGGCGACGACCGCGTTGGAGTGAAACAGCGGCATGGACACGTAGCAGGTGTCCTGCTCGGTCAGCCCGAATCGCCCCATCAGGCTGAGCCCGGCGACCACCGCCATCAGGTGGGAGACCTGGACCGCCTTGGGATTACCGCTGGTTCCCGACGTGAAGATCATCATGAACGCGTCCGTCGCGGTGACCTCGCGATAGGGGACCAAATCGCCCGTGCCCCTGAGGAATTCGGCCCACTGCGGCGTCGAGGTATCCAGGATTTGCGTGCCCCCGAGGTCCAGACCGTCGAGCAGCGGCCGATGCTCGGGATCGGTGACCACGAACTGACAGTCGGCCCGTCGGATGTCGGCGGACAGAGCCTCGCCGCGCCGCGTCGTGTTCACTCCGCACAGCACGTACCCGCCGAGCCCGGCCGCCGCCATCTGGGCCAGCATCTCCGGCGTGTTTCCCAGCAGGGCGCCCACGTGCATCGGTCGACGCGGGTCGGCGGCGGCGATCAGGGCCGCGGCTCGCGCCGTCGCCTCGGTGAGGTATTGATCCCAAGTCCATTGCAAATGGCCGTGTTTGATGGCGACGGCAGGGTCGGTCAGGCGCTTACGCAGTAGCGCCTGAATCGTGTCGTCGGCCATCGCAGCGGTCCACCTTCGGTTACGAGACGAGACGGTCCGTCTTATCTTAGCGGCGGTCCCCCGCCCCGCGTTCTAGCCGCCCACCATCATCAGTCCGCCGTCGACGGCCAGCAGTTGCCCGGTGATGAAGCCCGAGCCGGTGCCGGCCAGGAACACGAGCATGGGCCCCACGTCTCGCGCGGGATCTCCGAGTTTCCCGCCGATCGGGATCATCAGCTGCATCTGCTGATCGATCAGGGCGCTCGCTTCGGGACCCAGGAAATCCCGGAAACGGTCCGAGCCCGGTGTCTGCACCGCAGGAGCCAACGCGTTGACGGTGACGTTGTCGGCGCCCCAGGCTTTCGCGGCCGATCGTGTCCAGGCCTGCACCGCGCCCTTCGTTGCGGCGTAGACCGCCGAGATCGCGCTGCCCTGCACGGCTTCGGACGACCCGAAATTGATGATCCTGCCGCCCTTGGGGTTCTGCTCTTTCATCACCGAGTAGGCGGCCTGATTGGTCAGGATGGTGGCCTTCACGTTGGTGTCCAACAGGAACGAGATGTCGTCGGCGCCGATGTAGCCCGGAATTCCGGCCTGCCACAGCCCCGCGGCGTTCACTAGGACGTCGAGCCCGCCGAGGTGGTCCGCGGCCTGCCGCACCATCGCCGTAACGGCGTCGGCGTCGCGCGCGTCGCACTGCAGCCACGGGTTCGCCAGCCCATCCGGCGGCGGGGTCTTGTGGTAGGTGCCGACCACCTCGGCCCCCGCGTCGGTGAGGACTCCGATGGCGGCCGCGCCGATACCGGTGGCTCCGCCCGTTACCAGGATCCGCCTGCCTTGCAGCACCTTTTGCATGCCGCGAGCGTAGCGCCCGTCAAGCGGCGTCCCGAGCTAGGTGCGTACCGCAATCGACGACAGCAGATCGGCGAGCCGCTCCGGCTGGTCGAGCATCGAGAACGTGCGCGCCCCCTCGATGACCTCGAGGCGGGCGTTGGGGATGGTCGCGGCCAGCCGTTCGCCGTCCGCGAGCTCGAAGAACACGTCGTCGGCCGACCAGGCGATGAGCGTGGGCTTGTCGAACTCGTGCAGTCGCGCGGCGACGCCGGTGGTGACCTCCGTGCGCATCGAGAGGCTGAACTGGCGCAGGTCTTCGGCGATCGCCGGGTCGGACAGCCCCGGACGCACCCATGCCTCGGTGAGTTCGTCGATGTTGGTGTATGCGAGCCCGTCGAAGGCGCGCTTGCGCGCGGCCGGCGCGCGCATGGCCTGGGCGACGGTCTTGAACATCATCTTGGACTTGGCCGCCAAGATCACCGGCTTGAGGATCGGCGGTGGAAAGTGTTCGAACGCATCGCAACTGGTGAGCACCAGCGCCCCCAGCCGCTCGGGATGGTGCACCGCGACGAGTTGGGTGACGACCCCGCCGGTGTCATTGCCGACCAACACCACGTCCTCGAGATCGAGGGCGGCAAGCACCTCGGCGACCATGCCGGCGACACCGTAAATGGTCCGGTCGGCGGCCGGCCGCAGGGGCTGCGGATGCGCGCCCAGGGGCCAGGTGGGGGCGATGCAGCGCAGCCCGCGATCGGCGAGGCGGATGCTGACCTGACGCCACAGTTGGCTGCCCATCATGTACCCGTGCGCGAAGACGACGGGCCTGCCGTTCTCGGGTCCGGTTGCTTCGTAGTGGATGGTCCCGGCACTAATGTCGATCGTCGACATGGCTGACTCCTACATTGAAAGGTACATTTACAAACAGGCTGTCTGTTCGTAAGTTACCAACAGGCTGTATGGAAATCAAGAGACGAACCCAGGAGGAGCGCTCCGCGGCGACCCGCGACGCGCTGATCTCGGCTGCCCGCCGCCTGTGGGGTCTGCGCGGTTACGCGGAGGTGGGCACGCCGGAGATTGCGACGGCCGCGGGGGTCACCCGCGGCGCGATGTACCACCAATTCGCCGACAAGGCAACGCTTTTCGCCGAGGTGGTCGAGGCCGTCGAGCAGGACGTGATGGCCCGGATGGGCACCATCGTGGCCGAGTCCGGGGCGACGACGCCCGCCGACGCGATCCGGGCCGCCGTCGACGCCTGGCTCGACGTTTCCGGCGATCCCGAGGTGCGCCAGCTGATCCTGCTCGACGCGCCCAGCGTGCTCGGGTGGCCGGCTTTCCGCGACGTCGCGCAGCGCTACAGCCTGGGCATGACCGAACAGCTGCTCACCGAGGCCGTCAAGGCCGGGCAGTTGGCCGAGCAACCGATGCGGCCGTTGGCCCACATCCTGATCGGCGCGCTCGACGAGGCGGCCATGGTCATCGCCACCGCCGACGATCCGAAACGCGCCCGCCGGGAGACGGGGGAGGTGCTGCACCGGCTGATCGACGCGATGCTGGACGAGCGTTGATCGACGGCAGCTCTCGGCTTCTGGTTACCGGGGTGCGTAAGCGCTCGGAATGAGACGATGTTTCCCGTGACGGACGGCCGGGGCATTCCGGCGCACGGCCAAAGCGCCCAGAGCGAGCTCGGCGCCTCAATCGACGAGCTGGTCGACCGCGCGGTGTCCGCGATCAACCGCGGAGACACTAAGACGGCGACGACATTGGCCGCTCAGGTGCTTGCTATCGATCACGGGAACGCCGACGCCGAGGACTTGCTGTCGATCGCGCCCGGCGCGGACGGTGAGATTCGGCGGCTGACGATTCTGTTCGCCGACGTTGTCGATTCGACCGTGCTGTCGACCCGCGTGGAGCCTGAGGTCTATCGCCTGGTGGTCGGCGGCTACCGGGACATCGTTTCGCGCGCGGTCGACCGCTATGGGGGCCACATCGGCTCTACTAAGGGCGACGGATTGTTGGCCGTGTTCGGTCACCCGGCCGCGCATGAGAATGACGTCCGCCGGGCGGTTCACGCGGCACTGGAGATTGCGCGGGAAGTAGCACGGCTCAGCGAGCAGATCCAACGTCGTTTCGGGTTCGAGATCGCCGCGCGCGTTGGCGTGCATCGCGGGCTGGTGTATCTGGACACGGCGCAGGACGACGTGTACGGGTTGGCGGCGAACTTGGCGGCCCGCCTGTCGGGGCTTGCGGCACCGAATTCAGTAGTGGTTTCCGATCCGGTTGCGGCGCTGGTGCGCAGCCACTTCGAGCTCGAGGAGCGGCCCGCCGCCCCGGTGAAGGGCGTCGCCGGGTTGATCGCTCACCACCGCGTCGACAGCGAACGTGTCGAGCGGCCGACGGACGTGCATGGTCCCTTGGTCGGCCGAAAGCGCGAGCTGGCGCGCCTTCACGAGTGCTGGGCGCAAGCGCAAACCGGCACACTCACCACTTCCGGACTGTTCTTCTCCGGCGAACCGGGCCTCGGCAAAAGCCGGCTGGTGGGCGAAGCCACGTTTCTTGTCAAGCGCTCGGGTGGGGTAGTGCTGGAGCTGGCGGGATCGCCCTTCCACACCCACGTGGGATTCCACCCGGTCCGCTCGCTGCTGGAACGGCGATGCGGCATAACTCGTCTCACCGATGCCGCGACGCGGCTGCGCCTGCTACGGGACGAAATATCCGCGCGCGGGCTAGACCCGCCCACCACCGTGCCGGGACTCGCGCCAGTTCTGGCAATCGGACCAGAACATGGCTACGAGCCGGTGCAAGCCGAGGGCCGCAGGCTGGAGCAGTTGATCACCTCGACGGTGGGCTCCTACCTGAGGGCCTGCTTGAATGATGCGCCGGCGCTACTCGTCGCCGAGGATCTGCAGTGGTTCGATCCGTCGACGTTGGAAGTGGTCGGCGCAATGCTGCGGGGCGGGGATGGACGGCTGCTTGCCGTGCTCACCAGTCGTGATGAAAAGTCGCTCCCGAACGATTGGCAGACAGAGCAATTCGACCTGGGCCCGTTGACAGACGAAGAGACCGATGAGCTCATCGTCGCGCTCGACCCGACACTCAACGACGACCAGCGTGCCTCGGTGCAGCGCCGCTGTGACGGCGTGCCCTTCTACATCGAACAGGTCGTCGCGGGCCTGCGTATGACGCCGTCGGACGACACCCAGGTGCCCGACGCGCTGTACGAACCGCTATTCGCGCGTCTCCGCGCCGGGAAGAACGTCGTGCCGGTTGTCGAAGCCGCCGCCGTAATTGGCCGTGTCGTCGACCGATCGCTGTTGACGACGGTCTCGGAGCTCGACGAGGAAACGGTCGACGAAGTTGTCGACCAGCTGACGGATGCCGGGGTGTTCGAGCGAACGGGGCACGCCCACTGGCGTTTTCGCCACGAACTGCTCCGCGAGGTCGCCGACGAACTCGCGCCGCCGAGCGTGCGGCGCAAATTGCACGCGAAGGTCGCCGACGCTTTAGTCCACAACATGGCTGGTGACCCGGACTGGCCGCTGGTTGCCTCTCACTACGAACAGGGCGGCCGGCATGCCGATGCCGCATCGGCCTACCAAGCGGCGACCGCCGCTGCCCGTCGCCGCGGCGCTCTCGCCGAGGCCCGTACCTATCTGACCCACGTGCTCACCCAAGTCGAGCAATGTCCACCTGGCCCGGATCGCGACCGGCGCGAGATCGCGCCGCGGCTCGAGCGCGGCTATCTCACTGCCACCGCCGAAGGCGCGCAAAGCCGCGTCGCCGCTTCAGACTTCGAGCGCTGCCTGCAGCTTGCGGGCACCGATGCCCGTGACGACGACCTGCTCGCGACGCTGACCGCCGTGGGTGCTTACTACCTCTGGCGTTCGGACCTGTGCCGGGTTGACTCGGTCTTGCAGGCCGCAGTGGCGGCCACCGAGCACGGTCGGCAGGGGTTCCGGCCGGCGCTATGCGGCTCGACGGGCATAGTTGCGTGGTTGCGTGGTGAATTCGCCACCGCCAGCGAGCATTTCGATCAAGCCGCGGCTGGTCTGGCCGATGATTACGAACAGCGGCTACAGGACATGTGGTTTGTCCCGCACGACCCCGTGGCACTGGCGCATGAACACCTGGCCTGGTATCGCCTGATACAAGGGGATCTCGCCGGCGCCGATGTGCAACTCAAGCGTGCCGTCGACCGCGCAAGCCGACTCGGCTACCCACAGAGGCCCTACAACCATCTCTACGCCATCGACATGGACGTGTGGGTCCGCGCCGAAATCGGTCAGTACGACCGCGCTCGCGCTCTGGTCCGCGAAATGGCCGACACCTCAGAACGTTACGGGCTCGATTATCTGTACTGGCAGCTACTGACCGCGACCGAAAACGCGATGGTCGATGCGCGAGCCGACATCGCCGCACGGCGCCCCGACCCCGCCGTTTTGCCGTCCCACGTCGAGGCACTGACCCAGGTGATCGAGGTATGGCAGGCGCTGGGAGCCAGCACATACCGGCCCTTCTACTGGTGTGTCTTGGGGCAGCTCTTGACAGTCGCCGGGCAACCAGACGAGGCCCGAACGCGCATCGGTGGTGCGCTGCGATTCACGGCGGATACCGGCGTGCGCTTCTACGACGCCGAACTGCTGCGTGCGCGGGCGCAGACTCACACAGACGCGGATGCGCGAGCTGACGACCTCGCCGCCGCCCGCGAGCTTGCTCGCCACCAGGGTGCGCCGCTCTTTGAAATCCGGGCAAGCCTCGATGACTTCGACCTGCGGGGCGAGCCGGCACGACAACATCTAATTGATGCCGTCGCGAAGATACCGAAAGACAGTCCGCTACCCGAGCTTGCGCGAGCGCACGCAGCCCTGCATTAGCCAGCGTCACCACCGGCGACCCGAAATGGCCTCGCGGATCGGGAATTTTCTCCATATTTCGGGGCCTTAGGATCCGGCGTCTCGGGCGCGGGCCGCGGCCTGCGTGCGGTTGTCGACGCCGAGCTTGGTCAGGATGGCGGCGACGTGGTGCCCGACGGTCTTCGGGCTGATGGACAGTTTGGTCGCCACTTCGGCGTCGCTGTGCCCGGCGGCGATCAACGTAAGGACCTCGCGTTGCCGCCGGGTCAGCCCGTCCGGGTCGGAAACCGTGCCCGCGCCCCTTCCGCGACGAGCATCCCCACGCAGCGTTGTCAGGCGCTGCTGGGCCCGGCGGGCCGCCGCTCGCGCGCCGAGGCCGCGGAAGGTGGCCAGCGCCGATTCCGCCGCGGCGATGTCGCCGCCGAGCCGGGCGATGGCCGCGTCGTAGGGGCAGCCCCGGCGTTCCCAGGCCGCCGCGGCGCCGCGCCAGTCGCCGCCGATCTCCAGCTGGAACGGAGTGACTGGGCCATCGCCGGCGATTGGCTCTGGCGGGCCACCGGGAAGTTGGGCCCAACGGCGCAGCTGCCAGATCAGCCAGGGATTGCGGTCCCCGCCCATCTTGGCCAGTGAACGTTGCGCGACGCTGCGAGCCAGGTCGTCGTCGCCCGCCAGCCAGGCGGCTTCCGCGCGTGCGGCCCACATCGGGAAGAACCGCTGTTGCTCTATCTCGTAATCGGATTCCAAGTCGTCGAGCAGCGAGGCGACCGGTTGTTCGCCCCGGCGGGCGTTGATCAGCGCCAGGGTGATGCGCGGCGAGATCCAATTCACCAGCGTCAGCCCGGGGCGGGTCAGCAGATCCTCCGCGCGCGCGGTGGTGCGATCCCACTGGCCGCGATGCAGGCCCGCCAACATGTCGGCGCCGTCGGCGATTCCCTCGAAGAGGTAGATGCCGCGGTCGCGGCAGTAGGCGACGGTGTCGGCGATGTAGCGATCCGCCCGATCGGGGTCGTAGTGCATCGCCGCGATGTACCCGTTCACCGCCCCGAAGAAGGCGGCGGTCTCGCCGCGGGCGTCGGCGTCCTTCGCTTGGTGCCAGACCGCTTCCAGTTCGTCCCAGCCAGTGTCCGTGCGCACGACATTGGCCAACGCGGTGTAGCCGCGCGCGCGGACCACCGCCGCGTCGTCGCCGAGTTGGGTGCCGACGGTGATCGCCCGAGCCGCGTAGTCGGCGCACGCCGGGTCGAAATTCCACAGGCCCTGCTCGGCCATGTTGACCAACGACCAGGCCAGCTGCGGGCACGGGTCGGCGTCCTCCAGCAGGCGCAGGGAGGCGCGTGCCGCGTCGGCGGATTCGCTGACCCGACCCAACCCCCACAATCCGTGCGACAGCCAGCGCAAGTCGTCGCCCTCGCCCAGCCGGTCGCCCATCGCCTGGCGCAGCGCGATCGCCTCGCGCCAGGACGACACGGCGGCCTCGCCGCGCCCGCAGAGGTAGCACGCCACCGCGTGTTGCTCGAGCCACTGGACCCTCTTCTCGGCCGGTTCGGTGTCGGCGCGCCGCAGCGCGAGCGCGAACAGGTCGGCGGCCTGCCGCGGCGCCCCGAGGGCCGCGGCGCGCTCGGCCCCGGCCACGCCGTAGCGGATCACGGCTTCGGCGGCGTCGACCTGATCGGCGTGAAAAGCCAACGCTGCGAACGTGTTCGGGTCGATCGGTGATTCGGCAAGGGCGTCCAGTGCGCGGGCGTGCAGGGCCTTGCGCTCATGGGCGGGGATTTGGTCAATGGTCGCGCGCCGGGCCAGCTCGTGCCGAAACCCGATCGCGTCCCACTCCGTGTGCAGCACCCCGGCGTCGAGGCATTCGGCCAGCCCCGCGCTGCCGGCCGGGCATGCCTTGTCCAGCACCGCCGGGTGCACCCGTGGGCCGCAGACGGCCACCGCGTGCGCGGTCTCGCGCGCCGCGGGGGACAACCGCCCCAGGCGGCCCCAGACGGCCTCGGTCACTGTGCGCGGCAACGCATTTCGCTGCAGCGCTTGCGCCCCGGCCGCCAGCACTTCCGTGGCGTAGAACGGGTTTCCGCCGGTGAGTTCGTACAGTTGGTCCGCGTTGACACCGCTGCCGGCGGAGAGCACCGCGACCGCTTCCCGGCTCAGCGGCTCCAATCCGACGCGGCTGACCCCCGCGCACGTCGCAATATCCCCGAGCGCCACCGAAAGCGGGTGCTGCCGGTCAAGCTGGTCGTCGCGATAGGACACCACCAGCAGCAGCGGTAGCGAGTCGATGCGCCGGGCCAGGAATCGCATGAGGTCGAGGGTCGCTCCGTCGGCCCAATGGGCGTCCTCGATCAGCCAGACCCAGCGGTGTCCGTCGCGCAACACAGTCAGCAGCCGCCGGTATAGCGCGCCGGTGTCACCCGATTCGATCGCGTCATCCAAAGCCCGGGCCGCCGTGGGACCCACCCCGCCCAGCGCGTCCAGTAGCGGGCCCAGCGGCCGTGGCGCGGCCAGCGGGTCGCACCAGCCGCGCAGCACCCGCATCTCGTCGAGGCCCGCGGAGAAGCGGGTGATCACCGCGGTCTTGCCCACGCCGGCTTCACCGCGCAGCAAGACCGCGTGGCCCTTGCCCTTTCGCACGGCGCGGGCCAGTGCGGCCAGCTTCGCGAGGACGGCCTCACGTTCTAGCAAGCGCTCCACGTGACAAGTAAACCGGCGAATGTCGAGTTGTCGCACCGAAAACGCGTCGATCGCCCAAACTCCTCGACGCTGGACAGATGGTCAGCGGTGGCTCTGGGCGAAGAACTGCCAGATGGTGTCGGTGGCGTTGAGCGCCGTCGACGGTTCGGGGATGCCGGCGAGTTCTGCGAGCGGGCTCGGCTGGCCGCCGGGCCATTGATGGCCGGCGCCGGCCACCGAGATCAACTCGACGGTGCGCCCGTCGGGGCATCCGGCCGTCTGCGTGGTCACGCTGCCGGCGGTGGTCGAGGTCGGGGGTCCGCACCCGTCGATGGACCGCCAGGTGGCGTTGACCGACTCGACCGAGGGGCCGTCGACTCGTGGATTCCCGTTGATGGCGAAGGCCTTTCCGGGTCCGCCGTTGTAGGGCACCCGGTCGTCGGCGGTGCCGTGAATCTGCAGCACCGATGTCGGTCGCGCTTGGGAGCAGTCGGTGAGCAGCGTGCCGGCGACGGGGGCGATCGCGGCGAAGGTGTCGCTCTGGCAGCCCAGCCGCAGCGCCATCATGGCCCCGTTCGACATGCCGGTTGCGTAGACGCGCGCGCGATCGACGGGGATCTCCTGTTCGATGGCCCCCACCATCGCGGTGAGGAAACCGACGTCGTCCGTATTCGCGCGCTGCGGTTCGCCGCAGCAGGTACCGGCATTCCAGGCGCGGTTGAGCCCGTCGGGATAGGCGACCAGGAAATGCCCGGTGTCCGCCTCGGCGTCCCAGTTGTAGGACCGCTCGGCCTGCGCGCCGTTGCCGAAGCCGCCGTGCAGCATCACCACCAGGGGTGCCGCGTCGGGCAACCCCTGCGGTCGGTACAGGTGAAAGGTCCTGCTGACACCGCCGGAATCGATGGATTGCGTGGACTGCCCGACCGGAATCGGTTGGGCGCCGGGCGTTCCCAACGCATGACCGCCGCCGACGCAGCCGCCGAGCACCACGACCAAAATCGAAGCGAGACCGACACCGAACCCCCGAGCACACAGCGATCGCATGAACCCATCCTGGCAGCCGGCCCACATTTTGACAAGGTACTTGTCAAAATGCACTCAGGTGGCACACTCTTCCCATGCGACGTGTTGCGGACGGCCACTGGAAGCCCACCGTCCCGGCGCTGGTGAACCTGGTGGCCGCCTCGGGCGCGCCCCGCTTGCGGGCCGCGTTCGCGGCTGCC
>NZ_AUWQ01000146.1 GCF_000455205.1 Mycobacterium sp. UM_CSW | reverse complement strand
CGGCGCGCTCGGCGCCGGCGGCACCTTCGGGACCGGATCGACCAGCAACGGCACCGCCGGCGCCAACGGCGCCGCCGGCGGCACAGGCGGTACCGGCTCGCACGGCTGACCTTCCATCGGTAGGAACCATCGCCGGGGCCGGGCGCCCCGGTCACCTAATACGGTGTGTAGGTGGCAGGCGACCATCACAAACACCCCGGCGGCGGCTTCAACCCGCCCGAGCCGACGACCAAGGGCGGCCCCGATTACGGCCGGTTCATCGACGCCGTGCGCAAGCTGCAGGACCACGCCCGCGCCGTCGACGCCCCCGACGCGGTGATCACCGAGGCCGCGGATCAGCTGGAGAAGCTCTCGGCGCTATTGAGCCCGTACGACGCCGACGAGTGGGAGTCGCCGTCCGGGCGCCGGATGGACCTGCCGATGCGCGGCAACATCTTGTCCATCCCGATGAAGGCGAGCAAGGGCGACGACGCGCGCATCCACGGCTGGGCGCGCTTCGCGCGGTTTCACCTCGGGCGCAACGGCGCCGTGCACGGCGGGGCTTTGGGGATGCTGTTCGACAGCGTGCTCGGGCTGACGTCCTCGGTGATCACCGGCGGCCCCCGCCAGCGCACCGCCTACCTCAAGATCAATTACCGCCACATCGTGCCGATCGAAAAGGAGTTGCAGTTCGAGGCCGGCATCGACCGGGTGGACGGCCGAAAGATCTTCGTGTCGGGCCGGCTCTGCGACGGCGACACCCTGCTGACCGAGGCCGACGCCCTCTTCGTGCGCCTCAAGCCCGGGCAGCCGTGACAGGTGACGTGGGCAATGCGGTGAAGGGGTTCTCGCTGTGGCGTTCGCGGACATGACGATGGCGGAGTTGTTCCGCGCGGTGGACTTGACCGGCGTGTTCGGCAACGCCCTGCTGGGCGGTGTGGTCGCGCGTAAGGAGAAGCTGGACCCCGTCGGCTTCGGCGCGCTCGCCGTGTTGTCGGGACTGGGCGGCGGCATGATCCGCGACACTCTGCTCCAGCGCGGCACCCCGGTCGCGCTCACCGACTACGCGTATCTCTTGACCGCATTGGCGGGAGCGGCGATCGCGTTCGCGTTCCGGGTCGAGGGCCGAGTGTGGAATTGGGTGTGGCCGGTTGTGGACGCGCTGGCGTTGGGATGCTGGGCCGCGACCGGTGCGCACAAAACGCTCGCTGTGGGCCTCGGCTGGCTGGCTGCGCTGCTACTGGGCACGATCTCGGCGGTGGGTGGGGGCGCAGCGCGGGACATTGTGATGCGTCGCGTGCCGGGAATCTTCGGTGGTAACACGTTGTACGCCACGTGTGCGCTCGCCGCGAGCGGCGTGCTGGTGTTCTTCAACTACCGGAACCATCCGACGCCAGGGCTGTTGTTGGGAGCACTGACCGGGACGGTGCTGTGCTGGCTCGCGCAGTGGCGTGGCTGGATGTTGCCCGCCGCCGACGCCTGGTCTCCGGCGACAATTTTTTCGCGGCGTCGGCCTCGCAAGGGTGTCGGCACGATCCGCGACGGGAATGGCTTGAACGATGAATAGCGTGTCACTGTCCGCAACGGTGCTTGCCGGGCTGGCCGAAACCCGTGGATGGCAGGAAGAGTTTTACCGAAACCTCCATCAGCATCCGGAACTCTCACACCAGGAACACGACACCGCCGAAGCGGTGAGCAAACGGCTACGCGGCTTCGGTTACGACGTTCACGAGGGCATCGGCGGGACCGGCGTGGTCGGGATCCTGCGCAACGGCGACGGTCCCGCCGTGTTGTTGCGCGCCGACATGGACGCGCTGCCGGTGCGGGAGGACACCGGCCTCCCGTACGCGAGCACTGTCACCACCACCGACACCGACGGGAACGACGTACCGGTGATGCACGCCTGCGGGCACGACGCTCACGTGGCCTGCCTGCTCGGCGCTGCCGCGCTGCTGGCCAGCGCGCGCGCACAGTGGCAGGGCACCGCCATCGCGTTGTTCCAGCCCGCCGAGGAAGTCGGTGACGGCGCACGCGGCATGGTCGACGACGAGCTTGCGAGGCTGGTCGGCCGCGTCGACGTCGCGCTGGCGCAACACGTCCTGCCCTTTCCGGCCGGTCAGGTTCGGACGCGAGCCGGGCCCGTTTTGGCCTCCGCGGACAGTATGCGAGTTACGGTGTACGGCCGCGGGGGGCACGGCTCGATGCCCCAGGCGACGGTCGACCCCGTGGTCCTCGCCGCCATGATCGTGATCCGGTTGCAGACCATCGTCTCCCGCGAGATCGAGCCGACCGATCCCGCGGTGCTGACGATCGGGAAGGTCGAGTCGGGCGCGAAGAGCAACGTCATCGGCGACCGCGCTGTGCTCGAATTGAACCTGCGCGCTTATAGCGAGCGAACCCGCAACCGCATCGTTGACGCGATCCGGCGCATCGTCATCGCGGAATGCCAGGCATCCGGCACGCCGAAAGACCCCGACTTCGAACTTTTCGACCACTACCCCCCGACCATCAACGATGTGACGGTAACCGAGCGGGTGCGCCGCGCGTTCGACGACCATTTCGGCGACCGGTCATGCGATCTGCCGCTGCAGACCGCGAGCGAAGACTTCAGCGACATTCCCAACGCACTCGACACGCCCTACAGCTATTGGGGTATCGGTGGAACCGATCCCGGCGCATATCGAGAAGCCGACTCAGCAGGCCGGATCTGCGAGGACATCCCGGTCAACCATTCGCCGACGTTCGCGCCCGTCATCCAGCCCACTCTCGACACCGGCACCGAAGCGCTGACGGTCGCCGCGCTGGCCTGGTTGGCACACTCGTAAGCCGTTGGGGAGCAAGCGGTTTCACGGAATCCTCATTGGACGGTTACACGTTCGGATCGCTCTCCATGACCTCCTTGAGCCTCCGCCGAACCGGCCGAACCGGATACCCCGGTAGTCGGCAGATTGGGCCGCCCCAGACCGCACCTAGTGTGAGATGCACCGGCGCGGGTATTTTCCGGAGATGTCCCTCGCTTCGGATAGAACGTGGATCGGCTGGTCCGCGGTAGCACTCGGTGTCTGCGCGGCCGCGGCGGCGTTCGCGTTGAGCTCGACCCGCGTCGGTGAGGGCTTCGCGTTCGGCTTCGCCGCGTTCATTGCCTTCTTCGGCGTGCTGGCCATACTCGCGCGCCACCGCAGACCCGACCACTGGGGCCTGTTCGTCGTCGGCCTGGCCACGGTCACCGTCCCGTTCCTGGGCAACGGGTACAACGCCGACCTCGGTGCCTCCTGGACGTGCTGGGTGGCCGGTGGCATTGCCATGGTCCTCGGCGCTATCGGATGGCTGGGCGATAAGGCGGCGACCGGGGACCGCATCAACGAGCTGGGGGTCGGCCAGGCACTGCGCAGTGTGCCCAGCTTTTGGCTCGGGCGAGCGGCGCTTCTCGGGGGCCTCGCCACAGTGGTGTTGGGAATCGCTGCGCACACGACGGCCGCGGGGCGCGGCGTCACGATCGGCCTCGGGGTGCTGGCGGCCGTGTCCGCCGTCTGGTCGCTGGTCGCCGTGGACCCCACCCACGACTTCTTGACGCTGGCGTGCACGGGTTTCGCGCTGTTCCTGTCGCCATGGGTTGCCGGGTTCGCCGGGGACGACGCAGGGTGGACCGCGTGGATCTCGGGCGCGGGCCTCACGGCGCTCGGTGTAGCCGGGTACCTGCGCGGCGAGCGCCTGGACTTCGCCGCCACCGTGCACGACGATGCCGTGGCCCGGTACCGCAAGCGATTCCGCTGATCGTCGGCTACCTCATCGGCAGCCTGTCGCCGGATTCCCTCGATTGATCGCCGGCCAACCCGTTGATCCGTTTCGCCCCGACGACCTGACCTTCGCCGAGATGGCCGGCAGCAACTGCGCAGCGTGCCGAGTTACTGCGATTCCCCCAGATAAGCGCGCCCGACCGCGGTTGCGGCGCGGCACCAAGTCGGCGGCCCTGCTCGGACGCCGACTGCCCCGATAGCATTGCAACGACTGACCACCCAGACGTTGGAGACCAAACCCGATGAGCGCCGCCGCACAGCCCACCCCGGCAAACCCGATCCGGGTGCCTGCCGGGACCACCGCGGCCGCCGCCGTCGGTGAGGCCGGGCTGCCCAGGCGCGGCGCGCCCGACGCGATCGTGGTGGTGCGCGACGCCGACGGCAAGCTGCGCGACCTGAGCTGGGTGCCCGACGCCGACGCCGAGGTCGTCCCGGTCGCGGCCAACACAGACGAGGGCCGCAGCGTGATCAGGCACTCGGCCGCGCACGTGTTGGCCCAGGCCGTCCAAGACCTTTTCCCGCAAGCCAAATTGGGCATCGGGCCGCCCATCACCGACGGCTTCTACTACGACTTCGACGTGGCGGAGCCGTTCACGCCCGAGGATCTGTCCAAGCTGGAAAAGCGGATGCGCCAGATCGTCAAGGACGGCCAGCTCTTCGAACGGCGTGTCTACGAATCCAAGGACGCCGCGCGCGCCGAGCTGGCCGACGAGCCCTACAAGCTCGAACTCGTCGACGACAAATCCGGTGACGCGGAGATCATGGAGGTCGGCGGCGACGAGCTCACCGCCTACGACAACCTCAATCCCCGCACCCGCGAACGGGTTTGGGGCGACCTGTGCCGAGGGCCCCACATCCCCACCACTAAGCACATCCCCGCGTTCAAGCTGACCAGAAGCTCGGCGGCCTATTGGCGCGGCGACCAGCGCAACGCGAGCCTGCAACGCATCTACGGCACCGCGTGGGAGTCTCAGGAGGCGCTCGAGAACTACCTGGAGCTGATCGAGGAAGCCCAGCGCCGCGACCACCGCAAGCTCGGCGCCGAGCTGGACCTGTTCAGCTTTCCCGACGAAATCGGTTCGGGTTTGGCGGTTTTCCATCCCAAGGGCGGGATCGTGCGCCGCGAGCTCGAGGACTACTCGCGGCGCAAGCACACCGAGGCCGGATACCAGTTCGTCAATACCCCGCACATCACCAAGGCCCAGCTGTTCCACACGTCGGGCCACCTGGACTGGTACGCCGACGGCATGTTTCCGCCGATGCACATCGACGCCGAACACAACGAGGACGGGTCGCTGCGCAAACCGGGGCAGGACTACTACCTCAAGCCGATGAACTGCCCGATGCACTGCCTGATTTTCCGGGCCCGCGGGCGGTCCTACCGCGAACTGCCGTTGCGGCTCTTCGAGTTCGGCACCGTCTATCGCCTCGAGAAGTCCGGCGTGATCCACGGGCTGACCCGGGTCCGCGGCCTGACGATGGACGACGCGCACATCTTCTGCAGCCGCGACCAGATGCGCGACGAGCTGCGCTCGTTGCTGCGCTTCGTGCTCGACCTGCTCGGCGACTACGGGCTCACCGACTTCTACCTCGAGCTGTCCACCAAGGACCCGGAGAAGTTCGTCGGCTCCGACGAGGTCTGGGAGGAAGCCACCAACGTGCTGGCCGAGGTAGGCGCCGAATCCGGGCTGGATCTGGTGCCCGACCCGGGCGGCGCGGCGTTCTACGGCCCGAAGATCTCCGTCCAGGTCAAGGACGCGCTGGGGCGCACCTGGCAGATGTCGACCATCCAGCTGGACTTCAACTTCCCGGAGCGTTTCGAGCTGGAATACACCGCCCCGGACGGGACGCGGCAGCGCCCGGTGATGATCCACCGCGCGCTCTTCGGGTCGATCGAGCGGTTCTTCGGCATCCTGACCGAGCACTACGCGGGCGCGTTCCCGGCGTGGCTGGCGCCGGTCCAGGTGGTCGGCATCCCGGTCGCCGACGAACACGTCGAGTACCTGGAAAACGTTGCGGCACAATTGAAGTCGCACGGCGTGCGGGTCGAGGTGGACGCCAGCGACGACCGGATGGCCAAGAAGATCGTCCACCACACCAACCAGAAGGTGCCGTTCATGTTGCTGGCCGGCGACCGCGACGTGCAGGCGGGCGCGGTGAGCTTCCGCTTCGGCGACCGCACGCAGATCAACGGCGTGGACCGGGACAGCGCCGTCGATGCGATCGTGAAGTGGATCGCCGACCGCGAAAACGCTGCTCCCACGGCCGAACTGGTGAAGGTAACCGGCGGTGAGTGACTCCGAGCGCGACGACACCATCCTGGACCGCGGCGTCGGTGAGCAAGACCACCTGCAACGGCTGTGGACGCCGTACCGGATGACCTACCTGGCCGAGGCGCCGATGAAGCGCGACAACGGCAAGACCGAGCAGCCCTTCACCGACATTCCGCAGCTGCCCGACGAGGACGGGTTGGTGGTCGCGCGCGGCGAACTCGTCTACGCCGTGCTCAACCTCTACCCCTACAACCCTGGGCACCTGATGGTGGTGCCCTACCGGCGGGTCTCGGAGCTCGAGGACCTAACCGTGGCGGAGAGCGCGGAGCTGATGGCCTTCACGCAGAAGGCGATTCGCGTCATCAAGAACGTTTCGCGGCCGCACGGCTTCAACGTCGGGATGAACCTGGGCACGTCGGCCGGGGGCTCGCTGGCCGAGCACCTGCACGTGCACGTCGTGCCCCGCTGGGGCGGCGACGCCAACTTCATCACCATCGTCGGTGGCGCCAAGGTGATCCCGCAGCTGCTGCGCGACACCCGCCGGCTGCTCGCGACGGAGTGGGCCCGACAGTGAGTAAAGTGCCGTTCCTGTCGCGGGCGGCGTTCGCGCGGCTCACCACTCCGACGGCGCGGGCCTGCCTGAAAGTCGGATTGACGCCCGACGCCGTCACGATCCTGGGCACGGTCGTCGCGGTCGCGGGGGCGCTGACGCTCTTCCCGACGGGCCGGCTCTTCGCGGGCACGCTGGTGGTCTGGTTCTTCGTGCTCTTCGACATGCTCGACGGGGCGATGGCCCGGGAACGGGGCGGCGGAACGCGTTTCGGCGCTGTCCTGGACGCGACGTGCGATCGGATCAGCGACGGCGCCGTGTTCTGCGGGCTGCTGTGGTGGGCTGCCTTCGGCCTGCACGACAAGCTCTTGGTGGTGGCGACCCTGATCTGCCTGGTCACCTCGCAGGTGATCTCCTACATCAAGGCGCGGGCCGAAGCCAGCGGGCTGCGCGGCGACGGCGGCATCATCGAACGTCCGGAACGGCTGATCATCGTGCTGGTCGGCGCCGGCATCTCCGACTTCCCCTATATCGCTTGGCCGCCAGCGCTGTCGGTGGCGATGTGGCTGCTGGCGGCGGCCAGCGTCGTCACCTGCGTGCAGCGGTTGCACACGGTGCGCACTTCCCCCGGCGCGACGGAGCCCATGCCGTGATCCCGAACCCGCCCGGCCTCAACGCGATCGGGGCGCCCCGCCGCCTGGTGAGTCGCCTGGTAGCAGCCACCACCACCGACAGGATGAGCGACTGGGCGTATGCCACCGGGTGGATGGCGGTGCGGGCGATGCCGGAGTTCGCCGCCCGCAATGCATTCGACGCCGGCGCGCGATACGCCGCCCGCGGCGGCGGGCCTGATCAGTTGCGCAAGAACTTGGCCCGCGTGATCGGCGTGCCACCCGATCAGGTGCCGGACCAGCTGATGCGAGCCTCGCTGGCGTCCTACGCCCGCTACTGGCGGGAGGCCTTCCGGCTGCCGACGATGGACCACCGCGAGTTGGCCCGTCGCATCGACAAGACTTTCCGCGGAGCCGACCACATCGACGCCGCCCTGGCCGAGGGCAGGGGAGTGGTGCTCGCGCTGCCGCACAGCGGCAACTGGGACATGGCCGGGGTGTGGCTGGTGCAGACGCACGGCACCTTCGCCACCGTCGCGGAGCGCCTCAAACCCGAATCGCTGTACCGGCGCTTCATCGGGTACCGGGAAAGCCTTGGCTTTGAGGTCATCCCGCTCTCCGGCGGCGAACGCCCGCCGTTCGAGCTGCTCTGCGAGCGACTGCGGGCCAACCGGCCGGTGTGCCTGATGGCCGAGCGCGACCTGACCCGCACCGGTGTGGAAGTGAAATTCTTCGGCGAACCCACCCGCATGCCGGCCGGGCCGGCGAAGCTCGCGATCGAAACCGGGGCGGCCCTGTGCCCGGCGCACTGCTGGAACGAGCCCGACGGCTGGCCCGTCGAGATATACCCGCCCGTGGATACCTCGAGCGGCGACGTCCAGGCCATCACGCAGGCGCTGGCCGATCAGTTCGCCACGAACATCGCCGCGCACCCCGAGGACTGGCACATGATGCAGCCGCAGTGGCTCGCGGACCTGTCGGACGCCAAGCAGGCGAGGTTGAGGGAAACCTGATGCGAATCGGGATGGTCTGTCCGTATTCGTTCGACGTGCCGGGCGGGGTGCAATCCCATGTCTTGCAGCTGGCCGAGGTGATGCGCGCCCGCGGGAACGAGGTCAGCGTCCTGGCACCGGTGTCCCCGCACGCCGCGCTGCCCGACTACGTCGTCTCCGCCGGCAAGGCCGTCCCGATTCCCTACAACGGGTCCGTGGCCCGGCTGCGGTTCGGCCCGGCCACCCACCGCAAGGTCAAAAAGTGGCTCGCCGACGGCGATTTCGACGTCCTGCACCTGCACGAGCCCAACGCGCCCAGCCTGTCGATGCTGGCCCTGAACATCGCCGAGGGGCCGATCGTCGCGACGTTTCACACGTCGACCACCAAATCGCTGACCCTGACGGTCTTTCAGGGCATCCTGCGCCCGATGCACGAGAAGATCGTCGGCCGGATCGCGGTGTCCGACCTGGCCCGGCGCTGGCAGATGGAGGCGCTGGGCACCGACGCGGTGGAGATCCCCAACGGGGTCGACGTGGATTCGTTCGCCTCGGCGCCGCGGCTCGACGGATATCCGCGCCCGGGCAAGACGGTGCTTTTCCTGGGCCGCTACGGCGAGCCCCGCAAGGGCATGACGGTGCTGCTCGAGGCGCTGCCGCGGGTGGTGGAGAGCCATCCGGATGTGCAGTTGCTGATCGTCGGGCGCGGCGACGAGGACGAATTGCGCGAGCAGGCAGGCGAATTGGTGGACCACATTCGCTTCCTCGGTCAGGTGGACGACGCCGGAAAGGCGTCGGCGATGCGCAGCGCCGACGTCTACTGTGCGCCCAACACGGGAGGGGAGAGCTTCGGGATCGTCCTGGTCGAGGCGATGGCCGCCGGCACGCCGGTGGTGGCCAGCGACCTGGACGCGTTCCGACGCGTGTTGTGCGACGGCGACTGCGGGCGGCTGGTGCCCGTCGATGACGGCGCCGCGCTGGCCGATGCGCTCGTCGAGGTGCTGTCCGACGACGCGCTGCGCGAACGCTACGTGGCGGCCGCTTCGAGGGCGGTCCACCGCTACGACTGGTCGGTGGTGGCCAGCCAGATCATGCGGGTGTACGAGACGGTCGCCGGGTCGGGCGCCAAGGTTCAGGTGGCCAGTTGATGACGTGGCTCGTCATCGCCGTCGTGGCGTTGGTGGCGCTGGTCGCCTTCGCCGGCTGGGCATACCAGACCGCCCACCGGCTCGACCGGCTGCACGTCCGCTACGACCTCTCCTGGCAGGCGCTCGACGGCGCGCTGGCCCGACGCGCGGTGGTGGCCCGGGCCGTGGCGATCGACGGGTATGGGAGTTCCGCCGAGGGCAGGCGGCTGGCCGCGCTGGCCGACGCGGCGGAACACGCGCCGCGCCCGGCCCGCGAGAACGCGGAAAACGAGCTGTCGGCCGCGCTCGCGATGGTCGATCCCGCGTCGCTGCCGGCGGGTCTGATCGCCGAGCTGGCCGACGCCGAGGCCCGCGTGGTGCTGGCCCGCCGCTTCCACAACGACGCCGTTCGCGACACCCTGGCCCTGCGTGAGCGATTCTTGGTGCGCACCCTTCGGCTGGGCGGAACCGCCGCGCTGCCAAGCTATTTCGAGATCCTGGAGCGCCCGCACGCACTGGCGCACCCCGAGCGAGGCGTGCCCAACCACCGCACGTCGGCGCGGGTGGTGCTGCTCGACGAGTCCGGCGCCGTGCTGTTGCTGTGCGGGTCGGACCCGGCCAACCCGGCATTCGGCGACGGGGCCGCGCCCCGGTGGTGGTTCACCGTGGGCGGCGAGGTGGGCGATGGCGAGCGGTTGGTCGAGGCCGCCGTGCGCGAGCTGGCCGAAGAGACCGGCCTGCGGGTCGAGCCGGCCGACATGGTCGGACCTGTGTGGCGGCGCGACGAGGTCTTCGAGTTCAACGGCTCGCTGATCGAGAGCGAGGAGTTCTACCTCCTGCACCGCACCCGCCGGTTCGAGCCGTCCCTGGCGGGGCGGACCGCGCTGGAACGCAGCTACATTCACGGCGCCCGGTGGTGTGACGCGAACGACATCGCCGAGCTGACCGCCGCGGGCGAACAGGTGTACCCGCGCCAACTGGGCGAGCTGCTGCCGGTGGCCAACCGGCTGGCGGACGGCGCCGACAGCGCCGCGGCCGGGGTGCCGCAGCCCATCCTCTGAGGTCGCTAGAGCCGCAACCCCACGTCGGCCAGCGCGTTGGTGAGTCCCTGCACCGCCCCCTGCTGCAGCTCGGCGCCGAGCGTCGCCGGATCGATCTGCGGGAACAGCCCGAACGGCGTGGGCACATCCTGGTAGGCGGCGCGGTCGTAGCCCAGCTCGACGAGCACCCGCAGGTCCGGCTGGACCAGGTCGGCCAGCGGGTGTCCCACCAGGGGAATGGCGCGCAGCGGGTCGAGCAGCGGCAGGTTCGGATTGGGAATCAGGATGTAGGTCGTCATGGTGTCCCCCGGCGACACGGGCTGGACCACCCCCGACGCCAGCTGGGCGGTGGTCACGGTGTTGTAGGCCGGGTGCACGAAGAGGAAGCCGGCGATGGCGTTGGCGTCGGCCAAGATATCGATCGGGTACTGCGGGAAGTCGGCGGCGCCGTCGTATTGGACCGCGTAGTCGATGGTGGGGTAGGCGTTGGTGGGCGTCGCGCCGTAGAACGTGAAGCCGATTCCCGGTATGGAGAAACCGGGAAGGCGCGCCAGCAGCCCGCCGTCGGGGCGGTCCGGGTTGGCGATCAGCACGAAGGACAGCTGGTCCAGCGCCGGCCGCACGCCCGCCGGCAAAGATTGCAGATAGCGCATCTCGACGGTGGCGATCACGGCGCTTTGCGAGCCGCCGAAGACGATGACGTGGTTTCCCGCCGCGAGTTGCGTGTTGATCGCCGTGTTCAGGTTCTGCACGCCCTGGGCCACGGACTGGTCCAGCGTCAGGCTGTCCAGCCCGGTGAAGGGGAACAACTTCTCGGGCGTCACCAGGAACTGCGCGTTGTAGTCGGGGTGAGTCGGATTGATGAAGAGCTCGGAGGCCAGCACGTTGTGTAGCCGGGGCAGCGGGCCGAGGCCGGTGCCGCCCATGATCAGGGCCGTCGGACCGCCGATCCCCACCTGGTTCTCGTTGACGAGCAGCACCCCGACGTTGCCGTTGCCCGGGTTCCCGAAGCCGATGTTCTGATTGCCGGTGTTCCCGATGCCGATGTTCTGGTCGCCCGTGTTCTGGATGCCGAAGTTCGCGTTGCCGAGGTTTCCGATGCCGATGTTGCCGTTGCCGACGTTGTTGATGCCGATGTTGCCGACGCCGACGTTTCCGCTGCCCAGGTTCTGCGGCAGCGCCTGCCACGGCACCAGTTGCGCGACCGCGGCCGAGGCACCGGCGTAATAATCCGACATCGCGGCCGCGTCCTGCGCCCACATCTGCTCGTACTCGGCCTCGGCCGCCGCGATCGCCGGGGCGTT
>NZ_AUWQ01000145.1 GCF_000455205.1 Mycobacterium sp. UM_CSW | reverse complement strand
GGCATGGCCGCCGACGCCGTAGCCCCCGTTGCCGCCGAAGCCGCCTCGACCGCCGCTGCCATTCGTTGCGCCGGCGACGGCGTTGCCGCCGTCGCCGCCGGTGCCGCCGGTGCCGCCATCCCCGGCGGCAACGCCGTAGTCGCCGCCGTCGCCCCCGTCCCCGCCGAAACCACCGGTCCCGCCGGTTTGACCACTGATGGTGGCGTTGCCGCCGGTGCCCCCAGTCCCCCCGGTGCCGCCGGTGCCGGCGCTGCCCGCGCTGCCGACGGCTCCGTTTCCGGTGCCGGGCGCCCCTCCGTTGCCCGCGCTACCGCCGTCACCGCCGGTGCCGCCCGCGCCTCCATCCACGCCCAGGCCCACACCCGAACCGCCGGCCCCGCCGGTGCCGCCCGCGCCACCAATTCCGCCGGTGCCGCCCGCGCCGTTGGTTCCACCGGCGAACGCGCTGCCGCCGGTGCCACCGGTGCCACCGGCGCCGCCGGTGTGACCCGTGCCCCCCACGTTCGTGCCGGGAGCGGCGTCCGTACCGACATCGCCGGCTCCGCCGTGGCC
>NZ_AUWQ01000144.1 GCF_000455205.1 Mycobacterium sp. UM_CSW | reverse complement strand
GGTGCGCGCGGCGGCCAGCTCGCCCAGCAGCCGCTGCTCGGTCAGCTCCACCTGCTGGGCCTCGGCTTCCAGCGCGTCCGGGTCGGTGTCGCTCGGCGTCACCGGCTCGACGTCCAGATGCTGCGCGCGCTCGCTGGCGATGCGCACCGTGGCGGCGACGCGCTCGGCGAGCGCGGACAGCCCGAACCAGGTGTGCTGGACGGATTCGGCCCGGCCCGAGAGCTCGGCCAGCGCCGTCTCGTGCGCGGCCAGCTCCTGGGAGGCCACCTCCAGGCGGGCGACGGCCTCGTCGTGCTCGCGGCGCATCAGGGCCTCGGCCTCGAAGATCGCGTCGCGCTCCACCTGGCGGCTGACCAGGTCGTCGGCGGCCAGGCGCAGCTTGGCGTCGCGCAGGTCGGCCTGGATGGTCTGGGCGCGACGGGCCACCTCGGCCTGGCGGCCCAGCGGTTTGAGCTGGCGGCGCAGCTCGGTGGTCAGGTCGGACAGGCGGGCCAGGTTGGCCTGCATCGCGTCGAGCTTGCGGAGGGCTTTTTCCTTGCGCTTGCGGTGCTTGAGCACCCCCGCGGCCTCCTCGATGAAGGCGCGGCGATCCTCGGGTCGCGACTGCAGGATCTCGTCGAGCTTGCCCTGCCCGACGATGACATGCATCTCACGCCCGATGCCCGAGTCACTCAGCAGCTCCTGGACGTCCATCAAACGGCAACTGCTGCCGTTGATTTCGTATTCGCTGGCGCCGTCGCGGAACATCCGCCGCGTGATCGACACCTCGGAGTACTCGATGGGCAGCGCGTTGTCGGAGTTGTCGATGGTGACGGTGACCTCGGCGCGGCCCAGCGGGGCCCGCGACGAGGTGCCGGCGAAGATGACGTCCTCCATCTTCCCGCCGCGCAGCGTCTTGGCGCCCTGCTCCCCCATCACCCAGGCCAGGGCGTCGACGACGTTGGACTTGCCCGAGCCGTTGGGCCCGACGACGGCGGTGATGCCCGGCTCGAAGCGCAGAGTCGTCGGCGAAGCGAAGGACTTGAAGCCCTTCAGCGTCAGACTCTTGAGGTACACAGCGCGCCAGACTACCGCTCAAATCGCGCGGGTCAGCCCTCCCGACGGGGTGTCGGCGGGCCCGAAATTCACCTCGCGTTCACAGACGGGCACACCGGTCACAGGCGCCACATCAGTCACGTCAGCGCTCGACGAATCCGGTGAACCGCTCCGCCGGTTCCGACCAGTCGGCGACCACTTTGTCGACGTGACCCGGCCGGGAAGGCCACCCGCCGCCGCCTTCCAGCAGCCGCAGCAATTTTTCGCCCGCCTCGCGCGGCCCCTGGGCCACCACCAGCACCCGGCCGTCGGCCTGGTTGGCCGCGTAGCCGGTGAGGCCGAGCTCCAGCGCCCGGCAGCGGGTCCACCAGCGAAAGCCGACCCCCTGGACCCGGCCGTGCACCCAGGCGGTGAGCCGGACGTCAGGCTGGGGCATCTGAGACATCGGCGATCTCGAGGTTGACTTCCGTGCCGGACTTCAGCGTGCGCCCGACGGTGCAGACCAGGTCGACGGCCCGGTTGGCGACCACGAGCACGCGTTGCTTTTCCTCGTCGGAGAGCCCGGACAGGTCGAGCTCGAGCGTCTCCTCGAGCAGCGGATAGCGTTCCTGCTCGCGGTCGGCGGGCCCGGACACCTTGACCACGGCCTTGTAGTCGTCGCCGAGCCGCCGGGCCAGCGGCTCGTCGGTGGACATGCCGCTGCAGGCGGCCAGCGCGATCTTGAGCAGCTCGCCCGGGGTGAACACCCCCTCGACGTCCTCCGAACCGACCAGCACCTGCGCGCCGCGCGAGCTGTAGCCGGTGTAGCGGCGCGATCCGGTCCGTTCGACCCACAGTTCCGTCATGGCTTCTTTTCTACCGGGCTGCCGTTGCGCCCCGGCGGGCATACTGCGTTGCATGGCCACCGTCGTCGCATTCCACGCCCACCCCGACGACGAGGTGATCCTGACCGGCGGCACCCTCGCGCGGGCGGCGGACGCCGGACATCGCGTCGTTCTCGTCACCGCCACCGACGGCCGCGTGCACGACGAGGACGACGATTTACGATTGGACGAGTTGCGTTGCAGCGCAGACATTCTCGGGCTGCACCGGGTGGAGTGCCTCGGCTACGCCGACAGCGGTTACGGCCCCGAGTTCTACCCCGATCCACCCGGACGCGTCAGGTTCGGACGAGCCGACGTCGATCAGGCTGCAGGGCGGCTGGCCGCGATACTTCGGGAGGAAGACGCGGATCTCCTGCTCAGCTACGAAGCCAACGGCGGCTACGGCCATCGTGACCATATCCAGGTGCATCACGTGGGCAAGCGAGCCGCCGAGCTCGCAGCGACTCCCCGTGTGCTGGAGGCGACGATGCCGCGCGAATTACTGGTGCGAATCGGCAATCTCGCGCGCCTGCTGCGGCTACCGGCGCCCTACGAGCCGGAAATTGCTCGCACTGCGTACGCGCCAAAGGCGCGGATTACCCACCGGATCAACGTCTTCGGTTTCGCGCGGCGCAAGCGCGACGCGATGGCAGCCCACCGCTCCCAAATCGGCAACTCGGCCGCGGCCGCGCGCGCATTCGACGTGCTTCTCGCGCTGCCGCCCCAGGCTTTTGGCCTGTTATTCCCGCGCGAATGGTTCATAGATCCCGCGCTACCCGCGGGGTCGACGCGCCACGACATCTTCGACTGACTCGCCGTTGCGTGTGATTCCTGGGCGCACAATCAAAGCCCCGAACGCCTACTCGAAATCCGTGGCCGCGGTTGGCAACTCGGGCAGTAGAACGAGGAACGGTTCATGAACTTCTCCCGGCGTATGAGCGCGCCGCAGCGCCGGCAGGGTTCACCCTCGCGGCCGTAGGCATCGAGGGATCGGTCGAAGTACCCCGACTCACCGTTGACGTTGACGTAGAGCGAGTCGAACGAGGTCCCGCCCTTCGCCAGCGCATCGCGCATCACGGCGCCGGCGGCGTCCAGCACGGCGGTCAGCTGCCGGCGACTCAGCGTGTCGGCGATCCGCGCGCCGTTCACCTTGGCCCGCCACAACGCCTCGTCGGCGTAGATGTTGCCGATGCCCGACACCACCTGCTGATCGAGAAGCTGCCGCTTGATCTCGGAATGCTTGCCCCGCAACACCTTTACCACCGCGGCGGCATCGAAGCGGGGATCCAGCGGGTCGCGCGCCAGGTGGGCGACGGGCTGGGGAACCACGCTGCCGTCGACGCTGACCAGGTCGGCGAGCATCCACCCGCCGAACGTCCGCTGGTCGGCGAAGCTCAGCACGGTCCCGTCGTCGAGCAGCGCGGAGATGCGCACGTGGTCGGCGCGCGGCACCTTCCCCAGCAGCATCTGCCCGCTCATGCCGAGGTGGACGACGAGCGCCGCGTCCGGGTCGTCGAGCAGCAGCCACAGGTACTTGCCGCGCCGGTCGGTCCCGGTGATCTTCGCGTCGAGCAGCCGGGCGGTGAGGTCGGCGGGGCCGGCCTCGTGGCGGCGCACCGCGCGGGGATGATGCACCCGGACCGCGGTGATCGTCTTGCCCACGACGTGGGCCGCCAAGCCGCGGCGCACCACCTCGACCTCGGGTAGTTCGGGCATTCAGCGGGCCATCGAGTTAGGCAGAGGTTTTTCCCGCGGTGTCCAGCGCTTCGAGCGCTTTCCAGGTCGCGGCGGCGGCCTTTTGCTCGGCTTCCTTCTTGGATCGGCCCACACCCGACCCGTATTCGGTCTCCATCACGACGACGACGGCGGTGAACTCCTTGTCGTGGTCCGGCCCGGTGGACGTGACCACGTACGACGGCGCCCCCATGCCCCGCGCCGCGGTCAGCTCCTGCAGGCTGGTCTTCCAGTCCAGCCCGGCCCCCAACGTCGGCGCGGCGTCCAGCAGCGCGCCGAACAGCCGCAGGATGACCTCGCGCGCCGTCTCGATGCCGTGCTGTAGGTAGATCGCGCCCAGCAGTGACTCCATGCCGTCGGCCAGGATGCTCGACTTGTCGGCCCCGCCGGTGTTCGCCTCGCCCCGGCCGAGATACAAGTGGACGCCGAGGCCCTCCTCGGACAGGTTCCGCGCGACGTCGGCCAGCGCCTGGGTGTTCACCACGCTGGCCCGCAGCTTGGCCAGGTCACCCTCGGACCGGTCGGGATGGCGGTGGTAGAGCTCGTCGGTGATGGTCAGGCCCAGCACGGCGTCGCCCAGGAATTCCAGGCGCTCGTTGGTGGGCAGCCCGCCGTGCTCGTAGGCATAGCTGCGATGCGTCAGGGCCAGCGACAGCAGCTCGTCGGGCAGCTCGACACCGAGCGCCTCGAGCAGGGCTTCCCGCGACGTCACCGCTGATCCCCGTGCGTGTCGTCCGGTTCGGGCGGCTCCCGCAACATGTCGGCCAGCTTGGACCATCGCGGGTCGATGCGATCGTGATGATGGCCGGGCTCGGCCGCGAGCGCGACACCGCATTCGGGGCACAGCCCCGGGCAATCCGGCTCGCACACCGGCGCGAACGGCAGCTCCAGCCCGACGGCGTCGATGATGGGCTGTTGGAGGTCGATGGTGTCGTCGATGATGTGGCCGACCTCGTCTTCCTCGGTGGTCGCCTCGGTCGTGCTGTCCGGGTAGGCGAACAGTTCGGTCAACCGGACCTGCACCCGACCGGTGACCGGCGTCAGGCAGCGGGAGCATTCGCCGACGGTGGGCGCCGCCACCGTCCCGGTGACCAGCACGCCTTCCGACACCGACTGCACCTGCAGGTCCAGTTCCAACGGGGCGGCCCGATCGATCGCGATCATGTCCAGCCCGATGCGCGACGGGCTGGGCAGGGTCTCGCGCAGGGTGACCATCGCGCCCGGACGCCGCCCCAGCCGGGTGATGTCGATGGTCATCGGCGACGTCGAACGGCGCTGCGTGGTGATGCTGTGCTGCCGCGTCATAGAGGAAATCCTACGGCGCCGCGCGCGTAAAGAAAGTGCGCGATGAGCCGCGGTGCTGATGGCGGCGACCCGCTTCGCCCGGGTCCGCCGGGCTCGCGATCGCCGCAGTGCTGATGGCGGCGACCCGCTTCGCCCGGGTCCGCCGGGCTCGCGATCGCCGCTAGCGGGTCGCGTAGTCGTGCGTGCCGGCGGCCGTGCGCAGCTGGTGGCGACCGCGCCCCACCGACCGCAGCGTGCCGTTGAGGAACTCCTCGAACTCGGCGAGCTTGTTGTCGACGTAGATGTCGCACTCACCCCGCAGCCGGTCTGCCTCGGCGTGCGCGGTGTCGATGAGGCGGGTGGCCTCGGCGTTCGCCGCTTCCACCACGCTGTTCTGCGAGACCAGGCGCTGCTGCTCCTTGATGCCCTCTTGCACGGCCTTCTCGTAAGAGATGTTGCCGTTCTCGATCAGCCGGTCGGCCTCGGCCTGGGCGCGGCTGACGCTGGCCTCGTACTCGCGTTTGGCCGCCGTGGCGATGCGCACCGCCTCCTCGCGAGCCTCCCCAACCATCCGCTCGCTGTGCTGGCGCGCCTCGCTGACCATCCGGTCGGCCTGCGCCTTCGCGTCGGACAGGAGCCGGTCCGCCTCGGCGCGGGCGTGGTTGAGCATCGACTCCGATTCGGTGGTCGCCGAGGAAACCATGGATTCCGCGTGCGACTTGGCGTCCTGCAGCATCGAGTCGCGCGCGTCGAGCACGTCCTGGGCGTCGTCCAGCTCGCCCGGGATCGCGTCCTTGATGTCGTCGATCAGTTCCAGCACGTCACCGCGGGGCACGACGCAGCCGGACGTCATGGGCACGCCACGCGCCTCTTCGACGATGGCGCCCAATTCGTCCAGCGCTTCAAAAACTCGGTACACGGCCATACCCTCCTGGCGGCTTGCCCAAAAAACTCGTTGTTACCAGTGTGCCTGTTGTTACGTCTGTGACAGCGGTGGCGCGGCCGGTGTGTCGGGCATTTGCCCTCCGCACCCGTTCGCCACCAGTGAATTCCATAGAAAATGCCCGTTCACGCCGTTTCCGCGGGCCCGACAGCCGCGCGGGGTTGTTCCGTCCATATTCTTTGCCGGCCCCCGCACCGATTGCAGCCATTCTAGGGTTCATGGCCCTCCCCGCGCGCAAACGGCCTTTTCCCAGCTTGACGCATACCCCCTAGGGGTATAGGCTACGCCGGGGAAGTCCCCGATTCACGCAACCGAAGCGGAGGCCTCGATGAGAGCGCTCGCAGCGATCGGTCACGCCCTGGGCTTGGCGGGGTCGATGACATGGGAAATCCTCTGGGCACTGATCCTGGGTTTCGCCCTGTCGGCGGTGGTGCAGGCCGTGGTGCGCCGTTCGACGATCGTGAGCCTGATGGGCGACGACCGACCCCGCACGCTGGCGGTGGCGGCCGGGCTGGGGGCCGCGTCGTCGTCGTGCTCCTACGCCGCGGTGGCCCTGGCCCGCTCGTTGTTCCGCAAGGGTGCCAACTTCACCGCCGCGATGGCGTTCGAGATCGGTTCGACGAACCTCGTGGTCGAGCTGGGCATCATCCTGGCGCTGCTGATGGGCTGGCAGTTCACCGCCGCAGAATTCGTCGGCGGTCCACTGATGATCGTGGCGCTCGCCGTGCTGTTCCGGCTGTTCGTGCGGTCCAGGCTCGTCGATGCCGCTCGGCAGCAGGCCGAGCGCGGAATCGCCGGCTCGATGGAGGGCCATGCCGCCATGGACATGTCCATCCAGAAGCAGGGCTCGTTCGCCCAACGGCTCTTCTCCCCCGAGGGCTTCACCTCGGTCTCGCATGTGTTCGTGATGGAGTGGTTGGCGATCCTGCGCGACCTCGTGCTGGGCCTGCTGATCGCGGGTGCCATCGCGGCATGGGTGCCCGAAAGCTTTTGGCGCATCTTCTTTTTGACCGACCACCCGGGCTGGTCGGCGGTGTGGGGGCCGATCGTCGGGCCGATCGTCGCGATCGTGTCGTTCGTCTGCTCGATCGGTAACGTGCCGCTGGCGGCGGTGCTGTGGAACGGCGGCATCAGCTTCGGCGGCGTCATCGCGTTCATCTACGCCGACCTGCTGATCCTGCCGATCCTGAACATCTACCGCAAGTACTACGGCACCAGGATGATGCTCACGCTGCTCGGCACCTTCTACGCCGCGATGGTCGCCGCCGGCTACCTGGTCGAATTGCTGTTCGGCACAACGGGTCTCATCCCCAGGCAACGCAACGCCACGGTGATGGAGGCATCGATCTCGTGGAACTACACCACCTGGCTCAATATCGCCTTCCTCGTCATCGCGGCCGTCCTGATCGTGCGGTTCGTCACCTCGGGCGGGCTCCCGATGCTACGGATGATGGGCGGCTCCCCCGCGGCGGCGGAGGGCCACCACGATCACAGCCGTCATTGCGACTGAGGGCGCCGGGTTGCCCGGGTCACGGCCGGGCGGAAAGCTTTTCGCGCAGGCGGCGATTCACCGGTTCGGGCAGCAGCTCCGACACGTTTCCGCCCAACATCGCGACCTCTTTCGCCAACGACGAGGACACGAACGAATAGCGCGGCGTGGTGGCCACGAAAAACGTGTCCACACCGGCGATGTGCTTGTTCATCTGTGCCATCTGCAGTTCGTATTCGAAGTCGGTGCCGGTGCGCAGGCCTTTGACGATCGCGGTCATGCCGCGGGCCCGGACGAAGTCGACCACCAGACCCTGCCCGGCCTCCACCCGCAGGTTGGGCAGGTGCGTCGTCGACTCCTCGATCATCGCGATTCGCTCGTCGAGATCGAACATGCCCTTCTTGGCGGGGTTGACCAGGATCGCGACGACCACTTCGTCGAATTGGGCCGACGCGCGTTCGAAGACATCGATGTGGCCCAATGTCACCGGGTCAAAAGAACCGGGGCATACCGCGCCGCTCATGTCGCGCGCCGGCGACGATGCAGAGCGGAGCGATGAGGAGAAGCGGCGCTCATGTCGAACGACGGTACACGCCGGGCTCACCCAAATTCGGCCAGCTCCAGGCGGGTGTCGCCGTAGACGCGCTCGGGCCACGCCGACCAGCCCGCGGGCCACGTCAGCGCCGCGCCGCCGGCCGCACGCTCGACCGCGGCGACGGTTCCGTCGCGCACCCAGCCATGCGCGGTGAGCGCGGCCAGCACGGCGTTCACCTCCGGGGCGTCGACGTCGTAGGGCGGGTCGGCCAGGACCAGGTCCACCGGGGACGCGGCCCCGGCTGCCACGACGGCCGCTACCGCGCCCCGGCGCAGGGTCGCACCGGGCAGCCCCAGCGCCTCGATGTTGCGCGCGATCACCGCCGCGGTGCGCTGGTCGGATTCCACGAAGAGCGCGGAGGCGGCCCCTCGCGACAGGGCCTCCAGACCCAGCGCGCCCGACCCGGCATACAGGTCGAGCACCGCAAGCCCGGTCAGGTCGCGGCGCGCGGTGACGATGTTGAAGAGTGATTCGCGCACCCGGTCGGTGGTCGGCCGGGTTCCCCGCGGCGGGACGGCGATGCGCCGGCCCCCGGCGACGCCGCCGATGATCCGGGTCACGCGTTCACAACAGCGTCGACCAGTAGTCCCAGAACCGCACCATGATCAGCAGAAACACCGCCGTGTACCACAGCGCGGCGATCGACCACCGCCACTGGTAGAGCACCCGCAGGACACCGGTCTGCAGCGCCGGACGAAACGCGATCGACGCGCTCACCACCAGCAGCGCGATGGTGACCACCCAGACCACCATGCAGTACGGGCACAACGCCCCGATGCGATACAGGCTCTGGAAGATCAGCCAGTGCACGAACACCGAACCGACCAGCACCCCGACCGTCAGCCCGACCCAATACCATTGCGGCAGAGGAACTTTCGCGACAGCCAGGACACCGGTGACGATCACCACCGTGAAACCCACCAGCCCCAGCAGCGGGTTGGGGAATCCCAGCACCGACGCCTGCGGCGTCACCATCACCGACCCGCACGACACGATCGGGTTGATGTTGCACGTCGGCACGTACGACGGGTTGAGCAGTAGCTGGATCTTCTCGACCGTCAGGGTCATCGACGCGGCCAGGCCGACCACCCCGGCGATGAGCACCCACCACGCGCTGGGCGCGGGCACCCGGCTCGGCGAATCCGGCGTCGCCTCGCCGCCGTCCTCGGCGGGTTGCGCGGACACCGCGGCGGTCGTCACGCCGCGGGAGCGACGGCGGTGTCCAGGCCCGGCACGTCGCCGACTATCGACTTGATCTTGCCGACCAGCGCGTCGGGCGTCGACGGCTCGTAATCGTCGCCGTTGATCTTGATGGTCGGGGTGGCGTTGATCTTGGCGGCCGCCGCCTCGCCCGTGACCTTGGAAAGGTACTTGCCGCTGTTGATGCAGTCCGGGACCTTGCCGGCGGCACCAGCTTCGCGGGCGAGTTCGATGAGCCGCGCGTTGTCGGGGAAGCTGGTGCCGCGTTCGTTGGGCTGGATGTCGGCGCTGTACAGCGCGCTGTGGAAACGGCGGAACGCGTCGATGGATTCGTCGGCGACGCACATAGCCGCCGCGCCCGCCCGCGACGAGTAATTCTGGTTCCGCTGGCTGTCGAGGATCGCCACCATGGAGTAATCGGCGGCGATGGCGCCGACGTCGATCAGCCGGGAAACGGTCGGCCCGAATGTGCGCTCGAAATTACCGCACGCCGGACACAGGAAGTCCTCGTAGAACGTGACCACGGCCTTCGGCTTGCTGGTCCCCGGCTGAGTGACCAGCTTGCTCGACGTCACCCGCACCGTGTCGCCCTCGCCGGTGGCGCCGGGCTTCTTCTTGTGGCTGACGGCCCAGTAGACGACGCCGACCAGCAGGAGTACGACGATCGCGGTGCCCGCGACCTGGAGGAGCCGCCCGGATTTCCCGGTGCCGGACTTCAGGTCGTAGCGCGGGGGGCGTTTGGGTTTGTCGGCCACGGGTTCGCTGATCCTTTGTCACGGTGATGCACGCTTGAGAGGCGCCTCTAGCGTACCGGCGTGACGCCCGGTGACTCAGGCGCGGCTCAGGTGGGCGCGCAACGCCGAAATCAGTTCGCTGGTCCCGACGGCGCTGTCGCCGCCCAGCTGGAACAGGTTCACGAAGCCGTGGGTCAGCGAGCCCATGTAGCGCAGGTCCACGGCGGTCCCGGCGGCGCGCAGGGCCGCGGCGTAGGCCTCGCCCTCGTCGCGCAGCGGGTCGAAGCCGCCGACGGCGATCAGCGCGGGCGCCAGGCCCGACAGCGACTCCGCCAGCAAGGGCGACAGCCGCGGATCCGCCGGATCGATCCCCGAACCCCGCAGGTACTGCGCCTGGAACCAGTCCATGTCGCGGCGGGTCAGCAGGAAGCCGCGGGCGAACAAGCCCATGGACCGGGTTTGCGCCGTGAAGTCGGTCCGCGGGTAGATCAGCCACTGCAGCACGGGCGCGGGGCCGCCCTCGTTTCGCGCCAGCTGGGCGACGACGGCGGCCAGGTTGCCGCCGGCGCTGTCGCCGCCGACCGCGACGCGCCCGGGGGCCGCGCCGAGTTCGGCGGCGTGCTCGTGCGCCCATTTGAAGGCCGCATACGCGTCCTCGACCGCGGCCGGCGCGGGGTGCTCGGGAGCCAGCCGGTAGTCGACCGACAACACGTGGATGCCGGCGTCCCGGCACGTCAGCCGGCACAACGGGTCGTAGGTGTCCAGGTCGCCGATCACCCATCCCCCGCCGTGGTAGAAGACGAGCAGGGGTGCGTCCGTCCCGTCGGCCGAGCGGTAGTGCCGCGCGCGGATCTCGCCCGCCGGTCCGGGCAGCGAAATCTCGTCCACCTCGACGTGAACCTGGGGCCCGGGCAGGGCCGCCGTCGTCTCGCGCAGCTGGGCCCGGGATGCGGCCGCGTCGTCGTCGACCACCAGGCCGTCGATGCCGACGGCGTGCAACCCGGACAGCATCAGCTGCAGCGTCGGGTCCAGCGTGTTGCCGTCGATGATCACCGAGCGGCCGCCGAACAGCGCCCGCTTGGCCGGGGTAGGGATCCAGGGAATGACCTTGACGCCGATCGTGGAGACGGCACCCTGCACCCGGCTCGTCCACCGCATCGATGCGCGTTTGGCTCCGAGGTCGAGGTCCACCGCGAGACTCTTGGCCATGACTTTCTCCTGCTCCCCTCGTCACACCGGACGACGGTTGTCCGATACCCGTCTATACCCGGCGCGCCGTGCGACCAACTCTACGGGCGTCGGCGAGACGCGCGGGGAACAGGGCGTGCCCGCGCGGGCGTCGCTCACGTCGCTTTTGCGGCTGGGTAATATCGTGATCCCCAAGTCGGTGAACCCAAACGGATTGTGAGAGATTTCGGCGGCGGATCCGAATCCACGGACCATCAATTTCACAGGTAGGTGAATGACGTTGACTCGGGAGTCGGGCGCCGCCATACCGTCGATAGCTCTCAATGACGAAAACACCATCCCGGTTCTCGGCCTCGGCGTCGCCGAGTTGTCGGAGGACGAGACCGAGCGCGCGGTGTCGGCCGCGCTGGAATTCGGCTGCCGGCTCATCGACACGGCCGCCGCCTACGGCAACGAAGCCGCCGTGGGCCGCGCGATCGCGGCCTCCGGGATTCCGCGCGCGGAGCTGTTCGTCACCACCAAGCTGGCTACCCCGGACCACGGTTTCAGCAAGGCCCCGGTGGCCTGCAGCGCCAGCCTGGAGCGTCTCGGCCTGGACTACGTCGACCTCTACCTCATTCACTGGCCGGCCCCGGCGCAGGGCCAGTACGTCGACGCCTTCGGCGGCATGATCCAGTCCCGCGGGGAAGGCCACGCCCGTTCGATCGGGGTCTCCAACTTCACCGAGGACCAGCTCTCCACGGTGATCGACCTGACCTTCGTCACCCCGGCGGTCAACCAGATCGAGTTGCACCCGCTGCTCAACCAGGACGGGATGCGCAAGGCCAACGCGCAGCACAACGTCGTCACCCAGTCCTATACGCCGCTCGCGCTGGGCAAGCTGATCGACAATCCGACGGTGACCTCGGTGGCCGCCGAGTACGGCAAGACGCCGGCCCAGGTGCTGCTCCGGTGGAACGTGCAACTCGGCAATTCGGTGATTTTCCGCTCGAGCAACCCCGAGCGCATCGCCAGCAATTTGGACATCTTCGATTTCGAGTTGGCCGCCGAACACATGGATACGATCAACGGCCTCAACGACGGCACTCGGTTGCGCCCGGACCCGGACACCTACGACGGCTCGTAAACGGCCGGGCTAACCCGCCGGGCAGGTGCCCGCGGCCTGCCGAAGCACCCCCGCCGACGGCTGGTCGACCGGCAACTGGTAACCGCGCAGCACCGCGATGAACTGCATCGCGTACTGACACGCGAACGCGGCGCTCGGCGGCATCCACTGGGCCGGCGGCGAATCGCCCTTGTCTTGGTTGGCCTGCCCCTCGACGGCCAGCAGGTTGGCCGGATCGTTCGCGAAGCGCAGCCGCTCGGGGAGCGGCCAGTCATACGCGCCCATGTCCCAGGCGTAGGCCAGCGGGACGATGTGGTCGATCTGCACCGCCTCGCCGACCTTGGCGCCGCGCTGAAACATCACGGTGGTGTTGGTGTACGGGTCGTGCAGGGTTCCGGTCGCCACCGCGTTCGGGCACCGCTTGATCGAGACGTAGGTCTTGTCGACGAGGTCGCGGTCCAGGATGTCGTCGCGGGTGTCACACCCGTTGTGTCCGAGCGGGGCGTCGTTGTTGTCGTCCCAGGCGTCGCCGAACGCCGCGCGGCGGTAGTCATAGCGGTGGGCCCGCTCCGGCAGCACCGCGACGCCTGCGAGCACATCGGTGCCGGGTTGCACCGTGGGGACGTCGGCGCGGGCGGCGACCTCCGCGTGCTCGGCCGAGAGCGATCCCAGCGTCTGGTAGGCGACCAGCACGGCGAGCACCGCGGCCGCCGACAACCACAGCAGCAGCTTCCGGTTCACGCCTTGTCCAAGTATTCGATCCGGTCGGTGTCGGTGAAACGCGCCGCCAGCAAGCCCAATTCGGGGTTGGTGGGATCCCGCTCGTAGGTCCGCACGCAGTAGTCGCGGGCGGCCTCGATGTACGTTCCGTGATCGGCCAGCGACAGCAGCCGCAACGTCACGGCCCTGCCGGATTGGTTGCGGCCCAGCACATCTCCCTCGCGGCGTTCCTTGAGGTCCAGGTCGGCGAGGGCGAAGCCGTCCATGGTCTCGGCCACGGCACGCAGCCGTCGACCGGCCTGCGAATCCGGCGGGACCCAGCTGGCCAGCAGGCACAGGCTCGGATGCTCGCCCCGCCCGATGCGGCCGCGCAGCTGATGCAACTGGCTGATGCCGAACCGGTCGGCGTCCATCACCAGCATGATCGTGGCGTTGGGGACGTCGACACCGACCTCAATGACGGTGGTGCACACCAGGACATCGACGTCACCCGCCCGGAAGGCGGCCATCGCGGCGTCCTTCTCGTCGGCCGACAACCGCCCGTGCATCAGGGCCAGCCGCAGGTCCGCCAGCTCCCCTGAGCGCAATCGGTCGAACAGTCCCACCGCGGTCGCTGACGGACGCCGGCCCTCCTCGTTTTCCTTTTCCTTTTCGTTCTCCTTTCCGCTGTCGTCGGTCTCGTCGATTCGGGGCGCCACCACATAGACCTGGCGGCCCGCGGAGACCTCCTCGATGATGCGATGCCAGGCACGCTCGAGCCAGGTGGGCTTGTCGCCGATGAAGATGACGTTGGTGGCGGTCGGCCGGCGCCCGCGCGGGAGCTCGCGCAGCGTCGAGGTCTCCAGATCGCCGTACACGGTGAGCGCGACGGTCCGCGGTATCGGCGTCGCGGTCATCACCAGCAGGTGCGGCGTGATCCCCGCGGGAGCCTTAGCGCGCAACTGATCCCGCTGCTCGACACCGAACCGGTGCTGCTCGTCGACCACCACCATGCCCAGGTTGTGAAAGTTCACCGCGTCCTGCAGCAGCGCGTGGGTGCCGATGACGATGCCGACCTGACCGCTCGCGACCTCATCGCGGACCTGCTTCTTCTGCGCCGCGGTCATCGAACCGGTCAGCAGCGCCACCCGCGTCGCGTTGTCCGCCCCGCCCAGCTGGCCCGCCATCGCCAACTCGCCGAGGACATCGCGGATCGACCGGAGATGTTGCGCGGCAAGGACTTCCGTGGGCGCCAGCAGCGCACACTGGTAGCCCGCGTCCACCATCTGCAGCATCGCCAGCACCGACACGATCGTCTTGCCCGAGCCGACCTCGCCCTGCAGCAGGCGGTTCATCGGGCGGGTCGCGGCTAGCCCGTCGGACAGCACGGCGAGCACCTCGCGCTGCCCCGCCGTCAGTTCGAAGGGCAACCGCCGCAACAACTCCGCGGCCAGGCCGTCGTCGCGTCGCGGTGCCGGGGGGCCGGATTGCGACAGCTCGCCGTGCCGGCGGCCGACCAGCGCCCACTGCAGGCCGACGGCCTCGTCGAAGGTCAATCGCTCACGCGCCCTTTGTCGTTCGCGCTCGTCCTCGGAGAGATGAATCGCGCGCAGTGCCTCGTCCTCGGAGATGAGGTCCAGCTGGCTACGCAGGTCGTCGGGTAGCGGATCGGGCACCGGGTCGAGGACGTCGAGCACCTGCCGCACGCAGCCGAAGATGTCCCAGCTCTGCATTTTCGTGCTGGCCGGATAGATCGGGAAGAACCGGCCCTCGTACGCCGACGTCACCTCTTCGCTGCTGACGGCCTGCGAGGCGACCGCGATCTTCTTCAGCGAGCGGGTGCCGTAACTGCCTCCCCCCGGCGACTCGATGATGAGAAACGCCGGATGGGTCAGCTGCATCGCGCCCCTGAAATAGCCGATCTCCCCCGACAGCATCACTTTCGCGTCTTTGACGAGGTCCTTCTTGAGATAGTTCGCGTTGAAGAACGTGGCGGTCACTTTGCCGCGGCCGGTTCCGACGGTGATGCGGTGACACAGCCGGCTGGGTGTCTTTCTCATCGGAAACGTCTCAGTAGCGGTGATCGTATCCACGATGGTGATGTGCTGACCCTCTTCCGGCCGCTCGTCGCCGGCACCCCACCGGGCCGCGCCCTCGGTATAGCTGCGCGGGTAGTGGCGCAGCAGGTCGTCGACGGTCCTGATGCCGAATTCCTGATCCAGCAGTTCCGGGGCCTTGCCGCCCACGACGAAGGTCAGCCGGTCCGACAGCGACGCCACGGCTACTCGACCCCGATCAGCAGGACGTCGCCGCGGTGGCCGGTGCGGTAGGTCATCAGCTCGGTCCCGGGATGGTGGTCGTGCACGTGGTCCTGCAGGACGTCGCCCACCGCGGTGGCGGCCTGATCGTCGATGCCGGAGCCGATCAGCACCGTCACCAGGTCGCCCCCGGAAGCCAGCAGCAGGTCGAGCAGGCCGATCGCCGCCCCGGCCACGTCGGCGGCCACGATAAGCACCTCGTCGCCCGCGATGCCCAGGCCGTCACCCGGCTGACAGCGACCGGCCCAGGTCAACGCGCTCTCGGTCGCGACGCGCACCGACGCGTGCCGGGCCGCGCCGGCGGCGCGGGCCATGGTGAAGCCGTCATCGACCGCCTGCCGGTCCGCATCGTGCACGGCCAGTGCGGCCAGTCCCTGCACCATCGAGCCCGTCGGTATCGGCACCACGTCGATCCCCCACCCGATGGCCGCCGTGCAGCCGGCCACCAACTCCTCGGCGGCCACGTACCCGTTGGGCAGCACCATCACCTGGGCGGCGCCGGTGTCGACGACGGCCCGCACCAGCTGGTGGGCGCTGATGTCGCCGATGTCCGGATCGGGCCGCAGCACGCTGGCGCCCTCGCCGGAGAACAGCTCGGCGGCGCCGTCGCCGTCCACGACCGCCAGCACCGCGCGTTCGCGCGTCCAGCCGCCGGCGGGCATCCCGGTGGCACCGGAGGTCAGCGCCGAGATGACGATGCGGCTGAGCCGCCCGGCCGCCAGTCCCGCCTCGACGGCGGCCCCGGCGTCGTCGGTGTGCACGTGCACGGAGTAGCTGTCGGTGGATTCCTGCGCGGCCGCCGCGGCGATGGCCACGGAATCCCCGAGGCTCTCGAGCCGATTGCGCAGCGCGTCCGCCGCCGCCGAATCGCAGCCGTCCAACCGGTACATCACTTCGAACTGCGGCGCCGGTCGTTCGGCGGCCGCTTCCGGCCGGTGCGCCCGCGGCGACGGCGCGTACACCGCGCGGCGGGGCGCCTGACCGCTGACGGCGCAGCGCAACGCGTCCAGCAGCACGAGCAGGCCACGCCCGCCGGCGTCGACGGCACCGGCGTGGGCGAGGACGTCGAGCTGCTCGGGGGTCTTTTCCAGCGCGATCACCGCCGCATCGCCCGCGGCGGTGATCGCGGCGGACAGGCCCTCGTCGGCGCAACCCTCGACGGCCTCGGCGGCGGCCCGCAACACCGAGACGATGGTTCCCGGGACTTCGGCGCCGCCCATCGACACGATGACCAGCTCCACGCCGCGCCGCAACGCGGCCCCGAGCATGGCGGCGTCCATATGGGGCAGCTCGCCGCCGGCGTCGGCCGCCGCGGCCGCGGTGACATCGGCGATGCCGCGCAGGATTTGCGACAATATCACCCCGGAATTGCCGCGTGCGCCGTTCAATGCACCGGCCGACAGGGCCGCGGCCACCCGCGCCACGCACCCGTCCCCGCCGTCCGCACCCGCTCCCGCCGAAGCCTCCGCCAGCGCGGAACGCATGGTGAACAGCATGTTCGCACCCGTGTCGGAGTCGGCGACCGGGAAGACGTTGAGCCGGTTGATCTCGTCGATGTGGGTGATCAGGTCGCTGACGGCGGTGTGGGCCCAGTTCCGCAGGGCAGGGGCGTCCAGCAGCGCCTCTGACGTGCCCAAGCGACCCACCTCCCTCGGAGCCTCCCAGCGGCCGGCCACGGCGGCGCGCCCTCTGCCTGAACGCGCCGACCCATCGAGCCTAGCCAGAGCGGGCGACAATGACGGGGCCACGTCGCCGGCCGGGTGTTGATCGTTTTGGTGGTTGCCCATGTCAGTCGGTATCCTGGGCTGGCCCGAGTCATTCCGGGCTGTCCCGGCCCTAGCCAGACCGCCGAGCCGGACCCCGATCATTTGAGGAGCTTGAACGATGGCCGCTGTGTGCGATATCTGCGGGAAAGGCCCCGGCTTCGGCAAGTCGGTGTCGCACTCCCACCGCCGCACCAGCCGCCGGTGGGACCCCAACGTCCAGACCGTGCACGTGGTCACCCGTCCGGGTGGCAACAAGAAGCGGCTGAACGTCTGCACCTCCTGCATCAAGGCCGGCAAGGTCGTCCGCGGCTAGCCACGGTTCCGCGCAGCGAGATCGACGCCAGCGTGGAAGTCACTCTCGAACTTTTCCGCGCCACCGTCGATCTCGACGAAACTAGTCGCGAACGACGATGACGGTCTTGCCCGCGCGTCGGCCCGGCATACGCCCGCTTTCGAATGCCTCCCGCCCCTTCTCCAGGGGAAACGTCCCGGCGATTTCGACGTGCAGTCGCCCGTCGTCGACGAGCGCGGCAAGTTCGGCAAGCTGTTCACCGTTCGGCGTGACGATGAAGAACGTTGCGGTGACGCCGTATTCGTCGGCCTTTCCATCCGGCGGGGGCGCCGAGAGGGTGACCAACCGTCCGCCGCGACGCAGCACGCCGAAGGATCGGTCCAAGGTCTCGCCGCCGACGGTGTCGATGACGACGTCGTAGGCGCCGCCGCCTTCGTCGAAAGCCTCTGAGCGAACGTCGATTACGCGTGCGGCTCCCAAACCGCGCAGGAGCTCGCCGGCATCGCTGCGCACGGTCGCGGTGACCCGCGCCCCGAGGATCGCGGCCAGTTGGACCGTCAGCAGCCCGACCCCGCCCGCCCCGCCGAGCACCAGCACCTCCTCCCCGGGCTGCACCGCGGCGTAGTCAACCAGGGCCTGCAGGGCGGTCAGCCCGCCCATCGGCAGCGCGGCCGCACTAGCATGCGACACCGTCGAAGGCTTGGCGGCCAGGTCGGCGGCCGGCACCGCGACGAATTCGGCCGACGCGCCGTCTCGATCGAATCCGACCAATCCGTACACTTCGTCGCCAAGCTTGAAATCTGTTACGCCCGAGGAGATTTCGGACACTACACCAGACACTTCATGCGACGGGATGACCGGGACCCGGCTGACGCCGTCGGTAGTCCACGTCTCGTCCCAGGTCAGCTCGTCGAACGTGATGGCCGCGGCGTGCACAGCGACCAAGACCTCGCCGGCGGCTGGGACCGGGACGGGCGCGCGCTCGACGACCAGCACCTCCGGGCCGCCCCGGCGGTGCGCGCGCAGGGCGATCATCTCGGTCACGGCAGCCTCCAATCGATTGGGTCGGCGCCCATTGAAGTCAGCAGCTCGTTGGCGCGGCTGAACGGGCGCGAGCCGAAAAAGCCGCGGGACGCCGACAGCGGCGAGGGATGCGGCGACTCGATCGCCACGCAATTGCCCTCGGCCAGAATGGGTTTCAGCGTTGACGCGTCGCGACCCCACAGGATGGCCACCAGCGGCAGGGGCCGCTCGGCCAGCGCGCGAATCGCGCACTCGGTCACCGCCTCCCAGCCCTTGCCCCGGTGCGACGCCGGGTTGTTGGGCCGCACCGTGAGCACCCTGTTCAGCAGCATCACGCCGCGCTCGGCCCAGGGCGTCAGGTCACCGCACGCCGGCTGGGGGTGGCCCAGGTCGGCGGCGTACTCGTCGAAGATGTTGGCCAGGCTACGGGGCAGCGGCCGCACGTCGGGCGCCACCGAGAAGCTCAGGCCCACGGCGTGCCCGGGCGTCGGGTAGGGATCCTGCCCGACGATCAGCACCCTGACGTCGTCGAACGGATAGGTGAAGGCGCGCAACACGTTTGGTCCCGCCGGCAGGTACCGGCGACCCGCGGCGATCTCCTCCCGCAGGAACTGCCCCATCTGGGCTACCTGGTCGCTGACGGGCTTGAGCGCGGTGGCCCAGCCCGGCTCGACGAGCTCGCTCAACGGGCGCGCGGTCATTGCAGCCCTTCCACGAGCAGCACCACCGTCTCGGCCCCCGCCCGCCGGTCCTTGGCGATCTCCTCGTATTCGGGCGATTGCACGAATGCGTAAAAGGCCGCCTCGTCGGGAAAGCGCATCAACACCAGCTTCTCGCGGTCCCACTGGCCCTCGGCGACCTTCGGCGACTCGTCGGCGGCGAGCAGCTCTCCCGGATGCCGACGGAACACCTCCATGAACCTCGCCTGGTAACGGTCGTAGGCCGCCCGGTCGGTGAACTTCAGCTGGGCGATCGCGTAGACGGTCACCGCGTCACCCTAATACGACTGCCAGCCCGCGTAACCGTTCCACTCCGTGCCGTCGACGAGAACCCGGGCCGGCCCGTCGAGCACGCGGCCGATGACGCGCCACCCCGGCGGCGCCGGTCCGGCGAAACACGCGGCGAGGGCGTGGTCCTCACCGCCACCGAGCACCCACGCCTGGGGGTCGGCGCCGACGGCGTCCCCGGCGGCGGCCAGCGCGTCGCGGTCCGCGGCCAGCGGCGCGGTGGACAAATCGATCCCCACCCCGGAGGCCTCCGCGACGTGGCGCAGGTCGCCGATCAGGCCGTCGGAGACGTCGATCATCGCCTGCGCGCCCGCGGCCGCGGCCACGGCGCCCTGCCCATAGGGCGGCTCCGGCACCAGGTGGCGGCGCCGCAGCTCCTCGAAACCCTCAATGCCCTTCTCCCACAACGAATACCCCGCCGCGGAGCGGCCCAGCTCGCCGGCGACCGCGACCACCGAACCGGGCTTCGCGCCGGACCGCAACACGGGCGCGCGGCCCTCGAGGTCGCCCAGCACGGTCACCGACAGCACCCACTGCGGGGCACTGACCAGGTCGCCGCCGGCGATGCCGGCGCCGATCCGGCCCGCCTCGTCCCACATCCCGTCGACCAGCGCATCGACCTGCGCGGCAGGCGTGTCGCCGGGCGCCGCGAAGCCGACGACAAAGGCCGTGGCCCGCCCGCCCATCGCCTCGATGTCGGCGGCGTTCTGGGCGATCGCTTTGCGGCCGACGTCGCGGGGTGTCGACCAGTCCAGCCGAAAGTGCCGGTCCTGCACCAGGACATCGGTCGAAACCAGGGTGCGACCGTCGCCCGCCGTCACCAGCGCCGCGTCATCGCCGGGCCCGAGCAGCACCGCTTCGGGCTGCCGGCGGCCGCGCACCAGCCGATCGATGACCGCGAATTCTCCGAGCCGCGCCAGCGTGGGGAACTCCCCCGATGTGTCGTCGCGCACGCCACCTCCTCGCCCGTCCCGCGCCACCGTACGCCGCCCGACCTGCGGTAAGTTAGATCCCTGCCCGCGCGAGCGGACCGCGCCAGTGTAAGAGAAGCAAGGAGGTGCGCGGGCGGTGACGACCGACCCCGCGAGCGGCCCAGTTACCGATACCGGACCACCGCGCGCCGTGATGATCGCGGCGGTGGCGCTGGCCGTCGTGGCGATCGGCGTGATCCTGGCCATCGCGGCCACCCGCCAGGCGCCGCCCCAACCGGTGACCGTCGCGGCCTTCCCCGCGCCCCAGGCGAACAGCGCCGCGTGCCGGGCGCTGGCGGGCGCGCTGCCGCAGCGGCTCGGGGACTATCAACGCGCGCAGCTGGCGCAGCCGGCGCCCGACGGCGCGGCGGCCTGGCGGACCTCGCCCGACAGCCAGCCGGTGGTGTTGCGCTGCGGGCTCGATCGCCCCGCCGAGTTCGTGGTGGGGTCGCCGATCCAGGTCGTCGATCGGGTGCAGTGGTTCGAGGTCACCGCCGGCCCGCAATCCGCGGGTGAGGCCGGACGGGCCACCTGGTACACGGTCGATCGGCCGGTGTACGTGGCGCTCACGCTGCCCGCGGGATCGGGACCGACGCCCATCCAGCAGCTCTCCGAAGCGATCGACCACACCATCGCCGCCGTGCCGATCGACCCGGCACCCGCGCGCTAGTCAGCGCAGACCAACGCCCCGCGCCAACGCCGTCTCCACCATGATCGCGAGCAGGGCGGGATAGTCGACCCCGCTGGCCGCCCACATCCGCGGATACATCGAGGTGGTCGTGAAACCCGGCATCGTGTTGATTTCGTTGATGATCGGCCCGTTTTCGGTGAGAAAGAAGTCGACGCGGGCCAGGCCCTGGCAGTCGATGGCGTTGAACGCGCGGATCGCCAATTGGCGCACCGCGTCGGCGATGTCGTCCTCGACCTTCGCGGGCACGTCCAATTCGGCTGCGTCCTCGAGGTATTTCGTCGCGAAGTCGTAGAACGAGTCCTCGCGGCCCCGCACCCCGGCCACCCTGATCTCGCCCACCGTGCTGGCTTGCACTGTGCCGTCGGGCATTTCGAGGACGCCGCACTCCAGCTCTCGACCGTTGATCGCTGCCTCGACGATCACCTTCGGATCGTGCCGGCGGGCGTTCGCGACCGCAGCGGGCAGCTCGTCCCAACTCGCGACCCGGCCGACGCCGATCGAGGAGCCGCCGCGCGCGGGCTTGACGAACACCGGCAGGCCCAAACGCTCGCGCTCGTCGAGGTTCAGCGCCGCCCGCGGCGCGCGCAGCACCGCGTGCGGGCCGACCGGAAGTCCCTCGGCGACAAGGAGCTTCTTCATGAACTCCTTGTCCATGCCCGCGGCGCTGGCCAGCACCCCGGCGCCAACGTAGGGCACCCCGGCGAGTTCGAGCAGCCCCTGGATCGTGCCGTCCTCGCCGTACGGGCCGTGCAGCACCGGAAACACCACGTCGACCGCCGTCAAAACCTCGCCGGCGCCCGGCGACAGCGACACCAGTTCACCTGCGCGCCCAGGATCCGCCGGCAGGGCCAGCTCGGTGCCCGAATCGACGGTCACCTCGGGCAACCGCCGATCGGTGATCGCCAGCGCATCCGGGTCGCCGTCGGTTAGCACCCACGAACCCTGCGGGGTGATGCCGATCGCGATCACCTCGAAGCGCTGCGGGTCGAGGTTGCGCAGAATGCTGCCCGCCGACACGCACGAGATGGCGTGCTCGTTGCTGCGCCCGCCGAACACGACGGCGACGCGCACGCGCTCGCTGGCATTCACAACCTGGAGAGGCTACCGGTACATACGCGCGGGGGTCGGGCACCGCACCGCCACCTGGGCTTTCGCTCGCCTGGGCGTCTCATTCGGGCTTGGTGCTGCGGCCCAGCAGCAGCGCCATCGCCTCCTCCACCGACAAACCCTTGTGACACACCCGGTGCACGGCGTCGGTGAGCGGCATCTCGACGTCGTAGCTGGACGCCAGCGCCAGCACGGCCTCGCAGGACGTCACGCCCTCGACGACGTGCCCCTCCCCCGCGTGCGTGGCCGACTCCAGGGTCCCGCCGCGGCCCAGGCATTCGCCGAACGACCGGTTGCGCGAGTGCGGCGAGGTGCAGGTGGCCACCAGGTCTCCGACGCCGGCCAGCCCGGCCAGCGTCGCCCCCTTGGCGCCGAGAGCGATCCCCAACCGCATGATCTCCGCCAGGCCGCGGGTGATGATCGCCGCGGCAGTGTTTTCGCCGAGCCCGACACCGGCCGCCATCCCGCAGGCGAGCGCGATGACGTTCTTGCACGCCCCGCCGATCTCTGTGCCGACCACGTCGCTGTTGGTATAAGGACGGAAGTAGCCGCTGTTGAGCATGCGCTGCACGGCGACCGCGCGCCCGGAGTCGCTGCATGCGACGACCGTCGCGGTGGGCTGGCACTGGGCGATCTCACTGGCCAGGTTCGGCCCCGAGATGACCGCGACCTGTGCGGCATCCACGCCGGTCACCGAAACGATCACCTGGCTCATCCGCATGAGGGTGCCCAGCTCGATGCCCTTGGCCAGGCTGACCAGGGTCGCGCCGTCGGCCACCAACGGCGCCCACCGCTCGAGGTTGCCGCGCATCGTTTGCGCCGGCACCCCGAGCAGCACCGTCGTCGCGCCGGCCAGGGCCTCGCTCGCGTCGGTGGTGGCGCGGATGCCGGGCGGCAACAGCGTGCCGGGCAGATAGGCGGGGTTGTATCGGGTGCTGTTGATCTCGTCGGCGACGTCGGAGCGCCGCGCCCACAGCACAACTTGTGCTTCCGGTCCGCCCGCGTCAGCGAGCACCTTGGCCAGCGCCGTGCCCCACGCACCGGCGCCCATCACCGCAACGGCGCCGTCAGTGCCGGCCATCAGTCACCCCCGTCCGAGCGGTTATGTCCTCAACGCGGATCACGCTACCGCGACGCCGGGTCGGCGCGGTCGCGCTGGCAGGATGGCGGAATGAGCGGCACACGGGCCGAGGGGGCGGACGACGGCGCGGGTGACGTCGCGTTGATCATCGCCGTCAAGCGGCTGGCCGCCGCCAAGACCCGCCTGGCCCCGGTGTTCTCGGCGCCGCGGCGGGAGAAGGTGGTGCTGGCCATGCTGGTCGACACCCTGACCGCTGCGTCGGGTGTCGAGGCGCTGGGCTCGATCACCGTCGTCACGCCCGACGACGCCGCGGCGGCCGCGGCGGCCGAACTCGGGGCCGCGGTGCTGGCCGACCCGACGCCGGAGGGCGACCGCGACCCGCTGAACAGCGCGATCGTCGCCGCCGAACGAGCGGTGGCCGGGGCCTTCACCAATGTCGTTGTGCTGCAAGGTGATCTGCCGGCGCTGCAGACCCAGGAGTTGGCGGAGGCGATCGCCGCCGCGCGGCAGCACCGGCGCAGCTTCGTCGCCGACCGGCTGGCCACCGGGACCGCCGCGCTCTGTGCGTTCGGCGCCGCGCTGGATCCGCAGTTCGGCCCGGATTCGTGCGCGCGGCACCGGCGTTCGGGCGCGATCGAGCTGACGGGCGCGTGGCCCGGCCTGCGCTGCGATGTCGATACCCCCGCCGACCTGGTGGCCGCGCGTCGTCTCGGAGTCGGCGCGGCGACCGCCCGCGCCATCAAATAGTGCGAGCGCAGCAGTAACGAAAACCCGCCACAGCAAATCTGTACGAGCGATGAACGGCGTGCCAACTGCGAATGGATGTCCGCCGAGCGCTAGCAGCACCAGCGGGTGATGAGCAATGATCGCATGGTGACCGAAACCGAAGCCGAGGCACGGCCCGACGAGACCACATGGCATTCCGGCGAGGCCGACGTAGCCGCACCACCGGCCGCGACCCCCGCCGCGATCTCCGACGAGCTGCCGGAGGACCGCTACCTCAACCGGGAACTGAGCTGGCTCGACTTCAACGCGCGCGTGCTCGCGCTGGCCGACGACAACTCGCTGCCGCTGCTGGAGCGCGCGAAGTTCCTGGCGATCTTCGCGTCCAATCTCGACGAGTTCTACATGGTGCGGGTCGCCGGCCTCAAGCGCCGCGACGAGATGGGCCTGTCCGTCCGGTCGGCCGACGGGCTGACACCGCGTGAGCAACTGGCCCGCATCGGCGAACAGACCCAGCGAATCGCGACCAGGCACGCGCGGGTGTTTCTCGATTCGGTGCGACCGGCGCTCGCCGACGAAGGCATCCACATCGTCACGTGGGCCGATCTGGACCAGGCGGAGCGCGACGAATTGTCGACCTATTTCAGCGAACAAGTCTTTCCCGTCTTGACACCGCTGGCGGTCGACCCCGCGCACCCATTCCCGTTCGTCAGCGGCTTGAGCCTGAACCTGGCGGTCATGGTGCGCCAGCCCGAGGATGGGGGCCAGCACTTCGCCCGGGTCAAGGTGCCGAACAACGTCGACCGCTTCGTCGAGCTCGACATCCGCAGCGCCGACGGTGAGGGACCGGAGATCGTCCGCTATCTCCCGATGGAAGAACTGATCGCGGCCTTTCTGCCCGAGCTGTTCCCGGGTATGGAAATCGTTGAGCATCACGCGTTCCGCATCACCCGCAATGCGGACTACGAGGTGGAAGAGGACCGCGACGAGGACCTGCTGCAGGCGCTGGAGCGGGAGCTGGCGCGCAGGCGCTTCGGTTCGCCGGTGCGGCTCGAGATCGCCGACGACATGACCGAAAGCATGCTGGAACTGCTGCTGCGCGAACTCGACGTGCATCCCGGTGACGTCATCGAAGTGCCAGGCCTGCTCGACCTTTCGTCGTTGTGGCAGATCTACGGCATCGAGCGGCCGGCGCTCAAGGATCCGACATTCGTTCCCGACACCCATCCCGCCTTCGCCGACCGCGAGACACCGCGGAGCATCTTCGCGACGCTGCGCGAAGGCGATGTGCTGCTTCATCATCCGTATGACTCGTTCTCCACCAGCGTGCAGCGATTCATCGAGCAGTCCGCCGCCGACCCCAACGTGCTGGCGATCAAGCAGACGTTGTACCGCACCTCCGGTGATTCGCCGATCGTTCGGGCGCTGATCGCCGCGGCCGAGGCCGGAAAGCAAGTGGTGGCCATGGTGGAGATCAAGGCCCGCTTCGACGAACAGGCCAACATCCGCTGGGCGCGCACACTTGAGCAGGCGGGCGTGCACGTGGTCTACGGCTACGTCGGACTGAAGACGCACTGCAAGACCTGCCTCGTGGTGCGCCGCGAAGGCTCGGCGATCCGTCGCTACTGCCACATCGGGACCGGCAACTACAACGGGAAGACGGCGCGGCTGTACGAGGACGTCGGTCTGCTCACGGCGTCCCCCGAAATCGGGGCCGATCTGACCGATTTGTTCAATTCGCTAACCGGCTACTCGCGCAAGGTTTCCTACCGCAATCTTCTGGTCGCCCCGCACAGCATTCGCACGGGCATCATCGAACGCGTCGAGCGCGAGATCGCCGCACACCGCGAACACGGCGGCGGACGGATCCGGATGAAGATGAACGCTCTGGTCGACGAGCAGGTGATCGACGCGTTGTATCGCGCGTCGCGGGCGGGTGTGCGGGTCGAGGTGGTGGTGCGCGGCATCTGCGCGCTGCGCCCCGGAGCAGAAGGTTTTTCGGAGAACATCTCGGTCCGTTCGATCCTCGGCCGCTTCCTGGAGCACTCGCGGATCATGCATTTCAACCGACTCAACGAGTTCTGGATCGGCAGCGCCGACATGATGCACCGCAACCTCGACCGGCGCGTCGAGGCGCTGGTTCAGGTCAAGGATCCGCGGCTCACGGCCTATCTGGACGAATTGTTCGAGTCCGCGCTGGATCCCTCGACCCGGTGCTGGGAACTGGGTCCCGATGGGCAGTGGACAGCGTCACCCCAGGAGGGTCACACCGTGCGCGACCATCAGGTATCGCTGATGGAGCGGCACCGCAGCCCCTGACGCCGTGTGATAGCTTCCAGGTCGCATCCACGACCGCGAGCGAATTGACCTGCAGGAGTTTAGGTGTCGAACCAGACCTCATCGGCGGGTCGGCGGTCGGGAAGCAAGATCGTGTACGCGGCGGGCGCGGTGCTGTGGCGCAGGGCCGGCGACGACCCGGCGGACCCGAGCCTCGAGGTGGCCCTGATCCACCGCCCCCGCTACGACGACTGGTCGCTGCCGAAGGGCAAGGTGGACCCCGGCGAGACGGCCCCGGTGGCGGCGGTCCGCGAGGTGTTCGAGGAGACGGGCCACCGCGCCATCCTCGGCCGGCGGCTCGACATGGTGAGCTATCCGATCGAGCAGGGCGTCAAGAAGGTCTATTACTGGGCGGCGCGCGACACCGGCGGCGAATTCGCGCCTGGACGCGAGGTCGATGAGTTGGTGTGGCTGCCGGTCGCCGAGGCGAAGGACAAACTCACCTACCCGCACGATCGAAAGATGTTGCGCCACTTCGCGAAACAGCCCGAAGACACGCGCACCGTCCTCGTGGTCCGGCATGGCACCGCCGGCCGGAAATCGCGCTTCAAAGGCGACGACACGAAACGCCCGCTCGACAAGCGAGGACGCGCGCAGGCCGAGGCACTGGTTCCCCAGCTGCTGGCCTTCGGCGCCACCGACGTGTATGCGGCGGACCGGCTGCGCTGTCACCAGACGGTCGAACCACTCGCCGAGGAACTCGGTGTGACGGTCCACAACGAGCCCGCCCTCACCGAGGAGTCGTACGCGAAGAGCCCGAAGCGCGCGCGCCACCGGATGCTGCGCATCGCCGAGGAGGCAGACACCCCCGTCATTTGCACGCAGGGCAAGGTGATTCCGGACCTCATCGCCTGGTGGTGCGAACGCGACGGAGTGCGTGCCGATAAATCCCGCAACCACAAGGGCAGCACGTGGGTGCTGTCCCTGTCAGGCGGCCGCCTGGTGGCGGCCGACCACATCGGGGGCGCGCTGGCCGCCAACGTGCGGGCCTGACACGCAAATACCCTCCGGGTGGGGCATTTGCCGCCACCCCGAAGGGTATCCGCGTCTGGAACTTCCTACCGGCGACCGCGCCGAGCGGCGGCCTTCTTGGCAGGAGCCTTCCTGGCCGGAGCCTTGCTCGCCGCCTTCTTGGCCGGAGCCCGCTTCACTGCGGCCTTCTTGGCCGGAGCCTTCTTCACCGCGGCCTTCTTGGCGGGAGCCTTCTTCACCGCGGCCTTCTTGGCCGGAGCCTTGGTAGCGGCCTTCTTGGCCGGGGCCTTCTTCACTGCGGCCTTCTTGGCAGGAGCCTTCTTGGCCGCGGCCTTCTTGGCCGGAGCCTTGCTCGCCGCCTTCTTCGCCGGAGCCTTCTTCGCCGCCTTCTTGGCTGCGCCGGCCGCTACAACACCACGTTTCACTGCAGGTCCTTCCGCCGGGAGGCGCTGTGCGCCAGACACAACCGCTTTGAATTGAGCACCGGGCCGGAACGCTGGGACCGACGTCGGCTTCACCTTTACCGTCTCGCCCGTGCGCGGATTGCGGGCCACCCGCGCCGCGCGCTTCCGCTGTTCGAAGACACCGAACCCGGTAATGGTCACGCTGTCGCCCTTGTGCACCGCGCGCACAATGGTGTCGACAACATTCTCGACGGCGGCGGTCGCCTGCCGACGGTCCGAGCCCAATTTCTGTGTGAGCACATCTATGAGCTCTGCTTTGTTCATCCAAACCCTCCGAAGCCAGTGGTCCCATTTTTGGGAACCGACTGCGAACACGGTAAACCCTCACCCAGCAAATTTCCAAGAGCCACGCGCAATTTCAGGACGGAACGAACGAATTTTTCGCAATCCGGTTGCCGCCCTTGACCGGTGGCGCGGCTCCAAATTAAGACGGGCTACCTAATCGGTCGGAGGTGAAATCGCCGTCCCGATCGACCCTTCAGGAGGCGGGCAGAGTGCGCGGTTTCCACTCCGGGCGCGCCGACTCGAACGCCTCGATTTGATCGAGTTTCCGCAGCGTAAGGCCTATATCGTCGAGGCCCTCGAGCAATCGCCACGCGGTGTGGTCGTCAATCTTGAACGGCAGCACCGTCGTTCCGGCGGTGATATTTCGATCTTGAAGATTGGCAGTGATTTCCAAGCCCGGGCTGCCCTCGATGAGCTTCCAAAGCAGTTCCACGCCGTCCTGAGAAACTTCCGCCGCCAACAGGCCCGCCTTGCCGGCGTTGCCCCGGAAAATGTCACCAAACCGAGACGAGATGACCACCCGGAACCCGTAGTCCATGAGCGCCCACACCGCATGCTCGCGCGACGACCCGGTGCCGAAATCGGGTCCGGCCACCAGAACCGAGCCGCGGTCAAAGGGGCTGAGATTGAGCACGAATGAGGGATCCGAGCGCCACGTGGCGAACAACCCGTCCTCGAAACCGGTTCGGGTTACCCGCTTCAAGAACACCGCCGGAATGATCTGGTCGGTGTCGACATTGGACCGCCGCAGCGGCACTCCGATGCCGGTGTGGGTGCGAAAGGCTTCCATTTCGTCCTCGATTCAAATCAGTTGGAGTTCAAGTCGGCCGGCGAAGACAGCGTGCCCCGCACCGCCGTGGCCGCGGCGACGGCCGGCGATACCAGGTGGGTGCGGCCCCCTTTGCCCTGCCGCCCTTCGAAGTTGCGGTTGGACGTGGCGGCACACCGCTCGCCCGGCGACAGCTGATCGGGGTTCATGCCCAGGCACATCGAGCATCCCGCCTGGCGCCACTCGGCGCCCGCGGCGGTGAAAACCTCGCCCAGCCCTTCGGCTTCGGCCTGCGCGCGCACCCGCATCGAGCCCGGCACGACGAGCATCCGCACCCCCGGGGCGACCTTGCGCCCGCGCAACACGTCGGCCACCACCCGCAGGTCTTCGATACGACCGTTGGTACAAGAGCCGACGAACACGGCGTCCACGCCGATCTCGCGCATCGGCGTGCCCGGTCGAAGGTCCATGTACGCCAAGGCTTTCTCGGCCGCCTGCCGCTCGCCGTCGTCGGCCATCATTTCGGGGTCGGGCACCGCCGCCCCCAGGGGCACCCCCTGGCCAGGGTTGGTTCCCCACGTGACGAACGGGCTCAGCGAGGCCGCGTCGAGGTAGACCTCGGTGTCGAAGACGGCGCCGGGGTCGGTGCGCAACTGCTGCCAGTAGTGCACCGCGGCGTCCCACTGCGCGCCGGTCGGGGCGTGCGGCCGGCCACGCAAAAATTCGTAGGTGGTCTCGTCCGGCGCCACCATGCCCGCCCGGGCGCCGGCCTCGATGCTCATATTGCAGACCGTCATCCGGCCTTCCATCGACAGCGATTCGATGGCGCTGCCCCGGTATTCGATGACGTGACCCTGTCCCCCGCCGGTGCCGATCTTGGCGATCAGCGCGAGGATGATGTCCTTGGCGGTGACGCCCGCGGGCAACTGCCCGTCGACGTTGACCGCCATCGTCTTGAACGGCCGCAGCGGCAGCGTCTGGGTGGCCAGCACGTGCTCCACCTCCGAGGTGCCAATCCCCATGGCCAGCGCGCCAAATGCGCCGTGCGTGGACGTGTGACTATCGCCACAGACGATCGTCATCCCCGGCTGCGTGAGCCCCAATTGCGGACCGACCACGTGCACGATGCCCTGTTCGATGTCGCCCATCGGATAGAGCCGGACGCCGAATTCCGCGCAGTTGCGCCGCAACGTCTCGACCTGGGTGCGCGACACCGGATCGGCGATCGGCTTGTCGATGTCGACCGTCGGCACGTTGTGGTCCTCGGTGGCCAGCGTCAGGTCGGGGCGCCGCACTCCCCGGCCGGCCAGGCGCAGGCCGTCGAACGCCTGCGGGCTGGTGACCTCGTGCACCAGATGCAGGTCGATGTAGATCAAGTCAGGGGCCCCCGCTTGTTCGGCGCCGCCCCCGGACGCCACAACGTGGTCGTCCCAAACCTTTTCGGCCAGGGTGCGCGGCTTGGCTTCGGATCCCATATCGAATTCGCCCCTATCCGGTCTTTCGGCTGTCATCTCAGAATGCGAGACGCTAGTATCTCCTTGTGAGACAGCATAGCGGCATCGGCGTCCTCGACAAAGCGGTGGGCGTGCTGCATACGATCGCGGAATCCCCGTGCGGGCTGGCCGAACTGTGCGAGCGGACCGGGTTGCCCCGGGCCACCGCCTATCGGCTGGCGGCCGCGCTGGAAGTTCATCGGCTGCTGGCGCGCGACGACGAAGGGCGTTGGCGACTCGGTCCGGCCGTCACCGAATTGGCCGGCCGCGTCAACGATCCGCTGCTGGCCGCGAGCGCGGCGGTGCTGCCCGGCCTGCGCGAGACCACCGGCGAGAGCGTGCAGTTGTATCGCCGCGAGGGCACGTCGCGGGTGTGCGTGGCCGCCCTGGAACCGGCTGCGGGTCTTCGCGATACGGTTCCGGTCGGGGCGCGCCTGCCGATGACGGCGGGCTCGGGGGCCAAAGTCCTACTCGCCTACGCCGACGCCACCGTCCAGAAGGCCGTGCTGCCGACGGCGAAATTCACCGACCGGGCACTGGCCGAAGTGCGCCGGCGCGGTTGGGCGCAAAGCGTCGCCGAGCGCGAGCCCGGGGTGGCGAGCGTGTCGGCGCCGGTGCGTGACGGCCGCGGTGTCGTCATCGCCGCGATATCGGTGTCGGGGCCCGTCGATCGCATCGGTCGCCGCCCCGGGGCTCGCTGGGCCGCCGACCTGTTGTCCGCCGCCGAGGCGCTCACCCGCCGGCTTTAGTCCCCGCGGCGCGTGTGGCTCGAGTGTGAATCCACGGCTTTGACTGTGCATCCTGGGCGGCAAAATGGCGAATTTCACGCCCTCCGTTCACTCGCAAAGCCGTGGATTCACACTAATGGGCC
>NZ_AUWQ01000143.1 GCF_000455205.1 Mycobacterium sp. UM_CSW | reverse complement strand
CGCGTTGACTCACTAAAAGTGCCCGGTTAGCCCTTTCGTTGCCTCATATGAGAATGCCCGCCTGCGGCGTGTCGTTGGGGGCGTGGGGGCAAACGCTGGGCTACCGCCGGATGATGGAGTTGACGTTGGCGCAGCGCACTGCCGTGACGAGGGTGATTGCGGTCCGCTACCGGCGGGCGGGCAAGGCCGAGAAGGCAAAAATTCTTGACGAGCTGTGCGCGACCACGGGGTGGCATCGTGATCACGCGCGCAAGGCGTTGCGCCTGGCCCGGCGCCCACAGCTGGTCAGTACGCGGCGGCCGCGTTCACCGAAGTATGGGCCCAAAGCGGTTGCCGCGCTGGTGTTGTGCTGGGCGGTGGTGGGGATGCCGGCCGGTAAGAGGCTGGCGCCGATTTTGGGTGAGTTGGTGTCGGTGCTGCGCCGCTACGGCGAGTTGGATATCGACGAGGACACCGCGGCGCTGCTGGCAGATATGTCGGCGGCCACCATCGATCGCCGGTTGGCCCCGGAACGCAAGAAGTACCTCGCCAGGGGACGCTCACGCACCAAGCCCGGCAGTCTGCTCAAGAGTCAGATCCCGGTGCGCACGTGGGCCGACTGGGACGATGCGGTCCCGGGTTTCGTCGAGATCGACCTGGTCAGCCATGACGGCGGGCACGCCGTGGGCGAGCATGTCTGGACCCTGACGGTCACCGACGTCGCCACCGGCTGGACCGAGAACCGCAGCGTGCCCACCAAGGCCCGCAAATGGGTCATGGCCGCCCTCGACGACATCACCGCGGTGATGCCCTTCCCGATTCGCGGCATCGATTCTGACAACGGCTCGGAGTTCATCAACTTCCATCTGCTGGACTGGTGCGACAAGCACCAGATCACCTTCACCCGCTCGCGCGTGGGCAACAAGAACGACGGCTGCCACGTCGAGCAGAAGAACTGGGCCGCCGTGCGCACCCTGGTCGGCTACCACCGCTACGACACTCCCGCAGAATTGGTGCTACTGAACACGATCTGGCCGTTGCAAGCCTTGTTGAGCAACTTCTTCTACCCCCAGCAGAAACTCGTTTACAAAGCCCGTGACGGCGCGAAGATCGTGAAGAAGCACGACACCGCAGCCACCCCGCACAAGCGGGCACAAGCACACCCGAACCTGCCGACCACCGCCAAAGCCGACCTCACCCGCGCCTACCTCGACATCAATCCAGCTGCCTTGCAACGCCACATCCAGGCCCTCGTCAATGAGCTACTCACCTTGACCATCACCAAGGCTGGGCCTAAGCGCAAAGCCCCACCCAACAAGGTGCCAGCAAACGATGCAACGAATCAGCTGACGCGGGCATCCGGCATTTGAGGCAACGAATACCGTCGCGGGCACATTGACATGAGGCAACAAGCGGCACCC
>NZ_AUWQ01000142.1 GCF_000455205.1 Mycobacterium sp. UM_CSW | reverse complement strand
CCGTCGGGGTGCAGCCAGTCCATGATCCGTTTGGCGTATTTGGCCAGCTCGTCGGGGCGATAGTCGCGGGCCTTGTCGGCCAGATCGGCTTCGGCGGCTTCGCGGGTGCCCAGGTCGATTTCGGCGGGCAGGTGGGCGAAAAAGCTGCGGATCACCTTCACGTGGGTGTCGCCGATGCGCCCGTCGCGGACCGCGGCGGCCGTCGCGCTCAATTGTGGGGCCAACGCCTCCCCGGTCAACGCCCGACGCTCCCCTAAATCCTCGGCTTCGTCGATGCGCCGAGACGCCTCAGCCTTGGTGATGCGCAGCCGGTCGGCCAGCGCGCCGCGCAGGGTGCAGCCCAGTTCTTCTGGGCCGGATTGGGCGGCGAGTTGGTTGATCAGGGTGTGCTGCGGGGCGCGCAACCGGCGCGCCGCGGCTTCCACCCGCTCGAGAACCCGGAGTCGTTCCGGGGTGGTGAGCACGTCAAAAGACAAGTCGCACAGGCGTTTCACGTCATGATCGAACGCGTCGAAAACCTCGACGATCTCCTCACGACTGCTAGCACTCATACCCCGAATCGTACGAACACCCACCGACAACAAACGCCGATATGTGACCCCTGAAACCAAAGTGGTGCAAGGGATTTCAGCGACTAGGGAGTGCCGTTCTTGCCGGGCGCGCCGAAGAAGCCGCCGAGGCCACCGGTGCCGCCGTGCCCGGGGAGGTGTCCGTTGCCGCCGTTGCCGCCGATACCAAATATCGACGGGGTGAAGGCGCCGCCGCTCACCAATCCGGCGTTGCCGCCGTTGCCGCCATTGGCGCCGCCGCTGCCGGTGCCGGCGTCCCCGCCGGTGCCGCCCTGGGCGAAGAAGCCGAGGGCGTCGCCACCGGCGCCGCCGTCGTTGAAGCCGTTGCCCGACAGAGCGGCGCCGCCGTGCCCGCCC
>NZ_AUWQ01000141.1 GCF_000455205.1 Mycobacterium sp. UM_CSW | reverse complement strand
CCACCCCCAGAACTCAAGGGTCGTTTTGTGTGCATATCCCCCACACTCGACCCGAATTTCACCGCGCCGAGTGGGGGGCTAGTGCCAGCGCAGTAGCACCAGCTCCGAGCAGAAGCCGGGACCCATCGCGAGCATCAGCCCGGGGCTTCCGCTGGGCGGCGGCTTGGCGATGGTGTCGCGCAGGATGTGCAGCACCGAGGCCGACGAGAGGTTGGCGATTTCGCCGAGCGAGCGCCACGTCAGCTCGAGCGCGTCGGGGGCGAGGTCCAGCGCCCTGGAGATGGCGTCGATCACCTTGGGGCCACCCGGGTGGCTGACCCATGCGCCGATGTCGTCCCTGCCGAGCCCGTGGGTGGCGAGGAAGCCGTTGACGTCGTCGGCCAGGTAGCGATCGATCAACGTCGTCAGGTCCGGCGACAGCACGAGTTGGAGCCCCGAGGAGCTGACGTTCCAGCCCATGATCTGCAGCGAGTCGGGGTAGAGGCGGCTGCGCGAATCGAGGATGTCGGGCCCGCTCGCGCGAACCTGGTCGGCGCGACGGTCGCCGACCGCCACCACCGCGGCCGCGCCGTCACCGAACAACGCGCTCCCCACCAGCCCGGACACCGTCGGCTTGACGGCCGGATAGGTGAGCGAACACAGCTCGACCGAAACCAGAACCGCGACGCCGTCGGGCGCGCCGCGCAGGTAGTCGTTCAGCCGGGCCACCCCCGCGGCCCCCGCCACGCAACCCAATCCGAAGAGCGGCACCCGGCGCACGTCGGGACGCAGGCCGAGCCGCCCGGCGATGCGGGCATCCAGCGACGGCACCGCGATACCGGTGACCGTGGTGGTCGCGATCATGTCGATGTCTTTCGGCTCCAGGCCGGCCTCGTCGAGCGCGCCCGACAGCGCCTCGCAGCCAAGATCGACGGCGGCGTCGATGAAGATCGCGTTGGCCTCCCCGAAGTCGGTCAGCGTGGGGTAGCGCTCCAACGGCAGCACGAAGTGGCGGCTGTTGACCCTCGCGGCGGCGTGCAGGCGCCGCACGATCTCCTCGTGTTCCTTCAGCCCGGGAAACTCGACGAATTGGTCGGTGATCTCGCTCTGGCTATACCGATGCGGTGGCAGCGCACCGAACACGCCCGCAATAACGCTCATGCGCCCACCTTTTCGGTTATGGGCGGACGAAAGCGAAGACTTTCACCCGAGGCTGTGAACCACTCCGTAACCTGCGAAGTTTAAGAGTTTTCGCGCCGCATCGCAATTCAGTTGATATTCAACGTATGTCAAATTAAGGTGGGCACGCGCCGCGTAATCAATTCCGCCAGTGGCAGTTTGACTATTGAACGTCTTCGCCTTCTGCCGCGTCAAGGGCAAGCGCAATTAGCGCGTCGGGGCTCAAGGAGTCGATGGCGTCCTCGGTGACCGTTGAATCGTCGAGCGACTTTTCCGGGTCGCCGGCCAACAGTAATAACTTGTCGAGCAATCCGGTTCTGCGAAGTTCCTGAAGCGGAATCTTTCTCAGCACCGACCAGACCTTTTCGTCATCGGACTCTTCGGATTCGCCGCTCAGCAGTTGTTGGCCGAGATGATCGGCCAGCGCCGCGGGGTTGGGATAGTCGAAGATGAGCGTGCGCGACAGGGCCAGCCCGATGTCGGCTTTGAGCCGGTTGCGCAGTTCCACCCCGGTCAGGGAGTCGAACCCGAGATCCTGGAAGGCGCGCTCCGGGTCGACGGCGTGGCCGTCCGGATGTCCCAACACCGCCGCGGCGTGGGCGCAGACCAGCTCGGTCAGGCGGCGGCGGCGGTCGCGCGGCGGCAGCTGGCGTAGGCGCTCGGCCGTCTCGTGCGGGGCGTCCGGTCTCGGCGCATCTGTACCGCTACCCAACCAAAACTTCTGGCGCACAAAGCCATACGTCGGCAACTCGACCCGCCGGCCAGGCCGCAGGACCGCGCTCCAGTCGACCGCCACGCCGGTGGTGAACAACCGAGCGGCCGCCATGAGCAGCGACTCCACCTCCGGGCGATCCTTGGCCAGCGTGACCGTCGCGACGGGACGCTCGGTCGCCAGGCATTGCTCCGCCGCGGCGCTGAGCCCGCCGCCGGGACCGACTTCGACGAACACGCCGGCCCCGAACGACTCGGCGGCTCGCACTCCGTCGGCGAAGCGCACCGGACGGCGCACATGCTCGGCCCAATACCGCGCGGATCCGTAGCCGGGTCCGGCGAGCTGCCCAGACACGTTGGACACCAATGGTATTCGAGGGCCATCTGGCGAGATGTCGGACACTGCGGCTTCGAAGGTTTCGATCATGGGCTCCATTAGCGGCGAGTGGAACGCGTGTGAGACGGCCAACCGATGGAAGCGCCTGCCCCGGTCTGCCAGGGTTTGGGTGATGGCGCCGACGGCGGCTTCCGACCCGGAGATCACCACCGCCTCTGGGCCGTTGATCGCCGCGATGGCCACGCCGTCGGTGAGCAGCGGCGCCACCTCGCCCTCGCCGGCGCCGATCGCCACCATCGCGCCGCCGGCGGGCAACCCCGCCATCAACCGGCCCCGCGCCGCGACCACCTTGGCCGCGTCGGACAGCGACAACACCCCCGCGACATGGGCGGCGGTGATCTCGCCCACCGAATGCCCCATCACCACGTCGGGGACCACCCCCCAGTGCCGCAGCAGCGCCGCCAGCCCCACCTGGACGGCGAACAACGCCTGCTGCGCAAACTCGGTGTTATCCAACAGATTTAGGTCGCTGCCCCACATCACGCCGCGCAGCCGGTCGTCCAGCGCGGCGGCGGCCTCGTCGAAAGCCTCCGCGAACACCGGGAACCGACCGTACAGCTCGGCCCCCATCCCCAGCGACTGCGCGCCCTGCCCGGCGAAGACGAACGCCGTCGTGCCCGGCGCATGCGCCCGGCCGACGACGGCGTCGGTACGCGGCTCGCCGCGCGCCAAACCGGCCAGCGCCTCGGTCAGGGTCCCGCGATCGGCGCCCACCAGCGCCGCGCGATGCTCGAACACCGAGCGCGTCGTCGCCAACGACCACGCCACGTCGCTCGCGTCCAGCCCCGGGTCGGCGGCCACCCGCGCGTGCAGCCGCGCGGCCTGATTGGCCAACGCGCGCTGCGAGCGGCCGGACAGCACCCACACGGTCGGCCCGTTCTCGCGTTCGGCCACGGGCGTTTCCGGGCGCGCGGGCGCCTGCTCGACGATCACGTGGGCGTTGGTGCCGCCCATGCCGAACGACGACACCCCCGCCCGTCGCGGGCCCTCCCCCGCCGGCCAGGGGGTCAGTTCGGTGCTGACGCGCAGCCCGAGGCCGTCCAGATCCATTGTCGGAGCGGCGTAGTTGAGGCTCGCGGGAATTGCACCATTCTCGATTGACAGCACGGCCTTGACCAAACCCGCGATGCCCGCGGCGCCGCCCGCGTGGCCGATGTTGGTCTTCACCGACCCCACGGTCAGCGGGCGCTGTCGGAGCCTGCCGATCGCCTCCGCCAGCGCGTTCGCCTCCACCGGGTCGCCGACCGGGGTGCCGGTGCCGTGCGCCTCGACATACTCCAACTCGCCCGGTTGGAGGCCCGCGTCGCGCAGGGCGCGGCGGATGACGTCGGCCTGTCCCGCGACCGAGGGCGCGGTCTGCCCGGCGGCGGTGTGCCCGGCGTTGCCGACCGCGCTGCCGCGGATGACCGCGCGGATGCGGTCTCCGTCCTCGAGGGCGGTGCGCAACGGCTTCAGCAGCACCAGCCCGCCGCCCTCGCTGCGCACGTAGCCGTCGGCGCGGGCGTCGAAGGCATAGGTGTGGCCCGATTCCGACAGCGCTCCGAATTCCCTTTCCAGCAGGGATGTCTCGGTCGCGAGGTTGAGGTGGACACCGCCCGCGATCGCCAGCTTGGATTCGCCCGAGCGCAGGCTTTCCGCCGCGGCGTGGACGGACACCAACGACGATGACTGTCCGGCATCGATCGTCATGCTCGGGCCGTAGAGGCCCAAGGCGTAGGAAATCCTGTTCGCGATCATCGCCCGGCTGATTCCGGCGAAGGAGTGATGGTCGACGTGTTCCGCGCTGTCGAGCGTCAGCACCGCGTAGTCGTCGCTCATCGCACCGAGGTAGACAGCGACCTGTTCGCCGCGCAGGCCTTCCGGCACCAGGAACGCGTCCTCGAGAAGCTCCCAGGCAAGCTCCAGCGCCAGCCGCTGGCGGGGATCCATCGCGCCGGCCTCGCGCGGTGAAACGTTGAAGAAGTCCGCGTCGAACTCGGCGACGTTGTCCAGCAGCCCTTCTCGGCGGGTCCTGCCCTCGGCGACACGGGTGACTTCTTTTCCGTCGCGAAGCACGCGCCAGAATTCGGCGGGGTTGGCGGCGCCCGGGAACCTGCAGGCGATCCCGATGATCGCTACGTCTGCCGGGCGCACGCCGTCCTCCATATCAGTGTGCTGCAACACGATCCCGTGTGCGGCGTCGGTCAGGGTCCGGATTCCTCGTCGAGGATGGCGAACAGCTCGCTCTCGGTGGCGTTCTCGATGTCGTCATCGAAAAGATCGTCGTGGGCGGCGGGATCGGATTGAGCGGTGCTCAGGGTCAGCAGCATCTCGATGCGGGCCGTCATGCGCTTTTTGTCGTCGGGGTCCAAGCCGGGCTGGTCGATCAGCGTCTGGAGCTCGCGGACGACGTCGTTGAAACGGGCCATCGGGTCGGGCTTTTCGGCGGTCGGGCCCGCGGCGAGCTGGCCGTCCAGATGCTCGGCGAGCGCGGCAGGGGTCGGGTGATCGAAGATCAGCGTCGGCGAAAGGGTAAGCCCGGTGGCGTTTTTCAGGCGGTTGCGCAGTTCGACGGCGGTCAGTGAATCGAAGCCGAGATCCTGGAAGGGCTGTTCGGCCTCGACGTCCGTGCTGCTGTGACCGAGCACCGTAGCGGCGTTTCCGCACACCAGATCCACCAGTTCGCGGTGCCGCTGCTCGGGGGTCAGGCCGGCCAGCCGCGCCCGCAAGCCGGTCGACGCCATCGCGATCTCGACGTGGTCGACCACGCGCCGGGCGGGGCGGTTGGCCAAGCCGCTCAACAGCGGGGGCAGCGCCGCGCTGTTGCGGGCGAGCGCGTCCCGGTCGAGGCGGGTGGCCACGACGACGGGTTGCTCGCTCAACAGGGCGTTATCGAAGAGATCGAGCGCCTGCTCGCCGGACAGCGGGGCCAGCCCGACGCGGCTTATCCGGGCCTTGTCGCGATCGCCGAGATGCTGCGTCATGCCGGAGTCCTGTTCCCAGAGCCCCCAGGCGACCGACAGTGCGGGAAGCCCATTCGCGCGCCGGTGGGCGGCGAGCGCGTCGAGGAAGCTGTTGGCCGCCGCGTAGTTGCCCTGACCGGGTGCGCCGACCACCCCGGCCATCGATGAAAAGACCACGAATGCGGCGAGATTCAGATCCCGGGTCAGCTCGTGCAGGTTCCACGCAGCGTCAGCTTTGGCCCGCAACACCGTGTCGAGGCGCTCGGGCGTCAGCGATGCGATCACCGCGTCGTCGAGCACCCCGGCGGCGTGAATCACCGCGCTCAACGGATGCTGGTCAGGCAGCCCCGCCAACAACTCCGCCGCCGCCGCGCGGTCGCTCACGTCGCAGGCCACCACCTGGACCGTGGCGCCCGCCCGGGTCAGGTCGGCCACCAGTTCGTCGGCGCCGTCGGCGGTTTGGCCGCGGCGGCTGGCCAAGACGACGTGGCGGACCCCGTGCCGAGCGACCACGTGACGGGCCACCAGGCCGCCCACCATCCCGGTGCCGCCGGTGATCAACACCGTGCCGCCGGCCAGCCCGACGCCGGGCCGGTTCGGCAGCGTCAGAACCACTTTGCCGATGTGCCGGGCCTGGCTGACGAACCGGTACGCCTCGACGGCGCGGCGCACGTCCCAGGTCCGCAACGGCAGGCGGTTCAGGGCGCCGGCCTCGAACAGCCCGACCAGCTTCACCAACATCTCCTGGATGTGCTGCGGGCCGGCCTCCATCAGGTCGAACGCCCGATACTCCACACCGGGATCGATCGCGGCGATCGCCTGCGGGTCACGCAGATCGGTCTTGCCCATCTCGATGAAGCGACCGCCCGATGCGAGCAACCGCAACGACGCGTCGGTGAACTCCCCGGCCAGCGAGTTGAGCACCACGTCCACTCCGGCCCCGTCCGTGGCGGCCAGGAACTTCTGCTCGAATTCCAGCGAACGCGAGTCGCCGATGTGGTCTTCGTCAAACCCCATGGCGCGCAGGGTGTCCCACTTGCCGCGACTCGCGGTGACGAAAATTTCCGCACCCCAGTGCCGGGCCAGCTGGACCGCCGCCATGCCGACCCCGCCGGCCGCGGCGTGCACCAGAACCCGCTGCCCGGCCCGCACGCCGGCCAGCACCGACAACCCGTACAGCGCCGTCAAGAACACCACCGGCACACCCGCGGCCTCGGTCAACGACCACCCCTGCGGCACCCGCACCGCGTATCGCTGATCGACGACGGCCTCGGAACCCGCCAAACCCAGGATCCCCATCACCGCATCGCCGACGGCCAGGCCCGTCACCTCCGGGCCCACCTCGACGACGACCCCGGCGCCCTCGGCACCCAACTGCGCCGCACCCGGGTACATCCCGAGCGCCACCAGCACATCCCGGAAGTTCACGCCGACCGCGGCGACCGCCACCCGCACCTGGCCGGCAGCCAATTCCGCCCGGGGGCACGGCTCGGCCACCAGGTCTTCGAGCGTCCCCCCGCTACCAGCGGCCAGTCGCCAGTCGCCCGCCGGCAGCTCTAGCGCGGGGTCCGACTGCACGGGTGTCAGCCGCGCTTGGTAGGCCACGCCCTTGCGCACCACCAATTGCGGTTCCCCACAGGCGATTACCGACTCGGCGTCGAGCGACCCGTCGGAATCGACCAAAACCACCCGGCCCCGATGCTCGGCCTGCGCCGAACGCACCAGCCCCCACACCGCCGCGCCGGCCAGATCCGTGACGTCCTCGCCGGCCAACCCCACCGCGCCGCGGGTCAACACCACCAACGGACCGCTTCGATCGGCGGCCAGCGACGACTGCAACATCTCCAGCGCCGCCGCGGTGGCGGCGTGCACCGACTCGACCGGGCTTCCGGCGCCGGCAGGGCACTCCCACACCTCCGCAGGCTCGCCCGCCGCATCGCCGCTCAGCGAAATTGGAGACCAGCTGACCTCGAGCAGGCCGCCGCCGGGACGACCCGCGGCCGCCAGCTGCTCGGGCGACACCGGGCGAACCACCAACTCCCGCACCGACAACACCGGCAGCCCCGCCGCGTCGGCGATCTCCAGCGACATCGCCCCCGAGCCCGCCGGCGCAATCCGGACCCGCACGTGCGCTGCGCCCGCAGCATGCAACGTGACACCCTGCCAGGAGAAGGGCAGCAGGATCTGATCCTGCTCGCCGCCCACCCCCAGGGCGTGCAGGCTCGCGTCGAGCAGCACCGGGTGAATCCCGAACCCGCCCAACGCGACCCCCACGTCCGGCGGGACGGCGGCTTCCGCGAAAATCTCGGTCCCCCGCCGCCACACGCCCCGTAGCCCCCGGAACGCCGGGCCGTAGCCGTAGCCGCGGCCGGCCATGCTCTCGTAGGCGCCGCTGACGTCGACGGCGACCGCCCCCACCGGCGGCCATGCCGAGGAATCCGCGATCGGCGTCACCGCCCGCGGCGTCAACACGCCCTCGGCGTGCAGCACCCATCCCGAATCCGACTGCGCGCCTGAGGAATACACCGAGACGGCCCGAGCGCCCGCGTCGTTGGCGACACCCACCAGCACCTGCACCTGGACCCCGCCGGTTGCCGGCAACACCAGCGGCGCCGACAACGTGAGCTCCTCGATTGCCGAACAGCCGACCTCGTCACCGGCGCGCAGCGCCAGCTCCACAAAGCCGGCCCCGGGAAACAACACCACCCCGCCCACCGCGTGATCGGCCAGCCACGGTTGCGCCGCGAGCGAGAGCCTGCCCGCCAACACCACCTCTCCCGAATCGGGCCGTTCCACGACCGCGCCCAGCAGCGGATGGTCGGACCCGGTCAGGCCCAGGCCGTCGACATCGCGTGACCCCACCATCTCCGCCGACAGCCAAAACCTGCGGCGCTGGAAGGGATACGTGGGCAGGTCCACGCGTCGGGCATCGAGGCCGGCGAACGTCGTGCCCCAGTCCACGCCCACCCCGGCGGCGAACAGGCGCGCGGCCGCGGTGAGGAGCGACTCGACCTCGGCCCGGTCTTTGGCGACGGACACCACCGCCTCGGTGGTCGACGACTGCGCCACCGCGGCCGTCAGCGCCTTACCGGGCCCCACTTCGACGAACACCCCGGCCCCGAGCGTCTCGGCCAGTTGGATGCCGTCGGCGAAGCGCACCGGCGCGCGGACATGCTCGACCCAATACTGCGGCGAGCCGTACCCTGGCCCGGCCACCTGGCCGGTCACGTTGGATATCAACGCAATCCGCGGTTCGGCCGGCGCTACCTGGCCGACCACCTCCGCGAACCGCTCGATCATGGGTTCCATCAGCGGCGAGTGGAACGCGTGCGAGACCGCCAATCGATGTATTCGCCGGCCCTGCTTCGCCAACCGGTCGGCCACTGCGTCCACCGCGGCCGCCTCGCCCGAAATCACCACGGCGCTGGGCCCGTTGATTGCCGCCAGGCTGACGTCCTCGGTCAACAACGGCGCCACCTCGGCCTCACTGGCGGCCACGGCGACCATCACGCCACCGGCGGGCAGCGCGCCCATCAAGCGGCCCCGCGCGGCCACCAGTTTGGCCGCGTCGGCCAGGGACAGCACCCCGGCGACGTGGGCGGCCGCGATCTCACCGACGCTATGGCCGATCACCACATCGGGGTGCACACCCCAGGACCGCCACAGCGCGGCCAGCGCGACCTCGACCGCGAGCAGTGCCGGCTGGGCAAACTCCGTGCTTTCCAACAGGTTCGGGTCATCCCCCCACACCACCTGGCGCAGCGGCAACCGCAGGTGTTCGTCCAAGGCCTGCGCGGTTTCGTCGAAGGCGCGGGCGAACTCTCCGAAGCGCCGGTACAGCGCCGCGCCCATCCCCAGCCGCTGCGACCCCTGACCGGGGAACAGCCACACCGTCTTGCCCGCCGCCCGCGCCCGTCCGACGACTGTGTCGGGGCCCGGGTCGCCGGCGGCCAGCTGCACCAAACTCAGTTGCATCGCCACGCGGTCGTCGCCCACCACTACCGCGCGATGATCGAAGGCGGAGCGCGTGGTGGCCAATGACCACCCGACATCGATGACGTCCAGGCCCTCGTCGGCGCTCACCCGCGCCAGCAGCCGCTTAGCATACGCGCCCAGTGCTTCGGGCGAACGAGCCGACAGCACCCACGGCGCCACGACGGCCTGACGGGGCTCATCGCGCTCAACCGCAACGCCTTCCAGCGCCGGTGGATCCTCGACGATCACGTGGGCGTTGGTCCCGCTGATCCCGAACGACGACACGCCCGCCCGGCGCGGACGATCCCCCGCGGGCCAGGGCCGCGGCTCGGTCAACAACGACACCGCCCCCGCCGACCAATCCACATGCGGCGACGGCACATCCACGTGCAGCGTCTGGGGCATCACCCCGTGGCGCATCGCCTGGATCATCTTGATCACCCCGGCCACGCCCGCGCCGGCGGAGGTATGGCCGATATTGGATTTGATCGATCCGAGCCACAGCGGTTCGACGCGGTCCTGGCCGTAGGTCGCCAGAAGTGCCTGGGCCTCAATCGGATCCCCGAGCACCGTTCCGGTCCCGTGGCCCTCGACCACGTCGACGTCGGCCGCGCTCAGGGCGGCGTTGGCGAGCGCAGCGCGGATCACCCGCTGCTGCGACGGACCATTGGGCGCGGTCAAACCGTTCGAGGCGCCGTCCTGGTTGACCGCCGAACCGCGCAGCACCGCCAGCACCGGATGCCCCAGGCGGCGGGCATCGCTCAGCCGCTCGAGCACCAGCATGCCCGCGCCCTCCGACCACGCGGTGCCGTCGGCGGCGCCGGCATACACCTTGCACCGGCCGTCGGGCGCCAGCGCCCGTTGCCGGCTGAATTCCACGAAGGCGGCGGGGGTGGCCATCACCGTCACGCCGCCGGCCAGCGCCAGCTCGGACTCCCCCGAGCGCAGCGACTGCGCCGCCAGGTGCATGGCCACCAACGACGACGAGCACGCGGTATCCACGGATACCGCCGGGCCTTCCAGCCCCAGCACGTATGCCACCCGGCCGGAGGTCACGCTGAGGGTCGAGCCGGTGAGCCCGTAGCCCTCCAGCTCGCCCTTCACCTCGCCGCCGTAGCCGGCGTGGATGACCCCGGCGAACACCCCGGTGGCCGAGCCGCGCAGCGTGAGCGGGTCAATCCCCGCCCGCTCCAACGCCTCCCACGAGAGCTCCAGCATCAGGCGTTGCTGCGGATCCATCGCCAGGGCCTCGCTGGGGCCGATGCCGAAGAAACCAGCGTCGAAGTCGCCGGCGTCGCGCAGGAAGCACCCGCGGCGCGTGTACATCTTGCCCTTGGCATCGGGATCCGGATCGAACAACCCGTCGACGTCCCAGCCCCGGTCGGTCGGAAAATCCGACACCGCGTCGCGGCCTTCGACCACCATGTCCCACAACGCTTCCGGCGAATCCACCCCGCCCGCGTAGCGGCAGGCCATCCCCACCACCGCCACCGGCTCCGACTGCTTGCCTTCCAACTCCAGCACGCGCCGACGCGTCCGCCTGAGATCGGCGGTGAGCCGCTTGAGGTAATCGAGATGCTTTTCGGTGCCCGGCACCGCGTGCTCCTTAAGTTACGAGCCCAGCTCTTCGTCGAGGATGGCGAAGAGTTGGCTTTCGGTCGCGGTGTGGATGTCTGCGTCGTCGGTGTCGTCGAGGTGGGCGCTGGTGAGGGTGGTCAGCAGGTTTTGCAGCCGGATGGCCAGGTGCGCCTTGTCTTCCGGGTTCCAGTCGGTTCGGTTCAGGAGCGCTTGCAGCTCTGCGGCGATGTCGTTGGCGCGGGCCGCCGGGTCGGGCTTCTCCGTCCCGACCGCGAGGCGGGTGTCCAGGTATTCACCCAGCGCGGTCGGCGTGGGGTGGTCGAAAATGATCGTGGGCGAAAGGGTGAGCCCGGTGGCGGTTTTCAGCCGGTTACGCAGTTCGACCGCCGTCAGCGAGTCGAAACCCAGCTCCTGGAACGCCCGTTCGGCGTTGATGTCCGCCACGTCGGTTCGTCCCAGCACCGTGGCGGCGTTGCTGCGCACCAACTCGACGAGCTCGCGGTGGCGCTGGTCGGGGGGCAGTTCCCGGAGCCGCGCGGTCAGGCCCGTCGTCGAGGCGGTCATGGAGGTGTCGTCGATGACGCGACGCGCGGGACGGGTGGCCAGACCGTGCAGCAGGGGTGGCAGCGCGGCGGCGTTGTGCGACAGCGCGATCCGGTCCAGGGACGTGGCCACCACGACGGGCCGCTCGCCCACCATGGCGGCGTCCAGACGCTGGAGGGCCTCGGTGGTCGACAACGGCGCAAGGCCCAGCCGACTCATGCGGTCCTTGTCCGTGTCGCCGAGGTGCGCGGTCATCGTCGAAGCCTGCTCCCACAGGCCCCAGGCCACCGACAAGCCGGGCAAACCATTCGCGCGGCGATGGGCGGCGAGCGCGTCCAGGAAGCTGTTGGCCGCGGCGTAATTGCCCTGACCGGGGGTGCCGACGATGCCGGCCATCGACGAAAACAGCACGAACGCAGACAGATCCAGCCCCGCGGTCAGCTCGTGCAGGTTCCAGGCCCCATCGACCTTGGCGCGCAACACCGCATCCACCCGCTGGGGCGTCAACGACGCGATCAACCCGTCGTCCAGCGTCCCCGCGGCATGAAACACCCCGCGCAACGGATGCTCGGCGGGCACCCGCGCCAACAGCGCCGCGGCCGCGCCCCGGTCCCCCACATCGCAGGACACCACGGACACCCCAGCCCCGGCCGACCGTAACTCGGCCTCCAGCTCGGCCGTTCGTTCGTCGCCACCGCTCCTGCTGGCCAGCACGACGTGGGCCACCCCGTACTGGGCGACGAGGTGACGCGCCAGCGCCGAACCGGCCATCCCGGTTCCGCCAGTGATCAGCGCGGTGCCCCCGGAAAGCCCCGACGACAGCGTCAGCACGATCTTCCCGACGTGGCGGGCCTGGCTGACGAACCGATACGTCTCGGCGGCGCGGCGCACGTCGAAAGCCCTTGTCGGCAGCGGCTTCAGGACGCCCTCTTTGAACAGATCCGTCAGCTCGGCCAGCATGACCGCGATGCGATCGGGGCTGACCTCGGTCAGGTCGAACGCCTGATAGCGCACGCCCGGATGCTGCGCGGCGACCTCGTCGGGGTCGCGCAGGTCGGTCTTGCCCATCTCGACGAACTGCCCTCCGTCGACCAGCAACCGCAACGAGGCGTCCACGAAATCCCCGGCCAGCGAGTCCAGCACGACGTCCACCCCGCGGCCCCCGGTGGCCGCGAGGAATTGTTGCTCGAACGCGGTTGTCCGCGAGTCGCCGATGTGGTCGTCGTCGAAACCCATCGCGCGCAACGTTTCCCACTTGCCCCGGCTGGCGGTGGCGAAGACCTCGGCCCCCCAATGTCGGGCCAGCTGGACCGCGGCCATGCCGACCCCGCCCGTGGCGGCGTGGATCAGCACCCGCTGTCCGGCCCGCAGCCCGGCCAGCACCGACAGGCCGTACAACGCCGTCAAGAACACCACCGGCACGCCCGCGGCCTCGACCGTTGACCACTGCGCCGGGACGGCGGTCACCAACCGCGCATCGACCACCGCTTCCGAACCCACGACCCCGAGCAGCCCCATCACGCGGTCACCGACCCCCAGCCCCGACACCCCGGGGCCGACTTCGGCGATCACGCCGACGCCCTCGGCGCCCAGCTGGCCGCCGCCCGGGTACATCCCCAACGCCACCAGCACATCCCGGAAGTTCACCCCGACGGCGGCTACCGCCACGCGCACCTGGCCGGCGGCCAGTTCCACCGGCGGGCTCGGCCGCACGACCAAGTCCTCCAGCGTCCCCCCGCCGCCGGCGTCCAACCGCCAATTGCCCTGCGGCAGCGCCAACGCCGCGTCGGGCGGCACCGGCGCCAGCCGGGCGGCATACGCGACCCCGGCCCGGATCACCAACTGTGGCTCGCCGCAACCGATCACCGCGCTCGTGTCCAGCGACCCGTCCGAATCGACCAGCACCAACCGGTCGGGATGCTCGGCCTGGGCGGAGCGGACCAACCCCCACACCGCAGCGCCGGCCAGATCCGTGACGTCCTCGCCGGGCAGCGCGACGGCGCCGCGGGTCTGCACCACGAGCACCCCGTGCCCGTCGCCGGCCAGCCAGGACTGCAACACCCCCAACGCCTCGTGAACGGCCTCGTGCGCTGCCCGCACCACATCCGGGCCCGTGCCCGGCTCCCACACCACCACGCCATCGCCAACACCGCTGTCGCCCAACGGCGTTGGTGACCAGGAGACCTCGAGCAGCCCGCCGGCGCCCGGGACCGCCGCCGACAGCTGGCCCGCCGACATCGGCCGTAGGTCGAGGCGTCCTACCGACAACACGGGAAGGCCCATCGCATCGGCCAGCTCGATGGACACCGCCCCGGCGCCCGCCGGCACGATCCGCACCCGCGCCCGTGATGCCCCCGCCGCGTGCAGGCTCACCCGCTGCCAGGAAAACGGCAGCACCGTCGGGGCGTCCGCATCGGCCAGGCCCAGCGCGTGCAGCGCGGCGTCCAGCAAGGCGGGATGAATCCCGAACCCGTCAACCGTCACCCCGGCCTCTGGTGAAACGGCGACCTCGGCGAAGATCTCGTCGCCGCGCCGCCACATGGCCCGCAATCCCCGAAAGGCCGCGCCGTATTCGTATCCCCGCGCGGCCAGGCGCCGATATGCGTCGCTGACGTCGACCGGTTCCGCGCCCACCGGCGGCCAGGCTGACAAATCCGCGCCCGGCGCGGCCGCCCGAACCCCCAGCAGGCCCTCGGCGTTCAACGCCCAATCCGAATCCGGCTGCAGGCCAGCGGAATAGACCGCCACCGGCCGCGAACCGGCCGCATCCGCACCGCCGACGACCACCTGAACCTGCGCCGAGCCGTCCGCGGGCAGGACCAACGGGGCCGACAGGGTCAGCTCCTCGATCACCGGGCAGCCGACCTCGTCACCGGCCCGGGAGGCCAGTTCCACAAACCCGGTTCCCGGGAACAGCGTCACCCCGGTCACCTGGTGGTCGGCCAGCCAGGGGTGCGCGGCGTCGGACAGCCGACCCGTCAGCACCACCCCGCCTGAATCGGGTCGCTGCACCACCGCACCCAACAAGGCGTGCTCGGCCGCGGCCAACCCCAACCGACCCATGTCGCCCGAACCCATGAACTGGGCCGGCAACCAAAACCGCTGTCGCTGAAACGCATACGTCGGCAGCTCGACACGCCGCGCGTCGCCGCCGGCGAACGCCGCCCGCCAGTCGACCTCGGCCCCGGCCACGTGCGCCTGGCCCACGGACAGCCAGAACCGGTCGAGGCCGCCCTCGTCACGGCCCAGCGACGGGACGACGATCGCGTCTTCCACGGAATTCACCGCGCCGACCGTCTCTTCGATGCCGGCGATCAATACTGGGTGCGGGCTGCATTCGACAAACATCCGGTACCCGGCCTCGCGTGCACCCCGCACCGCTCGCTCGAATTCCACCGTCTCGCGGATGTTTCGGAACCAGTACTCGGCATCCAGGCCCGCCGTGTCGATGATGTCACCGGTGACGGTCGAGTAGAACGCGGTCGACGATGACCGTGGCTCGATGTCCGCCAGCGCCTGAATCAGGGGTTCGCGGATCGCGTCCACCTGCGTCGAGTGCGACGCGTAGTCGACGTCGATCCGGCGAGCCCGAACGTTGTCGGCCTCGCAGCGCCGGATCAGCCCGTCCAGCGCCTCCACATCGCCGGACACGACGACCGCCGAAACGCCGTTCACCGCGGCGATATTCAGCCGATCATCCCAGTGCGCCGCCAACTCCTGTGCCTGCGGTAGGCCGCACGCCAGCGAGGCCATGCCCCCCTCGCCCGACAACTGCAGCAGGAGCAGGCTGCGCAACGCCACCACCCGCGCGCCATCCTCGAGCGAGAGCGCCCCCGCCACGCACGCCGCGGCGATCTCGCCCTGCGAGTGGCCGATCACCGCGTCGGGGGCGACGCCCATCGACCGCCACAACTCGGCGAGCGACACCATGACCGCCCACAGCGCCGGCTGCACCACGTCCACCCGATCCAGCCCCGGCGCGCCCGGCGCCGCGCGGATGACGTCGAGCAACGACCACTGGACGTGCTCGCCGAGCGCCTTGTCGCACCGGCGCATGTGGTCGGCGAATACCGTTGACTCGTCGAGTAATTGGGCTGCCATGCCGACCCACTGCGAGCCCTGCCCCGGGAACACGAACGCCGTCTTGGCCGCCGCGCGGGCCCGGCGCACCACCGCGCATGCGCCGGGCGAACCGGACGCCACCCCGGCCAGGCCGGCGAGCAGTGCCTCACGGTCGGGACCGACCACGACGGCACGGTGCTCGAACGTCGAGCGGCTGCTGGCCAGCGACCACCCGACATCGGCGGCGCTCAAACCCTCGCGTTCCCCGACCCACGCCGCCAGCCGGGCCGCCTGGTCGGCCAGCGCCCGCTCGGAGCGGGCCGACAACACCCACGGCACCGACGGCGGCTCGTCGCGTTGGGCCACAACCGGTTCCGGCTCGGCGGGTGCCTCCTCGACGATGACGTGGGCATTGGTCCCGCTGATCCCGAACGACGACACCCCAGCCCGGCGCGGACGATCCCCCGCGGGCCAGGCCCGCGGCTCGGTCAACAACGACACCGCCCCCGCCGACCAATCCACATGCGGCGACGGCACATCCACGTGCAGCGTCTGGGGCATCACCCCGTGGCGCATCGCCTGAATCATCTTGATCACCCCGGCCACGCCCGCGCCGGCCGAGGTGTGGCCCATGTTCGATTTGATCGAGCCCAACCAGAGCGGCTCAACCCGATCTTGCCCATAGGTCGCCAAAATCGCCTGGGCCTCAATCGGATCCCCCAGCATCGTGCCGGTGCCGTGCCCCTCCACGACGTCGACGTCGGCCGCCTCGAGGCGCGCGCTGGCCAGCGCCGCGCGGATCACCCGCTGCTGCGACGGCCCGTTCGGCGTCGCCAGCCCGTTTGAGGCGCCGTCCTGGTTGACCGCCGAACCCCGCAGCACCGCCAGCACCGGATGCCCCAACCGCCGGGCATCGCTGAGCCGCTCCAGCACCAGCATCCCGGCACCCTCGGAGAACCCGGTCCCGTCGGCGGCGCCGGCGTAGGCCTTGCACCGACCGTCGGCCGACAGCGCCCGCTGCCGGCTGAAGTCGACGAACATCGCCGGGGTCGCCATCACGGTCACGCCGCCGGCCAGTGCCAGATCGCACTCCCCCGACCGCAGCGACCGCGCCGCCAGGTGCATCGCCACCAACGACGAGGAACACGCGGTGTCCACCGACACCGCCGGGCCCTCCAACCCCAGCGCGTACGCCACCCGGCCCGACGCCACGCTCAGCGTCGTGCCCCGCATCCCGTAGCGCTCCAGCTCGCCCGGCACCCGGCCCGCGCCGCCGTACGAACCATGGAAGACGCCGGCGAACACCCCGGTAGCCGAGCCCCGCAAGCCCAGGGGGTCGATCCCGGCCCGCTCCAGCGCCTCCCACGAGATTTCCAGCAACAACCGCTGCTGCGGATCCATCGCCAGGGCCTCGCTGGGCGCGATCCCGAAGAAGGCCGCGTCGAAACCGGCCACGTCGGCGAGGAACCCGCCCTGCCTCGAATACGACTTGCCGACCGCGTCGGCGTCGGCGTCGAACAGGTCGGCCAGGTCCCAGCCCCGGTCGTCCGGGAAGTCCGACACCACGTCGCGACCCTCGGCGACCATCGCCCACAGACCCTCGGGCGAATCGACCCCGCCCGGATAGCGGCAACCCATCCCGACGATCGCCACCGGCTCGGTCGCCTGGGCCAGGTATTCGCGGTTCTCGCGCTTGAGCTGCTCGTTTTGTTTCAGGGACGCGCGCAGGGCCCGCACCAGCTCTTCGTGAGTGCTGCTCATGAGCCCCGACCTCTCGGGTTACTCAATCGGCGCCAAGCCGCGCGACGATCATCGCCATATTCTCTCAACGGCCGCTCGTGCCGTCTGCCGATCTCGTCAACTGCGGGCGCCAGGGGTCGCGCCACTCGTGGACTCAATGCCAGCGCAGGAGCACGAGCTCAGAACAGAATCCGGGACCCATCGCGATCATCAGCCCGGGGCTGTCGCTGGGCGGCGGCTTGGCCAGGGTGTCGCGCAGCACGTGCAGCACCGACGCGGACGAGAGGTTGCCGATCTCGCCGAGCGAACGCCAGGTCAGCTCCAGCGCCTCCGGCGGCAGGTCGAGGGTCTTGACGATCGCCTCGATGACCTTGGGACCGCCGGGGTGGCTGACCCACGCGCCCACGTCCGTCGTCGTCAGGCCGTGCGCTCCGAGGAACCCGGTGACGTCGTCGTACAGGTACTGCTCGACGACGCCGGCCACGTCCTTCGACAAGACCAGCTCGAAGCCGGTGGCGCCGACGTCGTAACCCATCGTGCGTAGCGAGTCGGGGTAGAGGTGACTGCGGGAGTCGACGATGTCGGGACCGACGGCACCGATCTGCTCGGCGCGGCGCTCCCCGACGGCCACCACCGAGCCCGCCCCGTCGGCGAACAGCGCGCTGCCGACCAGGCCGGCCACCGTCGGCTTGTAGCCCGGGTACGTCATCGAGCAAAGCTCCACCGAGACGAGGGCCGCGACGCCGTCCGGCGCGCCCCGCAGGTAGTCGTTCATGCGGGCAACCCCCGCGGCGCCGGCCACGCAACCCAGTCCGAACAGCGGCACCCGGCGCACGTCGGGACGCAGGCCGAGCCGCCCGGCGATGCGGGCGTCCAGCGACGGCACCGCGATCCCGGTGACGGTCGTGGTGATCAGCACGTCGAGGTCCTGCGGCTGCAGCCCCGCCTCCTCGAGAGCGCCGGACAGCGCCTCGCAACCCAGATCCACCGCGTGCTCGATGAAGACCCGGTTGGCCACGCTGAAGTCGGTGAGCGTCGGGTATTTCTCCAGCGGCAAAACCAGGTGGCGGCCGTTGACCTTGGAGCTGGCGTGCAGCTGGCGAACGAGGTCCTCGTATTCGGCGAACTCGGGGATGCTGATAAAGAAATCGGTCAGCTCCCGCTGCGAATAGCGGTGAGGCGGCAGGGCGCCGAAGACACCTGCGATGACGCTCATTGGTCCCACCCTTTTGGAGACGTGTGACTAGGCCGATAGGTTCAGCCAGAATCGCTTTTCGAGCTGAAAGCTTAGCCGGGTTTCATAAGTAAGGCAGAAACGGGCCGCGGACCTGCGACGTTAGCTGGAGCTGTTGGCGACGACCCGACATGAAGTGGGCGACGACGCCGCGGGCGCGGCGCGGCGGCGCACGGCCAGCCGAGCGACTCGGGAAAGTCGCAACGCATTCCCCGTCGCAATAAGTTGCCGCCGCGTCAATATACCGGCGGGCTAGCGCCGCAACCGTGAGTAGCCCCGGAAACAACAACCGAAACCCACCAAACCATAAGGGGCAAACGACGCACCGCTGCCATTCGACGCGAAAGAGCTTTATCGGCATTGCGAGCCGACCGGCTGTATTGCCGGGCAAACAAGCCAATGGCATTTGTATTCAATGGTCCGAATTCCTCGGCAGCGGCTGCGGAATTGGACCGCGTCCGTTCGACGGTTCCCGGCTATCGCTCGGCGCTTAGGCGGTCCTTGAGTTCGGCGCACCTGGCCAGCACGGCATCGAGCTGCTCGGCGACCCGATTGGGCGCGGTGCCACCCCTGGAATCTCGCGAGGCCACCGACCCCTCGATGGTCAGCACGTCACGGACCTCCGGGGTCAGCTCGGGGCTGATGGCAGCCAGTTCGTCGTCGGTCAGCTCGTCGAGCCCGACTCCGCGTCCCTCGGCGGTGCGCACGGCCGCCCCGGCCGCTTCGTGCGCGGACCGGAACGGAACGCCCTGGCGAACGAGCCACTCCGCGATGTCGGTGGCCAGCGTGTAGCCGGCCGGGGCCAGAGCGGCCATCCGTTCGACGTCGAACGTCAGGCTCGCCACCAGTCCGGCCATCGCCGGCAGCAGCAGCTCCAGCTGCGCCACCGCGTCGAACACCGGCTCCTTGTCTTCCTGCAGGTCGCGGTTGTAGGCGAGCGGCTGCGCCTTCAGCGTCGCCAGCAGGCCGGCCAGGTTGCCGATCAGCCGCCCGGCCTTGCCGCGGGCCAGCTCGGCGATGTCCGGGTTCTTCTTCTGCGGCATGATCGAGCTGCCGGTGGACCACGAATCGTGCAGGGTGACGTAGCCGAACTCCGTCGAGCTCCAGATGATGATGTCCTCGGCCAGCCGGGACAGGTCGACGCCGATCATGGCGAAGACGAACGCGGCCTCGGCGGCGAAATCCCGGGCCGCGGTCGCGTCGACGGAGTTCTCGGCGGCGGCGGCGAAGCCCAGCTCCGCGGCGATCGCGTCCGGGTCCAGGCCCAGCGACGACCCGGCCAGCGCGCCCGAGCCGTACGGGGAGATCGCCGCGCGACGGTCGAAGTCGACGATCCGGTCCACGTCGCGCAGCAACGGCTGCGCGTGCGCGAGCAGGTGGTGGGCCAGCAGGATCGGCTGGGCGGACTGCAGGTGGGTCTTGCCGGGCATGATCGCGTCCGGGTGGGCGGCGGCCTGGGCGGCCAGTGCGGCGACGACCTCGAGCGCCCCATCGGCGACCCGCTGGGCCGCGTCCCGCAGCCACATCCGAAAGAGCGTGGCCACCTGGTCGTTTCGCGACCGCCCGGCGCGCAACCGGCCGCCGAGGTCGGGCCCGACCCGGTCGATCAGCCCGCGCTCCAGCGCGGCGTGGACGTCCTCGTCGGTCACCAACGGCGTGAAGCTGCCGTCGGCCACGTCCTCGGCGAGGCTGTCCAGGCCGGCCAGCAACCCGTCGCGCTGCTCCTCATCGAGGAGCCCGGCCCGGAACAGGATCACCGTGTGCGCCCGCGAGGCGACGATGTCGTAAGGCGCCAGCACCCAGTCGAAGTGGGTGGACTTGCTCAGCGCGGCCAGCGCGTCCGACGGCCCGTCGGCGAACCGGCCGCCCCACAGCGACCCCTCGCGAGTGCTCACCTGGCCCTCACTGCTACGCGAGCGACCGCATAGGTACGCAGATTGCGGCGTGTCGTCGTGCAGACACGGTCGCTCGCGGTCATGTGGCCCGGTCCCGGCGGGACGCGATCTTCGACGACAACCCGTGCACGTAGACGAAGCCCTTCGCCGCCGACTGGTCGAAGCTGTCGCCCTCGTCGTAGGTGGCCAGGTTGAAGTCGTACAGCGACTCGGAACTGCGCCGGCCGTTGACCGCAATGTGGCCGCCGTGCAACACCATTCGCACTTCGCCGGTCACGTGCTCCTGGGTCTTGGCGACGAAGCTCTCCAGCGCGTCCTTCAGCGGCGAGTACCAGAGCCCGTCGTACACCAGCTCGGCCCAGCGTTGGTCGGTGTGGCGCTTGAACCGGCCCAGTTCGCGCTCCAGCGTCACGTGTTCGAGTTCGGTGTGCGCGGTGATCAGCACCATCGCGCCTGGCGCCTCGTAGATCTCGCGGCTCTTGATCCCCACCAGCCGGTCCTCGACGACGTCGAGGCGCCCGACGCCCTGGCTGCCGGCGCGCCGATTGAGTTCTTCGATGGCCTGCAGCATCGACACCCGCTTGCCGTCGATGGACACCGGCACCCCGCGCTCGAACCCGACGATCACCTCGTCGGGCGTGCTCCAGTTCAGCGTCGGGTCCTCGGTGTAGGAGTAGACATCCTTGGTGGGCGCGTTCCAAAGGTGTTCCAGGAAACCGGTTTCCACGGCGCGGCCCCACACGTTCTGGTCGATCGAGAACGGCGAGCGCTTGGTGACGTTGATCGGGATGGCGTTCTCCTCGGCGAACGCGATCGCCTTCTCCCGCGTCCAGGCGTAGTCGCGGACCGGCGCCAGCACCTCCAAATCCGGTGCCAGCGAACCGAATCCGACCTCGAACCGGACCTGGTCGTTGCCCTTGCCGGTGCAGCCGTGCGCGACGATGGTGCCGCCGTGCTCACGGGCCGCCGCGACCAGGTGCTTGACGATCAGCGGCCGGCTGATCGCCGACACCAGCGGGTAGCGGTCCATGTACAGCGCGTTGTTGAGCACCGTCGGCAGGCAGTAGCCCTCGGCGAATTCGTCGCGGGCGTCCACGACGACGGCCTCGACCGCGCCGCAGTCCAGGGCCCGCTGGCGGACCACTTCCATGTCCTCGCCGCCCTGGCCGAGATCGATCGCGACCGCGACCACCTCGCGGCCGGTCTCCTTGCCGATCCAGCTGATCGCCACCGAGGTGTCCAGCCCGCCGGAATACGCCAGGACGACGCGTTCTGACCCGCCTTGTGACATGGACCTGTCTCCTTACTTGAGGTTCTCCAACATCCCGGCGAGTTCCGCGCCCGTCATCGGTTCGCGCGCAACCACCAGGATGGTGTCATCACCGGCCACGGTGCCGACTACGTACGGTAGGGCCGCGCGGTCGATCGCACTGGCCAGATAGTGCGCCGCGCCCGGTGGGGTGCGCAGCACCGCGAGGTTACCGCTCGCGTCGGTCGACACCAGCAACTCGCCGAGCAGGCGCGACATCCGGTCGGTGCCGCCGGCCACCCCACGCACCGGGCTGCCGTCCTCGGGAACGATGTACACGCCGACCCCGCCGTCGGCGCCGCGCAGCTTGACCGCGCCCAGCTCCTCGAGATCGCGCGACAGCGTGGCCTGGGTGACCTCGATGCCCTCGCCGGCCAGCCGGGCGGCCAGTTCGCTTTGGCTGCTGATCGGCTCCGACGACAGGATGGCGACGATGCGGGCCTGCCGGCCGGCGCGGGTGGTCTCGGGGCTGGCCTTCGAGCGGGTCATCGTGATTGCTCCAGCAGCCACACCAGCAGCGCCTTCTGGGCGTGCAGACGGTTTTCCGCCTCGTCCCACACCGCGCTGGCCGGCCCGTCCATCACCTCGTCGGTGATCTCCTCGCCGCGGTGGGCCGGAAGGCAGTGCAGCACAACGGCTTCCGGGTCGGCCAACCCGACGAGCCGCGCGTTGAGCTGAAACGGCCAAAACGGCCCCACCCGGTCCAGCCCGTCGTTCTCCTGCCCCATCGACGTCCAGGTGTCGGTGACGACGACGTCGGCGC
>NZ_AUWQ01000140.1 GCF_000455205.1 Mycobacterium sp. UM_CSW | reverse complement strand
GCGCCGAAGCTTTATCACCAGTGTCAGGAGGGGCCATGGGGGCCCAAGGGTATCTGCGCCGGCTCACCCGTCGATTGACGGAGGACCCGGAGCAACGCGATTCCGAAGAGCTGTCGGACGAAGTCGACAGCGCCGGCGCGCAGCGTGCGATCGATTGTGAGCGTGGCCAGGAGGTCACCATGATCGGCACCCTGCGCAGCGTGGAAACGAACGGCAAGGGTTGTTCCGGCGGGGTCCGCGCGGAACTGTTCGACGGCACCGACACGGTCGCGCTGGTGTGGCTGGGTCAACGCCGCATCCCCGGCATCGACTCCGGCCGCACGCTTCGGGTGCGGGGGCGGGTCGGCAAGCTCGAGAACGGGACCAAGGCGATCTACAACCCGCACTACGAAATTCAACGGTGACCGTCCCCGGCGATCGGGGAACCGTAACTAATAATCGTGTTGCCCCGGAGCGGCTGCTGACCCAGGTGGGCGGGGTGAGCGGCCTGATCTACTCGTCGCTGCCGGTGGTCGTCTTCGTCGCGGTGTCCAGCCTGTCCGGTCTGGTGGCCGCCATCGCGTCCGCGCTCGGCGTGGCGGCACTGGTGTTGGTATGGCGGCTCGTTCGCCGCGAATCCACCCAGCCGGCGTTTTCGGGTTTCATCGGCGTCGCCGTCTGCGCGCTGATCGCCTACGTCGTCGGGCAGTCGAAGGGCTATTTCCTGCTTGGGATCTGGATGTCGCTGTTGTGGGCGGTGGTCTTCGCGGTCTCGGTGCTGATCCGTCGGCCGCTGGTCGGCTACGCGTGGAGCTGGGCCACCGGCCGTGACCGCAGCTGGCGCGCCGTGTCGCGGGCCGTGTACGCGTTCGACATCGCCACGCTGTGCTGGACCGTGGTGTTCGCCGCGCGATTCGTGGTCCAGCGGCTGCTCTACGACGCCGATCAGACCGGGTGGCTCGGGGTGGCGCGGATCGCGATGGGTTGGCCGCTGACCGTGCTGGCCGCGGTGGCGACGTACGCGGCGATCAGGGCCGTGCAGCGCACCCTGCCGGCCCCGGACGAAGCCGGCGCCGCGGAGACCGCGGCCGACTAGCCTCAGAGTGCATTCATGGCTTTGAGTGTGCGGTGGTGGTTTTCAGCGTGCGTTCAGGGCGGTATTCCGGCGATTTTTCCGACCAGGCCTCACATGCAATGCCCACGATTCACATCGACGCGCCCGAGACCCTGATCGACTAGCCTGCGGGCTCCGCTTCCGGCAGCAGGAGCTTCTGCAGCTCCTCCTCGGCCTCGGTGACCGCGACGAAAAGCAGTTCGTCGCCGCCCTCGAGCGGCTCGTCGGCCTCCGGCACGATCACCCGCGGGCCGCGCAGGATCGTCACCAGCGCGACGTCCCGCGGCAGCTGCAGCCGGCGCACCGGCTTGCCGCCCCACGGCGTGTCGTCGGGAAGGGTGATCTCGACCAGGTTGGCCTGCCCGCGGCGGAATTCCATGAGCCGCACCAGATCACCGACGGCCACGGCCTCCTCGATCAGCGAGGCCAGCATCCGCGGCGTGGACACCGCCACGTCCACGCCCCACGCGTCGGTGAACAGCCATTCGTTGCGCGGATCGTTGACCCGGGCCACCACCCGCGGCACGGCGAACTCCGTCTTGGCCAACAGGCTGAGCACCACGTTGACCTTGTCGTCCCCGGTCGCGGCGACGACGACGTCGAAATCCTCCAGGTGTATCGACTGCAGCAGGCTCAACTCGCAGGTGTCGCCCAGGCGCCAGTGCGCGGCCGGGATGGCGTCGACGTCGACGTGGTCGGGGTTGCGTTCGATCAGGGTGACGTCGTGGTCGTTCTCGACCAGCTCGCGAGTGACCGAACGGCCGACCGCGCCCGCCCCGGCGACGGCTACTTTCACTTGACGGCTCCCGCCTCGAGGTCCTCACTGGGCGGCAGCGCCGCGATGGCCACCGCCTCGGCGGCGCGGCCGGAGATGGCGGCGATGTAGACCTGGTCGCCGGCCTGGATGACCGTCTTCGGCTCCGGCAACACGCCCGTGCCGAACCGGATGACGAACGCAACCCGCGCGCCGGTGGCCTGCTCCAGCTCGGTGGCGCGGTGCCCCACCCATTCCTCGTGCAGGTCGACCTCGGCCACGGCGACGGTGCCGGTCGGGTCGCGCCACTTCGCGGTCTCGCCTTCCCGGGTGAGCAGGTTGAGCAGGCGGTCGGTGGTCCACGGCACCGTGGCGATGGTGGGGATCCCGAGGCGCTCGTAGACCTCGGCGCGCTTCGCGTCGTAGATCCGGGCGACAACGCGCCGGACACCGAAGGTTTCGCGGGCCAGCCGGGCCGAGATGATGTTGGAGTTGTCCCCGGACGACACCGCCGCGAAGGCATCGGCTCCCTCGACGCCGGCCCGCAGCAGGACGTCTCGGTCGAAGCCCTGGCCCAGCACCCGCTCGCCCGCAAACTCGGGACTGAGCCGGTTGAACGCCGTGCTGTCGCGGTCGATGACCGCCACGTCGTGGCCGATTCGGGAGAGCCCGTCGGCCAATGACGAGCCCACCCGGCCGCAACCCATCACAACCACGCGCACTTAAGGTCCTTCCGGCGGATTCGGCCCGTCGACGAACATTGTTGCCTACGGAACGCTAGCAAGCCCGGGTGGGCTTACTCTTGGCTCTCGTGTCCAAACTTTCGACCGCTGCGCGCCGGCTGCTCATCGGCCGGCCCCAACGCAGCGACCGGCTGAGTCACACACTGCTGCCCAAACGGATCGCCTTGCCGGTGTTCGCCTCCGATGCGCTGTCCTCGGTGGCGTATGCGCCCGAGGAAGTCTTCCTGATGCTCTCGGTCGCGGGGGTCACCGCCTACGCGATGACGCCCTGGATCGGTCTCGCCGTGGCCGCGGTGATGCTGGTCGTGGTCGCCAGCTACCGCCAGAACGTGCACGCCTACCCGTCGGGCGGCGGCGACTACGAGGTGGTCACCACCAATCTCGGCGACACCGCCGGTCTGGTGGTCGCCAGCGCCCTGATGGTGGATTACGTTCTCACCGTTGCGGTTTCGACGGCGTCGGCGATGTCCAACATCGGCTCGGCGATCCCGGTCGTGGCGCAGCACAAGGTGCTGTTCTGCGTGGCGGCCATCCTGCTGGTGATGGCCCTGAACCTGCGCGGGATCCGGGAGTCCGGCGTGGCCTTCGCCATCCCGACCTACGCGTTCATCGTCGGGGTCCTCGCCATGATCGGGTGGGGCCTGTTCCGCATTTTCGTGTTGGGCAACCCGCTGCGGGCCGAGTCCGCCGGTTTCCAGATGCATGCCGAGCACGGCCAGGTCGTCGGTTTGGCGTTGGCGTTCCTGGTGGCGCGGTCGTTCTCCTCCGGGTGCGCGGCGCTGACGGGTGTCGAGGCGATCAGCAACGGGGTGCCGGCTTTTCAAAAACCCAAGTCGCGCAACGCGGCGACGACGCTGATGATGCTGGGCGGCATCGCGGTGACCCTGCTGATGGGCATCATCGTGCTGGCCGAGAAGATCGGGGTTCAGCTCGTCGAGGACCCCGCAACCCAGCTGGGCGGTGCCCCGCCGAACTACTACCAGAAGACGCTGGTCACGCAGCTGGCCGAGACCGTGTTCGGCAGCTTTCACATCGGGTTCCTGCTGATCGCCACGGTCACCGCGCTGATCCTGGTGCTGGCGGCCAACACCGCGTTCAACGGGTTCCCGGTGCTGGGTTCGGTTCTGGCGCAGCACAGTTACCTTCCGCGCCAATTGCACACGCGCGGCGACCGGTTGGCGTTCTCCAACGGGATCCTGTTCCTGTCCGGGGCCGCGCTGCTGGCGATCATCGCCTTCCGCGCCGAGGTGACCGCGCTGATCCAGCTGTACATCGTCGGTGTGTTCATTTCGTTCACCCTGAGTCAGATTGGCATGGTCCGGCACTGGACCCGCCTGCTGCGCACCGAGACCGACCCGCGGGTGCGGCGCAAGATGATGCGCTCGCGGGTGGTCAACACGGTCGGGTTGATTTGCACCGGCGCGGTGTTGCTGGTCGTCCTCATCACCAAGTTCGTCGCGGGGGCGTGGATCGCCCTCTTCGCGATGGGCTTGCTGTTCTTGATGATGAAGCTGATCCGCAAGCACTACCACACGGTCAGCCGGGAGCTGGAGGAGCAGGAGGCCGCCCAGCACGATGTCGTGCTGCCGAGCCGCAACCACGCCCTGGTCCTGGTGTCCAAGCTGCACCTGCCGACGCTGCGCGCGCTCGCCTACGCGCGCGCGACCCGTCCGGACACACTCGAGGCCCTCACCGTCAGCGTCGACGACGCCGAAACCCGAGACCTGGTGCACAAGTGGGAGGAAAGCGACATCAGTGTGCCGCTCAAGGTCATTGCCTCGCCCTATCGTGAAATCACCCGGCCGATACTCGATTACGTCAAGAGGATCAGCAAGGATTCGCCGCGGACCGTGGTCACGGTGTTCATCCCGGAGTACGTGGTGGGCCATTGGTGGGAGCAGGTGCTGCACAACCAGAGCGCGCTGCGGCTCAAGGGCCGGTTGCTGTTCATGCCCAACGTGATGGTGACTTCCGTTCCATGGCAATTGAATTCGTCGGAGCGCCTCAAGGCGCTGCAGCCGCACGCCGCACCCGGCGACGCCCGACGCGGAATCTTCGACTGAGCACGGCGTTGAAGCCCAACATGCTGACGCTGGTGACCGGCGCCCCGGCCAACGGGGGCAGCTGCGTGGCGCATCACGAGGGCCGGGTCGTGTTCGTCCGCTACGCCCTGCCCGGCGAGCGGGTGCGGGCGCGTGTCACCGCCGAGCGCGGATCCTATTGGCACGCAGAGGCTTTCGAGGTGCTCGAGCCGTCCGCCGATCGGGTCGAGCCGATGTGCCCCATCGCCGGTGTCGGCGGCGCCGGCTGCTGCGACCTCGCGTTCGCCGCGCCGGAGGCGGCCCGCGCGCTCAAGGCGCACGTCGTGGCCAATCAGCTGCAGCGGCTGGGCGGTCACCAGTGGAGCGGCGCCGAGGGCGCCGAGCCGCTGTCGGACTCCGGCCCGACGGGTTGGCGCACCCGGGTGCGGCTGGACGTGGGCGCGGATTGCCGGCCAGGCTTCCACCGGTATCACAGCGACGAGCTGGTGACCGACCTACGCTGCGCGCAGCTGCCGCCGGGGATGCTGGACGGCCTGGCTCGTGATTCGTCCGGGGCCGCGTGGCCCGCCGGCGCGCAGCTGCACGTGGCCGTCGACGACGACGGCCGGCGCCACGTGGTGCGCACCCTGCGCCACGGCGGGCAAACCGCGACCGCGGTGGCGGAGGGCAGCTACGAGGCGGTGCAGCGGGTGGGCGGGCGCTCCTGGCGGGTGCCGGTGACCGCGTTCTGGCAGGCGCACCGGGACGCGGCCGCGGTCTACAGCGGCCTGGTCGCCGACTGGGCGCAACCCGCCACCGGCATGACCGTGTGGGACCTCTACGGCGGCGCCGGGGTTTTCGCCGCCACGCTCGCCGACGCGGTGGGGGAGTCGGGGCGGGTCGTGACCGTCGACACCTCGCGGTCGGCGACGCGGGCCGCGCGAACCGCGCTGGCCGACCTGCCGCAGGTCGACGTCGTTACCGACTCGGTCCGCCGGGCTTTAGCGACCGCCCAGCGCGGTTCGAAAGCCGACGTCGCCGTGCTGGATCCGCCGCGCGCCGGCGCCGGGCGCGACGTCATCGACCTGCTGGCCGCCGCCGGGGTGCCGCGCGTGGTCCACATCGGCTGCGAGGCAGCGTCTTTCGCGCGCGATATCGGCCTGTACCGCGGCCACGGCTACACCGTCGAGAAGATCAAAGTTTTCGATGCGTTCCCGCTGACCCACCACACCGAGTGCGTGGCGCTGCTGACGCTTTGACGTGAATTTCCGCGTCGAGACTGCGCTCAGAGCGTGCCCGAGGGCGTTTCGCGCGATCTGTACGCAGTCTCGGCGCGAATCGTTCAGCCGAATACGAAATACCGCAGCCACAGGTAAAGCGCCGACAGCGCGGCGGAGACCGCCGTCACGACCGCGCCCTTGCGGGTGAATTCCCAAAACGAGATGGGGTTGTCGGCGCGCGCGGCGAGCCCGAGCACGATGACGTTGGCGCTGGCGCCGACGGCGGTCAGGTTGCCGCCGAAATCGGTCCCGATCGCGAGCGACCACCACAACACCCCGGGGTTGACGTGGTCGCCGAGCGCCGGGACCAGGTCGGCGACGATGGGCGCCATCGTCGCGGCGTACGGAACGTTGTTGACGACCCCGCTGATCAACATCGACGCGGCCAGGATCACCATGGTGGCCAACAGGGTGTTGCCGCCGGTCGCGGTGATCGCCAAGTGCGCCAGCTGCTTGACGACGCCCGTCTTGACCAGCGCGCCGACCATGACGAACAACCCGGCGAAGAACAGCAGCGTCTCCCACTCGACGCTGGACAGGTAGTCGGAATGTTCCAGCCGCGACACCACGATCAGGATCCCGGCGCCCAAGAGCGCGACGATGGAGGGCTCCATGTGCAGCGCCGAATGGGCGATGAACGCGGCGAACACCGCCGCCAACACGACGCCGCAGGCGATCAGCAGCCGGTGATCGCGAATGGCCTCCTTCTCTTCCAGCGACATGACGTCGGCGACCCGCTCCGGGTCGACGGCGAACGAACCGCGAAATAGGCGGGGCAGCAACACGATCAGGACGGCCATCACGATGATCACCAGCGGCGTCAGGTGCAAGAGGAAGTCGTTGAAGGTCAGGCCGGCCTTGCTGGCGATGATGATGTTGGGCGGGTCGCCGATCAGGGTCGCGGTGCCGCCGATGTTGGAGGCGAACGCCTCGGCCATCAGGAACGGCGCCGCGTTGATCGCCAGCCGGTCACACACCAACAGGGTCACCGGGGCGATCAGCAACACGGTGGTGACGTTGTCGAGCAGGGCCGACGCGATCGCGGTGACCAGCACCAGCAGGATCATCACGCGCAGGGGCGAGCCGCGGGCGCGCTTGGCGGACCAGATCGCGACGTACTCGAACACGCCGGTCTGGCGCAGCACGCTGACGATGATCATCATGCCCAGCAGCAAAAAGATGACGTCCCAGTCGATTCCGGTCTCATGCGAGTAGAAGACGTCATCGGAGTTGATGATCGGCATGGCGACGACGATCGCGGCGCCGGTGAGCGCGACCAGGGTCTTGTTGACCCGGTCGCTGGCGATCAGCGCGTAGGCGACGACGAACACGACGACCGCCACGACGCTCATCGACTGTCCCGGATGCTCAAGGCTTTTAGTGTTTGAGTGCCGCGGCCAAGAGACGCGATGCCGTGATGACGCCGACCAACGCCTGGTCTTTGACCACGGCGATCAGCGGGCTGCGCAGCCGGGCCATCACCGCGGCGACCTCGATGATGGTGTCGTCCGCGTGGGCCCACGGCACGTTAGTGAGGTGGTCGGGCAGCATGTCCCCGACGGTCTTTCCGCTCAGCTTGTCCGCGGCGCGGTCGGCCATCGACTCGTTGAGCACCCCGGCCAGCGAGGGGTCGTCCTGCACGTACTTCGGGACGATGAACCGGACCACCTGGGAGGCCGGCAGCACCGCGGAGGGCTTGCCCGACCCGTCGGTGACGACGATCCCGGGCAGCCGGTGCTCCGCGAGCAGGCGGGCGGCGTCGAGGGCGTCCGAGTCGACCGTCACGACCGGGAAGTCCTCGGCGAGTTCCTCCGCGCGCATGGGGGGAACAATAGTCGGGTAGTGATCCGGCCGCGGCTGCGTAGACTAACGGGATGCTGGAACAGATCCGCGGGCCCGCTGATCTGCAGTACCTCTCCCAACAGCAGCTCCGCGATCTGGCAGCCGAGATTCGGCAGTTCCTGATCCACAAGGTCGCTGCGACCGGGGGGCACCTCGGGCCCAACCTCGGCGTCGTCGAGCTGACGCTCGCGCTGCACCGGGTGTTCGACTCGCCGCACGACCCGATCATCTTCGACACCGGCCACCAGGCCTACGTCCACAAGATGCTGACCGGGCGCGCCCAGGACTTCGAGAGCCTGCGCAAAAAGGGCGGCCTGTCGGGGTATCCATCGCGCGCGGAGAGCGAACACGACTGGGTCGAGTCCAGCCACGCCAGCGCGGCGCTGTCCTACGCCGACGGCCTTGCCAAGGCGTTCGAGCTGAGCGGGCACCGCAACCGGCACGTGGTGGCCGTCGTCGGCGACGGCGCGCTCACCGGCGGCATGTGCTGGGAGGCGCTGAACAACATCGCCGCGTCGCGCCGCCCGGTGATCATCGTCGTCAACGACAACGGCCGCAGCTACGCGCCCACCATCGGCGGCGTCGCTGACCACCTCGCCACCCTGCGGCTGCAGCCCGCCTACGAGCACATGCTGGAAAAGGGCCGCGACGCGGTCCGCTCGCTGCCCCTGTTCGGCCAGATCGCCTATCGCTTCATGCACAGCGTCAAGGCCGGCATCAAGGACTCGCTGTCGCCGCAACTGCTGTTCACCGACCTGGGCCTGAAGTACGTCGGCCCGGTCGACGGGCACGACGAGCGCGCGGTCGAGGTGGCGCTGCGCCACGCCCGCGGCTTCGGGCGCCCGGTGATCGTGCACGTCGTCACCCGCAAGGGCATGGGCTATGGGCCGGCCCTGGACGACGAGGCCGAGCAGATGCATTCCTGCGGCGTGATCGACCCGGCCACCGGCCAGGCCACCAAGATCGCCGGGCCGGGCTGGACCGCGACCTTCTCCGACGCGCTCATCGGCTACGCCCGCAAGCGCCGCGACATCGTGGCGATCACCGCGGCGATGCCCGGGCCCACCGGGCTGACGGCGTTCGGCCAACAGTTCCCGGACCGCCTGTTCGACGTCGGCATCGCCGAGCAGCACGCGATGACGTCGGCGGCCGGCCTGGCGATGGGCGGCATGCACCCGGTGGTGGCCATCTATTCGACGTTCCTCAACCGCGCCTTCGACCAGATCATGATGGACGTGGCGCTGCACAAGCTGCCCGTCACCATGGTGCTCGATCGGGCCGGGATCACCGGCAACGACGGCGCCAGCCACAACGGCATGTGGGACCTGTCGATGTTGAACATCGTGCCCGGCATCCGGGTGGCCGCGCCGCGCGACGCGACCCGGCTGCGCGAAGAGCTGGGCGAGGCCCTGGACATCAGTGACGGGCCGACGGCGATCCGCTTCCCCAAAGGGGATGTGGGAGAAGATATTCCGGCCGTCGAGCGGCGTTCGGGGGTGGACGTGCTGGCGCTGCCCGCCGAAGGGCTGAACCACGACGTGCTGCTCGTCGGCGTCGGCGCGTTCGTGCCGATGGCGTTGGGTGTGGCCAAGCGGCTGCACAACCAGGGCATCGGCGTGACCGTGATCGACCCGCGCTGGGTGCTGCCGGTGTCCGACGGCGTCGTCGAGCTGGCGGCCCAGCACAAGCTCGTCGTCACCTGCGAGGACAACGGCGTGAACGGTGGCGTGGGGTCGGCCGTCTCGGCCGCACTGCGGCGCGCCGAAATCGACACGCCCTGCCGCGACGTCGGGCTGCCGCAGCAGTTCTACGAGCACGCCTCGCGCGGTGAGGTGCTCGCCGATTTCGGGCTGACCGACCAGGACATCGCCCGCCGCGTCACCGGTTGGGTGGCGGCGCTGGGCAGCAGTGTCGCCGAGGCCGAGATTCCGGAGCACCTCGACTAATCGGGTGTGCATTCAGGGCTTTCACTGTGCGCTCACGGCGGGATCTCGCCGATTTTTGCGCCCAGGACTCACACGCAATGCCCACGATTCACACTAATGGGCC
>NZ_AUWQ01000139.1 GCF_000455205.1 Mycobacterium sp. UM_CSW | reverse complement strand
ACCTGGGATGTCTCAACCTTCGTCATTCGGCGTCTTCCGGCGGCTGCAGCGCCCGGGCCAACGGCGGGTCCACGAGTCGGCGCTGCCAGGTCCGCGCCCGCCCGGCGCGCAGAAACGCGTCGACGGCTTCGTCGGGGTCCGGAGCCGGTTCCCAGTCCCAGCACAGCCGTCGCACCAGATCGGGCGCGACAAGGTTTTCGGTGGGGACGTGCACCCGCTCCGACACTTCGCCCAGCGCGGCCCGCGCCGCCTCCAGCCGCGCCGCGGCCTCCGGTTTGCGCCTGCCCCAGCGTGACGGCGGCGGCGGCCCGTTGGGCGCCTCGGCCTCGTCGGGCGGATCCTGGGTCTGCCGGGCCGCCTCCAGTGCCGCCAGCCAGATCTCGGCGCTGCGGCGCTGGTTGCGCCCGCCGAACACCGGCAACGCGACCAGGTCCTCGACCGTCTTCGGGTTGGCCAGGGCGGCGTCGATGATGGCCGAATCCGGCAGCACCCGCCGGGGCGCGATGTCGCGGCGCTGGGCGATGCGGTCGCGCGCCGTCCACAGTTCGCGCACCGCCGCGAGGCCCCGCCGGTCGCGCACCCGGTGGATGCCCGACGTCCGGCGCCAGCGGTCCCGCTTCACCACCGGGGCGGCGTCGCGGGCGCCCACCTCGCGCAAGTAGTCGAATTCCTCTGCGGCCCAACCGCTTTTGCCTTGCTCGTCGAGCACGTCGGAGATCGCCGCGCGCAGCTCGATGAGCAATTCCACGTCCAGCGCCGCGTAGTTGAGCCACTCGGCGGGCAGCGGGCGCTTTGACCAGTCGGCCGCGCCGTGGCCCTTGGCCAGCCCGAGCCCCAGCAGGCGGTCCACCATGGTCGCCAGGTTCACCCGATCGAAGCCGGCCAGCCGCCCCGCGAGCTCGGTGTCGTAGAGCGCCGGCGGCCGCATGCCCACCTCGGCCAGGCACGGCAGGTCTTGATCGGCGGAGTGCAGGATCCATTCGTCGGTGCCCAGCACCTCGGCGACCGGCCGCAGCACGGTCAGCGGGTCGCCGCCGTGGCTGACGGGGTCGATGAGCACGGTGCCGGCTCCGGCCCGCCGGATCTGGATCAGGTAGGCCCGGTTGGAGTAGCGGAAGCCCGACGCCCGCTCGGCGTCCACCGCGAACGGGCCGCGCCCGCGGTCCAGGAGCCGCGCGGCGTCCTCGATCTCGCGGACGCTCACCGCGAGGTCGGGAACCCCCTCGGCCGGGTGCAGTAGCGGGGTGGCTTCAGGGGTCCTGCCGGGCGCGGTGCTATCGGGCCCGGGGGCCCCCGGTTCGCCCATGTCAGGCGCGTGAGCGAGAGCTCAGGTTGGTGACGCCGGACGGCGGCAGGCCCGCGGCGTGCTCGAGCACCTCGCAGAACGCCTCGACGTGCGCCCCGACGTCGGGGGTGGTCGCGGTCCACGACGCCCGCAGCTCGAGCTGGTGGGCGCGGGGCGGTCCGGAGATGTCGCCGTAGCGCACCGAGGTGGTGGCGGTGACGGTGCCGCCCAGGGCGGTGGTGTGCTCGAGGCGCGACTCAAGCGCGTCGACCAGCCAGCTCCACGCCACCTCGGGGAGCAGCGGGTCGACCGCCTCGCTGGGGTCCAGGTCGGCCTGGATATAGGCGACCAGCCGGATCGTGCCGTCCCACGCGTCGGCGCCGTCCGGGTCGTACAGCAGGATCAGCCGGCCGAACGCGTCGCCCTCGGAGCGTTCCGGGACGATCTCTAGCTCGGGGTGTTTGACCTCGGCACCCAGCGCGTAGCTGTAGGGCGCCAGGCGCTGCGGCGGACGGATCGGGCCCAGCTCGATCTCCGGCCGCACGGAGACGGCGTTCATCGCCGCCACCGCCTCGCGGAATGGGGCCGGTTCAGTCGAGGTCAACGGCGCCGCTCCTCTTCGTCGCTCCCGCTCCGCATCGTCACAGGCGCGGGTCACAGCGTTCGACGCTAGACCCATCACCCGACACGCCGAAACAGGCGCGCCGAGTTTCGCCGTCGTCGCGACCAAGCCGTTACCACGCGTTTTCGGGGACCCACGGCGGGCGTCGTGCCTGATCAGGGCGTCCCCCCGTTGAATCGGGCCGGGCGCTTCTCGCGGTGCGCGGCGAGGCCCTCCCGGACGTCCGGACCGCTGAAACTGAGGAATTCCAGGCCGAGCGACGTTTCGAAGGCGGGCGCGAACATCCGGTACCAATGGTTGAGGCTGTGCTTGGTCCAGCGGATCGCGTCCTGCGCGCCGCGCGCCAAGTCCTCGGCCACCCGCGTCGCGGTGGCCAGGACATCCTCGTCGTCGACGCAGGTGGAGACCAGTCCGATGCGCTCGGCTTCCTCGCCGGAGAGCGTCTCACAGGTGAGCAGGTAGTACTTGGCCTTGGCCATCCCGACCAGCAGCGGCCAGCAGATCGCGGCGTGGTCGCCGGCGGCCACCCCGAGCTTGGTGTGCCCGTCGATCAGCTTGGCGGTCCGGCCGGCCACCGAGATGTCGGCGAGCAGCGCCACCACCAAACCGGCGCCGACGGCGGGCCCGCGGATCGCCGAGACCACCGGCTTGTCGAAATTGACCATGTTGAGCACCATGTCGCGGGCCTCGCGCATGATGCGGATCCGGCCCTGGTAGTCGGCCATGGTCTCGTCGATCAGGTCGAAGCTGCCGCCGGAGGAGAACGCCCTGCCCTCGCCGCGGACCAGCACGACCCGCACGGCGGGGTCGCGGTCGATCACCGGCCAGATGTCGGCCAGGTCGCGGTGCATCTGTGGCCCGACCGAGTTCAGCCCCGGCGCGTCGAGAACCAGGGTCAGCACGCCGCTCTCGCTGGGTTCGCAGCGCAGGCTGGGGAACTCGTCGTAACTGATCGGCATTGGCGTGATGTTACGCAGCGGCGATGTCGGTGGCCCGCCATGGCAGCATTGAGGCCAATGAACAACCCTGCGCCTACGCGTCGCGACCTCCCCGAGTCGCCGTACCTGGCCGCCGTCTCCGGACGCAAGCCCGGCCGAGTGCCGGTGTGGTTCATGCGGCAGGCCGGTCGCTCGCTGCCCGAGTACCGCGCGCTGCGCGAACGGCACAGCATGCTGGCGGCCTGCTTCGAGCCCGAGGTGGCCGCCGAGATCACGCTGCAGCCGATCCGCCGCCACGGCGTCGACGCGGCGATCCTGTTCTCCGACATCGTGGTGCCGCTGCGGGCCGCGGGCGTCGACCTGGACATCGTCGCCGACGTGGGGCCGGTGATCGCGCACCCGGTGCGCACCGACGCCGACATCGACGCGTTCAAACCCCTTGACCCCGAGGCGATCCGGCCGATCTGCGAGGCGGTTTCGCTGCTCGTCGGCGAGCTGGGCGACGTCCCGCTGATCGGCTTCGCCGGCGCGCCGTTCACGCTGGCGTCCTATCTCGTCGAGGGCGGCCCCAGCCGCAACCACGCGCGCACCAAGGCGATGATGCTGGCCGAGCCGGCCAGCTGGCACGAGCTGATGTCGAAGCTGACCGACCTCACCGTCGCTTTCCTGCGCGGGCAACTCGAGGCCGGCGTGGACGCCATCCAGGTGTTCGACTCGTGGGCGGGGACGCTGTCGCTGGCCGACTACCGCCGATACGTGTTACCGCACAGCTCAAGGGTTTTCGCGACCCTGTCCGAATACGGCGTGCCGATGACGCACTTCGGGGTCGGAACCGCCGAACTGCTGGGTTCCATGTCCGCGGCGCTGAAGTGCGGCATGAAACCCGGCCAGTGCACCGCCGTCGGGGTGGACTGGCGGACCTCGCTGGTCGACGCCGCCGCCCGGGTCGAGCCGGGCACGGCGCTGCAGGGCAACCTCGACCCGGTGGTGCTGCTGGCGGGTTGGCCGGTGGCCGAACGCGCCGCGCGGGCGGTCATCGACGACGGGCGCCGCGCGGTGGACGCCGGCGCGGCCGGCCACGTCTTCAACCTCGGGCACGGGGTGCTGCCCGAGACGGACCCCGGCGTGCTGACCGACCTGGTTGCGCTGGTCCACTCGCTATGACGGCCCCGTCGTATTGTGTTGTGGGCGGCGGTATTTCAGGGCTGACGGCGGCATACCGGCTGCGCGCGGCCGCCGGGGCCGACGCGAGCATCACCCTGTTCGATCCGGCCGACCGGCTCGGCGGCATCCTGCGCACCGAACACGTCGGCGGCCGAACGATGGATTTGGGCGCCGAGGCGTTCGTGCTGCGCCGCCCCGAGATGCCGGCGCTGCTGGCCGAACTGGGCCTGTCCGCGCGCCAGATCGGCACCACCGGCGCCCGCCCGCTGATCTACAGCGACCACCGGCTGCACCCGTTGCCCGCCGGCACGGTCGTCGGGATCCCGTCGTCTGCGGCTTCGGTGGCGGGTCTGGTCGACGAGGCGACGCTCGCGCGCATCGACGCCGAACCGACCCGACCGCTGGCCTGGCAGCCCGGCAGCGATCCCGCGGTGGCCGAATTGGTCGGCGACCGGTTCGGCGGGCAGGTGGTGGCCCGGTCGGTGGACCCCCTACTCAGCGGGGTGTACGCCGGCTCGGCCGCGACG
>NZ_AUWQ01000138.1 GCF_000455205.1 Mycobacterium sp. UM_CSW | reverse complement strand
GCACGTCGGTGCGGATGCCGCTCACGCTCAACATTCCCGCGGGAATACCCCTCGAGCCCGGCCTTTACGAGTGGCGGGTGGAGGTGGAGGGCTTCGAGCAGGCCACGACGGTCGAGGCATTCGTGGTGGTCGGTGCGCCACACCAGCCGGCGGCGCCGTCGATTTGATGCCCAAGCCGCGAGAGTGCAACCAGCGACGCGCCGCTCGAGAAACGTGTTGCCACTGGCACTCTCGCGACGGCGCGCCCTATTCGTCGGCGAAGGCGCCGTAGAGCTCGGGCAGAAAGCCCGCCAGGTGGTTCATCTCCTGCGCACAGTGCACCAGGAGGTTGCGGGCGGTCGCCTCCGGGGTGCCCAGCACCCGCGAGGCGAAGGGGCGAACCGCCCGCGACGCCATGTCCGGCGCGTTGCGCACGGCGATGTGCGCTCCGCCCATCCAGAACCGTGATCGCATCTCTGCGCCGTCGGGTGTCGAACGGATGTGATGGATGAACCATCCCGTATCCACCGGCGCGTCGGCCGAGCCCAGCCGAGCGCAGATCGACACGGCGTCCGCGCTGTCGGGCGGGCAGCCCAGGGTTGTCGGCTCAACGAATTGAATTGCCCCGTTGAGCATTGTCGAGCCGATGTACTCACTGATCATCGACCAGCGGTCGATGTACCGCTGGTCGTCCTGGCCGTCCTTCCAGGCGGCGGACAGGTGCGCCCGCGGGTGCCACAACTTGTAGCGGCGGGTGTCGCAACCGTGCCAGCCGAACCACCACGCCCACATCGCGGGGCTGACCCCGGGCATATCGGTGCGCACCGAAACCTGAAAGCCGCCGTCTTCGAGGATGCCGTAGCCGTTCTCGGTCTGGTGGTACCCCTCCTCGGCGACGGTTGCGGCGTCGTCGAACGCCAGCAGCGCCATCCCACCCTGCGGGCCATGCTGGAGCGCCTCGACGACATGCTTTGGCAGCGGGTCCATTTCGGGCTTGAAGAACTTGCCGAACGGCGTGTTCACGTCGTCGCCGCGGTAGCCCAGGTACTTCTCGCCGGACATCAGAGCCTTCCCATCCAACTGTTGAACAATCCGTCGGGGTCGTAGGCGGCACGCGCCTTGTCCAGGCGCGCCATCGCCTCGTCGGTGGCGAACTTCGCCGGCCGGTTGCCCAGGTTTTCGTCGGCCAGCTGGATTCCGGTGGCCAGGTGCGACATCGCCGCCATGTTGGATCCGGCCCAATCGCCGTACTTCTCGTCGTCGGCCGCGTCCTTCCACGAGCCGTACAGTGCGAGGTAGATCTCGTCTTCCACGCTGTAGGCCATGTCCTGGCGCGGCGGCGACGGCCCCCAGTTCAGCCAGAGGAAGTGCGACGGGGCGGGCGGCATGGTTTGCAGGATTGTCCGGATGCCCGGCAGCAGCTCCGCGGCGGACGCGGAGGTCCACATGTTGTCGGCCGTGTAGCGGTGGTCGTTCAGATAGTGGGTCATCACGGCGGTGTACCAGGTGGGCAGGTCGCTCGGCATGTACGGGACGGCGAGGAGCGCTTTGTCCACGACGGGGCAGGTGCCGAAGATGGCGAGGGCCTGTTGCGCTTCCTCCTCCGAGTCGGCGAACGCCGGGGACGCGAAGGCGATCGCAGGGCTGTCGATTCCCATCTCCGGGAGGCTGCGCGTCGCGATGGCCTGCATCTCCACCCGGCGGTCCACCTCGGCGCTGATGCTGCGGGCCCAGGTGTAGACCTCGTCGGCGAGGTCCCACGGATAGACGTAGACGCTGGTCCCGCAGACGGCCGGGCGCGGATACAGCTTCAGGTAGAACGACGTGACGACCCCGAAGAAACCCGGGCCCGCCCCGCGGGCGGCCCAGTAAAGATCGGCGTGATTGTCTGCGTCGCAATGGATCTGCTGGCCGTCGGCGGTAATGACGTCCAGGCCGACGACGCTCTCGCAGGCGGGGCCGAAGATGCGGCTGTTCCAGCCGTAGCCGCCCTGTAGCAGATAGCCGCCGAGGCAGACGCCCTTGCAGTGGCCGCCGGGGAAGAACAGGCCCTGCTCCTCCAGGTCGGCCATGAGCAGGCTGCCCCCCTTGCCCGGACCGACGACGGCGAGGCCCTTTTCGGCGTCGACCGTGGCGTGATCCAGGCGGCTGACGTCGAGCAGGACGGCGCCGTCGCGCAGATGGCTGGCGGCGAAGCTGTGCCCACCCGACACGATGCTGACCTGGTGTCCGTTCGCCTTGGCGTAGCGGATGCCGGCGATGATCTCGGCGGCGTCGACGGCCTGAACGATCAGCTCGGGATAGCGTTCGGGCACTCGCTCATGCCACACCGTGCCGCGCCGGGCGGCCTCGTACCCGTCATCGCCCCGGAAAAAGTGCCGCCCGGCTGGTAGCGCGCCCATGTGGGAACTCCTTTGGTCCGCATTTCGGGTCTTGGTCGTCCGCGATCCGGATCACTATAGTGGACGCGTGCCAAATAAGAGTGTCTGAGGGGGAGATTTGCCGACCGGTCGCGACGAAGGAATCCAGGTCCTGCGCCGGGCCGCCGCCGCGCTGGACGAGATCGCCGCCGAGCCGGGGCGGCTGCGCCTGGTCGACCTCGGCGAGCGACTCGGGCTGGCCAAGTCGACGGCTCGCCGCCTGCTGGTCGGCCTGGTGGAGGTGGGCTTGGCGAACGTCGATGCAAAGGGGCGCTTTTCGCTCGGCGACCGCCTGATGGGTTTCGGCGGGGCCGACGGGGAACAGATCGCGACGATCTTCCGCCCGACCATCGAACGGGTGGCGCGCGCCACCGACGACGAAACGGTCGACCTGTCGATACTGCGGGGCCGGCGGATGTGGTTCGTCGACCAGATCGAATCGCCGCACCGGCTGCGCGCGGTCTCGGCCGTCGGCGTCCGATTCCCGCTGGAATCGAGCGCCAACGGGAAGGCGGCGCTCGCGGCCCTCGACGCGGCCGAGGCCGAGGCGCTCATCGCCCGGTTGGGCCCCGGGGTGACCGAGGCGCTGCGTGACGAGGTGGCCGAGATCAGGCGCACCGGTGTCGCTTTCGACCGCGACGAGCACACCCGGGGAATCTCGGCCGCCGCCATCGCGCGGCGCACCGCCGGCGACAACGTGGTCGCGATCTCGGTTCCCGCTCCCACCCAACGCTTTCGCGAAAAGGAGCAGCGCATCCTCACCGCATTGCGCGCGGCGGCCGCCTCGCCCGCATGGACGCGTTGACCACGTGAATGGCTGGCGACGGCCGCGGTACCCCCCAGGACCCCGGCCGGCGCCAATTCCCTAGCCCGTGCTCAGCAGCTGACCGCCGCCGACTTGGTGAACAGGGAACCCCACTCGTGGCGAGCGGCGGACTGCGCGTCGGTGAAGCTCGGCGTCTTCTCGCCGTCGCCCGCCAGGTGGACTAGCGCCCACGCCATGGCGAATACCGGAACCTTGTGACGCAATGCGGCACTGTGCAATTCGTCCAAAGCCACGTGCGAAGGGCATCGGCGAAGTCCGATCAAGATGCCCCGCGCGGTGTCGAGCATGCCGCCGGAGTTCGGGCCGTACGCCATCATGCTTTCGATACCTCCTGTTGCGCCCGAACGGAATCCGCCACCCCGCATGGCGGCCACAGAACCCGTGCGATACGCATCGTCGCGCCTTGTCCCCTAAAAGGCGCCCTATGCCCATGATTTGTGGATCGAAGGCAGGTGTGCCAGAGCAGCGCTGGAATCGATATGGGCTTGTGACCGATCCGGGACAGCACGAATCAGCCTGCGAGAGCCAGCACTTCGTCGAAGCCGGCCACCAGGGCGTCGTAGAAAACGTCGAAATCCGGTATGGCAGTGGTGTCGACGTCGATGCCCAACGCGCACCTGTCGACGTAGGTGAGCAGCGTGACGTTGACCGCCGAGCCGATGGTCGGTCCGAAGGCGTACTGCGCGCGCACCGGTGCGCCGCCGAGGAAAACCGGCACCGGCACCCCGGGCACGTCGCTGGTGACGAAATCGACATGGCGCAGCACCGAGCCGATGTACCAGCGGGGCATCAGGTTGAGCACCCCGGCGATCCGCTGCGTGTAGGGAACGGATTTCTCGTTGCGCACCGCGGCGGCGCGCTGATGGATTTCCTCGATGCGCGCCGCCGGGTCGGCCTCACCCGCGGGCACGTCGAAACGCATCAGCGTGATCCGGTTTCCGCCCATGTCGTCGGCCTTGGTCCGCAGGCTGATCGGCATCGTCAGATGCAGGTCACCGATTTCGACGCCGTGCTTCTCGTGATAGCGGCGCAGCCCACCGGCCACGCCCGAGACGAACGCGTCGTTGAGCGCGCCACCGCAGCGGTGGGCCGCCTCGCGCAGTTGCGGCATGGGCACCTCGTGCACCATGAGATGCCGGATCAGGCCACGGTCGGTCACCAGCGGAGAGCCAGGGCGACTTATCGGCCGCATCAGCCGATAGACCGACCCCGCCAGGGCCGTCGCCGATCTAACCGTCGCGACGGGCCGGCGCACACCGTCGTAGACGAGCCGTGGTGCCGCTTTGGCCGCGCCGGCAACGACGTTCGCGAGTAGGCCGGCGTCGTAGCGCCAGGTGTCCCGGTAGCCGGTGACCCACGACGGCCTGGGAGCCTCCGGCTCGGGCGGCAGCGGCTCGTGCTCATACAGGTCCTCGGAGAGGTTGAACAGGTTCATCGCGATCTGCACGCCGCCGATCCCGTCGGTGAGGGCATGGTGGAATTTGCAAATCATCGCCGCGCCACCGTTTTCCAGGCCGTCGATGAAGGTCGTCTCCCAGAGCGCGCGGGCCCTGTCGAAGTCCTGCATCTCGGCCAATCGAGCCATCTCGAGCACGTCGTCGAGCGTGCCGCCCCCCGGCGCCACACCACGCCGGACGTGGTAGTCGAGGTCGAAATCGGGCGCGTATTCCCAGCGGGGCGGGGCCGGGGGCGGCGAGGGCACGACCCGTTGCCGAAACATCGGGAGTTTGCGGCTGATCAGGTCGAAACGTTCGCGCACCGCGTCCCAGTCCGGTGACCGATCCAGCAGCACGACACTGACCACGGTCGATCGCAGCCGCGGATCGGTTTCCATCGCCCACGTGAACGCGTCGCTGTTGCGTAGAAATGCAGTCATGGTGTGCTCCGGGCCTAAACCTACGACTCGCGGCGGCAAAGGTCAGCACATCATTGCCAGCCAATTACTTTGGTCCCACGACATCGGGCCATTCGTCCGGGCGTCTAATGCCGCGGGGTCATGCCTCCGGCGCGGCGTCGGCGAATTCGCAGAAGGCCGTGTAGGCGCGAGCGCCGTAAATGGTGGCCGGCCCGCCGTGCATGAGGATGGTGACGCCGATGGCCTCCGCGGCCTCCTCCGGGGTGGCGCCCGCACGGGCGGCCGCCTGGGCGTGCGAGGCGATGCACCCGTCGCAGCCCTGGACGATCCCGATCGCCAGCGCCATCAGCTCTTTGACCTTGTGGCTCAGCGCGCCATCGGCCAGGGCCGCACCGCTCAGGGCCGCAAACCCCTTGTACACCTCGGGGATTTGCTTACGCAGCTCGCGGTGCTGGGGCAGCAGCTCCTGCAGGACCTGATGATGATGTTGGTCTGACATGGCGGCCTACTCGGCGGTCACCGGCGAAGCGCTCTTGAGCGACTCGATCGCCGCCCGCAGCCGGTCCCCGACCTCTTCGGCGACCGGACGCAGTTCCGGCTCACCGGTCACCTCCACTAGCAGTCCGGGATTCATCGCCTCGACGAGCACCGTGCCGGCGTCCTGCGGGTCGGCGCGCACGACGACGTTGCACGGCAGCAGCAGGCCGATCTGGCGATTGGCCTGCACGGCGCGATGCGCCAGCGGCGGGTTGCAGGCGCCGAGGATCAGGTAGTCCTCCATGTCGTGGCCGAGTTTGGCCTTCATCGTGGCCTTCACGTCGATTTCGGTGAGTACGCCGAAGCCCTGCGCCGCGAGCGCCTCGCGGGTGCGCGCGACCGCGTCCTCAAATGAGGTGTGCAGCGGCGTAGCGATTGCGATGTCCATCGTGATTCCTTCCATTCGTCCCACATTGCGCTCAGGCGAGCGCCAGGAAAAGCTTCTCCAGCTCGGCCTCGCTCAGCGGCGCGGAGCCGTCGGCGGTGGTACCCGTGACGCATTCCCTCAACCCGGTCGCGACGATCTTGAACCCGGCGCGATCGAGGGCGCGCGAAACCGCCGCCAGCTGGGTGACGACGTCCTTGCAGTCGCGTCCCTGCTCGATCATCGAGATCACCCCGGCCAGTTGCCCTTGGGCGCGGCGCAGCCGGTTGAGCACCGCGGCGATGCTGTCTTGATCACCAATCATCTGAATCCTTTCGTCTCTCCGTGTCACCACAAGGTACCCGCCGGGGTATTGGTCGACCTACCAGGAATATACCCCACTGGGTATAAGTTGTCATCCCTTGACACCGAGCCGAAAGGAGTCAACGATGCCGACGACCGACCTCACCTACGAGACATTCGAATCAACGATCCTCGACAACCCGCTTGTCCTGGTTGATTTTTCGGCCGGCTAATCGCGCCTGCCGCCCGCAAGTCCGCCGCAGCCCGGTGACGCGCCCCCTTCAGAGGATGGCCCCGAGGTCCTTCGCCCTGGCGATGTCGTCCCAGTCGACATCGAGCTCGAGCAGGATCTCTTCGGTGTGCTGCCCGTGCTCCGGGGCGCGGGCGGGAGCCGGCGGCGTCTCGTCGAATTGAACGGGCGCCGCGACGATCCGGTATTTCTCGCCGTGGTCGTCGACGTTGGTCACCACGTAGCCGTTGGGTTCCACCTGCGGGTCGTTGAGGGTCTCCCGCGGCGTCGCGAGGGCGCCCCACACCCCGGGTTCGTCCGCGAGCACCTTTCGCCAGTGCGCAAGGTCATTGCGCGCGAACGCGTTCGCGAAGATCTCGGTCGCCGCGGCCGCATTCGCGATCAGGTTGTTCGACGGCACAAACCGCTCGTCGGTGGCCAACTCGCCCAGGCCCATCCGCTCACAGAAGCCCGCCCAGAACTTGTCGGGCTGCAGGAAGACCAGCTGAATCCACCTGCCGTCCTTCGTCTTGTACCGGTTCACCAGGGGATTGATGGCCAGCCCGGGCGGGGCGCCCGGGATGCCGTCGATGTCGAAGAAATCGGCCGCCGAGATCGACGGCGCGATCGCCCACATCGCCTGCGCCAGCAGCGAAGAATCGACAATTGTCGGTTCGCCGGTGCGCTCCCGGTGAAACAGCGCGGCACACACGCCGCCGGCCAGCGTCGCACCACCCTGCAGGTCGCCGAACGCCGGGCCCTGGACCGCCGGGGTGTCGGTGCCGAACGGCGTGAGCGTGTAGGCCACCCCGCCGCGGGCCAGGTAGGTGGCGGCGTCGAACCCTCCGCGATCGCGGTCCGGACCGCGGACCCCGAGCCCGGTGCCGCGCGCGATGATGATTTTCGGGTTGAACCCCCGGACGTCCTCGACGGTGAGCCGGGCCCGTTCGAGCGCGCCGGGCAGCCAGTTGGTCAGGAACACGTCCGCGCTGGCCAACAAGCGGCCGAACAGGTCGCGGCCGACCTCGGACTTGATGTCGATGGCGATGCTGCGTTTGCCGCGATTGCCCAACTCGAGGATGAAGTCGGCGTCCGGGCGGGCCGCTTCGCGGGTGAAGCCACCGACCACGAGCGCCCGTCCGGGATCCCCCGCGGTGACGCCCTCCACCTTGATCACGTCGGCGCCCCAGTCCGATAGCGCCGCCCCCGCCGACGGCACGTACGTCCACGACGCCAACTCGACCACACGGACACCGCTCAGCACCCCAGGCAAGGCGGCCGCCTTTCTTGCTATTTTAAGTATTCTAGCTACTCTAAGGGATATCGACAGCCCGGCTGCGGCCACGCGCGGTTTTCGTGGAAGAGATGCGATGGGGCAGACCATGGGTCCGACCCCGCTCCGCGCTGCGGTTCGTGCGCGCCTTCCCGATTCTTTGGCAGCGAATAGCTTTGGCCCCCAACGTGGGTCGCTGATTTAGGGCGAAGGACGGGATATGGGCAGGGTGACGGGCAAGGTGGCCTTGATCAGCGGGGCCGCGCGCGGGCAGGGGCGTTCGCATGCGCGGCTGCTGGCCGCGGAGGGCGCCGACATCATCGCAGTGGACATCTGCGCCGACATCGAAACCAACGAGTACCCGCTGGCCCGGCCGGAGGATCTCGACGAGACGGCGCGGCTGGTCGAAAAGGAAGGGCAGCGCGCGCACACGGCGATCGCGGACGTGCGCGACCGAGTGGCCCTGGCCGCCGCGATCGATCAGGGCGTGGCCGAATTCGGCCGTCTCGACATCGTGGTGGCCAACGCCGGCATCTGCCCGCTGACCGCGGGCCTTCCGCCCCAGGCGTTCGCCGATGCCGTCGACGTCGACCTGCTCGGGGTGCTCAACCTGGTGCACGCGAGCCTCAAACATCTGCAAGCCGGGGCGTCGATCATCGTGATCGGGTCCAACGCGGCGTTCATGTCGTCGCTGAACACCGGCGGCGGCGTGTCCGGGGGCCCCGGAGGAGCCGGCTACGCCTTCGCGAAACTGGCTGCCGCGCACTATGTCCACGACTTCGCCTTGGCACTCGCGCCCTTCAGCATCCGGATGAACGCGGTGCACCCGACGAATGTCAACACCGACATGCTGCACAGCGCACCGATGTACCGCGCCTTCCGGCCGGACCTGTCGGAACCCAAGCGCGAGGACGCCGAACCGGTCTTCCCGGTGGTCCAGGCGATGCCCATCCCCTATGTCGAGCCCGAGGACATCAGCGAGGCCGTGTTGTTCCTCGCCTCGGACGCGGCGCGCTACGTCACCGGCCAACAGCTCCGCGTCGACGGGGGCGGCTTCCTGAAGGTCAAGCCGTGGTCGGGCACGTAAGACTGTGCCGCGCAACGGAAATGGAGGGGCCTTGGTGAGCGACGGTCGATCCGCAACCGACGTGCAGCGTCGCCTCTACGAACTCATGGTCCTGATGAAGGCGGCCGACGACCGGCTTTCCAAGGGCATCGGCACCGGCGAGTTCATGTGCGTGTACTGGCCGTCGCGCGGCCAGGAGGCCATCGCCGCCGCGATGGGGGTGTCGCTTCGGCCCGACGACCAGCTGGTGACGACCTACCGCGGGCTGCACGACCTGATCGGCAAGGGCGTCCCGCTCGAGGAGATCTACGGGGAGATGATGGGACGCACCGTCGGTGCGAGCCGCGGCAAGGGCGGCACCATGCACATCGCCAACCCTGCCAAGGGCGTCATGCTCTCGACCGGGATCGTCGGCGCCGGGCCGCCGGTGGCCGTGGGGCTGGCGATGGCCGGCAAGCGCAAGGGTCTGGACCGCGTGACGGTGGTCAGCTTCGGCGACGGCGCCACCAACACCGGCTCGTTCCACGAGGCCGCCAACATGGCCGCGCTGTGGGACCTGCCGCTGGTGTTCGTGTGCCAGAACAACCTGTTCGCCGAGATGACGCCGACCTCGGACACGATGAAGCTCGAGCACGTCGCCGAACGGGCGGCCGGCTACGGCATGCCGGGGGTGCGCGTCGACGGCAACGATCCGCTGGCGGTGAAATCGGCGCTGGACGAGGCGCTGCGGCGGGCGCGCGCCGGCGCGGGACCCACGTTCATCGAGTGCGTGACGTTCCGCTTCCGCGGTCACTACTTCGGCGACCGGATGCCCTACATCCCCAAGGAGCAACTGGCCGCGGCCATGGCGGCCGACCCGGTGCCGCGTTTCCGCAACCACCTCGCCGAAGCCGGCATCTGCGGCGCCGACGAGCTCGATCGCATCGACCAGGAGGCGTCGACGGCGGTGGAGAACGCGCTGGCGACCGTCATGGCCGCGGGGTCGCCTTCGATCGACGAACTCGACCACGACGTGTACGCGGCCCCGATCAGGTACCCGGTGTAAACGCATGGCCGACAAAGAGATGACGATGCGCGAGGCGCTGAACCTCGCGCTCGACGAGGCGCTCGCGGCCGACGACCGCGTCTTCCTGCTCGGTGAGGACATCGCCGATCCCGGCGCCTCGGGACCGACGGCGGGACTGTCGACGAAGTACGGCCACGAACGCGTGCTGGACACGCCCATCTCCGAGGCCGCGATCGTCGGCGCCGCGATCGGTGCGGCGATCGACGGGATGCTGCCGGTGGCCGAGATCATGATCATGGACTTCATCGGCATCGCCGCCGACCAGCTGATCAACAACGCCGCGAAATTGCGGTTCATGACGGCCGGGCGGACGACGGCGCCGATCACGATCCGCACCCAGGTCTACGCCGGGTTGGCCACCGGCGCCACGCACTCGCAGAGCCTGGAGGCGTGGTTCATGCACGTCCCCGGCATGAAGGTGATCGTGCCGTCCACCCCGCGCGACGGGAAAGGCCTTCTGACATCGGCGATCTTCGACGAGGACCCCTGCCTGTTCGTCGAGACGATCCGGCTGCAGGGCAAGAAGGGTCCCGTGCCCGTCGAACCCGGGTTCTCGATCCCCCTGGGCCAGGCCGACATCAAGCGGCCCGGCACCGACGTAACGCTGATCGCCTACGGGCGCCCCGTGCACGACGCGCTCGCGGCGGCGGACACGCTGGCAGAACAGGGCGTCAGCGCCGAGGTCGTCGACCTTCGCACGCTGGTGCCGCTCGACGTCGAAACCATCGTCGAATCCGCGCGCCGCACAAGGAGAGTCGTGGTCGTGCACGACGCCGTCCAATTCGCCGGCCCGGGCGCCGAGATCGCCGCGACCCTGCAGTCGGAGTTGTTCGGGGAGCTGGCCGCGCCCATCGAGCGCGTCGCCGCCCGGTTCGTCCCCAACCCGGCCGCCGCGGCGCTCGAGGCGCAGGTGTACCCGTCACCGGCCCGCATCGTCGCCGCGGCCCAGCGAACCTTAGACCGGGCCAAAGTTCATGGCTGACTTCGTCATTCGCATTCCACGGGTGTCGGTGGCCGTCTCGGAGGCCGAGCTCACCGGCCTCCTCGTCGACGCCGGCGAGCGCGTGGAGGAGGGCACGCCGATCTATGTGATTGCCACCGAGAAGGTGGAGCAGGAAATCGAGGCGGGTGCCTCGGGCATCGTGCAGTGGACCGGAGAGGTGGGAACCACCTACGACATCGGCGCCGAAATCGGCGTCATTACGTCATAAGAAAGGGACGCGCAATGGATCTCAACGAGACCCGCGAGAGAATCGTCTATGAAAAGGAAGGACCGATCGCGCGCATCACGCTGAACTGGCCGGAGAAGGCGAACGCCCAGGATCAGAAGCTGTCCGAGGAGGTCGATGCCGCACTACTGGACGCCGACCGCGACTACGACATCAAGGTGCTGATCCTCAAGGCCAACGGAAAGGGTTTCTGCTCCGGGCACGCCATCGGCAACAACTCCGTCGACTACCCGGCGATGGTCGAAGCCGCACAAGTGATGGGAACACCGTGGAAGCCGCAGACCGACCTGTTCGTCAAGCCGATCCTGAACCTGTGGGAGTTCTCCAAGCCGACCATCGCGGCCGTGCACGGCTATTGCGTCGGCGGCGGCACGCATTACGGGCTGACCACCGACATCGTCATCGCCGCCGAGGACGCGTACTTCTCCTATCCGCCGCTGCAAGGCTTCGGCATGCCGTCCGGCGAATGTTCAATCGAGCCATGGGTTTTCATGAACTGGCGGCGCGCGGCGTACTACCTGTACCTGGCCGAGGTCATCGACGCGAAGAAGGCGCTGGAGGTCGGCCTGGTCAACGAGGTCGTTCCCCGCGACGAACTGGAATCGCGGGCCGACGCCATCGCCCGCCACATCGCCCAGGCGCCGATGACGACCCTGCTGGCCACCAAGGCCAACCTGAAGCGGGCCTGGGAGCTAATGGGCATGCGGGTGCACTGGCAGAGCTCCAACGATCTGGTCGCGCTGTCGGCGCTCAGCAAGGACGTGCAGCAACTGATCCAGACGGTCTTCAAGGACAAGGTGCTGCCGTCCGAGCAGGCCCGGCGCCAGGCGGCGGCGGCAGCCCAGACCGACGGCGCCGCAACGACATAGGTCTGCTGTGAACATCGCCGACCACGCGAGCACCGCCGCCGAGTCGCCGGCCCTCCTCGTCGCGGACGGCGGCACGATCAGGTACGGCGACCTGTACCAAAAGAGCCAACGCGTCGCGGCCACCCTTCACCAGGCTGGGCTGCGGCGCGGCGACGGCGTCGCCCTGGTGCTGCCGAACCGTCCCGAGTTCTTCGAGATCACCTGGGGCTGCCAGCTTTCCGGGCTGTACTACACCGCCGTCAACACCCACTTCACCCCCGACGAGGTCGCCTACGTCATCGACGACTCCGACGCCAAGGCAGTGTTTGTCGACGCCTCGACGGGTGACCTCGCCGCACACGTCCTAGCGGCCAATCCTCGCGTCGGGATCCACGTGTCCGTCGGGGGCGCGCTGCCGGGCTGGCGCTCCTACGACGACGCGTTGGGGGCGCCGGGCGATGCCCCACCGCTGTCGGACGGGTCGGAAATGCTCTATTCGTCGGGCACCACGGGACGGCCCAAGGCGGTTCGGCGGTCGCTGCCCGCCGACGGCAACGGGTCGTGGGCCCAGTCGGTGCTGGAGCTGGCGCTGATCCACAAGTACGGAATGGACCGGTCCAGCGTGTACCTCTCCCCCGCACCGCTGTATCACGCGGCAGGGGTGAACTACACCATGGCGGTGCACCGCGTCGGCGCCGCGTCGATCCTGATGCGCAAGTTCGACGCCGAGACGGTGCTGAGGCTGATCGAGACCCACCGCGTCACCCACGCCCAGTTCGTGCCGACGATGTTCGTGCGCATGCTCAAGCTGCCCGAGGCGGTGCGGCGCAAGTATGACGTCTCGAGCCTCGAATGCGTGATCCACGCCGCGGCCCCGTGCCCGGTGGACGTCAAGCACCGGATGATGGAGTGGTTCGGCCCCATCATCCACGAATATTACGGGGGCACAGAGGGGTTCGCGGGCACGACGATCGGCCCGGAGGAGTGGCTCGCCCATCCGGGGTCGGTCGGCAAGCCGTTCAGCCCCGTCCACGTCGTTGGCGAGGACGGTGTCGAGCTTCCGGTGGGCGAGTCCGGCGAGTTGTTCTTCGAGGGCGGCCCCGATTTCGAGTACTTCAAGGACCCGGCCAAGACCGCGTCGGTCTCCAACGAGCGGGGCTGGCGGTCGCTCGGCGACATGGGGTATGTCGACGACGACGGATACCTCTACCTCACCGACCGGTCAACGTTCATGATTGTCTCGGGCGGGGTGAACATCTACCCCCAGGAGGCGGAGAACCTGCTGGTTATGCATCCCAAGCTCGTCGACGCCGCGGTGTTCGGCGTGCCCAACGAGGAGTTCGGCGAGGAGGTCAAGGCCGTCGTGCAGCCGGCCGACGGCGTCACGCCGGGGCCCGATCTCGAGGCGGAGCTCATCGCGTACTGCCGGGCGCACCTGGCGGGTTACAAGTGCCCGCGCACAGTCGAATTCGAGGCCGAGCTGCCCCGCGACCCCAATGGAAAGCTGTACAAGAGGCGCATTCGCGAACGCTACTGGCAAGGGCGGGCGTCACGGATCGTATGAACGAGGGAACGGACATGGTGACTACCGAACGCACCCACCCCGACGTGAACTGGGCGCCGCTGCCGGTGCCGTGGGCGGTTCAGCGGCCCGACCGGATCCCCAAACAGCGGTACTACGACCCGGAGTTCTATGCCCTTGAGGCCGAGTTGCTCTGGCCCCGCGTCTGGCAGATGGCCTGCCGCCTCGAGGAGATCCCGAAGCCCGGCGACTACGTCGAGTACGAGATCCTGGACGACTCCGTCATCGTCGTCCGGCTGGACGCCGACAACGTGCGGGCCTACCACAACGCGTGCCGCCATCGCGGGGTAAAGCTGGTGGAGGGCAACGGAAACCGCCGCACCTTCGTCTGCCCGTTCCACGGCTGGTGCTGGGCCATCGACGGCCGCAACACCTTCGTGCTGCGGCCCGAGGAGTTCGCCGAGGAAAACCTGGGCCCCGACGACCTGCAACTCGTCCCGGTCAGATGCGAGCTCTGGGGCGGCTGCGCATGGATCAACCTCGACGACGACGCGCCGCCAATGCGGGACTGCTTCGAACCGTTCGCGTCGATCTACGACGCCTGGAAAGTGGAATCTTTGCGCGTCGAGTGGTGGCAGGCGTGCCGGCTGCCGGTGAACTGGAAGCTGGCGACGGCCGCGTTCATGGAGGGCTACCACGTCCCGCAGACCCACCCGCAGCTGCTGCCGTCCTCGATGCCCAGCACCTCGAAACCGCCGGGGCTGGCCCAGACGAACCTGTACTTCATGCGCACCCTCGGCGAGGGCATGGCCGGAATGACCCACGAGAACGACGTCCGCATCGCCGAGGGCCTGCAGACCATGGAGTTGCCGGCCGACCCGGCCGCGGCGATGACCGCCTGGCGGTCCGCGCTCAACGACGCCATCGTCAAGTGGCATCGGGCCCGCGGCTGCGACATGCCCGACCTCAACGAGCTGGAGCGGCGCGGCATCACCGAAGCGATCAACTTCTGTTTCCCGCACTACTTTCTGCTGCCCCAATACAGCAGCGCTTCGTCGTACCGGATCCGTCCGCTCGGTCCGGAGGAGACGCTGTTCGAGATCTGGTCGCTGACCCGCATCCCGCCGGACCAGGCCACCGCCAAGCCCACGCCACCGGAACCCATGGCCCCCGACGACCCGCGCTGGCCGCCCATCCCCGCGCAGGACTTCTCCAACCTGCCGCGTCAGCAGAAGGGCCTGCATTCCAAGGGGTTTGACTACATGCGGCTGTCGGATCGGATCGAGGGGCTCATCTCGAACTTCGAACGCGTCATCGACGGCTTCCTGGCCGGCCTGCCCTACGACGCGCTGGTGCCCGCGATCCAGAAGACCAACACCACCATCGACGTGCCGATCGCCGACCTGGGATTCAGCTCGGAGGGGCGATGAGCACCCGATGGGACCGCTCCGTCGACCTGCTCATCGCGGGCAGCGGCGGCGGCGGCATGGTGGCCGGGCTGGCCGCGATCGATTGCGGGCTCGAACCCCTGATCCTCGAGAAGCAGGCGCTGGTCGGCGGTTCGACCGGTCTTTCCGGCGGGATCGTCTGGCTGCCCAACAACCCCCTGATGCGGGCCGAGGGCATCGCGGACTCGCATGAGGACGGCATGGCCTACCTGGCCGACGTGGTCGGCGACATCGGCGCCCCCTCCTCCCCCGCGCGCCGCGAGATGTTCCTCACCGCGGGCTACGAAATGATCAATTTCCTTACCCGCAAAGGCGTTCGGCTGATCCGCTGCGCCGGATGGAGCGACTACTACCCGAATCATAAGGGCGGCAACGAGTCCGGCCGCGCCATCGAGGGCATCCCCTTCGACGCCGCGGAGCTTGGCAGCTGGAGCGACAAGGTGCAGCCGCCCCTGGCCAAGAATTACGGTTTCGTGGTCCTCACCAACGAGTTGCGCTCGGTCCAGTACTACAACCGGTCGCCGCGCGCGTTCGCCGTAGCCACCCGGGTGTTCCTGCGCACCGCGGCCGCGCGGGCCCGCCGCCGGCAAATCCTCACCAACGGCGCCTCGCTGATCGCCCAGATGCTCAAGGCGCTCATCGAATTCGGTGACGGGCAGCCCCCGCTGTGGACCAACGCCGCGATGGAAGACCTCATCGTCGAGGACGGCCGCGTCGTCGGGGCCCGCGTGACGTGCGGCGGCGTGCCGCTGAACGTGGAGGCGCGCAAGGGAGTTCTGCTGGCGGCCGGCGGATTCGGTCACAACAAGGAGATGCGCCGCCAGTACAGCGGCGATCAACCCAACGAGGCGCAGTGGTCGATCGCCAATGCCGGGGACACCGGCGAGGTGCTGCAGGCCGCCATGCGGCTGGGAGCGAAGACCGACCTGCTCGACGAAGCATGGTGGCTGCCTTCGGTTTTCATCAAGGACGGCGGCGCCGCCGCCGCCTCGCTCGGCTCCGGCCGGCAGCGTCCCGGTGCCATCTACGTCGACGCGACCGGCCGGCGATTCTGCAACGAGTCGAACTCCTACGTCGAGGTCGGCAAGGCGATGTACGCCAACAAGGCGGTGCCCTGCTGGATGATCTTCGACGAAGGGTACGTGCGCAGGTACGTCACCAGCACCAACCCGCTCAAGCGCAACCAGAACCTGCCGCCCGAGCTCATCGAGAGCGGCGCGGTCAAACGCGGCGACACCATCGCCGACCTGGCCCGCCAGATCGACCTTCCCGCCGACGAATTGGCGCAAACGATCCAGCGGTTCAACCGGTTCGCCGCCAAGGGCCTGGATCCCGACTTCGGGCGCGGGCAGTCGGCCTACAACGACTGCCTCGGCGATCCCGGCTACCGGCCCAACGCCGCCGTCGGCCCGCTCGACCGCGCGCCCTACTACGCCACCCGGGTCTTCCCGGCGGACGTCGGGACGTGCGGGGGCGTCGTCACCAACGAGCACGCGCAGGTCCTCGACGAGCAGGACCTGGTGATCGAGGGCCTTTATGCCACGGGCAACACCACCGCGACGGTGATGGGCCGCACGTATCCGGGTGCGGGCGCCAGCATCGCCAGCTCGATGGTGTTCGGTTACGTGGCCGCGCGGCACGCCGCCGGGCGCAGGATCGCCGGGGAAAGGACCCGCTAGGTCTGGCGAGCAGACGCAAACGCTCCCAAAATCCGCGCAGTTTGGGGGGTTTTACGTCTGCTCGTCCTGAGAACTTTCGTCGCGGCCGACGAAATCGCGTGGCTTCATGCCGGATTGCATGAGTTCGGCCCGGCGCGCCTGCACGTCGGAGGCGGCGCCCACCATGTTGGTCAAGATGTGGCTGACCTGGAGGTGGACCCGCATTCCCATCAATTCCCAGGCCCGCTTCACGTTGTTCTTGACCGCCATCAGCGTGGTCAACGGGATCTGGGAGATCCTGCGCGCCATCTCCTCGACGGTGTTTTCCAGCTCTTCGCGCGGCACCACCTTGTTGAGCAGACCCCAGTCGAGGGCTTCCTGCGCCGAGAGGGTGGGTGCCAGCAACAGCCAGTCCATGGTGCGGTGCCAGTTCATCAACAACCACGGCTCGATCATGGTGTGCCCGCCCGGCTCGCCGAGGCTTTGGGCAAGCGGCATCTGGAAATAAGCGTCCTCGGACGCGACACAGAAGTCGGTCAGCAAGCCGAGATAAATGCCGCCGCCCATGCAATAGCCGTGGATCGCCGAGATCGTCGGCTTGGGAAACTCCCACAGATAAAGCGTGGGCCACAGAAACAGGTCGGCCGTCCCCTTGTACAGGTCCTCGAAGGTGTTTCCGAAGTCCGGGTAGGGGTTCTCGTCCGGGCCCCAGCGTGCCACGTGCCCGCCGCAGAAGCCCTTTCCGTTGGCCTTGATGATGACGACTTTGATCTCTTTGTCGCGGTCGGCCTCGTGCAGGCAGTCGTCGACCTCGGTGACCAGCACCGCGTCCTTGGTATTGGCCTTGTCGACCCGATTCAAGATGATCCGCGCAATCGGCGGTTCGCGTTCATAGATGATCGCTTCGAGCACGCGCCGCTCCATCGTGGTGACATTACCGGTTTCGGGTCCGCATCCCAGCGCGCCGAGACTGCGCGCAGAGCGCGATTTCGAGCAAATTGGCGATCTGGACGCAGTCTCGAAGGCGGCGGCTCAGCCGCGCGCCACAAGCCACGCGTGACCGTCGCCCTCGCCGGCGTCGAGGACCTCGAGTCCGGCGAAGGCGGCGAGCAGCTCGCCCGGGGTGGCGCGGAAAGGTCCCGGCGCGGCCCCGACCTCGCTCAGCGCGGCGATTGCCAGCAGCCCGCCCGGCGCCAGGCGCTCGATGATCACCTCATCGAGGCGGCGGTCCCGGAAGTTATGGCACAGCACGACGTCGACGGCCGGCCCGGCGGGCAGCCCGTCGTCCAGATCGAAGACGTCGAAGTGGCAGCGGTCCGCGACGCCGGCGAGCCGCGCCAACTCGCGCGCCTGCTTGATGGCGACCGGGGAGACGTCGCACGCCCAGACGTCGAGGCCGCGGCGGCCCAGCCACACGGCGCCACGTCCCTGCCCGCAGGCGAGGTCGAGGGCACGTCCCGACGTCGGAAACAGCTCCGCATGGCGCGCAACGAAGCGGGGCGGCCCGACCTCGCTCAGCTGCGGTGACCCGGCGCCGGCGTACCGCTCGTCCCAGCGACGCCGGTCGTCCTCGGCCATGGGCGCCACCTTAGATTGCCCGCCGGTTTCTACACTGGACCGGTGTCTAGACAGGCGGCTTCTCCGACGGACGCCGGGACGGCCCGCCGCTCCGACCGCCGGCCGGCGCAGACGATCCGCAAGGTCCTCGAGGCCGGGCTGGAGGAACTGCGGGAGTCGTCGTACGCGGCCCTGACGATGCGCGCCGTCGCGACGCGCGCCGGCGTGTCCCCGGCCAGCGCGTACACCTACTTTCCGTCGAAGAGCGCGCTGGTGGCGGCGGTGTACCTGCGCTTCCTGCAGGACCTGCCGCTGCACACCGACGTCAACGACACCACCCAGGCACGGGTCAGCGCGACCTTGCGCGACATGGCGCTGATGGTCGCCGACGAACCCGAGCTGGCGACCGCCTGCGGCGCCGCGCTGATGGCCGATGATCCCGCGGTCAAGCCGCTGCGCGAGCAGATCGGCGAAGAGGTGTCCAGGCGGATCGCGGCGGCGCTGGGTCCCGGGTGGCCGCGAGCGGTTAGGTCCGCGCTTCAGATGACGTTCTCCGGGGCGCTCCTGACGGCCCGGTTCGTCAGCTACGAAGAGATCGCGGAACAGCTCGACGAGGCCGTCGGCCTCATTCTCAAGGCGTGCGCCGCCTAAAGCCCAGTGGCCCAACCGAATCGTTATTATCCAGCTGTGAGGATCGGCTGAGCGTGCGCAGTCACGGCTGGGCAGGAAACGCGCCCGCCTCCGACGAGGAGGCGATCGAGCGCATCCTGGACGCCGCCGATCGGATCATCGACGAGCGCGGCCAGGCAATGGGAATCGCCGACGTGGCGCGCGCGCTGGGCGTGACGCGGCAGACCGTCTACCGGTACTTCCCCGGCACCCAGGCGCTGCAGGTGGCGACCGCGATGCGGTCGGCCGACGGGTTCCTCGACCACCTGGCGACCCAGCTCGAGGGCGTGACCGACCCGGTGGTGGCGATGACGGAGGCCATGGCTTTCGCCATCGAGCGGCTGGCGTCGGACAATCAGCTCGCATTCGTGTTGCGCCATCGCGGCGGACAAGGCGTCTCCATCATCTCCGACACCGCCTTGGCGTTCGGACGTTCGATGCTGCATCGCTTCGACATCGATTGGGAGCACAACGGTTTCGACGAGGCGGGACTCGACGAACTGAACGAATTCAGCCTGCGGGTGCTGCACTCATTCCTCACCGATCCCGGCCGGCCGCCACGCAGCGGCGCCGACTTGCGGCGCTATCTCACCCGCTGGATCGGGCCCGCGATCGCCTATCCGCAGCTGGTGCGCACCATGGACGCGCTTAGCGGAGCCGAGCCCGCGCGGGCGCGGGGGCGGCCGTCCAGGGCGTCCTGATACCGCCGAAGTGGTTGATCCCTCACCCCGAGTTCGGCCATCCTCAACGAACCGACGTTGATGACCGACGAAGGAGGGGACGTGGTAGGGCTGGGACAACTCGCACTGAACAGTGCGCCTGTTTTCGGTGGCCTGATGCTCGCCGTTGCGGCCGGTCAATTCAGAGGCCCGGATTATCGCGAGCTCATCAAACAGGACATGGACTTGCTGGAGCGTCTCCCCGCGGAGGCAGTCGAGCGACGCGCCGAGTTGCGGCGCAGCATCGACGAGCGCATCGATGACCTGGTCGAGGTCGCCGACAGGAATCGCGCGCTGCGCAAGGCCGCGCTGACCTACCGGGGCAATTGGCGGGACGTGGTGCTCTTGCTGTGCGTGGTGCTGTTCACCATCATCTGGTGGGAAGTCGATCACAGCAGGGGCAACTGGCTGCCGATGTTCGTCTTGCTGATCCTGCTGTCGGTGGTGACCGCCGCCTACGCGTTCCGCGGCGCGCTACGCGCTGCCCGTTCGCTGGTGCGCAGGCAGGGCATTCGGGACCGCCGCGACGGATCGACTTGATCACATCTCATCCGCCGTTCGACTCGCCAACGGGATGCGTACATCGGCCGTTGTGGTGCGCCTGGTAGCGCGCTGACCTGCGACATGTCCGGACCGCCGAGTCCTGAGGCCCCACCCGGATGCCGCGCCGCCCGCCGGCGCTCGCCGAGCAGGCGCCATCACGTTGTGCCAAAATTTTCTACGTGCAGTTTCCTCCCCTCGCCCGCCTCATTTGTGCTGCGGTGGCACCGATTTGGGCGCTGCCGCTCGCGTCCGTTCCCTCCGCGTCTGCCGAGCCGTGCCCCGATGTCGAGGTGGTGTTCGCCCGCGGCACCACCGAGCCCCCCGGCGTGGGCCGGGTCGGGCAGGACTTCGTGGACACGCTGCGCTCGCGCGTCGGCACCCGATCGGTCGGCGTGTACCCGGTCAACTACCCGGCCACGACCGACTTCCCCACCGCGATCGACGGCATCACCGACGCCGGCCATCACGTGGAGTCGATGGCGGCCAACTGCCCGAAAACCAAGATGGTGTTGGGCGGATATTCGCAGGGCGCGGCCGTCATGGGCTTCGTCACCGCGAACCGGGTCCCCGATGGGGCGAACCTCGCGCAGCCGCCCGAGCCGATGCCGCCCGACGTCGCCAACCACGTCGCCGCCGTCGCCCTCTTCGGCAAGCCGTCGACCCAGTTCATGAGCATCATCAACGAGCCCCCGGTCACGATCGGTCCGCTGTACGCGCCGAAGACGATCGAGTTGTGCGTTCCCAACGATCCCGTCTGTTCGGGATCGGGATTCCCGGCCGCACACCGGCAATACGTCGAGGCCGGGATGGTTGATCAGGCGGCGGACTTCGCCGCGGGCCGGCTCTAGGCACCCGCCGGGCGGCGGCCCCGGACCAGACCTCCGGGCCTTTCGTCGGTCAGTTCGCCGTCGGCGACGACGGTCTGGCCCAGCACCATCGTCTCGACGTATCCATCCGAGCGCTGGATCAACCGGCACGCGCCGCCGGGCAGGTCCTCGACTCGCTCCGGGTAGTGCAGGCGCAGTCGATCCAGATCAATGAGGTTGATGTCGGCGCGCCGCCCAGGGGCGAGCACGCCGCGATCGCCCAGCCCGTAAAAGCCGGCGGGATCACCGGTGAGGCGGTGCACCGCCGCCTCCAGCGACAGGCCCGGGCCCCGGGTCCGCCCGCCGACCCAGTGCGACAGCAGGTACGTGGTCATGCTGGCGTCGCAGATGATCCCGCAGTGCGCCCCGCCGTCGCCCAGCCCCTGCAGGCTCACCGGGTCGGCCATCATGTTGTACAGGTGGTCGTAGTTGTTGCCGGCGTAGTTGAGCAGGGGCAGCAGCAGGAATTCGCGTCCCTCGGCGCCGAGCAGCACGTCGTAGGTGACTTCCCAGGGGTCGCGGCGCTCCCGCTCGGCGATCGCGGCGATGCTGTCGTCGGGCGCGGGCTCGTAGTCGAGCGCTTCGCCGAGTGGATACAGGCGCTTGAACAGGTGCCTGTTGAGTTGGTCGGCCGACGGCTCCGGCGTCGGCTCGGGCGCGTCGGCCAGGATTCGCGCCCGGACGTCCGGATCGCGCAGTCGTTGAACCCGCTGCGCCAAAGGCAATTCCATCAACGGCCGATACGTCGCGCGGTGCCGGAATGGATTCATCCGCGATTGGTGTCCCATCAACATTCCGAAGGCGCGGCTGGCGACCTGCGGCCGGATCGTCGCACCGGCGGAGTTTGCTTCGTGCACCGCCGCGAACCAGTGTCGCCAGTCGTGCGGGTCCTGCTCGTTGACCATCGCCAGGAAGGTGAGCGGTATCCGGTACCGCCGCCCGAGCCGCGTGATCCAGTCAATCTCGGCGTCGATCGAGTGACGCTGGTCGCCGCCCATCGCGCCGCCCACGCCAGCCGGAACCACTTGCAGCACACCCGAACCCACCTCGGCCATGACGGCCATCAGTGCGGCGAGTTCGTCCTCCTCGGAGTAGGTTCCCGGCACAGGTTCGCCCGACGCGCTGCGATGTCCCGCCGTGCGCCCGAACGACATGCCCACCGCCCCGGCGCGCAGGCCGTCGGCGACGATTCCGCACATCGCGTCGAGATCCGCGCCCGTCGCGGTCTCGTGCGCGCGATCACCCATGACGAATCCGCGGACGGCGGCGTGCGGGATCTGCGCGGCCACGTCCACCGCGCGCGGCATCCGTTCGAGGGCGTCCAGATACTCGCCGAAGGACTCCCATTCCCATGTGATGCCCTCGGACAGCGCGGAGCCCGGAATGTCCTCGACGCCCTCCATGAGGTCGACGAGCCAGCCGTGCCGATCGGGACGCACCGGCGCGAAACCGATGCCGCAATTGCCCATGATCGCCGTCGTGACGCCGTGCCAGCACGACGGGGTGAGATGCGGATCCCAGGTGGCCTGCCCGTCGTAATGGGTGTGCACGTCGACGAATCCCGGTGTCACCGTTAGCCCGTCGGCCTCGACGGTGCGTTTGGCGGTGCCCTCGACGCGGCCGACCTCGGCGACCATTCCGTCGGTGACCGCGACGTCGGCGGTCCGCGCCGGCGCGCCGGTGCCGTCCACCACGGTTCCGCCCCGGATGATCAGGTCGTAGGTCATGACAGCCTCCTCGCGGGCCGGCCTGCGGCGCCCACCCAGCATTCAACAGCCTTGTCCCTTTTCTCAATAGGCGACGACGCAGTGCGTGCGACCATCGACGCGGCAGCATTTCGAATTTGAGGAGGCCGAGTGGTGACGGACGTCGGGCGCACGGACTTCGATGCCACCGATCGACTGGCGATCATCAACTTGTTCGGGGCCTATGCCTACACGTATGACGAAAACCGGCTCGACGACTTTCGCGCCCTGTTCACCGAGTCACCACAGCTCGTGCTGCTGCACGAGGGTAGCCCGCTGTCTGCGGACATCGACACCGTCATGGCCCTGCTTGCGGTCAGGAAGCAGCGTTTCAAAGAGGAAAACAACCAACGGCGCCACGCGCTGAATTCGTTCTGGTTCGCCAGCCAGAGTGCCACCGAGGCCACCGGCCACTGCTACGTCCAGGTTTTTGCCGTCAAAGACGGCGGTTCGCCGAGCCCCGACCTGACCGGCCGCTACGAGTTCACCGCGGTCAAGCGGGACGGCGCCTGGCGGTTCAGCCGGTGGGTGGTGGCGATCGACCAGAAACAACCCGCCACCGACGAGTGAAAGTGCGTCAGCCCGAAGCGCATCGGGCGCGTAGCGCGCGGACGCCCGGGCCCGCAAGATCGTCGCAATAGGCCGGACGCCCCGCCATCGCCATCGTCAGCGCGAGCGTCGTCCCGCTGACGAGCGGGCCGGCGCCGGTCGCGAAGGAACTGTCGGTCGCCTCCAGCCGGAGACCATCGATGGCGCTGCGGCTGCGCACCGCAAAGTCCCGGCGCGCATAGAACTCCGCCACCGCGACGACGACGTCCACCGGTGGCGTGCGAAGGAGCCCGAGGGGCCGCCGGATGTCTTGGGCGTGCACGACGACCTCACCCAGAAATGCGGCGGTCGGTCCCAGCGGCGCGGTGGTGCTCGTGATGACCCGCCGGAATCGCTCGAGCGTCTCGGCGGGAGTCGCGCCGCGGTGCTCGGCCAAACGGCGCTCGTTGTGCAGATCGAAGTCGAATCGAGCGCCGACGGCGCTGGCGAACCAGCGCAGCGGGCCGGTGCTCGCGGCGGCGGTGAGGTGGGCGACCACCTCCTCGATGACCCATCGTCCGCACAGCGACGGCAGCGCCCATTGTGCGTCGTCGAGGCCGGCGAGATCGTCCGCGAGCGCCGCGCGCTCCGCATGGGCAGCCGACCACAGGGCGTCGCGGGTGGCACCTTCGAACATGCAAGCTTCCAATGCACGGCAGGGATGACGACGGGGTAGACCTCCGCCCGGCCGCAAAGTCATCGGCCCGTCAGAAGCTGGTGTCGAGAGCTTCGAGCGCCGCGTCGATATTGGGCATGATCGTCGGCCCGTAACCGCTCACCAGTTGCCCGAGCGACCGTGCGATGTGGGGACCGACGGCCGCGGCGGCGAGGACCTCCTCGGCGATGGCCACGCCGTTGACCACGTGTGCGGCGAGGAGCCGGCCGTCAGGGGTTACTTCGTAGCGCCAGTCACCGATCTGAACCCGTTCCGGCTGCGAGCGAAACAGGCCCCGCCGCGCCGGTGTGACGATCACCCCGGGAACGCCGCCAAACACCTTGATCACGAGCCCGACGCCGCCGGGGCCGGACAAGGCCGACCCGACGGCACGACTGACCCGCTCGTGATCGAGGCCCGTCATCAATCGCTCAGCGGCAGCACGAACGACGGCGTCAGGGTCTGCGGCTCGCCGCTACGACGCACCGCCGTCCCCGCCACGTAAAACTCCACCGTGTGATGTCCCCACGCGTAATTCGAGATGGCGAAATGCACCCCCACGATGCCGTTCGCGCCGTCTCGCTCCGCCTCGCTCTGCATCCGTGACATCGCCAACTCCCGAGACTGGTAGCTGCCCTGCGTCCACTGCGGCATCTCGGCGTTGCGTCCCGCCTGCTTCAGCATCTGCATAAACCCTTGCACCGCAACGTGGAACACGCAGTTGCCCATCACGAAGGCGACCGGGGCGAATCCGGACCGCAGCAGCGTGGTCAGGTCCTGGCCGGAAAGGTGGCTGGTGAACGCCTGCCCGTTGGGGCGCCGAAATGCCCCGGGCTTCGCGGTGTAGCGCACGGCGGTGCCGACCGCGATGAACTCGAGGTGCTCGCCCTCTCCCTGGTGACGCCAATCCAGGCGCACACCCACTACGCCGTCCGCCCCCAGCGAATCGGCCTCGGCCTGCATCCGCGACATCGCATTCCAGCGCGCCCGGTACGTCGCCTCGGTGAGCACCGGCAGCTCGGATTGCTGCCTGATGCCGGTGAACTGATAGCCCACGTGATAGACCGAAACGCCCATCACGAGTTCGATTGGTTCGAACCCCGCCCCGTGCAGCAGGGCGAATTCGTTGATCGACAGATCGGTCGTGAACACCTTGCCTGCGTGCGACAGCCGTTCGCTGGCGACTGGGTCGAGCGGGTTCGGTTGCATTGGCAAACACCTTCCTGCGGTCCGGAGCACAGCGTAGGACGCGGGTCGACGTTTCACATCCCAAACTCGCCGCGCACGTTCTGGATCGCCCCGATGAACCGAACCCGGCTGGGCCTCGTTATCTGAAGTACCAGCGCTATTGGGGTGCGGCGTGAGCGCGGGGAGGATCATGTTTCCACGGGTGCTGACCATTGAGCTGCGCGACGTGGTGCGCGAATACCGGGTCGGTGGCCAGTCCGTGCGGGCCCTCGACGAGATCAGCCTGCGCCTCGAGGGCGGGCACTTCGTTTCGGTGGTCGGGCCGTCGGGCGCCGGCAAGAGCACCCTGCTGCATCTGTTGGGTGCCCTGGACTCCCCCGATTCGGGGTCGATCGAATTCGACGGCGACGAGATCGGCCGGCTCAGCGACGAACAGCAGTCGGAGTTTCGCCACCATCGCGTCGGCTTCATATTTCAGTTCTTCAACCTGCTGCCGACGCTGTCGGCGTGGGAGAACGTCGCGGTGCCGAAGCTGCTCGACGGCGTCCGGCTGGGCAAGGCCAAACCGGACGCGATTCGGCTGCTGGAGCGCGTCGGGCTTGGCAACCGGACCGAGCACCGGCCCGCCGAGCTGTCCGGCGGACAGATGCAGCGGGTCGCGGTCGCGCGCGCTCTGATGATGGACCCCCCGCTGATCCTCGCCGACGAACCCACCGGAAACCTCGATTCCGCAACGGGCACGTCGATCCTGTCGCTGCTCGGCGAGGTGGCCCACGAGCCGGGCCGTGGCCGGCTGGTGGTGATGGTGACCCACAATTCGGACGCGGCCGCGGCGACCGATCGAGTCATCACGCTGCAGGACGGCCGTGTCGGCGCCGACCAGCGCTCGGGGGTCATGGTGTGACGGCGGCGTCGGGGATCGCCGCCGCGGCGAGCCGGCTGCGCCTGTTCAGCCTGCGCGAACTCGCGGTGCATCGCCGGCGCACCAGCGCAACCGTCGCCGTAATGGCGGTATCGGCAATGTATCTGGTCGCGGTGTTCGGCATCTTCGGCTCGATCAGCGGATCGGTCAATCGGCTCGCCGACGGCGTCGCGGGCATCGCGTCGTTGGAGGTGTCGGGCATCACCGACGCGGGCTTTCCCGAGACGATCGCCGCCGACGTCGCCGCGGTTCCCGGGGTCGCGACGGCGGCACCGATGATCCGGACGACGGCATCCTCGTCGTCGGGCCCGGTCCTGCTGTTCGGCGCCGACGAGCGCCTGGCCACCCTGGGCGGCGCGCTCAAGGACGCGCTGAAAAACGGGTCGCCGGGAGCGCCCGGGAATCCTTCTGGCCCAACAGGTCCGGCGGACGCGGTTCGCGTCGGGCCCGGTCTGGGCCACGCCAAAGGCGATACGTTCCAATTGGGGTCGCGGTCGGTGACCGTCGGCGAGGTCCTCGCGGGCAAGCAGGTCGCCGCGCTCAACGGTGGGCACTACGTCCTTGCCCCACTTGCCTTGGCGCAGAACATCACCGGTCGCGACGGCCAGCTTGACTCCATCCTGATCACCACCAAACCCGGCGCCGATCTCGCAAGGGTCCGCGCCGCGATCACCACCGCCGTGAACGGCCGCGCCATCGTCGCCGACCCCAGCATGCGGGCCACCCGGGCGGGCGACGGTGTCAAGCTGATGAACTACATGGCCCTCATGGGGGCGATGGTCGCCCTGATGGTCGGCGCCTTCCTGATCTACACGACGATGACCATGGCGATCAGCCAACGGCGGCCGGTCATTTCGATGCTGCGCGCGATCGGCGGCCGCCGCGCCACCATCGTCCGCGACATGCTCGCGGAGGCCGCGATCCTCGGTGTCATGGGCGGGGCGCTCGGCTCGGCCCTCGGGATTCTCCTGGGCCGCATCGCGATTGGCCGATTACCACCGGCCATGACGCAAGGGTTGGAGGCCCGCATCGAGTACTGGCTGCCCGGCTACGCGATACCGGCCGCCCTCGCGGCGACCGCCCTCACCAGCGTCGTGGCATCGGCGATGGCCGCGCGGCAGGTGTACAAGGTCGCACCCATCGAGGCGCTGGCGCCCGTCGGGGTCTCGGCCGCGGACCGCGTGCCGCGGTGGCTGCGCATCGCGAGCGGGGTTGGCGCCCTCGCGGTCTTTACCGTCTCCGTCGCCGTCGTCGTCGACCAGCGGGGCGTCCTCGCGTTCGTCGCGATGGCGGCGGTGTTCTCCGCCGAGATAGCGCTTGGATTCGCGCTCAGCGCGCCCATCGTCAACGCCACTGCCGCGACCGCCCGGGTGTTCGGCTCCGTCGAGGCCCTTGCGGCGGCGGCCATCGAGCGCGCGCCGCGACGGGTGTGGGCAACGGTGATGACGGTGCTGATCGCGGTCGTCACCACCGTCACCATCACGGGTACCAACGCCGACATGATCCGTTCGGCGCGGGGCATCTTCGCGCCGGTCGCCGACGTCCCGGTCTGGGTGAGCGCGAACTCCCCCGACAGTTATCCCACGGATGCTCTGCCGCAAGGCCTTTCGGCGAAGGTGGCCGCGTTGCCGGGCGTCCGGCACGTCACCGAGGGCGCGCTGGGATTCGCCGAAGTGGGCGGCACCCGGGTGATGCTCGACGGCTTTTCCCCGGGCACAGCCGACCCGCTGTACCGCGCGCTCGACCCACGGATCCGCGACCAGGTGCTCGCCGGCGCGGGCGTGGTGCTCTCCCAGAACCTGGGCAAGACGCTGCACGTTCGGGTCGGCGGGCAATTGCGGATGCAGACACCGCACGGCGTGCGGCAGGCAACGGTGCTGGCGCTGGTGCCGTACTTCTCGACCGTCATCGGGACGGTCGGGATGGGCCTCGACCAACTGCGCGGGTGGTTCGATCGCCCGATCACGACCACGCTTGAGATCGCCGCGGCGCCCGGCGTAGACGCCGGTCGCCTCCTCGCCGACGTGCGCCGAGCGGTGCCCGGCCCGAACTACGTGTACGACGGCCGCGCCAAGCTGGCGGGGCTGGAGGCCCCGATGCACCAGAGCATGTTCATTGCGAACGCGGTATGGATCATCGTCGTGTTGGTGGCCGCGGTCGCGCTGCTCAACACGCTGACGCTCTCGGTGCTGGAACGGCGCCGCGAAATTGGGGTGCTGCGCGCGATGGGATCCAGCCGGCGGTTCACGCTGGGCATGGTGCTCGCCGAGGCGACCGGCATCGGCGTTGTCGGCGGCGTGCTGGGGCTGGCGTTCGGGATGACGGACCAATGGCTGTTCAGCCTCGTGAGCGGCGACATGATGAACTTCCAGGTCACCTTCCGGCCCAGCTGGATGGCGGGTGCGTTCACGCTCGGCGCGCTGGCGATCAGCCTGCTCGGCTCGGTCCCGCCGGCCCGGCGCGCGGCACGGCTCAACATCATCGACGCAGTCAGCGTCGAGTAGGCAACCAGCAGGACTCGCGCCGAGATTGCCGTC
>NZ_AUWQ01000137.1 GCF_000455205.1 Mycobacterium sp. UM_CSW | reverse complement strand
TGGACAACCACCCACCGCACCGACATCGACGACCTCACCCTGGCCTGCGGACCCGACAACCGCCTCGCCGAACAAGGCTGGACCACCCGCACCAACGCCCGAGGCGAAACCGAATGGATCCCCCCACCCCACCTCGACCACGGCCAACCCCGCACCAACAACTTTCACCACCCCGAACGATTCCTCCGCAACAGCGACGACGACCCGTAGCGGCTCTTGATCGTCTCCGGCGTCACGCGGTAGCGTGGTGCTGCCAATTACGAAACCGTGCGTAGCGTAATTACGGCGCCCCGTCTAGCGGAAGGAATCGGCTTGATGCGCAGCCGTTACGCCGGCCGTCCGTTCACCACTTCGACGGCCGAAATCGCGGCCGCGCTCGAGGATGTCAGCGTCCCGACGCTGCTGCTTTCGCTCGTCCACATCACCGGCGACCCTCGGTTCATCCGGGACTTCAAGCCGATGGGGATCTTCCTCAACGAGGTCCAGGGGTTCATGTCGGAGGAGGATAAGGCCCGGGCCCGCGCGGCGGCGCTGCCGGTAATCACCGACTACCGAGACCGCGGTTGCCCCGAGCCCGAGCCGCTAAGCCTCGACCTCATTCGCGAGATGATGGACTGGGCCGCCTGCGAACACGTGACCGACGACTACCTGCCGCTGATCCTGGAGGAAATGGATCTGGAGGGCGTCGACCCCCGCCGCCCAGCAGCCCTGCCGGCACAATCCGCCGCCGAGCTCCCCGTGCTGGTGGTCGGCTGCGGCGAATCGGGCATCCTCGCCGGGATCCGCCTGAAACAGGCCAACATCCCATTCACCATCGTCGAAAAGAACGCCGGCCCCGGCGGAACATGGTGGGAGAACAGCTATCCCGGCGCCCGCGTCGACGTCGCAAACCATTTCTATTGCTACAGCTTCGAACCCAACAACGACTGGACTCACTTCTTCGCCGAGCAGCACGAGCTGCAGGACTATTTCACCAAGGTGATGAACAAGCACGACCTGGCCGAGCACATCCGGTGGAACACCGAGGTACTCGCGGCCGAGTGGAACGACGGCGACGGCATGTGGAGCGTCTCGGTCCGCGGCGCCGACGGCGAGACGAGCACGCTCACCGCACGGGCGGTCGTCACCGCGGTCAGGCAACTTAACCGGCCGCATCTTCCGGAGTTCGACGGGGCCGACAGCTTCGAGGGACCCTCGTTTCACTCCGCCGCCTGGGACCACTCGGTCGACCTGACGGGCAAGCGCGTCGCGCTGATCGGGGCGGGCGCCAGCGGATTTCAAATCGCGCCCGCGATTGCCGACCAAGTCGAGAGCCTGACGGTGTTCCAGCGGACGGCGCAATGGATGTTCCCCAACACCATGTACCACGACGAGGTCGGCGACGGCGTGCGCTGGGCGATGCGCCATCTGCCGTTCTACGGCCGCTGGTATCGGTTTCTCGTCCTGTGGCCCGGCGCCGACAAGGGCCTGGACGCCGCGGAAGGCGACCCGAACTACGCCGACCAGGACTACGCTGTCAGCGACATCAACGCCGCCGCGCGAATGATGTTCTCGCAGTGGATCACCAGTCAGGTCGGCGAAGGCTCGAACTCCCAAGAGCTGCTGGACAAGGTGCTGCCCGACTACCCCGCCACGGGCAAGCGGACCCTGCAGGACAACGGCAGCTGGCTGCGGACACTGCAACGGAACAACGTCGAGTTGGTGCGCACACCGATCCGCCAGATCACACCGCACGGCGTCGTCACCGAGGACGGCGCGACATACGACGCGGACGTGATCGTCTATGCCACCGGGTTCCGGCACACCGATGTGCTGTGGCCGCTGAAGGTGCGGGGGCGCAACGGGATTGACCTGCACGAGATGTGGGGGAGCCGCCCGTATGCATTCCTGGGCATCACGGTGCCGGGGTTCCCGAACTTCTTCATCATCTACGGACCCGGCACCCACCTCGCGCACGGGGGCAGCCTGATCTTCCAGTCCGAACTGCAGATGCGCTACGTCGACCAGTGCCTCAGGCGGCTGGCCGAGCAGAACCTCCATTCGATCGAGCCGAAGGCCGAGGCCGCCACCGCATGGCACGAGCGGACACAAACGCAGATCAAGAAGATGGTCTGGTCGCACCCGGCGGTCAAACACTCGTACTTCAAGAACGCCGACGGCGAGATCCACACCGTCAGCCCGTGGCGCCTCAACGAGTACTGGGCCGCGGTGCGCGAGCCCGACTGGTCGCAATTTCTTGTGCGACAAAAAGAGTGAGTGCGAGAGGGAAAGTGAGCACACCAACATGCGCACGGTAGTCGTCGACGGACCCCGCAACATCCGGGTCGAGACCCGCCCCGATCCCACGCTTCCCGGCCCCGACGGGGCCATCGTCGAGGTCACCGCAGCCGGCATCTGCGGATCGGATCTGCACTTCTACGAAGCCGATTTCACCATGCCCGATCCGATCGCGCTGGGCCACGAAGCTGTCGGGACGGTCGTGGAGGTCGGACCCGAGGTGCGTACGGTCAAGGCCGGCGACCAGGTCATGGTGTCCTCGGTGACCGGCTGCGGCCACTGCCCGGGGTGTGCCACCCGCGATCCGGTCATGTGCTACTCCGGGTTTCAGATCTTCGGCGGCGGCCTCCTCGGCGGGGCGCAGGCCGATCTGCTCGCCGTGCCGGCCGCCGACTTTCAGCTGCTGCGGACGCCCGACGGAATCAACACCGAGCAGGCGCTGCTTCTGACCGACAACCTCGCGACGGGCTGGGCGGCCGCGCAGCGCGCCGACATTCCGTACGGCGGCACCGTGGCCGTGTTCGGCCTGGGCGCGGTCGGGTTGTGCTCGCTGCGCAGCGCACTTTTCCAAGGCGCGGCAACGGTTTTCGCCGTCGATCAGGTCGATGGCCGGCTCGATCGCGCCGCCCGGTGGGGCGCCACGCCCCTCAAGGCGCCGGCGGTCGAAGCGATCCTCGCGGCGACGGGGGGCCGGGGCGCCGACGCGGTGATCGACGCCGTCGCCACGGACGCGTCGCTGACCGACGCGCTCAATGCGGTGCGGGCGGGCGGCACCGTCTCGGTGGTCGGTGTGCACGATATGAATCCGTTTCCGCTCAACGCGCTCGGCTGCCTGATTCGCAGCATCACCCTGCGGATGACCACGGCGCCCGTCCAGCGGACCTGGCCCGAGCTGATCCCGCTGCTGCGGTCCGGCCGGCTCGACGTCGACGGAATCTTCACCACCACACTGCCATTGGACGAGGCGGCCAAAGGTTACGCGACCGCCGAGGCGCGGTCCGGTGACGAGGTGAAGGTCCTGCTGACGCCCTAGTTCGGGCTCACGCCGAGCGCGTCGCCGTGATGTATTGCGAGTGCATGAAGGCGTCGATCTTGACGTCGACCTCCGGCGGGGTCAACCCGTAGCCGACCTGCAGATCCAGCGTGTTGCGGACGGGTTCGACGGCCCAGCCGTGCCCGGCGAGCCACTCCGCCGGGTCGGATTTGGGTTCGTAGGTGAGGGCGGAGAAGTCGACGTCGCCGGACATGTTGACCCCGGGATGGTCGGCCTCCAGAGCGGCGAGCTGCTGGCGGTCCAGCCGCGATCCCAGCGCGCCGATGGCGATTCGGCTGCCCGGCGCGCTGAGCCCGCTGACGCGGGTGAAGAGCGTGTTCTGGGCTTCGTCGGTGAGGTAGGGCAGCACTCCCTCCACCGACCAGGCGCTCGGTGTTTCCGTGTCGAAGCCGGCCTCTTCCAATCGCCGCGACCAGTCGGTCCGCAGGTCGGCTCCGACCTCGATCCGGCGGGCCTTGGGCGTGGCGCCCTGCTCGTCGAGCACGCGGGCCTTGAATTCCAGGACCTTCGGCAGGTCGACCTCGAAAACCGTTGTGCCATCCGGCCATTCGAGGCGATAGGCCCGCGAATCCAATCCGGCCGCGACGATCACCGCTTGCCGAATGCCCGCGTCACCCACGGCCGCGAAGAAGTCGTCGAAGAACCGGGTCTGCACGCCGTACAGGCGAGGAAAGGCCGTCTCGTCGTCCGAGGTTCCCGGATTGGCGAGCACGCCCGCCAGATACGGATCCTGCGAGGCGGCGATGAACGCCTTCGCGTATTCGTCTCGGACCAGCGGTTGGGGGCTCACGGCGTGCAGCGCCCGCCACCCCGCCACCAGCAGCGCGGTGTAGCCCACGCCGCTGACGATGTCCCACTGGTCGTCGTCGGAACGAAGCGACCCAAATTCAGGCGTCGTGCTCATAGCGGATTCAGCCCTCCCGACTCACCAACGTACCTGCGCGGGCACCGTCAAAGTTCCAAAGCGACCGTGACGGGGCCGTCATTCACCAATTCGACTTGCATGTGCGCGCCGAACACGCCGGTCTGCACCTCGGCGCCCAACGCCTGCAGCGCCTCCGCGAACGCCGTCACCAGGGGTTCGGCGACCGACGCGGGTGCGGCGGCGTTCCACGACGGGCGCCGGCCCTTCGCGGTGTCGGCGTACAGGGTGAACTGGCTGACCACCAGGATCGGCGCGTTGACGTCGGCCGCGGACCGCTCGTCGGCGAGTATGCGCAGATACCAGAGCTTTTCGGCCAGCCGTCGCGCCTTGTCGGGGTCGTCGCTGTGGGTGACGCCGACGAACGCCAACAAGCCCTGGCCGTCCGGCCGGACGGCTCCCACTACCCGGCCGTCGACCGACACCGACGCCGACGAGACCCGTTGCACCAGAACCCGCATGGCCCTCGATGCTGCCAGGCTTGCCGCGAAAAGGTTGGGTAGGCTCGTCACGTGTCCGTGCTCGTCGCGTTTTCGGTCACCCCGCTGGGCGTTGGAGAGGGCGTCGGCGAGATCGTCGCCGACGCGGTCCGCGTGGTTCGCGAGTCCGGGCTGCCCAACAAGACCGATTCCATGTTCACCGTGATCGAGGGCGACAGCTGGGGGGAAGTCATGGACGTCGTCCAGCGTGCCGTCGAGGCGGTGGCCGCTCGCGCGCCGCGGGTCAGCACGGTGATCAAGGCGGACTGGCGGCCCGGCGCACACGACGCGATGACGCAGAAGGTCGCGACGGTCGAGCGTTATCTCTCCGACGGTTAAGCCTGCTGCACCGCGTCGCGGAACGCCCGCTCGGCCGCCTCGCCGTGGACCGCGAACACCACCTTCTCCAAGGAGCTCGCCCGGTGCCCACGGACGGCGTCGACCATCAGCCGCGCCGCGTCTTCGAGCGGGAACCCGCCGACGCCGGTGCCGAACGCCACCAGGGCCAGGGAGCGGCAGCCGAGTTCGTCGGCCTTGCGCAGCGTGGAATCCGTGGCGCGGGAGATGATGTCGGCCGAGGTCGGGCCGCCAAGTTCCATCGTCGCCGCGTGGATCACATAGCGCGCCGGCATGTCGCCGGCTGTAGTTTCGACGGCTTCGCCGAGCCCAATAGGCGCTTTCGCGGTCGACTCACGCTGTACCGCGGGTCCGCCGGCGCGGGAGATGGCCGCGGCGACACCGCCGCCGTGCCGCAGTTGAGTGTTGGCGGCGTTGGTGATCGCGTCGACCTCGAGCTTGGTCACGTCGGCTTGCACTACCTCTAGCTCGATCATCGGCTCATTGTCGCGCAACACCGCGAAAAATAGGCTGACGAGCGAGGCGAGGCCGGGGGGCCAGGTCAACCCGGCACACCTGGCGGCTAGGGCCTCCTGGTCGCCTTCTCGCGGACCAACAGGTAGAGCCGCCACAAGTCCGGCACACCTTTGAGCTCATGCTCACCGCGTGCTGCGAACTGGCGCCCGGAGCCGGCGACGATGTCGCGCACCGTCGAGGACACCAGCACCTCGCTCGGCCCGGCCAGCGCCGAAACGCGCGCACCGATGTGTACGGAAAGTCCGGCGACGTCGTTGCCGCGAACCTCTATCTCGCCCGCGTGAATGCCCACCCGGACCTCGACGCCGAGCACGCGCACCGCGTCGACGACGGCCTCGGCGAACGAAATTGCGGCGCTGGGACTCGCAAACGTCGCGAGGAATCCGTCACCGGCCCTGTTTCTTTCGGTCCCGCCGAATCGCCTGATTTCCCGGCGGACCGCGGTGTCGTGCCGGTCGAGCAGGTCCCGCCAGCGTTGGTCGCCGAGCTCCGCGGCGCGCAGGGTGGCGCCGACGATGTCGGTGAACACGATGGTGGTGAGGACGCGCTCGCTGTCCGAGCCCCCGCGGACACCGGTGATGAACTCCTCGATTTCCGCGAGCATGGCCCCGGCGTCGCCGACCCAGTACAGCGAATCCTCGCCCGGCAGTTCGACATAGCGTGACCCGGCGATGTGCTCCGCGAGATAGCGACCATTGTCCGCCGGAATGAATTTCACGCGATCTCGATGCAAGACAAGGGTCTTCACGCCGATGCGCGGGAGCGTGTCGCGCACGTCGCTCTCGGTCACGACCTTGCTCACGGCGCGTGCCATGCTCGGCGACGCAGCGCGGTTGCCGGCGATGTCCCACCACGCGCGAAACGCGTCGTCGCGGGCGACGCTGGGCGCGATGATTCCCAGCACGTCGAACCCCTGTTCAACCGCGTCGGGCTCGATCGCGACGGACGTGAATGGGTCGGTGTCGCTGGGCCGGGCCCCGACGGGGTAATCGGGTGCCCACAGCACCCGCGCCGTGCCGTTGATGATCACCAGGCTGCGCACCCGGTCGGGGTAGTCGGCGGCGAGCACCAGCCCGCTCATCGCGTTGTAGCTTGTCGCGAGAATGGACGCCTGCTCGGAGCCGACCGCATCCATCACCGCGATCGCGTCCTCGGCCCAGAACTTCGGCCCGATCATCTCCAGCGACGGCACTCGCGACGACAGACCCATCCCGCGGAAATCGAAGCGGATCACGCGGCTGAACGACGCCAGACGCCGGTAGAAGCGGTACAGCGAGGGTTCGGCGTCGATGGAGTCGATCGGTATCGACGGTCCGGCCAGCAGGACCACATCGACCGGGCCTTCCCCGAAGACCTGGTAGGCGATGTCGATATCACCGCATCTGGCGTAGCGAATCCGCGGTGCCGCAGACGTCCCGGCCACGGCCTCAGGCTAGTTCAGTCAACCGGCCGACGGCACGCCAGTAGGCTCAACCCGGTGAGCGCACGCGCGGGCATTGTCGTCACCGGAACCGAAGTCCTCACCGGGCGCGTCCAGGACGCAAACGGCCCCTGGCTGGCCGATCGCCTCCTCGAGCTGGGCGTCGAGCTGGCGCACATAACCATCTGCGGCGACCGCCCGGCCGACATCGAGGCGCAGCTGCGTTTCATGGCCGAGCAGGGCGTGGACCTGATCGTCACCAGTGGCGGCCTGGGCCCGACGGCCGACGACATGACCGTCGAGGTGGTGGCGCGCTTCTGCGGCCGCGACCTGGCCCTCGACGAGGCAACCGAGAACAAGATCGCCGAGATCCTGAAGAAATTGATGGGCCGCAATCCCGCGTTCCAATCCGCTCTGGATCCCGGCACTTTCGAGTCGATCAGGGCCGCCAACCGCAAACAGGCGATGATCCCCGATGGCGCGCAGGTGCTCGACCCGGTGGGCACCGCACCGGGTGTGGTGGTGCCCGGCAAGCCGACGGTCATCGTGCTTCCGGGACCGCCGCGCGAGCTTCAGCCCATGTGGCACACCGCAATTGAGACGCCCGCGGCGCAGGAGGCGATCGCCGGCCGAACGACCTATCGGCAGGAGACGATCCGGATGTTCGGGCTGCCCGAGTCGGGGCTGGCCGAAACGCTGCGCGACGCCGAGAAATCCGTCCCCGGCTTTGACCGCCTGGAGATCACCACCTGCCTGCGCCGCGGGGAGATCGAAATGGTCACCCGCTACGAGCCGGACGCCGCGGACGCCTATGCGCGCCTGACCGAGGTGCTGCGCGAGCGGCACGGACGTCAGATCTACTCCGAAGACGGCTCGAGGGTGGACGACCTGGTGGCGCGGTTGCTGCAAGGCCGCTGGATAGCGACGGCGGAATCCTGCACCGCGGGCCTGTTGGCGGCGCGGCTGACCGACCGGGCCGGTTCCTCGGACTACGTGGCCGGCGGTGTGGTGTCCTACTCCAACGACGCGAAGGCGCAACTGCTCGGCGTGGACCCCGCCTTGATCGAAAAGCACGGCGCGGTGTCCGAACCGGTGGCCGAGGCGATGGCACAAGGCGCGCTCAAGCGCTTCGGTGCGGACACCGCCGTCGCGATCACCGGGATCGCCGGCCCGGGCGGGGGGACCCCGGAAAAGCCCGTCGGCACAGTCTGTTTCACAGTGAAGCTCGCGGACGGCGGCACCGATACGAGGACGCTACGGCTGCCCGGCAACCGTTCCGACGTCCGCGAACGGTCGACGACGGTGGCGATGCATCTGCTGCTGCGAATGCTGAGCGGGGCCGAATAGCCTTACGTCATTTCGGTTGGCAGGAAGGCGCTTTCGGAGGTGCCGAACCGAATCCCGGTGGCATCCTTGCCGATCAGCGTGAGGAAGGCCACGGCGATCAGCACCGGCACGATCGTCGCCGCCAGCGCGAAGGGGTAGCCGTGCGACTCGGCCAGGTGTTCCTGGATGGGCAGGTTGAACGCGGCCAACAGGTTCCCGAGCTGGTAGGTCACGCCGGGGTAGAGGCCGCGGATGGCGTCCGGGGACATCTCGGTGAGATGAGCGGGGATCACCCCCCACGCGCCCTGTACGCAGAGCTGCATCAGAAACGAGCCGAGGCACAGCATCGCCGCGCTGTGCGAGTAGGCGAACAGCGGCACGATCGGCAGGCCCAGCAGCGCGCAGAAGATGATGGTGTAGCGGCGGCCGAACCGCTGCGACATCGTGCCGAAGAACAGCCCGCCGACGATGGCGCCGATGTTGTAGACGATGACGATCCACTTGACGGTCGCGCTGGGCAGGCCGGCGCCGTGATTGCCCGTGGCGCCCAGGAAGGTGGGGTAGACGTCCTGGGTGCCGTGGCTCATCCAGTTGAAGGCGGTCATCAGCAGGACCAGGTAGAAGAATCGGCGGATGATCGCCCCGTCGCGCAGCACGTCGCGGATCCGGGTGCTGGTGAGCCGCATCTGGTCCTGTGCGGCCTCCCAGACCTCGGACTCCTCCACTCGGTATCGGATGATGAGGCTGATCAGTGCCGGGATGATGCTCAAGGCGAACAGCCAGCGCCACGACAGCCCAAGCCAGTTCATCACCAGCAGCGATGCGACGCTCGCCAGCAGGTAGCCGAACGCGTAACCCTCTTGCAGCAGGCCGGAAAAGAACCCGCGCCGCTCTACCGGAACCTTCTCCATGGCCAGCGCGGCCCCCAGTCCCCACTCGCCGCCCATGCCGATGCCGTACAGCAGCCGCAGGATCACCAGGACGGTGAAATTGGGGGCGAACGCGCACAGGAACCCCACGATGGAGTAGAACGTCACGTCGACCATCAGGGGGAGGCGCCGCCCGACGCGGTCGGCCCACAGCCCGAACAGCAGCGCGCCGACGGGGCGCATGATCAGGGTGGCCGTGGTGACGAACGCGACCTCCGCCTTGCTGATGTGGAACGTCTTGGCGATGTCGGCGTAGACGAGCACGACGATGAAGTAGTCGAAGGCGTCCATCGTCCAGCCGAGCAACGCCGCGACGAACGAATTCCGCTGATCGGGGGTCAACTTCTGCCGAGAAGGTTGTGTTGTCACTTCAGCATCGTTGCAGTACCGGGCGGCGATGCGCGAGAGTAAGTTCCGGATACATGCGAATCATCGATGCCGATGGACACGTCGCCGAGAACTCCTCGCTGGCGATCGAAGCGATCAAACGCTGGCCCGACCACGTCAGACCCAGCACGGATGGCCGGCTGCGGTTGGTGTTCGAGGGCCGCAACTATCCGGAGGACGAGGGCCCCGGTGCGGGTTGCCCGCCCGAACACGGGATCAGTAAGGCACCCGACATCAATTGCCGCACACCGGAGGGGGTGCTGGGCGACGCCGACCGCGATCACATCGACACGATGGTGCTGTATCCGAGCATGGGCCTGTGCGCCCCCAGCCTCGAGGACCCGGAATTCGCCGCGGGATTCTCGCGGCTCTACAACCAGTGGATCGCGGATTACTGCGCGTCCTCGCAAGGCCGGTTGCTCGGCGTCGCCGTTACCCCGATCGAACACGGCCAGGCTGCGATCGACGTCATGACGGAAGCCAAAGAACTCGGGCTGGTGGCGACGCTGGTCCCGCCGGCGCTCAAGACCCGCAACCTCGACCACCCCGACCTCGATCCGTTCTACGCCGCGGCCGTCGAACTCGGGATGCCGCTGGGCGTTCACGGAGCCCCCGGCATCCACCTGCCGAAGATCGGCGTGGACCGCTTCACCAATTACATTCAGGTGCACTGCATCAGCTTTCCCTTCGACCAGATGACCGCGATGACGGCGATGGTTTCCGGCGGCGTCTTCGAGCGGCATCCCCAGCTGCGGGTCGCCTTCCTCGAGGCGGGCGCGGGGTGGGTCCCGTTCTTCATCGATCGCCTGCACGAGCATTACGAGAAACGGGGCGACTGGGTCGAGCGCGGCTGGCGTCGCGATCCGCACGAGTACCTGGCCGCCGGGAACATCTTCGTGACGTGCGAGCCGGAGGAACCGATCCTGCCCGGCGTGATCGACGTGCTCGGCGCCGACTTCATCATGTTCGCCAGCGACTACCCGCACTGGGACGGCGAATGGCCGGAGAGCACCAAGCACCTGCGAACCCGCGCGGACATCAGCGAGGAGGCGCGGGAAAAGATCGGCGGCCTCAACGCGCAGCGCTTCTACAATCTGAACTAAACCGCCCGCCGGGTGGCAGGATCTCCCGCATGGGACCTTTCCTGCTTCGCGCCGCGCTGACCGGCATCGCAATGTGGATCGTCACCCTCTTCATGCACGGGATGAGATTCGTCGGCGGCACCACCACGTTGCAGACGGCCGGCATCATCTTCGTCGTCGCAGTGATCTTCGGTCTGGTCAACGCGTTCATCAAGCCGGTCGTCCAGTTTCTGTCGATACCGCTCTACATCCTGACCCTCGGGCTCATCCACATCGTGATCAACGCGTTGATGTTGTGGATCACCGCGTGGATCACCGCGCACACCACGCACTGGGGGCTGCAGATCGACCACTTTTGGTGGACGGCGATCTGGGCCGCCATCCTGCTGTCGATCGTGAGCTGGGTGCTGTCGCTGGTGATCCGCGACGTCACGCGCGGCTGAGGGCGCCTAAACCTTCATCGGGCCCGCCAGCGCGGCGGTCGCTTCTCGGCGAACGCGCGCGGCCCCTCCTTGGCGTCCTCGGTCTCGAAAACGCGGTCGCTGTGCCGGGTTTCGTTGTCGTAGGCCGACTTTAGATCCAGCGCCAACCCTTCCACGGCCGACTGCTTCGTCGCGAACACCGCCAGCGGCGCGTTGGCAACGATGCGCTCGGCAAAGTCGTAGGCGGTGTCCATCAGTTGATCCGCCGGGACCACGCGGTTGATCAGTCCCATGGCAAGGGCCCGTTCGGCGTCCACCATGTCCGCCGTCAGCAGCAGCTCCATCGCCCACGGGTAGGGCATCTGCCGCGGCAGCCGCACGGTGCTTCCGCCGCCGGCGAACAGGCCGCGCTTGGGCTCCATCACCGCGAAGCGCGCGTCGGGGACGGCGACGCGAATGTCGGTGGAGGTCAGCATCTCGAAGCCGCCCGCGACGCACGTCCCGTTCACGGCGGCGACGATCGGCTTGTACACGGGGAACCGATGCAGGACGGCGTGAATGGCGTCGTCCTTGTTCCACCCGTCGGGCCTGGGCAGGTCACCGGTGAGTTCGGGGATGAACTTCTTGAGGTCGGCGCCCGTGCAGAAGTCCCGGCCGACGCCGGTGACCACCGCGACCCAGGCCCGTTCGTCGTCGCGGAACGCCGCCCACGCGTGGGCCAAGTCACGAAAGTGCGCCATATCCAACGAGTTTCGCGTCTCCGGGCGGTTGATCGTGATGGTGGCGACATGGTCGTCCAGCCGGTAGTCGATGCTCACCGCGCGGCCCCGTCGACCAGACGCACCACGTCGCGTGCGCAACCCCACGACAGGGTCACGCCGTTGCCACCGTGGCCGTAGTTGTGGATGCACCGGGCCCGCCCGAGCGGTTCGGCTTCCACTCGCACCGACGGCCGGTCCGGGCGGAGCGCGGTGATTGTCTCGATCACCTCGGCGTCGCCGAGGCGTGGCTCGATCCGGCGGCAGCGTTGCAAGATGCGTTCGGTCACCTCGCGCTCCGCGGTGGTGTCCCAGCGATCGGCGATGCTGATGCCGCCGCACACCACCCGCTGCGGGTGGGGGAAGAAGCAGGTCCACTCCGGCGCCTCGTTCAGCTCGATAAACAGTTGCTGCAGGCCGGGATTCGCCAGCACGACGTGCTGGCCGAACCGCGGCCGCACGGTGTCGTCGCCGGTCAGCGCTGCGGCGCCGAGCCCCGCGCAGTTGACGACGATCGGTGCCGCGTCGGCCGCCTCGGCCAACGAACCGACGGGTCGCTCCTCGATTTCGCAGCCGGCCGTAGCCAGGCGCCGGGTCAGGTAGTTGAGGTATTGCGGCATGTCGATCATCGGCATCGTGGCGCGGAAGCCGGCGGCGAAGCCCGCCGGGACGTCGGCCGGGTCGGCCGGCCGCAGGTCGGGTATGAGCTTGGCCGCCGGCGCGGCCGCCTCGGCGCCGATGAATTCCCCGACGGCCAGCGCCGGTGCCATGCGAACGCCGGTGCCCGGGTCGCCAGCCAGTTCGCGGAACACCCGCAGGGAGTGCTCGCTCCAACCCAGGGTCGCCGCGGCGCGTTCGGCGGGCCGCGGGGGAGCCCACACCGCTCCGGCCACCGCCGAGGTCGTCTGTTGTGGCATCGCGGCCGCCCACACCCGCACCGGCCAGCCCGCTTCTGCCAGGCAGATCGCCGACGTCAAACCGCTGACGCCGGCGCCGACGACGACGATCTCCTGCGGGTCACCCGCATCACTTGCCAACGGCCGCGGACTCCCGTCAGGAATGGGGGGGTTGCTGGCCGTTCTGGCCGCCGAGCAGCCCGTTGAGGATGCCGAGAGTGCCTTGCACACCGGCGGGCGGCGCGCTGGGAGGCAGTGCGGCGTCGGGGGTCAGCTGCCAGGGCTGGCACCCCGTCGTCTTGAACGACTTGTCGCCCGGGTCGATCTGCACTACCTGCGGCTTCTTGCTCATGGCGTTGTCGACGAGGTTGCCGTCGGGGTTACTCGTCCGCTTCCAGTAACAGGTGCCGTCGCCGACAGGCCCCGCCGAGCTGTAGATGCCTGGCGCGATGTCCGTGCCCACCGCGTACGTGCCGTCGTGGTCGATCGTCGTCTTCGGCGCCGATGCTGGTGACGCGGCCGGTGAAGGCGACGGACCGGGTGAGGCTGCGGGCGAGGGCGGGGGCGGCGGCTCCGGGTCGGCGCCGGCGACACCGGCCGGCGCGGCCCAGCCCGCAAGGAGCAGCCCGGCGGCGGCACATCGCGCCGCCACTGATGCTTTCACCCTGAACCCCATGAAGCAGCAGCTTACCGGCGCGAGCGACTCATTTCACATCGATGTTGCCCGAGCGCGGAACGGAAGGCTCGACGCGAGGCCCGCTGCTGGCCACCGTGGCATCGGCGATGTCGTAGCGAGCCCAACCGGCGTTGGCGCCCAGCCCGCCTGTCCCAATTCCGGCCGCCCTCAACACGGTATTGGGCGTGAGTGGGCCGGGGGCAACCCATCCCGCCGTCGCCGCGGCTGGCGCCGGCAACGGGATCCCGTTGTCGTGGGGCAGTGGGCGGTCGTCGCTCGGGCAGGGCATTTGTTCCGGCACATCGACGGCGGGCTGGTGAGCATCATCGGCTCGCGACCCGTCCGAGGCCCAACAGCAGGGACACACGCCCCAATAGATGACCTCGGTCTGGTCCAGGTGGAAGCCGCTGGCATCTGCAGGGGTCAGGCAAAGCGTGTCACCGACGGCACACTCCACGTCTGCGATGGCCCCGCAACTCCGGCAGACCACGTGATGGTGGTTGTCGCCCACTCGAGTTTCGTAGCGCGCAACCGATCCCGGCGGCTGAACCCGTCGCAATAGCCCGGCGTCGGTCAGCGCATGCAAGACGTCGTACACGGCCTGCCGGGACACGTCGGGCAGGCAGGCGTGCACCGCTCCGATAAGCGTCTCGGTGTCCGCGTGGGGATTCAGTTCAACCGAATACAACACGGCGATCCGCGGGCGGGTCACTCGTAGATCCGCCAGACGTAAGCGCTCCGCGTAACGCGCCGCCGAAGGCATCTGCACGAGGTGGAAGTCTTTTCTGGAGTTAATCAATGTTCCTCTGACTCCCTCCCTCAGGCAAGGGAAACCCTCGGCGTCCGGCGCCCGATGAGATCGGCAATTTTCACGGCGGAGCCAACGCTAGGGCGCGTTTTTCCGATGCGGCAGGTTTTCGCACAAATCGCGTCAGCCTTTTTGAACGGCAGTCCAATACAGGGACCAAACATCGGGTCCGCGCCGTAAAAGGCTTCTAGTTGAACGAGATTCGCTCCCTAGATGGACGCGCGGTTTGCTTTAACTCACATTTGCGCCCGATCATCGTGACGACCCGTGCTACGACCCGCGCGCCTAGCACCAGTTGTGTGCCTCGACCATTGTCGAACGCCGGCGACCACGGCCAGCGAGTCCACTCACACCCCCTGCAGCGCCGCCACCTCATCAGCGAAGATTTGCGCCCGCGAAAATTAGATACACATCGGGCCGGTGGGCAGGCCGATCCGCAGGCCGGGGACGGCCGCTCGCCCTTCACCGCTCGCCGACCGAGGGCGTTCGGCATCCGCGCCGCTCGGCGCGGTGCGACGCCCGTCTGACATGTTCGCCAGCACGGAACCCGCCACGCATTCCGTGTGTTACGAAACATGTTGTAAGGCAGCCGATTACGTCAGCCGACGCACCTTTCCCGCGTATCCCAGCGCATGCTCGTACACCTCGAGGTTGTCGCGAGAAATCCTCGCGTGCACGGGGCGCTCCAGGAAGAAGCGCAGCACCGGGTTGTAGGCATGGTAGGTCTCGTGGAAGGTCAGCACGGTGGTGCCGTCGGGCTGCTCCTCGAGTTCGTGATAACCCTCCGCGCGCGACCACAATGGCGCGCCCACGGCCACGTAGCGCGACAGCTTATTGATCTCGGCCTCGGTCACGCTCTCCCAGGACCGCCCCTTGCCGCCGGACAGCAGGTATTTGGGAACCGGGAAGACGCAGGTGCGCACCAGGCCCTCGCCGGCCTCGTTGCCTTCATTGAGGATCTCCATGCTGCCGGTGGGCCAGGTGAGGACCCGCGGCCGCGGCGCGTCGGGCGGCGCCGGCGGGTGAAGCACCCGCCACACCTTTTTCGGCGGCGCGTCGACGTGGAATCGCACGGTGTAGGACTGCATCAGCTCGCTCCCCAGCTATTCCAATAAGTGATGGTCTCCGCGGGCGGGCGTGCGGCCGGCCGGAAGTCGGTGCCGATGGTGTAGGCCACCGGGAACAGCGCGGCCTGGGTGGCCGTCGGCGGGATGCCGAGCAGCTCGGCCACCTCCTGCTCCTTGGCCAGGTGCATCGTCGTCCACACCGATCCCAGCCCACGCGACCGCAGGGCCAACAGGAAGCTCCAGCCGGCCGGGATGATCGACGCCCAGGCGGAGGCGGCGGTCAAAAGGTTCGAGTTGTCGATGCGGTTATCCAGGATGGGGATGACGTGCACGGGGACCCGGGCCAGGGTGTCGGTCAGGGCCAGCGCGCCGGCGTACACGCGCTGGGTCTGGGGATCGGAGGCCTCCTTGGCCGCGTACGCGAGGTACTCGGCGCCGACGCTGCGGTAGATGTCGCCGATCGCGGCGCGCTTGTCGGCGTCCGTGATCACCAGCCATCGCCAATCCTGCGCGTTGCTGGCGGTGGGGGCCTGCATGGCGAGCCGGATGCACTCGAGGATCACCTCGCGTCCGACCGGCCGGTTCAGGTCGAGGCGTCTGCGCACCGCCCGTGTGGTGGTCAGCAATTCGTCGACCGAGGCGAGGTCCATTGGGTCCTTCCCGAGGGGGTCAGAGGTCGATGGCACAGGATTGGTCGACGCCCAGGACGGTAAGCGAACGCCCCAGGCCGAGAAACACCGCGACACACAGCGTGAGATCGAGGATCTCCTCGTCGGAGAATGACTCCCGCAGCCGGTCGAAGAACGCGTCGCCCATCGACGCGTGGTCGGTGGCGAAGCGCTCCGCGTACTCGATGGCCAGGCGCTGGCGCGTGGTGTAGCCGGGGTAGCTGGCGTAGGCGGCGACGTTGTCGTACAGCTCGGGGGCGACCCCGGCGTCCAGGACCGACTGGGCACGGAAGTCCGAGCAGGCGACGCAGTCGTTGATCTGGGCGATTCGCATCCGGGCCAGCTCCCGCTCCTCGGCCGGCAGCATGCTCTGCTGGTATGCGCCCCGGATCATCCGCTCGACCATGGAGCCGAGCTGCGGTCGTAGCGACCAGATCATGGCGGCTTCGCCGCCGGGGCCATCCGGAACATTGACTCGGGCCATTCGTGAACTCCTGCCCGCGGAAGATCGTTACCTAGTGGAGCAAACCAGATTCTCAACTGGGCTGTCTAGGTCGGCTCCCGCATGCGATCGTGCATAGGCATACCCGGCGCCGCCGCGAAAATCTGGTTGGCTACGGTCCGTTGATTGAGGGCGCTCATCGGGCGGGCGTCCCGAATTTGGAGGTCGGTGCGTGCTGTTCATGCACGAGGTGCACAAGGTCCGCGGCCGCAGTGAGGACGACTTCGAGGCCGCGTTTCGAACGGGCTGGATGCCCATGCTCGCCGCCGGGAACGACGCGCGGTTGCTGTGGTACACGAACCAGGCCCATGGCAGTGGACCCGCCTACACGGTGATCACCGTGACCGCCGTTCGCGATGGAGCAGCCTGGGAGCGTCTGACCCAGCGGGTCCAGAAGGGCGATCTCCAGGAGTGGATGCGCCACCTCGACGAGCTCCGACACGAGGTCGACGCCAAGCTGCTGGTGCCGCTCCCGTGGTCGCCACTGCAGGAGGTCCGCCTCGAGGAGGTGCCGGTCGACGGGCGCGAGCACGAGATGAGCCTCTACATGGAGGACACCATGTGGCCGTACGAGGACAAGTTCGAGGAGTACATCGTCAGATGCGGCGAGGTCTACGCCAAGAGCCTCGACCAACCGTCGTCCATGCTGAGCATGCACGCCTCCTTCCAGCCCGCCCTCGGCAGCCACGTGCGCCGCGAGGTGATCCTGATGCAGCGCATAAGTAGGCCGGAAGCGTTGCTCGATCTGCTCCGCACCCACATCCCCGCCGAGTACCGCGCCCCCGGGACCTGGATGTACGACGCGCTGGACCTGCGCGACCAGTGGACCAGCCGGCTGCTCCGAACCTCCGCCTGGTCGCCGCTGCATTAGGGACCGCGGATGAACACCGGGACGATCCACGAGGCCGCCGCCATCGGCGATCCCGCCCGGGTTGCCCTGATCATCGACGGGCGCAGCATCAGCTACGGCGAACTGGCCACGACGGTTCGGCGGTGCGCGGCCACCCTGGCCGACCGGGGCGTGACGGTCGGCGAGCGGGTCGCGGTCGTCGACAACGGCAGCCTGATGTCAATCGCGACCCTGCTCGCCGCGCCCCGCCTCGGTGCCGCGGCCGCGCTGATGAACCCCGCGCTGACGCCGCCGGAGCTACAGGGAATGCTGAAAAACGCCGGCTGCGCCGACGTCGCGGTCGCGGGGGAGCCGTACGCGCAGCGGGTGCGCGAAGCGGGTGCACCGACCGTCCTGACGGCCGCCGACCTCGCGGATGATGTCGTCGAGCCCGACCCGCCCGCCGGCGACGGGGAGGCCCTGGTGTTGTTCACCAGCGGCACAACCGGACTCCCGAAGGCCGTCGGCATCTCCACCCGACAGCTCACCGCGCGGATCAAGGGAATGGCCGCGCCTTTCCGGGCGGACGCCGCACCCGCGGTCGGCATGATGTGTGTCCCGTTCTTTCACGTCGGCGGCTCGCTCGGCACGCTCGGCAGTCTGTACTCGGGCAACACGTCGGTGGTGCAGCCGCGCTTCGACGCCGGCGAGTGGCTGCGGCTGGTGGCGCAGCACCGGGTCACGGCCACCTTCATGGTGCCGACGATGCTGCAGCGCATCCTCGATCACCCCGACTTTGCGACCAGCGACCTGTCGTCCCTGGTCGCCATCGCATATGGGGCCGCCGCCGCGCCAATTGCGTTGGTGCGCAGGGCGATGGCCGCGCTGCCGCACGTCGCGTTCGCCAACGTGTTCGGCCAGACCGAGACGCTCGGGGCCTACACGACCCTGCTGCCTCAAGACCACCGGGATCCGGCCCGGGCCGGTTCGGTGGGCCGGCCGCTGCCCGGGGTCGACGTGCGAGTGGTGGACCCCGTCACCGGCGACGACGTCCCGCCGGGAACGGTCGGCGAACTGTGGGTGAACACTACGCAGAACGTCACCGAAGGGTGGCTGCACACCGGCGATCTCGCCCGCCGGGATGCCGACGGCTACATCTTCCCGTGCGGCCGACTGAGTGACACGATCAACCGTGGGGGAGAGAAGTTCGGCCCGGTCGAAGTCGAGGAGGCATTGCGTTCCCATCCTGCGGTGAGCGACGTCGCGGTCGCCGGCGTCGCCGACGACGAGCTCGGCCAGCGGGTCGGGGCGGCCGTAGTTGCCTGCGCCCCAGTGACACTCGAGCAGCTGCGGTCGCACTGCCGCGAGCTGATCGCCTACTTCAAGCTGCCCGAGCGGCTGGCGATCGTCGACAGCATTCCTTACAGCGCGACCGGCAAGGTCAGTCGCCGCCAGATTGCCGCGCTCATCGCGGATAGTGCCTGAGCTCAGGGAGTCCCAGTGCTGTTTCTTCACGAGACCCACAAGGTGGTCGGCTCTCGGCAGGCGGAGTTCGAAGCGGCCTACCGCGACGGCTGGATGCCCATGCTGGCCAAGGGGGACGATGCCCGGCTGCTCTGGTACACCAACCACGCCCACGGCTCCGGGGTGTCCTACAACGTCGTCACCATCACCGCAATCAGCGACGGCGCGGCGTGGGAGAGCCTGGTTCGGCGTGCCCAGACCGGCGACCTTCGGCCGTGGATGCGCGAGCTGGACAGCCTGCGGCACGAGGTCACGGGCAAGATGCTGCTGCCCGTCTCCTGGTCACCGTTGCAGACGGTCGACCTGGCCAGCGTGCCTACCGATGGCGCGACTCATCCGCTGAGCCTGTTCATGGAGGACACCGGCTGGCCCTCCGCCCCGCTCGACGACTACATCCGCATGTGGGACGAGATCTACTACCGGGTGCTTTCCAAGGCCCCGCGCGGGATGCGCATCCTGGACATCCAGGCGTGCTTCCAGGTCGCGCATGGGAGCTCTCGTCGGCGAGAAGCCATGCTGTGGCAGAAGATTGAAGACGCCAACAACTATGCGGCGCTCGTGCACCTGCTGACTACCGAGACCCCGCCCGAGCACCGCGCGCCGGGCAGCTACATGTACGAGGCCCTGAAGTACCGCGATCAGTGGCAGAGCCGGCTGCTGCGCACGTCGAGCTGGTCACCCCTGTACTGAGTACCGCAGCGAATCTTGCCGGCCTCGGCGACCATGTCATGGACGATGTCGGCGGCGGGACGGATTTGGCGGAGGAGTCCGACCGCCTCGCCGATGATGATGGCCGCGGTGTCGAAATCCTCTGCGGCCGTCGCCGTTTGGAAGGCTTCCACCGCCTCCGCGAGCGAAGCTGAGAGCTGTTCCTCGTGGCCGTGCCAGGTGTCGAGGAAGGGGTTGCCCAGCGCCCGGACCGTGTATTCGGCGGGCCAATCCAGCTGCCGCACAAGGTCATACACCCGGGTGCGGACGGTATCATCGCCGCTTGCTCCGATGACGCGCTGCTGGGCCCGCGCCGACACCGCCGCTTCGGTGGACGCCCAGAACCTGGTGCCCACGAGCGCACCGTCGGCGCCCAGCGCCAGCGCCGCGGCCAGGCCGCGGCCGTCGGCGACGCCG
>NZ_AUWQ01000136.1 GCF_000455205.1 Mycobacterium sp. UM_CSW | reverse complement strand
CGGCGCGGCCGCCGCCGTCGTCAAGAACATGTCCGCGTCGCTGGACGTGCCGACGGCGACGAGCGTGCGGGCCATCCCGGCCAAGCTGCTGATCGACAACCGGATCGTCATCAACAACCAGCTCAAGCGCACCCGCGGCGGCAAGATCTCGTTCACCCACCTGCTGGGCTACGCGCTGGTGCAGGCGATCAAGCAGTTCCCGAACATGAACCGGCACTACGCCGAGGTCGACGGCAAGCCGACCGCGATCACGCCCGCGCACACCAACCTCGGCCTGGCCATCGACCTGCAGGGCAAGGACGGCAAGCGCTCCCTGGTGGTGGCCGGCATCAAGCGCTGCGAGGAATTGCGGTTCGCGCAGTTCGTCACCGCATATGAGGACATCGTGCGCCGCGCCCGCGACGGCAAGCTCACCGCGGAAGACTTTGCGGGCGTGACGATTTCGCTGACCAACCCGGGCACCATCGGCACCGTGCACTCGGTGCCCCGGCTGATGGCCGGCCAGGGCGCCATCATCGGCGTCGGCGCCATGGAGTACCCCGCCGAGTTCCAGGGCGCCAGCGAGGAGCGCATCGCCGAGCTGGGCATCGGCAAGCTGATCACCCTGACGTCCACCTACGACCACCGCATCATCCAGGGCGCGGAGTCCGGCGACTTCCTGCGCACCATCCACGAGATGCTGCTCTCGGACGGCTTCTGGGACGAGATCTTCCGCGAGCTGGGCAACCCGTACCTGCCGGTGCGCTGGAGCACCGACAACCCCGACTCGATCGTCGACAAGAACGCCCGGGTGATGGAGTTGATCGCGGCCTACCGCAACCGCGGGCACCTGATGGCCGACATCGACCCGCTGCGCCTGGACAGCACCCGGTTCCGCAGCCACCCCGACCTCGAGATCCTCAACCACGGCCTGACGCTGTGGGACCTCGACCGGGTGTTCAAGGTCAACGGCTTCGCCGGCTGCGAGTACAAGAAGCTGCGCGACGTGCTGGGCCTGCTGCGCGACGCCTACTGCCGCCACATCGGGGTGGAGTACACCCACATCCTCGAGCCCGAACAGCAACAGTGGCTGCAGGAGCGGGTCGAGACCAAGCACGTCAAACCCACCGTGGCCGAACAGAAGTTCATCCTGAGCAAGCTCAACGCCGCCGAGGCCTTCGAGACCTTCCTGCAGACCAAATACGTTGGGCAGAAACGGTTTTCGCTGGAAGGCGCGGAGAGTGTGATCCCGATGATGGACGCGGCCATCGACCAGTGCGCCGAGCACGGCCTCGACGAGGTGGTCATCGGGATGCCGCACCGCGGCCGGCTCAACGTGCTGGCCAACATCGTCGGCAAGCCGTATTCGCAGATCTTTTCCGAGTTCGAGGGCAACCTCAACCCGTCGCAGGCGCACGGCTCCGGCGACGTCAAGTACCACCTGGGCGCCACCGGCGTGTACCTGCAGATGTTCGGCGACAACGACATTCAGGTCTCGCTGACCGCCAACCCGTCGCACCTGGAGGCCGTCGACCCGGTGCTGGAAGGCCTGGTCCGGGCCAAGCAGGACCTGCTGAACCACGGCTCGCAGGACGACGGCGACGAGAAGGCCTTCTCCGTGGTGCCGATGATGATGCACGGCGACGCCGCCTTCGCCGGGCAGGGGGTCGTCGCCGAGACGCTGAACCTGGCGAACCTGCCCGGTTACCGCGTCGGCGGCACCATCCACATCATCGTCAACAACCAGATCGGCTTCACCACCGCGCCGGAGTACTCCAGGTCCAGCGAATACTGCACAGATGTCGCAAAGATGGTGGGGGCGCCCATCTTTCACGTCAATGGCGACGACCCCGAGGCCTGCGTGTGGGTGGCCAAGCTGGCCGTCGACTTCCGGCAGCGGTTCAAGAAGGACGTCATCATCGACATGCTGTGCTACCGCCGCCGCGGCCACAACGAGGGCGACGACCCGTCGATGACCAACCCGTACATGTACGACGTCGTGGACACCAAGCGCGGGGCCCGCAAGAGCTACACCGAAGCCCTGATCGGTCGCGGCGACATCTCGCTGAAGGAAGCCGAGGACGCGCTGCGCGACTACCAGGGCCAGTTGGAGCGGGTGTTCAACGAGGTCCGCGACTTGGAGAAGCACGGCGTGCAGCCCAGCGCCTCGGTGGAGGCCGACCAGCCGGTCCCCGCGGGGCTGGCCACCGCGGTGGACAAGTCGCTGCTGGCCCGCATCGGCGACGCCTTCCTTTCCGTGCCAGACGGTTTCACCGTGCATCCGCGCGTGCAGCCGGTGCTGGAAAAGCGCCGCGAGATGGCCTACGAGGGCAAGATCGACTGGGCGTTCGGCGAGCTGCTGGCGCTGGGTTCGCTGGTGTCGGAGGGCAAGCTGGTACGGCTGTCCGGGCAGGACACCCGGCGCGGCACCTTCTCCCAGCGGCACTCGGTGATCATCGACCGCAACACCGGCGAGGAGTTCACGCCGCTGCAACTGCTGGCGACGAACCTCGACGGCACCCCCACCGGCGGCAAGTTCCTGGTGTACGACTCGCCGCTGTCGGAGTACGCCGCCGTCGGCTTCGAGTACGGCTACACCGTGGGCAACCCGGACGCGCTCGTGCTGTGGGAGGCCCAGTTCGGCGACTTCGTCAACGGTGCGCAGTCGATCATCGACGAGTTCATCAGCTCCGGCGAGGCCAAGTGGGGTCAGCTGTCCAACGTGGTGCTGCTGCTGCCGCACGGGCACGAGGGGCAGGGTCCCGACCACACCTCCGGGCGCATCGAGCGCTTCCTGCAGCTGTGGGCGGAAGGTTCGATGACCATCGCGATGCCCTCGACGCCGTCCAACTACTTCCACCTACTGCGGCGGCATGCGCTCGACGGCATCCAGCGCCCGCTGATCGTGTTCACGCCGAAGTCGATGCTCCGCAACAAGGCGGCGGTCAGCGACATCAAGGACTTCACCGAGATCAAGTTCCGCTCGGTGCTCGAGGAGCCCACCTACGAGGACGGCATCGGTGATCGCGGCGCGGTTCGGCGGATCCTGCTGACCAGCGGGAAGATCTACTACGAGCTGGTGGCCCGCAAGGCCAAGGACCACCGCGACGACGTCGCGATCGTGCGCATCGAGCAACTGGCCCCGCTGCCCAAGCGCCGGCTGAACGAGACGCTGGACCGCTACCCGGCCGTCGAGGAGTTCTTCTGGGTGCAGGAGGAGCCGGCCAACCAGGGTGCGTGGCCGCGGTTCGGCCTTGAGCTGCCGGAGTTGTTGCCGGACAAGCTAACCGGGCTCAAGCGCATCTCGCGGCGCGCCATGTCGGCCCCGTCGTCGGGCTCGTCGAAGGTGCACGCCGTCGAGCAGCAGGAGATTCTGGACACGGCGTTCCGCTAGCCCTCCCGGCGCGAGCAGACGCAAAAGCCCCCGACACGCCGTGCCCGCGGGGGCTTTTGCGTCTGCTCGGCGTACTAGCCCTAAGCGTGCGTCGCGCCGTTGTTGCCGGTGGCGCCGGGCGTCGAACCCGACCCGCCCGCACCGCCGGCGCCGCCGCCA
>NZ_AUWQ01000135.1 GCF_000455205.1 Mycobacterium sp. UM_CSW | reverse complement strand
CCGCCGGGCCGAACGGCGTCAACGCCGAGGCCGCCGCGGACGAACCCGCGTAGCCGTACATCGCGGCCGCGTCCTGTGCCCACATCTCGGCGTACTGCGCCTCGGTGGCCGCGATCGCCGCGGTGTTCTGACCCAAGAAGTTCGTCGCCAACAGAGACATCAACAGCGCGCGGTTGGCCGCGATCACCGGCGGTGGCACGGTGGCCGCAAACGCCGCCTCATACGCACCGGCCGCGGCTGCGGCTTGGGTCGCGGCCTCCTCGGCCTGCGCGGCGGTGCCGCTCAGCCATCCGACCTGGGAACCGGCCGCGGTCGCCATCGCCGCCGCGGCCGGCCCCTGCCATGGCCCATCGGTCAGGCCCGTGATCAGCGACCGGTAGCCCGACGCCGTCGTGTGCAGCTCGGTGGCCAGCGCTTCCCAGGCGGTCGCGGCATTGAGCATGGGCGTCGAGCCGGGACCCGAGTACATCAGCGCGGAGTTGATCTCCGGCGGTAACTGCGCGAAATCCAGCATGGCTGCCTCTCGCCCTAGCCGACTGCGTTGGTGTTGCCGTCTTCGGTGGCCTCATACGAGCCGGCGCTGACGCCGAGCGTGGCCGCCAGCAGCTCCCGCATTGCAGCGGCCTGAGCACTGACCTCTTGGAAAAGCCTTGCGTGCGAAGCGAACTGCGCCGCGGTCAGCATCGATACCAGGTCCGCCGCGGCGGGAACGACCCCGGTCGTCGGGGCGGCCGCGGCGGCATTTCCCGCCCGCACCAACGCATTCAGCGCATGCATTTCGTCCGCCGCGGCCGCGAGCGCGCCGGGCTGCGTGATCACGATCGACATGTGTGTCCTCCCAAAACTCAATTCGATCAAAGGATTTCGGTCACCAAGGGCGGCACCGAAGCAGCTCAGAGGTTAGGCCCGACCCGGCCGGTCACCGCAACCCCCCTGGACCGTATTCATTGGCGGGTAGGGAACTGTTCACTTAACTGCGGCAATGTGCTGCGAGTTATGGAGATTGCATGAAAGACGTTGCAAACCAATATGATTAGAGTTCGACATGAACTTCGGTCGGATTGCCACGACACGCGGTAGGCTTTGCCGACGATAAATGCGCGGCCGGGCGTAGGGTCCACACATGGTCCGCAAATCGATCGCTTTGGCCGCCGCCGGCTTGACCGTCGCCGCGTTGTCGGCGTGCGACAAGCACACTGCCGCGCCGGCGCCCGGGGCTAACCCGCGTCAGGTGACCGTCGTCGGCTCGGGACAGGTCCAGGGCGTCCCGGACACGTTGACCGCCGATGCCGGCATCGAATTCACCGCACCCGACGTCACCGCCGCGATGAAGCAGACCAACGATCGTCAGCAGGCGGTGATCAACGCCCTCGTCGGCGCCGGCCTGGACCGCAAGGACATCAGCACCACCACGGTCAACCTGGAACCCCAGTACGGCAGCGGAACCGCGACGATCACCGGCTACCGCGCGACCAACTCGATCCGGGTCAAGATCCACCCGACCGACGCCGCGTCACGGCTGCTGGCCCTGATCGTCACCACCGGCGGCGACGCCACCCGGATCAGCTCGGTCAGCTACTCCATCGCCGACGATTCGCAGCTGGTCAAGGACGCCCGTGCGCGGGCATTCGACGACGCCAAGGCCCGCGCCGACCAATACGCCCAGCTGTCCGGCCTTCGACTGGGCCGGGTGCTGTCGATTTCGGAGGTGTCCGGCAGCCAGCCCATGCCAGGCGGGCCACCGGCGCCGCCCCGGAGCACGGCCGCGGTCCCGCTCGAACCCGGCCAGCAGACCGTGAGTTTCTCGGTGACCGCGGTGTGGGAGCTGGACTAAGGGTCTTTCGTCGAGATCGACGGTGGCGCGGAAAAGTTCGAGTGACTTGCAAGCTGGCGTCGAGCTCGCTGTCCGGAATAACCGCTAACTACTGCTCGTAGACCCGGGGATCCAGGGTGCCGATGTAGGACAGGTCCCGGTAGCGCTCGTCGTAATCCAGGCCGTAGCCGACCACGAAGTCGTTGGGAATGTCGAAGCCCACGTAGGCGATCTCGACTTTGGCGCGCATCGCGTCGGGCTTGCGCAGCAGGGTGCACACCCGCAACGAACGGGGATGCCGGCTCTTGAGGTTGCGCAGCAACCACGACAGGGTCAGCCCGGAGTCGACGACGTCCTCGACGATCAGCACGTCGCGATCGTGGATGTCGCGGTCCAGGTCCTTCATGATGCGCACCACGCCCGACGAGGACGTCGAGGAACCGTAGGAGCTGACGGCCATGAATTCGAACTGGGTGGGCACCGGGATCGCGCGGGCCAGGTCGGTGACGAAAATCACCGCGCCCTTGAGCACGGTGATCAGCAACAGATCCTCGCCGGTCTGGGCGGCAAGTTCGCGGTAGTGGTTGCCGATCTCCTCGCCGAGTTCGGCGATGCGCGCCTGAATCTGCTCCGCGGTGAGCAGCACCGACTTGATATCCCCCGGGTACAGCTCCACGGGCTGCGCGGGGGTGACAGCCGGGGAGATCTGGGCCACGCCCACAGAGTGCCACGCCAGCGGCCGAATAACCAATGACCGTCCCCGTTTACACAGGCTCGCGCCACATCGTCAGCACGCCGTCGCGCCGCCCGGCGATCAATCGCTCGCCGCGCAGCGCGGAGCCCACCGCGACCCCACCCTGCCCGCGCCACGCCGTGACGAGCGTGTCGACGCCGCGAATCTGCTTGTCGGTCAAGCCGGTCGCGCCCCCGGCCAGCAGCCAGCCGCGGATCACCCGCCGTCGAACCGGGTCCGGCAGCGCGGCCAGCTCTCCGGCCTCCAGGCCCGCCCCCGCCCGCACCCCGGGCAGCGCCTGCGCGGCCAGCGCATCGATCAGCTCGGTGTCCTCGCGCAACGCGGTCGCGGTGCGCGCCAACGCCTCGGCCACGCCGCCGCCCAGCACGTCCTCGAGCAGGGGCAGCACCTCGAGGCGCAGCCGGGTCCGGGTGAAGCGGCGGTCGGTGTTGTGCGGGTCCTGCCAGGCGGTCAACCCCAGTTCCGCGCACGCGGCGTGGGTCGCGGATCGCCGCACCCCCAGCAGCGGCCGGCACCACGGCGGATCGTGCGGCCTCATGCCGGCGATCGAGCGGCCCCCGGAGCCGCGGCCCAGACCCAGCAGCACCGTCTCCGCCTGATCGTCGAGCGTGTGCGCCAACAGCACCGGGCCGTCGCCGGTGGCGTTCAGTGCCGCATAGCGGGCCGCGCGGGCTGCCGCCTCCGGGCCGCCGTCCTTGCCCACCTCCACGCAAACCACTTGGGCGTCAACACATCCCAGCGCGAGCGCCTGCTGCCGGGCGGTCTCGGCGACAGCGGCCGACCCGGGTTGCAGGCCGTGGTCGACGATCACGGCGGTGGTGGGGCGGAGCGGGGCGGCGACCGCGGTGAGCGCCAGCGAGTCGGGACCGCCGGACAGCGCCACGCGCCACCGATTGCCGGTGGCGAGATAGGTGTTGGCGAAAGCCTCGACAGCCGTGCGCAGCTGCCCTACAGCACCCTGTCGATCCATCGCTGGGGGTCTTCGATCTCGGCGGGCAACGGCAGCGTTTCGGGTCCAGACCAGATGGTGTTGAACCGCTGCATTCCGACCTTCCCCACGACGTGGTCGACGAACGCCTTGCCGCGGGTGTATTGGCTGAGCTTCGCGTCGAGTCCGAGGAGCGCGCGCAGCAGCCGCTGCAGCGGCGGCTGCTTGCGGTGGCGGCGCTCGTCGAATCGGCGGCGGATGGTGGCCACCGACGGCACCACGACCGGCCCGACGGCATCCATCACGTGATCGGCGTGGCCCTCCAGCAGCGTCCCGAGCACCAGCAGCTGGTCCAGGGCCTCGCGCTGCGGCTCGGACTGCACGGCGCGGACCAGACCGAGGATCCCCGAGGAGGTGCCGTCCGACGCCGCAGACCCATCCGCGCCGATGCCGCGGTTGCGGACGAATTCGGCGAGCCGGGTCGCCACCTCCCGCATGTCCTCGCCCGCGTCCTGCGTCAGCAGTCCCAGCGCCTTGGACATGTAGTCGGACAACCACGGGTTGGCGGTGAACTGGACCCGGTGGGTCACCTCGTGCAGGCAGACCCAGAGCCGGAAGTCGGAGGGATCGACGCGAAGCTGGCGCTCGACGGCGATGACGTTCGGATAGACCAGCAGCAGGCTTCCCTGTTTCGCGGCTGCGAACGGGTCGTACTGGCCAAGGATCCCCGACGACACGAACGCGAGCACGGCGCCCGTCTGCGCGCCGGTGATGCGGCCGGTGAAAAACCCGCGCGGCTTGTCGGTTCCGTTGGTCATCACCCGCATCGACTCGGCGGCCGCGCCGATCCACTGCAGGCGGTCGACGATGCGGGCCGGGGGCACCGCCCCATCGGTGATCAGGCCGGTGACTTCGCGCACGGGCGGTTCGGCTTTGGCGGCCGCGCTGGTCAGCTCGTCGATCACCTGGCGGCGGGTGTAGTCACTGGCCGCCGGGCCGGGCCGGGCCAGGCGCTGGCCGACCGTCGCCGCGAACTGCCAGTCGACGGCGGTCCCGAGGGTCAGGCCGGACGAGGCGGTCATGCGCACCCGCAGAACCACAGCTTGGTGGCCAGGGCGTCCATCGCATTGCGGCCGTTCGGGCCCGCGTCGTTGGACAGGAATGCGAAGGTGAGCACCCGCCCGCTGCGGTCGGTCAGCACCCCGACCAGCGAATTGACCGCGGTCAACGAGCCCGTCTTGGCGCGCAGCCAGCCCGCGGGACCGCGGTCGGTGGCGGCGTCGAGGAACCGGTCGCCCAGCGTCCCGCTGCCGCCGGCGATCGGCAGCAGGTCCAGCACCGCCCGCAGCGCCGGCTGGTCCGGGCCCGCGGCCGCCTGCACCACTCCGTCGAGCGTCTTGGCGGTCAGCCGGTCGTCGACCGAAAGCCCGCTGGAATCGACCAGCCTGGCCCCGGCGGTGTCGACGTGCGCGGTGCTCAACCGGTTGGTCACCGCGTCGACGGCCCCGCCGAAGCTCTGCGGCCGGTTGATCGCGGCGGCGACCTCGCGGGCGATGCACTCGGCGAGCACGTTGTCGGAGTGGTCCATCATCTCGGACAGCCGCTGGACCAGCGGCGCGGACTGCACGACGGCCAGCTGCCGCGCGCCGGAGGGCGCCGTGGCGATCGTCACCGCGCCCGGGTCCAGGCCGAGGGCCTTGGCCAGCTCCCGACCGGCGTCCAGCGCCGGCGTTTTGGACCGCCGCGAGTTGACCGTGGTCGGCTGGATGCGGCCGGCGTCGATCATCACCGACTCGATCGGCGCGATGTCGCCGTTGTCGACGTCCGCCGGGTCCCAGCCCTGGGCCATCGTCGGTCCGCTGAACGCGGAGATGTCCACCTGCACCGCGGTCGGGGTGACCCCGCTGCGGCGCACCTGCTCGGCGAGGTCGCTGATGCGCGCCGCGCCGCGGTACCAGGTGTCCACACCCGGCGGCGCGGCCGACAACACCGGATCACCCGCGCCGACCAGCACGACGGGCCCCTGGGCGTTCTGGCTGCCCGCGACCACCCGGGTGCTGATCCGGGCCTGACGGTCCAGCGTCAGCAACGCCGCCGCCGCGGTCAGGACCTTGTTGGTCGATGCCGGCACCAGCGGCAGGTCGTCGGCCACCCGCCAGAGTTCCTTGCCGGTGATGGCGTCGGTGATCCGGCCACCCAGCCGGCCCAGGTTGGGATCGGCGGCCGTCGGCGCCAGCGCGGCGGCCACCCCGGCGGGGCTGGGCGTCTCGGCGGTGTCGGCGACCGGGACCATGCCCGGCTTGACCGTCGGCGGGCGCGGCGGCGGCACCGGCACATGCGCGGCGCCGGCCCCGTGACCCCCCATGGTGAAAAACGTTGCCGCAGCCACCACCGCGGCGACGAACGCCAGCACGGCCAATCCGATGAACACCTGGGTGGATTTCCGCCAGCGAGTAGGACCCATCACTCTCCTGACTGTTTGAACCCATTCTGCCGAATCGGCCGCGATGCCCTCGACTAGGGTGATGCCCGACCCAACCGACCGACCCAGGTCCACCCCTCGTGAAGGAGCCCGCGCGGTGCAATTCGACGTCACCATCGAAATCCCGAAAGGTCAACGCAACAAGTACGAGGTCGACCACGAGACGGGCCGGGTGCGGCTGGACCGCTACCTCTACACCTCGATGGCCTACCCCACCGACTACGGCTTCATCGAGGACACCCTCGGCGAGGACGGCGACCCGCTGGACGCGCTGGTGCTGCTGCCGCAATCCGTGTTCCCCGGCGTGATCGTGGAGGCGCGCCCGGTGGCAATGTTCCGGATGGTCGACGAGGCCGGCGGCGACGACAAGGTGTTGTGTGTGCCGGCCGGCGACAGCCGGTGGGATCAGATCCAGGACATCGGGGATGTGCCGCCCTTCGAGCTCGACGTCATCAAGCACTTCTTCTCCCAATACAAGGCCCTAGAGCCGGGCAAGTACGTGAAGACCGCCGACTGGGTTGACCGCGCCGAAGCCGAGGCCGAAGTGCAGCGTTCGATCGAGCGGTTCAAGGCACAACCGCACCGACGCGGCTAACGCTCTGGGCGTAACCGCTGCGCGCCACCCGGTGGCATCCTGGCGATGTGACCCCGATGTGGCATTTCGCCTCCAACTTCTGGTGGCTGATCTTCCCGCTGGGCGGCTCGATCGGCGCCGGCGTGCGGGCGGTAGTCGCCGCCAACGAGCGTCGGGCCGACCGGCGGCTGGAGCGCTACCGGCTGAAGCAGCAGGCCAAGCTCGCGGCGGCCGAGGCGGCCGGGCGAAACCGGGACAACAGGGAAGGCTCGCGCCGGGAGCTCACCAAAATCATTGCGGCGCATGACCGTACCGACGCGCGGTGGTTCGATTACGAACTCGACCTCGCCAAGTTGCTGGACTTCCCGATGATGACGGACATGCGCGCCCCGCTGACCATCGCGTTTCACAAGGCGAAGCGGCGCGCGGACCTGCTGCGCCCCGAACGGGCCGCGGACGTGGAGAACCTCGCCGGCGATCGCGCCGCCCAGGTGGAGTACCGCGACGCCGTCCACGAGTACATCAGCGCGTTCGAGATCGCCGAGGCCGAGGCGATTCGCCGGCGCCGCAGCGACTTCTCCGAGGACGACCAGCAGCGGCTGGCGCGCGCGCAGCACCTGCTGCACCTGGCGCAGGACGAGGCGGCGACGCGCGAGGAACGACAGAGCGCCTACCTGCGGGCCACCAAGGAACTTGACGGGCTGATCGTGCTGCCGGCGCCGGCACGGGCCGCCATCGAATCGCGGATCGCGGGCCAGATCGAGGCTTAGCCCGACGACGCTGCGGCCTTGCGCCGATTGCGCAACACGCTCCAGCCCAGGGCCGCCCCGATGAAGACCACGCCGACCGAGGCCGTGACCGCCTCGGGCACCTGCCACCGCGGCTCGATGGAGACCAGCATGATCACGGACAGCGCGCCGATCGCCCAGTGCGCGCCATGCTCGAGGTATACGTAACGGTCCAGCGCGTCCTGCTGGACCAGGTAGATGGTGATCGACCGGACGAACATCGAGCCCACCAGCCCGAGACCCAGCGCGATGACGATCGGGTCGGAGGTGATCGCGAAGGCGCCGGTGACCCCGTCGAAGGAGAAGGCGGCGTCGAGCACCTCAAGGTAGATGAACAGCGTCAGCCCGGCCTTGCCGACCGCGCTGCCGGCCGGCTTGCCGTCGGCCACCGTGTCGAGGTCCTGGGGCCGAAACGCCCGGCTCAAACCGTTGACGACCAGATACGAGATCAGTCCCAGCACCCCGGCGGTCAGCACCGTCGCGCGCTCGTCGTCGGAGTGCGTCAGCTCCGTCGACACCAGGACCAGCGCGACGCCGGCCACCACCACCGACACCTGACCGAGCCGTCCGATGCGGGCGAAGGGAATCTCAATCCACTTGAGCCACTTGATGTCTCGGTCGTGGAACACGAAATCCAGAAACAGCATCAACAGGAAGGTCCCACCGAACGCCGCGATCTGTGGGTGGGCGGCGGCGATCAGCTTCTCGTAGCTGGGCGAGCCGTCCGGGAATTCCAGCGCGCCATGCGGCGGCGGGTTGAGCGCCAACTCGAATGCGCGGACCGGTTCGAGGCCGGCGGTGGCCCAGACGATGAGCAGCGGAAAAAACAACCGCATGCCGAAGACGGCGATGAGGATGCCCAGCGTCAGGAACATCTGCCGCCAAAACGGGCTCATCCGCTTGAGGATCGCGGCGTTGATGATCGCGTTGTCGAACGACAGGGATATCTCCAGAACGGCCAGCACCAGCAGCAGAAAGAGGGCATTCGGCCCGCCGTGCAGATATCCGATCGCGAGGGCCGCGGCGGTGACCAACAGCGAGATCCCGAAGATGCGGAACGCGGCCATGGATCCTTCCCAACAGCCGCCCACAATAGCGACGACCTCGCCGGCGCGGGCCACCGACGCCGGCGCACTTACTATTTTCAAATTGTGGCGATGCCCGAAGCCGGCGGTACCCAAGCCTCCACCGGGGCCGGCCCGGTCGCGCGCGGCAGCGTGGCCCGGGTCGCCACCGCCACCGCGCTCACCGCGCTGTGCGGGTACGCGGTGATTTATCTGGCCGCCCGCGACCTGGCGCCGCGCGGCTTTTCGATCTTCGGAGTGTTCTGGGGCGCGTTCGGGCTGGTCACCGGGGCCGCGTTCGGCCTGCTGCAGGAAACCACCCGCGAGGTCCGATCGGAGCGCTACCTGCACGACATCGGGGCGGCGCCGGTCGGCCGCACCCATCCGCTGCGGCTTGCCGCGATGATCGGCGTGACCGCGGCCGTCGTGATCGCCGGCAGCTCGCCGCTGTGGAGCGGGCGGGTGTTCGTCGAGGAGCGCTGGCTGTCGGTGGCGCTGCTTTCCGTCGGGCTGGCCGGGTTCTGCCTGCACGCCACCCTGCTGGGCATGCTGGCCGGCACCAACCATTGGACGTCGTACGGGGCGCTGATGGTGACCGACGCGGTCATCCGGGTGACGGTCGCCGCGGCCACCTTCGTCCTTGGATGGGGGCTGGCCGGATTCCTGTGGGCGACGGTGGCGGGCGCGACGGCCTGGCTGATCATCATCGCGGCGTCGCCCACGGCCCGCGCCGCGGCCCGGCTGCTGACGCCCGGCAGCACCTCGACCTTCCTGCGCGGCGCCGCGCATTCCATCACCGCGGCCGGCGCCAGCGCAATCCTGGTGATGGGATTCCCGGTGCTGCTGAAGCTGACCAGCGCCGAGTTGGGCGCCCAGGGCGGCGTCATCATCCTGGCCGTGACGCTGACCCGCGCGCCGCTGCTGGTCCCGCTGACCGCCATGCAAGGCAACCTCATCGCGCACTTCGTCGACGAGCGCAGCGACCGGCTTCGGGCGCTGCTCGCGCCGGCCGCGATCATCGGCGGCGTCGGCGCGGTCGGAGTGCTGGCGGCCGGTGTCATCGGGCCCTGGCTGCTGCGGGTCGCGTTCGGGGCCCAGTACCAGGCCAGCAGCGCGCTCCTGGCGTGGCTGACGGCGGCGGCCGTGGCGATCGCGATCCTGACGCTGACCGGTGCCGCGACGGTCGCCGCGGCGCTGCACCGGGCCTACGCGCTCGGCTGGGTCGGCGCGACCGTGGCGTCGGGGCTATTGCTGATGCTGCCGCTGGCACTGCAGACGCGCACCGTGGTCGGCCTGCTGTGCGGACCGATGGTCGGAATCGGCGTGCATCTGGCGGCCCTCGCGCGCGCCGGACGCTTAACCGGCTGATCCTGGCTACCCTGGTGCACTTAGATGGCTACTGAATCCCAAGGCGTCTGGATCGTCATTCCCGCATTCAACGAAGCCGCAGTGATCGGCGACGTGATCGCCGACGTCCGCTCGGCCTTCGACCACGTCGTGTGCGTGGACGACGGCAGCAGCGACGGCACCGGCGAGATCGCCCGGCGGGCCGGGGCGCACCTGGTGCGTCATCCGGTCAACCTGGGCCAGGGCGCGGCCATCCAAACCGGCATCGAGTACGCGCGCCGCCAGCCCGGGGCGCAGGTGTTCGCCACGTTCGACGCCGACGGCCAGCACCGCGTCAAAGACGTGGCCGCGATGGTCGAACGGCTCGGGGTGGGGGACGTCGACGTCGTCATCGGGACCCGGTTCGGCGCCCAGGAGGGCAGCCGGCCACCGCTTTTCAAGCGGATCGTGCTGCGGACCGCCGCGCGGCTGAGCCGGCGCGGTCGCCGACTTGGCTTGACCGACACCAACAATGGGCTGCGGGTGTTCAACAAGAAAGTCGCCGACGGGCTGGACATCACCATGAGCGGCATGAGCCACGCCAACGAGTTCGTCATGCTGATCGCCGAAAACCATTGGCGCGTGGCCGAACAGCCGGTCGAGGTGCTCTACACCGAATACTCGAAGTCGAAGGGGCAGCCCCTGCTCAACGGCGTCAACATCATCTTCGACGGGTTTCTGCGAGGGAGGATTCCGAGATGAACTGGATCCAGGTGCTGCTGATCGGGGCGATCATCGCGCTGCTGGTCTATCTGTTGCGGTCGCGCCGCAGCTCGCGGTCCAAAGCGTGGGTCAAGGTCGGATACGTGCTGTTCGTGTTCGGCGGCATCTACGCCGTGTTGCGGCCCGACGACACGACGGTGGTCGCGCACTGGTTCGGCGTGCGCCGCGGCACCGACCTGATGCTCTACGCGCTGATCATCGCGTTCAGCTTCACCACCCTGAGCACCTACATGCGGTTCAAGGACCTGGAGTTGCGCTACGCGCGACTGGCCCGGGCGGTGGCGCTGGAGGGCGCGCAGGAGCCCGAACCGTCGTCGAACGTGTAACCGCGGCCGTGCGTGTGCAGTGAGGGCTTTGCGGGTGAACCCGCGGCGGGATCTCGGCAAAATCCCCGCCCTGGGCTCACACCGAAAGCCCTGACTGCACAATCAAAGAGCCGACCGCCCAGCGGCTAGCTGCCCTCGTCCACCAAGCCGCCGAGCGTGTAATCACGGCGAACAACATCGCAGAACTTCGCCCTGCGTTCACGCCCGGCGCAGAGTCAAAGAGTGTGGGCCTTGCGGAAGTACTCCACAGTGCGACGCACGCCGTCGTCCAGCTGCACCTGCGGGCGCCAGCCCAAAACCCTTTCGGCCAAACCGATGTCGAGGCACGACCGCCTCAGATCGCCCAAGCGGTCCGGATGGAACTCCGGGTCGTCGGGCCCGCCGACGGCGGCGGCCACCGCCGAATGCAGTTGGCGGTCCGAGGTTTCGATGCCGGTGCCGACGTTGAACCGCTGCCCGCCGCCCGCGGGACCGGCGGCCTTGACGAACGCGTCGACCACGTCGTCGACGTACACGTAGTCGCGGGTTTTACCGCCGTCGCCGAAGACCTTGGTGGGCTTGCCGGCCAGCAGCGCCTGGGCGAAGATCGCCACCACGCCGGCCTCCCCGTGCGGGTCCTGCCGCGGTCCGTACACATTGGCGGGCGCGATGTGCGAGCAGTCCAGCCCGTACAGATTGCGAAACGTGTTCAGGTAGATTTCGCCGGCCACCTTTCCGGCGGCATATGGCGAAGAAGGATCGGTGGGCACCGACTCGGGGGTCGGGTACACCGGCGGGGTGCCGTAGATGGATCCCCCCGACGAGGTGTGCACGATTTTTCGCACACCGGTCTGGCGCGCCGCCTCGGCCAGGCGGATGGTGCCGATGACGTTGACCGACGCGTCGAACTGGGGGTTGGCCACCGAGTGCCGCACGTCGATCTGGGCGGCCAGGTGAAACACCACCTCCGGCCGGTGCTCGTCGAGGATCGCGTGCAGGTCGGCCGTCACGATGTCCGCCTCGACGAAGACGTGCGCCGGGTTGTCGGCCAGGTGCTCGAGGTTGGTCGCGCGGCCGGTGGCGAAATTGTCCAGCCCCACTACCGTGTGGCCGTCGGCAAGCAGACGGTCGACTAGCGTCGACCCGATGAATCCGGCTCCCCCGGTGACCAGTGCGCGCACCGGCCCACCATACAAGCGGGCCGCGCGCACGACCCGCGTGCCTCGAGTCGCCCTGGCCGCGGCCGCGCTGATCGCCGCGCAGCTGGGGATCCGCGCGGTGCTCGCCTTTCGCGGCTATTTCTACTGGGACGACCTGATTCTCATCGGCAAGGCCGGCACGCAGGGCCTGCTGTCGCCGTCCTACCTGTTCGACGACCACGACGGCCACGTGATGCCGGCCGCGTTCCTGGTCGCCGGCGCGCTCATCCGGTTGGCGCCGCTGGACTGGACCGGCCCGGCGATCAGTCTGCTGGTGCTGTCGCTGCTGGCCTCGCTGGCGCTGCTGCGGGCGCTGTACGTCATCCTCGGCTGGCGGTGGGTGCTGCTGTTGCCGTTGACATTCGCGCTGTTCACACCGCTGGCCGTGCCGGGGTTCGCCTGGTGGGCCGCGGCGCTGAACTCGCTGCCCATGCTGGCGGCGCTGGCCTGGGTGTGCGCCGACGCGATCCTGCTGGTCCGCACCGGCAACCGGCGTTACGCGCTGACCGGTGTGCTGGCCTACCTCGGCGGACTGCTGTTCTTCGAGAAGGCCGCCGTGATTCCGTTCGTCGCCTTCGCGGTGGCCGCGCTGCTCTGCCACGTGCGGGGTGACGGGCCGGCGGTCCGCACGGTGTGGCGCGCGGGCCGGCGGCTGTGGGTCGCGTCGCTGGCCCTGACCGCCGCGTGGATTGCGCTGTACCTGGCCGTGGTCAACCAGAAGCGGTGGAGTTCCGACCTGTCGATGACCGGCGACCTGCTGTGGCGCTCGATCACCCACGGCGTGGTGCCGGGGCTGGCCGGCGGGCCGTGGCACTGGGACCGCTGGGCCCCGGCCTCGCCGTGGGCCACTCCCCCGCCCCTGGCGATGGCGCTCGGCTGGCTGGTGCTGGCCTTGGCCGTCGCCGCGTCGCTGTTCCGCAAGCAACGCATTTGGCCGGTGTGGCTGACCGCGGCGGGCTACACCGCCGCCTGTCAGGTGCCGATCTATCTGATGCGGTCGTCGAAGCAAACCGCGCTGGAACTCGCCCAGACCCTGCGCTACCTGCCGGATCTGGTCGTGGTGTTGGCGCTGCTGGCCGCCGTCGCGTTATGCGCGCCCAACCGGCCGGCCGCCGCGCGATGGCTGGACGCCTCACCGAAACGCGCCGCGGCGACGGCGTTTTTGGCGGCGGCGTTCGTGGCCAGCAGCCTGTACTCGACGGCCACCTTCCTGACCAGCTGGCGCGACAACCCGGCCCAGCCCTACCTGCAGAACGCGCGGGCCGCGCTCGCCGCCGCGCGCGCGTCCTCGGACGCGCCGCTGCTGGACCAGGAGGTCGACCCGCTGGTGTTGCAGCGGGTGGCCGCCCCGGAGAACCTGGCCAGCCACATGTTCGCCCTGCTGCGTGACCGGCCCGAATTCGCCTCGGCGACAAGCCAATTGCGCATGTTCGACAGCTCGGGCCGGCTGATCAAGGCGCGGGTCAGCTGGATCCGCACCATCGTCCCGGGACCCATGCCGCAGTGCGGGTACTTCGCCCAGCCGGACAAGCCGGCGCGGCTGATGCTCGACGGGCCGCTGCTGCCCGCCGATTGGACCGTCGAACTGAATTACCTTGCCAACAGCGAGGGTTCGATGAACCTGTCGCTCTCCGAGGGGCCCGCAGTCAAGGTGCCGGTGCATCCGGGTTTGAACCGCGTGTTTGTCCGGCTGCCGGGCGCCGGAAACGCGATCACTGTCCGCGCCAACACCACCGCGCTGTCGTTGTGCCTGGCGTCGGGTCCGGTGGGTTTCGTCGCGCCGGCCTGATCCGGCTTGACCCCAGCACGCGCCGAGCGTGACGCTAGCGTCACGTTCGCCCTCGAGCGTGACGCCAGCGTGACATTCGGCGCCCGAGAGGCACCGAAATTGCCCCGCTCACTTAGGGATTGGCCCGCTCGGAGTTAACGGCCTGGGAGCGAAGCCCTGCGACGACCCGCGGGAATGGAGGCGGCACCGCGTCCCGTGGGTCGTGCTCGATGTGGGCCCATTGGTGGGGCGCGAAATACCACGACCACCTGCCCTTGGTGTAACCGATCTTGAGAACCGCGCCCTCGGTGTCGAAATGTAGTTCGTCTCCGTAGGTGTTCTCGCTGCCATCGGCCCACACAACCTTGAATGTCATAGGAGCACGCTACGAAGGCTCACGGCGATCCGCTCGCCCGCGCGGGGAGCGGCGACGGGTTTTAAGGTTCGTTAAGCGGCTTGTTTCGGATGCGCTACCGCCCTTTCAGAATCAGGCCATTAGTGCAACGATTCCCGGATGGGTGAACGCGATGCCGCCCAGGCCGTGGCATTGGTCCGGGCCTTATGCGAGCTGATCGACGAAATGACCCGCCAGCTTGCTTGGCTAGAACACCGGGGTTGCCGGCCCGAAGCAGACGCCCTGCGACGGGACATCAACGAAGCACAGGGCCACATCAACCAGTTACAACGCCGGTACCTGGGCGATGGGGAGCAAGCGCCCGCGCGGCGGCTTGCGCAACGGGCTCGCTGAACCGGTCCGAGATCGCGCGCCGAGTGAGGCGAATACCGGAGCCACCTAGGAGAATCGAACTCCTGACCTGCTCATTACGAGTGAGCCGCTCTACCGACTGAGCTAAGGTGGCGTGCCCTGCGGGCGGCACGAGTCTACGGCAGGCGGGCTGACCCACCCAAGTCGCCGGAGGTCAATCCCGCAGTTCCTGGCCGAACGTGGCGACCATCGCGTCCACCGCGAACTTGGGTTTGACGTTGATCGCCAGCGCCTCGCGGCATTCCAGCACCGCCTCGATGCAGCGCAGCAGCTTCTCGGGCGAGGCGTGTGCGCCCAGGGCAGCCACCCGATCGGCCATGTCGGGGTGGTTCGCCTTAACGCCGCCGGCATTCGCCGACACCACCAACGCATCCCGAAAGTAGGTGGCGAGGTCGATCAGCGCCCGGTCCAGGGCATCGCGCGACGCCCGCGTCTGGCGCGACTTCTGCCGTCGCTCAAGGTCCCTGATCGCGCCCGTGGCACCCCGCAGCGCGCCCGCGGTGCCCTTGCCCGTGCCGCCGGCGCCGAGCGCCGTCCGCAACTCCTCGGTCTCGGCCTCGGCGCGGTCCGCCGTCAGCACCACGGCCTCGGCCTCGGCTGCCGCCACCAGTTCCTCGGCGGCGGCGTAGGCGCGCGACGGGGTTGCCGCGTCGCGCACCAGGCCGAGCGCCCGCTCCCGTCGCTGCCGCGCCTCGGAATCGGTGGCGAGCCGGCGCGCCCGCCCCACATGCCCGCCGCTGACCGAGGCGGCCCAGTTGGCCGTCTCTTCGTCCAGGCCATCGCTGTCGACGAGCACCCGCGCGATCGCCTCGGTCGGCGGGGTCACCAGCGCGACGTGGCGGCACCGGGAGCGCAGCGTGACCGCGATGTCCTCGGGGTCCACCGACGGCGCGCACAACAGGAACACCGTCGACGGCGGGGGCTCCTCGACCACCTTCAGCAGCGCGTTCGCGGCGCCCTCGGTCAACCGGTCGGCGTCCTCGATCACCACGATCTGCCGGTGCCCGGTCGTCGGGCGCCGCGACGCGATCTGCACGATCGCGCGCATCTCGTCGACGCCGATGGACAGGCCCTCGGGAATCACCCGCCGCACGTCGGCGTGGGTGCCGGCCATGGTCGTCGTGCAGCCCCGGCAGCGCCCGCACCCGGGGCCGCCGTCCTCGGCGGACGCCGTGCACTGCAGCGCGGCCGCGAAGCACAGCGCGGCCACCGAGCGGCCGGAACCCGGCGGGCCGGTGATGAGCCACGCATGTGTCATAGTCCCGTCGGCCGGATCGCTGTGAGCCGGATCACCGCGGGCCGCGCGGGCCGCCGCGAGCAGCGTGGCCACCACAGCCTCCTGGCCTACCAGCCGCGTAAACACCCCGGACATCACCGGCAACAGTAGTGACACCGACCGACCGATACCGATCGGCCACCGGATCGGGATGAATCCGTGACATTTCCGGTCGTTTCGGCAGGTACGGCGACTTGCCGAGATTCTTATTGTTTTCCGCCAAGTCCGCCCTGCCCGATACGGTGGATTGGTGGCAACCGAGGCAGCACTGCCCGGGCGAATCAGCGCGTTCGCCCGGTGGGTGGTGCGCACGCCGTGGCCACTGTTCGCGCTGAGCATGTTGCAGGCCGACATCATCGGCGGGCTGTTCGTGCTGGGCTTCCTTCGCTACGGCCTGCCGCCCCAGGACCGCATCCAGCTGCAGGACCTGCCGCCGGTCAACTTGGCCGTCTTCGTCAGCGTCGTGATCTTCCTTTTCCTCGCCGGGATCGTGTTCAACCTGCGGCTGATGCTGCCGGTGTTCCGCTGGCAACGCCGCGACAACCTGCTGGCCGAGGCCGACCCGGCCGCCACCGAGCTGGCCCGCAGCCGCGCGTTGCGGATGCCGTTCTACCGCACGATCACCAGCATGGTCGCCTGGTGCATTGGCGGCGTGGTCTTCATCATCGCGAGCTGGTCGGTGGCCAAGTACACCGCGCCCGTCGTCGCGGTCGCCACGGCGCTGGGCGCCGCCGCGACGGCGATCATCGGGTACCTGCAGTCCGAGCGGGTGCTGCGGCCGGTCGCGGTCGCGGCCCTGCGCAGCGGCGTGCCGGAGAACGTCAAGGCGCCCGGCGTGATCCTGCGCCAGATGCTGAGCTGGATGCTGTCCACCGCGGTGCCGCTGCTGGCGATCGTGCTGGCGGTGGTGGCAGACAAGGCCTCGCTGCTGCACGCGACGCCCGAGAAGCTGTTCAACCCGATCCTGTTGCTGGCGTTGGCGGCGCTGGGCATCGGGCTGGTCAGCACGCTGCTGGTGGCCATGTCGATCGCCGACCCACTGCGCCAGCTGCGCTGGGCGTTGTCTGAGGTGCAGCGCGGAAACTACAACGCGCACATGCAGATCTACGACGCCAGCGAGCTGGGCCTGCTGCAGGCCGGCTTCAACGACATGGTGCGTGACCTGTCCGAGCGGCAGCGGCTGCGCGACCTGTTCGGCCGCTACGTCGGCGAGGACGTGGCCCGCCGGGCTTTGGAGCGCGGCACCGAATTGGGCGGCCAGGAGCGCGACGTCGCAGTGCTCTTCGTGGACCTGGTGGGCTCCACCCAGCTGGCCGCCACCCGGCCGCCCGCGGAGGTCGTCCACCTGCTCAACGAGTTCTTCCGGGTGGTGGTCGACACCGTCGGCAAGCACGGCGGGTTCGTCAACAAGTTCCAGGGCGACGCGGCGCTGGCCATCTTCGGGGCGCCCATCGAACACCCCGACTCCTCCGGCGGCGCGCTCGCCGCCGCCCGCGAGCTGCACGACGAACTCCTCCCGGTGATCGGTTACGCCGAGTTCGGCATCGGGGTGTCGGCGGGACGGGCCATCGCCGGCCACATCGGCGCGCAGGCCCGCTTCGAGTACACGGTGATCGGCGACCCGGTCAACGAGGCCGCGCGGCTCACCGAGCTGGCCAAGCTGGAGGCCGGGCACGTGCTCGCGTCGGCGATCGCGGTCAGCGGCGCGTTGGACGCCGAAGCGTTGTGCTGGGACGTGGGCGAGGTCGTCGAGTTGCGCGGCCGCGCCGCACCGACCCAGCTGGCCCGGCCGGTGAAGCTGGCCACCCCGGAAGACGTTGTGGAAGAAGAGGTCTCGAGCGACGTGCGCGGTTAGCGCTTGGTCGCCCGCTTCGCCGGGGCCTTGCGGGTGGATTTCTTCGCGGGCCGCTTGGCCGGGCCGCGGGCCCGCCGGTCGGCCAGCAGCTCCGCGGCGCGCTCGTCGGTGATCGACAGCACGTCGTCGCCCTTGCGCAGGCTGGCGTTGGTCTCGCCGTCGGTGACGTACGGCCCGAAGCGGCCGTCCTTGATCACCATCGGCTTGCCCGACGCCGGGTCGGTGCCCAGCTCGCGCAGCGGCGGCGCCGAAGCGCCTTGCCTGCCACGGCGTTTGGGCTCGGCGTAGATCTTCAACGCCTCCTCGAGCGTGATGTCGAAGATCTGGTCCTCGGTCGCCAGCGAGCGAGAGTCGTTGCCCCGCTTAAGGTATGGGCCGTAGCGCCCATTCTGTGCGGTGATCGGCTCACCGGATTCGGGGTCGGTGCCGACCACCCGGGGCAGCGACAGCAGCTTCAACGCGTCCTCGAGGGTGACCGTTTGCAGGTCCATGCTGCGCAGCAGCGAGCCGGTGCGGGGTTTCGGGCCGGTGGGTTTCTTGCCCTTCTTCGCCGGGGCACCCCCCTCGTCCTCGTCGGGCTGCGGGGGCAGGACCTCGGTCACATACGGCCCGTACCGGCCGTCCTTGGCGACGATCTCGTGACCGGTTTCCGGATCGATCCCCAGGACGCGGCCCTCCTGCGGCGTGGCGAAGAGCTCCTCGGCCACCTCCAGCGTCAGCTCGTCGGGGGTCAGCGAGTCGTTGAGGTTGGCCCGCTGCGGGGTGGGCTCGCCGTCCTCGCCTGTCACGATGCGTTCGAGGTAGGGGCCGTTCTTGCCCACCCGGACATAGACGGGCCGGCCCTCCGCGTCGTCAAACACCTTGATGGAGTTGACCTCTCGCGCGTCGATGCCCTCCAGGTTGACGCCGACGAGCTTCTTCAGGCCACCGGAGCGGGCTATCGACTCCGGCACGCCGTGATCACCGCCGAAGTAGAAGTTGTTGAGCCAGGTGGTGCGCTGCTCGTTGCCCGACGCGATCGCGTCGAGCTCGTCTTCCATCGCCGCGGTGAACCCGTAGTCGACCAGCCGGCCGAAGTGCTGCTCCAGCAGACCGGTGACGGCGAACGCGACCCACGACGGCACCAGGGCGCTGCCCTTCTTGTACACGTAGCCGCGGTCCTGAATGGTCTTGATGATCGAGGAGTACGTCGACGGCCGGCCGATGCCCAGCTCCTCGAGCGCCTTGACCAGCGAGGCCTCGGTGTAGCGCGCGGGCGGGTTGGTGGCGTGGCCGTCGGGGGTGAGCTCGAGGGCCTCCAGCCGCTGCCCCTCGGTCAGGCGGGGCAGCCGGCGCTCCGCGTCGTCGGCCTCGCCGCCGGCCAGCTCGTCGACCGTTTCCACGTAGGCCTTGAGGAAGCCGGCGAACGTGATGGTGCGCCCGGTCGCGGAGAAAATCACGTCACGTTCTCCGGACCTGCCGCCGATCCGCAGGCTCAGCGTGGTGCCGCGCGCGTCGGACATCTGCGAGGCCACCGTGCGCTGCCAGATCAGCTCGTAGAGCCGGAACTCGTCGCCGTCGAGCTCGCGCCGCACCGCGTCGGGGGTCGCGAAGGTCTCCCCGGCGGGCCGGATCGCCTCGTGCGCCTCCTGGGCGTTCTTCACCTTGCGGGTGTACTGGCGCGGCGACGGCGAGACGTACTCCTCGCCGTAGAGCTGGCGCGCCTGGTTGCGCGCCGCGTTGATCGCCGACTGCGACAGTGTCGTCGAGTCGGTGCGCATATAAGTGATGTAGCCGTTCTCGTAGAGGCGCTGCGCGATGCTCATCGTGCGCTCGGAGGAGAACCGCAACTTGCGGCCGGCCTCCTGCTGCAGCGTCGAGGTCATGAACGGCGCGTACGGGCGCCGCGTGTAGGGCTTCTCCTCGACCGAGGTCACCGACAGCTGCGCCCCCCGCAACCCGGTGGCCAGCTCCGTCGCGGCGGCCTCGTCCAGGACCACGACCTCATCGGCCTTGCGCAGCTGGCCCAGCGAGTCGAAGTCGCGGCCGGTGGCCACACGCAGGCCGTCCACGCCGGACAGCCGCGCGGTGAAGGTGGGCGGCTGGGCCTGTGGGTCGGACACGCTGGCGTCCAGCTGGGCAACGATGTCCCAGTACGACGCGCTGCGGAACGCCATGCGGTCGCGCTCGCGCTGCACGATGATGCGGGTGGCCACCGACTGCACGCGGCCGGCCGACAGCTTGGGAGCGACCTTCTTCCACAGCACCGGGCTGACCTCGTAGCCGTACAGCCGGTCCAGGATGCGGCGCGTCTCCTGGGCGTCGACCAGATCGATGTCCAGGTCGCGGGGGTTTTCGGCGGCCTCCAAGATCGCCGGTTCGGTGATCTCGTGGAAGACCATCCGTTTGACCGGGATGTTCGGCTTGAGGGTTTCCAGCAGGTGCCAGGCGATGGCCTCGCCCTCCCGGTCACCATCCGTGGCCAGATAGAGTTCGTCGACGTCCTTGAGCAGGCCCTTCAGCTCGCTGACCGTGCTCTTCTTCTCCGGGCTGATGATGTAGAGCGGCTCGAAGTCGGCGTCGACGTTGACTCCGAGCCTGGCCCACGGCTCGGACTTGAACTTGGCCGGCACGTCGGCGGCCGCGCGGGGCAGGTCGCGGATGTGGCCTCGGGAGGATTCGACGATGTAGCTGGAACCCAGGTAGCCGGCCAGTTTGCGTGCCTTCGTCGGCGACTCGACGATGACGAGTCGCCTCCGGATCCCATTTCCGCCGCTGACGCGGTCCTTTAGCTTCGGGTCAGCCAACTGCGCTTACGCTCCATCTCTTATCTCGGCCCCCCTTGCGAGACCGCCCTGCAGGAAGAATGACAGGCCAACGTCCGAAATTCCGGTGAAATCAGGCACGCCAGCGTTCCTTCGCTTGCAGGGCACCTGACAATTTCGCACCCTCGGGCGGGACTGCGCAAACCGGCCTGCCCAAAAACGGGTCCTAAAGCGCGGCTAGACCCGCGGCCACAACGGCAACGCCTCGGCGGTGTCCGGCGGTTCCCCCACGTTCTCTACCAGGCGCGATAGCCGCCGACGGCCGCTGATCCGCAGCGCCGGCCGGCCGCCGCGGGTGCCGATCAGGGTGGGCGCGATCCCGACGCGCATCAGCGCCGACGCCAGCGGGGAATGAGTGTCGGGCGCGTGCGGATCCAGCCCGAGCAGATAGTGCTCGCCCTCCGGGTTTCCGGCCGCCAGCGTCCAGGCCCGCAGCTCCCGCGGCCCGGGCAGCCACCGCGGGGGCACCGTCTTGACCGCGCCGCGGGTCCATTCGGCGGCCAGCGTGACCAACGCGGGGGTCACGGCCGTCCGCACCAGGGGGGTGTCCTCGTCGGTGCGGCCGATCTCGGGCGCCAGGCCCGCCTCGCGGATCATGTCGGCCAGCCCACCGGCCCGCCACGGCTGGTCCACGACGACCGAGAGCCGCGCGCCCTGCACCTCGCTCTTGGACGGGGCGCAGACCACGACAATCTGACCGGAGCACGCCAGCACCCCCGAGAGATCGGCGACCGCGGGCGGCACCGACTCCGCTGTGAAGAAGGAAAGCTGGCTCACGCCAACGACAGTAGGCCAGGTCGGCCGTCCACGCCTTCAGGCGCTCTAAACGGAAAGCGAAAACCCCCCGGCGAGTTCCGCTGGGCGGAGTTGCGCGGGGGGTTTCCTCGGAGAAGCTGCTCGTCTCAGACGGAGCGGACTCCGGTGGCCTGGGGGCCCTTAGGGCTGTGGCCGATCTCGAACTCGACCTTCTGGTTTTCTTCAAGGGTGCGGAAGCCCGAACCCTGGATCTCCGTGTAGTGGACAAAAACATCTGCGGAACCGTCTTCGGGCGCAATGAACCCGAAGCCCTTCTCCGCGTTGAACCACTTCACAGTTCCCTGTGGCATCTCTCGATCTTTCCTTTTCTTATGGGTGCGGGGCACCGCCTTTCGATGCCCCGGGCCAGCTGCGACCGCCATGCCTCGCGTAGTCGCCGGAACTTCACCCGACCGATTAACCTCGCAGGAACCGCGGTCGCAACGTTGTTCCTGCGAAAGTTTTACACGAACACAGAAGCTGCGACCGCAATCAGTCAACCATGTTCATCGCGTCCGCGACAGACTTGCGTCTCAGACGGATCCTTAGTCGGAGTCCCAGTCGGATCCTTGGAGGGTGCCACGTGGCGAGTTTCGGCGCCGACCTGCTGGCCGTCGCACTCGCCGGAACGGCGGCGGGTGAGCGTCCGCTGCGCCACGTCGCCGAGCTGCCCGCGCGCACCGGCCGGCCGCACGGCTGGCCGGAGTGGGCCGAGCCCGACGTCGTGCTCGCGTTCGCCGAGCGGGGCGTCGAGGCGCCCTGGTCACACCAGTTCCAGGCCGCCGAACTGGCCCACGCCGGACGCCACGTGGTGATCAGCACCGGCACCGCGTCGGGCAAGTCGTTGGCCTATCAGCTTCCCGTCCTAAACGCGCTGGCGACCGACCCGCGGGCACGGGTGCTCTACCTGTCGCCGACCAAGGCGCTGGGCCACGACCAGTTGCGCACCGCGCACGCGCTGACCGCGGCCGTTCCCCGGTTGCGTGACGTCGCGCCCACCGCCTACGACGGCGACAGCCCCGCCGAGGTGCGACGCTTCGCGCGCGAACGCTCGCGATGGCTGTTTTCCAACCCGGACATGATCCATCTGTCGATTTTGCGCAACCATGCCCGCTGGGCCGTGCTGTTGCGTGGCCTCCGCTTCGTGATCGTCGACGAATGTCATTACTACCGCGGGGTTTTCGGCTCGAATGTGGCGATGGTCCTGCGCCGGCTGCTGCGGCTGTGCGAGCGCTACTCCGCTAACCCGACCGTCGTGTTCGCCAGCGCGACCACCGATTCGCCGGGCGCGACGGCCGCCGAGCTCATCGGCCGCCCGGTCGCGGAGGTCACCGAGGACGGCTCGCCGCAGGGCGCGCGGACCGTGGCGTTGTGGGAGCCCGCGTTGCGGGCCGACCTGACCGGCGAGAACGGTGCGCCGGTGCGCCGGTCCGCCGGCGCCGAGGCGGCGCGGGTGATGGCCGACCTGATCGCCGAGGGAGCGCAGACGCTGACGTTCGTCCGATCGCGCCGCGCCGCGGAATTGACCGCGCTGGGCGCACGGGCGCGGCTCGAGGACGTCGCCCCGGACCTGTCGTCGAAGGTGGCGTCGTATCGGGCCGGCTATCTCGCCGAGGATCGCACCGCGCTGGAGCGCGCCCTGGCCGAGGGGCGGCTGCGCGGACTGGCCACCACGAACGCGCTGGAGCTCGGCGTCGACATCGCCGGACTGGACGCGGTGGTGCTCGCCGGATTTCCGGGGACGGTCGCCTCGTTCTGGCAGCAGGCCGGGCGGTCGGGCCGACGGGGCCAGGGCGCGCTGGTCGTGCTGATCGCCCGCGATGACCCGCTGGACACCTACCTGGTCCACCACCCGGCCGCGCTGCTGGACAAGCCGGTCGAGCGGGTCGTCATCGATCCCGCCAACCCCTACATCCTGGGGCCCCAACTCCTTTGCGCCGCAACCGAAATGCCGTTGGACGAAACCGAGATCCGGGATTTCGGCGCCATCGAGGTGGCCCAGGGCCTGATCGACGACGGCCTGCTGCGGCGGCGCAACGCAAAGTACTTCCCCGCCGCCGGGATACAACCACACGGGGCGGTGGACATCCGCGGCTCGGCCGGCGGCCAGATCGTCATCGTCGAGGCCGACACCGGGCGGTTGCTGGGCAGCACCGGCGTGGATCGGGCCCCGGCCACGGTGCATCCCGGGGCGGTGTACCTGCATCAAGGCGAGACCTACGTCGTCGACTCCCTGGACACCGAGGACGGGATCGCCTTCGTGCACGCCGAGGATCCCGGGTATGCGACGTTCGCTCGCGAACTCACCGACATCGTGGTCACCGGCAGCGGCGAGCGGTCAACCTTCGGGCCCGTCACCCTGGGTTTGGTGCCGGTCCGGGTCACCCATCGGGTGGTGGGCTACCTGCGTCGCCGGTTGTCCGGGGAGGTGATCGACTTCATCGAGCTCGACATGCCCGAGCACGTGCTGCCCACCACGTCCGCCATGTACACGATCGCGCCGGATGCCTTGCTGCGCAACGGCATTGATGCCCCTCGCGTCCCCGGGTCGCTGCACGCCGCCGAGCACGCGGCGATCGGCCTGCTGCCGCTGGTCGCCAGCTGCGACCGCGGTGACATCGGCGGCCTGTCCACCGCGATCGGTCCCGACGGGCTGCCCACCGTCTTCGTCTACGACGGCTACCCGGGCGGGGCGGGATTCGCCGAGCGCGGCTTTCGCCGGGCCCGCACCTGGCTAAGCGCCACGGCCGCCGCGATCGAGGCGTGCGAATGCCCGAGCGGATGCCCGTCGTGCGTGCAGTCCCCCAAATGCGGAAATGGCAACGACCCACTGGACAAGACCGGTGCGGTACTTGTGCTGCGGCTGGTGCTGGCCGAATTGGGTGGCTTCGATTAATGCTCTCGGGTCAAACAAAAATGTATTCATAATTGGCTCCGCCATAGCGAAACCCTGACTGCAATTCATCGAGCGGCCGCATCGCGCCTTCCGACGCAAGGGTCGCGGGGCACCCGGATGGAGCCGCGTACGCAGGCCCCCTGACTAGCGGCGTCCGCTTGTGCGTCCCCACCGGCGCCTCCTGGCGAACGTTTTTCGTCACGAATCCGCCAAATGCCTGACGCGGTCGGATCGCCCGAATGGGGTCGATCAAAAGGGCGCCGAAGGATCTTTATAACGATTAATCCGAAACGCCTGAAGAGTCTTGATCCCGAAAACTCGACATGTTTAGCTTTCTAGCGTTTTATCGCGCGCGTCGAAATCGAAGCCGCCCGGGATGCCGGGGCCTTGTCGGAGGTGTCGGATGTCGTTTGTGAACGCGGTACCGGAATTCGTGGCGGCGGCGGCAACGGACCTGGCCGGGATCGGCTCGCGGCTCAACGCGGCGAATGTGACTGCGGCACTGCCGACTACGGCATTGCTGCCCGCCGCCGAGGACGAGGTGTCCGCGGCGATCGCGGTGCTGCTTTCCGGACATGCCGAGGTCTATCAGGCGATCAGCGCGCAGACGGCGGCGTTTCACGAGCAATTCGTGCGCGCCCTGACCGGTAGCGCCGCCCAGTACGCCCTCACCGAGGCCGCCAACGCCTCGCCCTTGCAGGCGGTGGAGCAGCAGCTGCTCAACGCGATCAACGCGCCGTTTCAGACCTTCACCGGGCGCCCGCTGATCGGCAACGGCGCCAACGGGACCCCGGGCACCGGGGCGCCGGGCGCACCCGGCGGATGGTTGCTGGGCGACGGCGGCGCCGGCGGTTCCGGCGGGCCCGGCACGGGC
>NZ_AUWQ01000134.1 GCF_000455205.1 Mycobacterium sp. UM_CSW | reverse complement strand
CACATCGCCAAACTGGTAGTTAATCGTCATCGCTCAGTCTCCTAACGCCTAAAGCCGCTAACTGCTCAGAATCTGCTGCGAAGCCTGCTCTTGCTGCTCGTAGTTATTGGCGTCGCGGATCAGCCCGTCGCGAACGCTCTGCAGCATGTTCACAATGTTGTGAAACGCCTGGTTCATCTGTCCCATCGTGTTGTAGGACGTCGCCTCGGCGGCCCCACTCCAACTGGCGCCGGAAATGTTCTGCGACGAGGCCCACATCCGACGCGCCTCATCCGAAACCGTCTGCGCATGCACGTCGAAACGGCCTGCCATTGCCCGCATTGCGTGCGGGTCGGTCATAAATCGCGTAGCCACCACACCGCTCCTTTCATCAACTAAATGTTTCGGTCAAGCGCCGCTGCGGCGCCCGACGTCCAAACCCCGCCTATCACCCCCGCCCTATCCGACTCCGACGCGCGGCACCACGCTGGGTCGCGCCTGCACGACGTTGGGGCTGGCCCCGCCGCGGCCCATCATCCCGCCGGGCATGCCGGCGCCGGCGCCCATGCCGCCCATCGGCATCGGCATGAACGGCATGCCGCCGCCCATCGGCGCCCCGGCCCCCGCGGCGGCGGCGGGCATCTCCCCGCCCAGTCCCGACATCGCCGCGCTGCCCATCCGCGCCGGGGTCGACCCCTGCCACGTCGGGGGCACCGACATCGCACCGACCAGCCGTGATTTACCCAGTTCCGCGGCGGCGCCGCCCAGGCCCGCGCCGCCGAGGCCCCCGCCGCCCAGGCCCTTCATGGCGGGCGAGGCTTCGCTGACGAACTTGGCCGCATCGGCGCCGGCCGCTCCGGTTGCCCCGGCCAGGGCCGCCGGATTCGCGCCCATGCCCGCTTGGGCCGCCATCATGATCGGCGACATCATGGTGCTCACCGGCAGCATTGCCACCTGGGCGAGCGTCGACAGCGACGAAATCGGCGCCCCGGTAACCAACGCCGACACCCCCGACACCGTGGAGCCGACCACGTCGGTCACCGGCGCCAACCCGGTAGCGAGCCCGGCCCCCGCCGAGGAGGCCAGTCCGGCAACCTGCGACACCACCCCGGTCAGCGGCGATGCCGCCAACGCCGCCAGGCCCGCCAGGTCGACTGGCGGCAGGCTGAACGACGGCAACGCCGCGGCCACGCCCAACGCCCCGCCGTGATAGCTCAGCATCGCGGCGACGTCCTGGGCCCACATCTCCAGGTACTCGAACTCGGTCATGAAGATCGCCGGGGTGTTCTGGCCCAGGATGTTCGCCGCGATCAGCGCCATGAATTGCTGACGGTTGGCCGTCACCGCCGCGGAGGGCACCGTCGCCGCCAACGCCGACTCGAACGCCGTCGCCGCCACGCGGGCCTGGCCCGCCGCGGCCGCGGCCTGGGCCGCCGCTGAACTCAACCACCCCACGTACGGTGCGGCGGCCGCCGCCATCGC
>NZ_AUWQ01000133.1 GCF_000455205.1 Mycobacterium sp. UM_CSW | reverse complement strand
CACATCGCCAAACTGGTAATTGATGGTCATGTTTTCCTCCTGAAATAAAAGTGTGGGGGCTAGCTGCCGAGGATTTGCTGCGAGGCCTGCTCTTGCTGCTCGTAGTTGTTCGCGTCGCGGATCAGCCCGTCACGCACACCGTGCAGCATGTTCACAATGTTGCGGAAGGCCTGATTCATCTGACCCATGGTGTCGTAGGACGTCGCCTGCGCCTGGCCACTCCAGCCGGCACCGGCGATGTTCATCGACGACGCCCACATCTTGCGAGCCTCGTCCTCAACGGTCTGCGCGTGGACCTCAAACCGGCCCGCCATCGCCCGCATCTCATGCGGGTCAGTCATAAAACGTGTTGCCATGTTGCCTTTTCTCCTTCTGGATGAATTTCTTGCCTTGTGATACTGGTCGGCCGTCGTAACTGGCTGTTACGCGGCATTGAAGCCGATGGCGGGATACTCCCTCTCTCTCAGCCGGCTGCTGGAGAAGTCGGTATCACGCCGGTAGTCCGCGGCAAGTTGAAGCTAGGTTCCGCCTCGCCCTGCCACTCACTCCATTCGGCCCATTCGTTCCACTCGTCCATGCCCTCTGCGGTGGCCTCCGGGTTCAGCCCGTCGGTCGCCTTATTGCCGGCATCGGCGCCCTCTTCCGGCGCCGGTGCCCAATGGTCATAGTCATCCGGCGGCACGGCTACACCCCACTTCAGGGGAACCGATAGGCCGCCGAGCATGCCGGACTCACCACGCTTCGCCGCTACCGCATCGTCCGGCAGCGGCGAACCAAGAGGCAATAGCACGCTGCCCCCTTCCACAGCCGTCTCCGTACATTCGAACCCGGTGGTGAAAAAACCATCACCGAGTACTTCGCATCGTAAGTCAATCCGAAGCACAATGCCCGTGTTTGAAGGATTTCGCTCCTTTTAGAACAAGTGCGCGAACAGCGGCGAGCCGACGGCTGGGTCCCGAGCGCAGCGGCAACCGCCATCGCGCCCCGCCCGCCCGATTTCCCTTGCATTCGAGGCCAGGCCGGAAGCCCTTGCCACGCAACATGTTCCGGCCCGGCCAGCGCTGACGGCGAGCGGGACGGCAAGAAATTTGACGGCTTGAGCGTCGGTCCCAAAATCGTGTTGGGACGCACGGCGGCCGTATTGGTGGGCCACAGCGGAAAAAGAATCAGTTCGCCGCCGGTAAACATGCCGAAGGCGCGGGCAACACCCATTTCCCCCGGGTGTCGTCCGCGCCCTTGGTTGGCTGATTTAGGACTATCCGACGCCGGTACGCGGTACCACGCTGGGCCGCTGCTGGACCACATGCGTCGGGCTGGCCCCACCGCGGCCCAACATCCCGCCGGGCATGCCTCCGCCGGCACCCATGCCGCCCATCGGCATCGGCATCATCGGCATGCCGCCGCCCATGGGCGCACCGGCAGCCGCGGCGGCCGCGCCGTTCATCTCGCTGCCCAGGCCGGACATGGCGCCGCTGATCATCCGCGCCGGCGCCGATCCTTGCCAGTTCGGGGGCACCGACATCGCTCCGACCAGCCGCGCCTTGCCCAGACCGGCCTCGGCGCCGCCCAGGCCGCCGATCCCGCCGCCGAGTCCCTTGCCCATGCCCGCCGGAACGGCGCTGCTGACAAACTTCGCCGGATCGACGGCCGCGCCCGTCGCGCCGGCCAGGGACGCCGCGTTCGTGCCGCTCATTCCCGCTTGGGCCGCCATCATGATCGGCGACATCATCATGCTCACCGGCATCATGCCGACCTGGGCGACCGTCGACAGCGAGGAAATCGGCGCCGCGGAGGCCAGGGCCGACACCTGCGACACCGCCGGCCCGGCCACCGCCCCCACCGACGCCAGCGGGGTGGCGATCGCGGTCCCCAGGCTGGCGGCCTGCGACGCGACGCCGGTCAACGGCGCAGCCAGCACGCCCGTCAGGCCTGCGAGGTTCACCGGCGGCAGGCTGAACGAGGGCAACGCCGCGGCCACGCCCAGCGCGCCGCCGTGGTAGCCCACCATCGCGGCCACGTCCTGGGCCCACATCTCCATGTACTCGAACTCGGTCATGAAGATCGCCGGGGTGTTCTGGCCCAAGATGTTCGTCGCGATCAGCGCCATGAGTTGGGCACGGTTCGCGGCGATCGCCGGCGTGGGCACCGTCGCGGCCAACGCGGTCTCAAACGCCGAAGCCGCCGTCCGGGCCTGAAGGGCCGCGGTCTCCGCCTGCCCCGCGGCCGCGCTCAGCCACCCCACGTAAGGCGTGGCAGCCGCGGCCATTGACATCGAGGCCGGACCCGTCCACGCCCCGTCGGTCAACCCGGTGACGACGTTTTGAAACGACGACGCCGCGCCCGCCAGGTCCGTCGCCAACGAGTCCCAGGCCGACGCCGCCATGAACAGGGGCCCCGACCCCGCACCGGCGAACATCAGCGCCGAGTTGATTTCCGGGGGAAAGAACGTAAAAGCAGGAACCATCACAACCCCTCCGGCCGCACCGACGGCACAGTCCAACGATCGACGGACACCATTCCTTGATAGTAGGGCCATCGCCCATCAAAAGTCCGGTGTTTTACCAAACCGTCAAGACCGTCGTGACCGCGAGTTCGCGCCGGCGACCGGTCTGCGTAACCCGTCGCGGCGTATCGGTGTGACGGAACGCCTCGGGCGCGGGTAGCACGGGCCGTGTCACCCGCGCCCTTGGAGGCCAATCAGGCCCAGCTGGAGCCGACGGCGCTGTCCGTGCTGGACATGTTGCTGCCCGCCGTCTGCACCTTCTGGCCGTGCGCGTTGGCCTGCTCGTAGATCACCTGGAAGTT
>NZ_AUWQ01000132.1 GCF_000455205.1 Mycobacterium sp. UM_CSW | reverse complement strand
GCCCCGCCGTTACCGCCGACGCCGGTGGGGCTGGAGCCGCCGGACCCACCCGGGCCGCCGACGCCGAACAACCCGGCCGCCCCGCCGTTGCCACCCGGTGCTCCCGGGGTGGTGCTGTTGCCGCCGGCCCCGCCGTTGCCGACCAACAGCCCGCCGGGCCCGCCGGGTTGCCCTATCCCACCGACGGTGCCGCCGTTGGCGCCGTTGCCGATCAGCGGGCGCCCCAGCAGGGCCAGCGTGGGGGCGTTGATGGCGTCGAGCAGGCTGCCCTGCACGTTGGCGGCCTCGGCGCCGGCGTACGCCGCCATGCCCGACGTCACGTTCTGCACGAATTGCGTGTGAAAGGCCGCGACCTGGGAGCTCAGCGCCTGGTACTCCTGCGCCTGCGCGGAGAACAGCTCGGCGACCGCGGCCGACACCTCGTCGGCGCCCGCCGCGACCACGCCGGTCGTCGCGGCCGCCGCGGCCGTGTTCGCCGCGTTGATCGCCGAACCGATGCCGGCCAGGTCGTTGGCCGCGGCCATCACCAACTCGGGAGCCGCGATCACGAACGACATTGGGATACCTCCCCTATCCGATGCGCCCCCATGACCGACAAGTCATCTCCCCCGGCGCCGGTTCACCAGAGAACGCAGCCTACGCGCTCGGGGCGCGACGTGCGGGGTTTGGCGCTCAACGAATGCTTTCGCCGCCGTTGCGGCTGCGGTACCGTCGCACCAACGGTAAGGGAATCGGGAAGCGGGCGAACATGATCAAAGATGACATGATCCTGATCAGCGTCGACGATCACATCGTCGAACCGCCGGACATGTTCAAAAACCACCTGCCCAAGAAGTACGCCGACGAGGCGCCACGGCTGGTGCACAACCCAGATGGCAGCGACAGCTGGCAATTTCGCGATGTGGTGATTCCCAACGTGGCGCTCAACTCGGTGGCGGGCCGGCCGAAGGAGGAATACGGGCTCGAACCGCAGGGTCTCGACGAAATCCGGCCGGGGTGCTGGCAGGTCGACGAACGGGTCAAGGACATGAACGCGGGCGGGATTTTCGCCTCGATCTGCTTTCCGACATTTCCGGGGTTCGCCGGCCGGCTGTTCGCCACCGAGGACCACGACTTCGGCCTGGCCCTGTTGCGGGCCTACAACGACTGGCATGTCGAGGAGTGGTGCGGGGCGTATCCGGCGCGGTTCATCCCGATGTGCCTGCCGGTGATCTGGGACGCCGAGGCGTGCGCGGCCGAGGTGCGCCACAACGCCGAGCGCGGCGTGCACGCGTTGACTTTCAGCGAAAACCCTTCGGTGCTGGGCTATCCCAGCTTTCATGACGACTACTGGACACCCCTGTGGAAAGCGTTGGTCGACACCGACACGGTGATGAACGTGCACATCGGTTCGTCGGGGAAGCTGGCGGTCACCGCGCCGGACGCGCCGATGGACGTGATGATCACGCTGCAGCCGATGAACATCGTGCAAGCCGCCGCGGATCTGTTGTGGTCGACGCCGATCAAGAAATACCCCGGCCTCAAGATCGCCCTCTCCGAGGGCGGCACCGGGTGGATCCCCTATTTCCTGGAGCGGGCCGACCGCACCTACGAGATGCACTCGGCGTGGACCCACCAGGACTTCGGCGGCAAGCTCCCCAGCGAGGTGTTCCGCGAGCACTTCTTGACGTGCTTCATCAGCGACCACGTCGGGGTGCAGCTGCGCCACCAGATCGGCATCGACAACATCGCATGGGAGGCCGACTACCCGCACAGCGACTCGATGTGGCCCGCTGCGCCCGAAGAACTCTGGGATGTCCTTCGCGCCCACGACGTTTCGGAAACCGACGTCAACAAGATGACGCACGAAAACGCCATGCGGTGGTACTCCTTCGACCCGTTCCCGGCCCATCCGCGCGAGCAGGCCACCGTGGGCGCGCTACGCCGGGCGGCCGAAGGCCATGACGTGTCGATCCGCGCCCTCAGCCATCACAAGAAGGGCGAGCGGGTGTCCAACGCCCTGGCCGAGGCGACCCGCGGCAACAGTTAGTCCACCCGGGTGGCGTGCACCTCCCAGAACGGGGCGTGCACCCGGCCGTTCACCAGCCACGGCTCCATCGCTCGGAACCGTTCCAGCATCGGCTGCACCTGGTCGGCCATGTCCGGGTTGCGCGCGGCCATCATCTCGATCGACTCGGCGCTGATGTTGACCAGATACGTCGTCGGGCCCAGGTAGGTGATCTCCCAGCCGTTGGCCGGCAGCACGTCGCGAAAGTCGCTCTCGGACAACGACCGCATCATCTTGAAGCCGTTGACGTCATGCTCGCCGAACTCGAACATGTACAGCCGCGCCCCCGGCTTGGTCGCGCGGTGCAGCGCGCGCGCATACGACTGCTGCATCTCGGGCTCGGTGCTGAAGGTGTGGTAGAAGGCGCAGTCGACGACGGTGTCGAACCGGCCGTCGAGCCCGTCCAGTTTGGTGGCGTCGGCCACCTCGAAATTGACTGACACCCCGGCCTTTTGGGCGTTTGCGCGGGCCCGTTCGATCGCGGCCTCCGACCCGTCGACGCCGGTGGCGGAGTAGCCCTTGGAGGCGTAGTAGATCGCGTGGTGGCCGGGGCCGGTGCCCGGGTCGAGCACCTCGCCCTTGACCGCGCCGAGGGCAACCAGCCGCTGGACCACCGGCTGCGGGCCGCCGATGTCCCAGGGCGTGGCGGCGGGCAGCCCGTGCGACATCCGGTCGTCGCGGTACATCTCCTCGAAGCGGGTGGGATCGGTCGGGTCAAACGTGGTCACTGTGTCCCCCTCGATTTCGAATTACGGCAATGCGGTGACTAGTTGCTCGACCGGCACCCGAGGCCCGGTGAAGAACGGCGTCTCGGCCCGGGTGTGCCGGCGGGCGTCGGTGGCGCGCAGCTCGCGCATCAGGTCCACGATGCGGTCCAGCTCCGGGGCCTCGAACGCCAGGATCCACTCGTAGTCGCCCAGCGCGAACGCGGGCACGGTGTTGGCGCGGACGTCCTTGTACTCGCGGGCGGCCATGCCGTGTTCGGCGAGCATGCGGCGGCGCTCCTCGTCGGGCAGCAGGTACCACTCGTAGGACCGCACGAAGGGATACACGCAGATGTAGGCGCCGGGCTCCTCCCCGGCGAGGAACGCCGGGATGTGGCTCTTGTTGAACTCGGCGGGCCGGTGCAGCGCGACGCTGCTCCACACCGGCGAGCAGGCCCGGCCCAGCGCGGTGGTGCGCCGGAAGTCGGCGTAGGTCGCCTGCAGCGCCTCGACGCGTTCGGCGTGGGTCCAGATCATGAAGTCGGCATCGGCGCGCAGGCCCGCCACGTCATAGAGGCCCCGCACCACGACGCCGCGCTCCTCCTGCTGCTTGAAAAACGTCGTCGCGTCGTCGATCACGGCCGCGCGATCGTCGCCGAGCTCGCCGGGCCGGACCGAGAACACCGAGAACATCAGGTAGCGCAGCTGCGAGTTCAGGGCCTCGTAGTCGAGTTTGGCCATGGCACCTATCGTGCCACTTCCGCTTGCAGGGCCTCGACCGCGCGCCCGGCCGCCCCGACGCACGCCGGCACGCCGATCCCGTCGAGGTAGCTGCCGGCCACGGCGAGGGTCGGCGGCAGGCCGGCGCGCACCTCGGCGACCACCTCGGCGTGGCCGGGGCCGTACTGCGGCATGGCGTCGAGCCAGCGCTGGACGCGGGCGTCGACGGGGTCGACAGTCAGCCCGAACACGTCGACCAGGTCGCTGAGCGCCCAGCCCAGCAATTCGTCGTCGGGGGTGGCCACCACGGAATTTTCTGGGTCGTCGCCTGCCCGCCCGAACGACAGCCGCAGCTGCTGGGTGTCCCCGCGCGTGCCCCACTTGCGTGATGAGAGTGTGATCGCCTTGGCGCGCAACGGTTCTCCGCTCGCGACCAGGACCCCGGAGCACTGCGGGAACGGGGTGTCGGCGGGCACGGCGAGCGCCACCACCGCCGACGACGCGCTCTCGATCCGGCGCGCCGCGGCGGCGCTGCGCGGGGCGACCTCGCCTAGCAGGGCCGCCACCCGCGGGGCCGCAACGGCCAGGATCACCGCGTCGGCGGGCCAGCGGGCGCCGGTGTCGTCGA
>NZ_AUWQ01000131.1 GCF_000455205.1 Mycobacterium sp. UM_CSW | reverse complement strand
GGCGGCGCCGGCGGTGGCGGCGGCGGAGGCGGTGCCGCCGCCTGGGTTAACAACGCCGCCGTCAGCGGCGGCAGCGGCGGCACCGGCATTGCAAGCGGCACCTTCCCCGGCGGCGTCGGCGGTGGCGGCGGTATTGCCAACGGCGGCGATACCACCAACGGGGGTCTGAGCGGCGGCGGCGGTGGTGGTGGCGGCGGCGGCGCCGGCAATATCGGCGGCAGCGGCGGCCGTGGCAGCGACTCCACCTACGTCACGACCGGCGATGAACTCTTCGTTATCGCCAGTATGGGCGGCGGGCCGGCGATGAGCGGCTTCGGAGGTGTGGGCTTCCTCTTACCCGACGGCATTTTCCGCGACAACTTTGGCGGCACCGGCCATAGCGGCGGCGGCGGCGCCGGTGGTTCTGCCGTTATCGCTTGGAATGTCAGTTCTGGCGGCACCGCCACCGCCACAGGCGGCACCGGCGGCGACGGCGGCTAACATCGTCTAACACTGGCGAGGGCCAACGACCGGGCGAGCCAGGGGAAACCCCGGCATGCCCGGCACAGAGCGCCTGCCCCGCATGTCCCTACTGTCATGCGTGAGGACTGGCTGGTCGGCGTCGGGGTGCCGGGGCAGGCGTCGGCGGCGCTCGTGTCGGCGCAGCAACAAGCGCCGACCTCGACAGGTTGTGCCAGTTGAATTCCCGGGCACAACACGCCCGCAGGACACTAGCTGGAGACCTCGGCGCTACCGCCCAACACGGCCAGCAGGTGCTTCTCCACGGCCGCCCGCGCGTCCGGCTCGTCGGGAAGCTCCACGCAGAACACGTCGGCCGCGGTCGACCCGAACGTGTGAACCTTGGCCCAACGGATGTCGGCGCCCGCGCGTTCCAGGGCCCGGGCCAGCAGCGCGAGCAATCCCAATCGATCCATGGAACGGATCTCCACGAGGGGTTGGCCGGACGCGGCGGGGTCGAGCCACTGGACGTGCGGCGGGGCGGTCGACCGTACGACGGGAACCCCGACCTGGATCTCGCCGGCCCGCTCGGTCGCCGCCCCGGCGGCGTCGATGTCGCGCTTCTCCAGCGTGCCGAGGACGTCGACGTCGCCGTTGAGCGCGTTCGTGAACTGCTGGCGCAGCAGGCCGACTTCGGGCGGCGAACCGAACAGCGGCGACACCACGAATTCGATGATCGCTGCGCCCTCGTGCGTGTTGACCGACGCCGAATGGATGCGCAACGAGTTCAGGGCGAGCACCGCTGCGGCGTTCGACACCAACCCCCGTTGATCGGGCGCGATCATCACCAGGTTAAAGCGCTCGCCGCCGGCGGCCTCGAGCTGCACATGCACGCCGTGGTCGGCGGCCAGCGAAAGATATTGCGGCGCAGTCGGTTCCGCCTGCGGCAGCGGCTCGCCCGCCATCACCAGCCGGCAGCGACGCACCAGCTCCTCGATCAGCGACGCCTTCCAGTCGCTCCACACCCCGGGGCCGGTCGCCTTCGAGTCCGCCTCGGACAGCGCGTGCAACACCTCCAGTAGGAGCGGATCCCCGTCCAGCGCCTCGGACACGACCTCGATCGTCTTGGGGTCGTTGAGGTCGTTTCGGGTCGCCGCCACCGGCAGCAGCAGGTGGTGGCGAACCAGCTTCGACAGGAACTCGGCATCCTTGGCCGCCACCCCCAGCCGCGGCGCGATTTCGAGGGCCATTTCGGCGCCGAGCACGCTGTGGTCGACTCCCCTGCCTTTCCCGATGTCGTGCAACAGCGCGCCCAGCCCAAGCAGGTCGGGCCGTGCCACGCGGGTCGCCAGCGGCGCCGCGTTCACGGTGGTCTCGATGACGTGACGGTCCACCGTCCACTTGTGCGCGACGTCGCGCGGCGGAAGGTCGCGGATCGCAGCCCATTCCGGCAACAGCCGCTCCCACAGCCCGGTGCGGTCGAGCGCCTCGACCGTCGCCACCGCGGTAGGCCCCGCCGAAAGCACGACCAGCAGATCGTCCAAAGCCGTGCTGGGCCAAGGGATTGGCATCTCGGGCGCGGCGGCGGCCAGGCGACTCAGCGTGGCGGCGCCGATCGGCAACCCGGTGTCCGCCGACGCGGCGGCCAGCCGCAGCACCAGCCCGGCGTCGGTCTCCGGTGCGGCGTCGCGGGCGAGCACGATCTCGCCCGCATACTCGACGACGCCCTCGTCCAGCGGGCGGCGCCTGGGCCGGCGCACCAGGGCCGACACGCCACGGCGCGGCAACGCGTTTTCCGCGGTCCGCAGTCCCGTCTCGGCGTGGTAGGCGATGGTCCGCCCGGCGTCGGAAAGCTTGCGGGACAAGTCGAATCGGTCACCGATGTGCAGGGCGGCGCTGATCTCGTCGGCGTACTGGGCCAGCAGCTGATCGCGCCCGCGCCCGGAAACGCGGTGCAGCTCGGTGCGCACGTCGAGGAGCGTCAGGTAGGCCTCGTCCAGCGAACCGCCCGGCGTTTCCGGACGGGCCATGCCGTGACGGTCGATGAGCTGGGCCACCCCGAGGGCGTCCAGCAATTGCACGTCGCGCAGGCCGCCGCGACCGGATTTGAGGTCCGGCTCGGCGCGCTGCGAAATCCGGCCACAGCGCTGCCAACGCGCCTGGGTGATTTCGACCAGCTCGCCCATTCGGGAGCGAATTGCGCTGCGCCACTGCCTTCTTGCGCCCGCGATCAACTCCTCGGACAGCCGCGCGTCGCCGGCGATGTGGCGGGCATCGAGCATGCCCAGGGCCGCAATCATGTCGGTGTTGGCGACGCCGAGCGCCCCGGAAACCGTTCGCACGCTGTGGTCGAGCCGAACGTTGGCGTCCCACAACGGATACCACAGCTTGTCGGCGACCTGTTGCAGCACCTCGGCGGGCTTGTCGTCGTGCAACAACATCAGGTCCAGATCTGAATACGGCAGTAGCTCATGGCGTCCCAGCCCGCCGATCCCGACGATCGCGAAGCCACTGCCGTCGGTGATGCCGATCTCGTCCGCCTTGGCGGTCAGCCACGATTCGTGCAGATCCTGCCACGCGTGCCGCAACTCGGCGGCCCCCAACGCACGACCATCCGACAGCAAACGGCGCCGCGCGGCAACCAAATCGCTTGCCCCGCGGCCATTTTCCGTGCCCGGTCCAGATGACCCGGACGGGCCGGGTGGGTCCTCTTTCATACCCTCCCGGCCCGTCCGGCCTGAATCAGCAAGCTACGGTCAAGGTCAGAGGGCATCGGTCCCGCGTTCACCCGTGCGCACCCGCACGATGGTTTCCACGGGGCTCACCCAGACTTTGCCGTCCCCGATCTTGCCGGTGCGGGCCGCCCGGACGATGCTGTCCACGACCTTGTCGACGATGGAGTCGTCGATGACGACCTCGATCCGCACCTTCGGCACGAAGTCGACCGAGTACTCGGCACCCCGGTAGACCTCCGTGTGGCCCTTCTGCCGTCCGTAGCCCTGGATTTCGCTGACCGTCATCCCCAGGACGCCCGCCTCCTCGAGGGCGGTCTTGACGTCGTCGAGCGTGAACGGCTTTACGATAGCGGTGACCAGCTTCATGAAGTCTCTGCCTCCACTTTCTTGACTGCGTCGTCCTGTCCGTTGGGGCTTTCCTCCGCGCCGCCGATCCGGTGCGGAATGGACGAGGCCCCGATAACTGCGAACTCGTAAGCGGTTTCTGCGTGCTCCGACTCGTCGATGCCGCCGGCCTCGGCTTCCGGACTCAGCCTAATCCCGATGGTGTATTTCAGGATAAGCGCCAGGACAAGCGTCACGAGGAACGAGTAGAAGAGGACGCTGAACGCGCCGACCGCCTGCCGCTCGAGCTGCGACCAGCCGCCGCCGTAGAAGAGGCCCTTCGAAACGCCGGTCACGCCGTTGATGGCCGTGCTCTCCGGGGCCGCGACCAGGCCGACCAGCAGCGTGCCCGTCAAACCGCCGATCATGTGGACACCGACCACGTCTAGCGAGTCGTCGAAGCCGAACCTGAACTTCAGCCCCACCGCCAGCGCGCACACCGCACCGCCGACGAAGCCGATCACCAGGGCACCGAGCACGTTGACCGACGAGCAGGACGGCGTGATGGCCACCAGCCCGGCGACGATGCCCGAGGCCGCGCCCAGCGTGGTGGGATGCCCGTCCCGGATGCGCTCGACCAGGAGCCAGGCCAGCATGGCCGTCGCGGTTGCGATCGTCGTCGTCATGAAGGTCGACCCGGCGGAGCCGTTGGAGCTGGTCGCCGATCCGGCGTTGAACCCGAACCAGCCGAACCACAGCAACCCGGCGCCCAGCATGACGAACGGCAGGTTGTGCGGGCGGAACAGCGTCGTGGGCCAGCCCTTGCGCTTACCCAAGACGATCGCCAGCGCCAAGCCCGCCGCACCGGAGTTGATATGGACCGCCGTTCCACCTGCGAAGTCGATCGCATGCAGCTTGTTGTTGATCCAGCCGCCGTGCTCGGAGGCGAAGCCATCGGCCGCGAACACCCAGTGCGCGACCGGGAAGTAGACCAGCGTCGCCCACAGGCCGGCGAACACCAGCCACGCGGTGAACTTCAGCCGGTCCGCCACCGCGCCCGAGATCAGGGCGACGGTGATGATCGCGAACATCAGCTGGAAGGCCACGAAGACGGTGGCCGGCATGGTGCCGGCGAGCGGGATGTCGACGGCCGCCTGCGCCTTGCTCGGGTCGGCTTTGACGGCATTGCCACCGATGAGGCCCTTCAGCCCCCAGTAGTCGCCGGGGCTGCCGACGACGCCGCCCTTGCTGTTGCCGAACGACATCGAGTAGCCGTAAAGCACCCACAGCACGGTCACCACGCCCATCGCGCTGATGCTCATCATGATCATGTTGAGCACGCTTCGGGTTCGGACCATGCCCCCATAGAAGAAGGCAAGGCCCGGCGTCATTAACAGCACCAGAGCGGAACTCGCCAACATCCAGGCGGTATCGCCCGTATCGGGTTGGCCCAATTGCGGGAATGCCACGCGCTATCACCTCCGGTTGCACAGGAAAGGCCGTCAGACGTCCGTCTGTGGCCTGCGAGAACCATGCGCAATTGTTGTTTCGGCGATGGTGCCGCCGTGTTTCGGCGGTATTAACGTCGCGCTTGGCGTGTAAGGGGTCTCAGCCGAGCAGGGCGTCCACGAAAGCGGCGGGTTCGAACGGCGCCAAGTCGTCGGGGCCTTCGCCCAGCCCGACCAGCTTCACGGGCACCCCGAGTTCTTGTTGAACGCGGAAAACGATGCCGCCCTTGGCCGTTCCGTCCAGCTTGGTCAGCACCGCGCCGGTGATGTCGACGACGTCGGCGAAGACGCGCGCCTGGGCGAGCCCGTTCTGCCCGATGGTGGCGTCGAGCACCAGCAGCACCTCGTCGACCGCGGCCCGCCGGGTCACCACGCGCTTGACCTTGTCGAGCTCGTCCATCAGCCCGACCTTGGTGTGCAGTCGCCCGGCGGTGTCGATGACGACGACGTCGGCGCCGGCCGCGATGCCCTTGTCGACCGCGTCGTAAGCCACCGACGCCGGGTCGGCGCCCTCGGCGCCGCGCACCACGTCCGCGCCCACCCGCGAGGCCCAGGTTTGGAGCTGATCGGCGGCGGCCGCCCGGAACGTGTCGGCCGCGCCCAGCACGACGCGCCGCCCGTCAGCCACCAGCACCCGCGCCAGCTTGCCGACGGTGGTGGTTTTCCCGGTGCCGTTGACCCCGACGACCAGCAGCACCGAGGGGTGGTCGGGGTGCGGCAGCGCGCGAATCGAGCGGTCCATGTCGGGCTGTAGCTCGTTGATCAGGACGTCGCGCAGCACCGCCTTCGCGTCGGCCTCGGTGCGCACGCTGCCGCTGGCCAGCCGGCTGCGCAGCTGCGTGATTACCGACTCGGTGACGACGGGTCCCAGGTCGGCGACCAGCAACGTGTCTTCGACGTCCTGCCAGGATTCCTCGTCCAGGTCGCCGCCACCGATGAGGCCGAGCACGCTGCGACCGAGCGCGGTCTGCGAGCGGGCCAGCCTTCCGCGGAGTCGCTCCAGCCGGCCTTCGGGCGGGGCGATGGCCTCGATCTCGGCCGCTTGGGACCCCGGCTCAGGCGACGGCGCGGCGTCCGGGACCGGCGGGGCCGCCGGAGGGGCCGGCGGGGCGGGCGGC
>NZ_AUWQ01000130.1 GCF_000455205.1 Mycobacterium sp. UM_CSW | reverse complement strand
CGCCTCACCGAGCTGCGCGGCCGCACGCCGCGCAGCCGGCGCGCGGACATCCGGTCCGACCCGGACGGGCTGAGCCGCCGCGAACGGGAGGTGCTCACGCTGATCGCCGCCGGCCACGGCGACGCCGACATCGCCACCAAACTGTCGATCAGTCCCAAAACCGTTGGTCACCATGTCGAATCGATCCTGACCAAACTCGGCGTGGAGAACCGCACCCAGGCCGCCGCTCAGGCGCGGCAGCCTCAAACAGTCGACTCCTGATTGAGCGCGACGGCGCACTCGCCGTTGATCCGGTTTGCGTGAGCTGTTTTCAAGGCAACTCCGCACAAATCGGCTGCTGGGGACGCAGCAACCCGATCTGCAACCAATTGCGTTGTGAGGACGGCAATTCCGTGCCGTCCGAACGCAAGTCGACTCGCGGAACCCACCAGGGTGGGACGGGGGGCGGCGGAGGCCCCGGGGACCGAGCGCATCTGGGCGGTTCGTGTGGGGCGCGTCCGGGCGCCGTTCGGGCTACAGTGAATCCGCATCATGTCCGGATGTGCGGTTACCGCGGCCTTTCCTCTCGACAGGGCGGCATCCCGAGGCGCTCGCCTCCTAGCGTGCGCCGGTGGGCGCGCGCGGTTCATCGGGAATATTCCCCATTTTTTGGAGCGCCCGAAATGACAGCGCCACAACGACGACGTCGGATTAGGTTGGAGCGCTTGCTGGAGCGCGAGGCGGTACTGACCGAGCTAGGAGCGCTAGAACGGAGGGTTCGGCGCAGCGGCGGCCGGGTGGTGTTGCTGCGTGGGGAGGCCGGAATCGGCAAGACCGCAGTGATCAACGGGTTCACCGCCGGGCTGAACCCATCGGTGCGGGTGTTGGCCGGCGGATGTGATCCGCTCAGCACGCCACGGCCGTTGGGTCCCTTGATCGACGCGCTGGCCGGCCTGGATCCCGCGGCCGCGGCGGCGCTGAGTGCGGCGATCGACGCGGGTGACACCGCAGCGCTATACCCGCGACTGTTGGCGTTGCTGCGCGACGGACACCGGTGGATATGGGTGATTGAAGACGCCCATTGGGCCGACGGGGCCACCCTGGATCTGGTGCGATTTTTCGCACGGCGCATCAGGTCGCTGCCCCTGCTGCTGCTGGTGTCGTATCGCGACGACGAGCTCGACGCACAGCATGCGCTTTCGGTTGCACTCGGGGACGTAGCCACCTGCGCGGCCGTCAGCCGCATTCAGCTGAGGCCGCTGAGCCGCGAGGCGGTCGAGGTACTGGCCGCCGGCAGCGGCGTGAACGCGGACCAGTTGCACGAACTCACCGGCGGAAACCCGTTTTTCGTGACGGAATTGTTGGCCGCCGGCATCGCGGCGGCGGCCCGGAACGCCTTGCCGCGCAGCATTTCTGAGGCGGTGTGGGGCCGGCTGGGCAGGCTGTCAGCGGCCGCGCGCGAGACGGCGCAGGCCGTTGCCGTTTGCGGACCGCGCGCCGATCCAGAACTTGTGCGGCAAATGTGCCCGGTCGCAGCGACCGGGCTGGCCGAATGCCTCGACGCGGGCGTGCTCATTGCCGACGGCCAAGCGGTCGCGTTTCGCCACGAGCTGGCCCGACGCGCCACGCTGGAGGGCATCGACACCTATCGGCTCAAGGCCCTGCACGCCGGGGCGCTGGAAGCGCTGGCCGAACCGCCCATCGACCCGAACACGTTGGCAGCTTTGGCGTTTCACGCCGACCAGGCCGATGATCGGGACGCTGCAATGCGTTATGGCATCTCCGCGGCCGAACGGGCCACCGCGCTGGGAGCGCACCGCCAAGCCGCTGACCTATATGCGCTGGCGTTGCGCCACGCTGGCACGAGGCCCACCGACCAGAAGGTGATCTGGCTCGAGCAGCACGCGTTGGCCAGCTATTTGGGCGGCCTCAGCGGGGTGTCGTCCTGGCGTGACGCGATCAAGCTGCGTCGCGCTTCGGGTGATCAATTTGCCGAATCCGAGGACCTGCGTTGGCTTTCACACGAACTGGTCCTCATGGACCGTATCAGCGAGTCCGCGGACGCCGCGATGGCGTCGCTGCGGCTGGTGCAAGACGCCGAGCCCTGTCCACAGCTGGCTCAGGCCTTGCTGAACATGGCCGAATTGTGCGTTCTTGGTTGGGACCCGGCGATCGCCGATTACGCGGCCCGCGCGATCACTGTCGGTACGCAGATCGGTGACGAGGCGGTCGTCATCCGGGCCCGCGGATCTGCCGCGTTGGCCCGCGTGGTGCGGACCGACGCCGGATGGGAGGAGCTGGAAGCGGCATGGCGGCAGGCGCTGGCCACCGACACCCGCGGCGAAAATGCCGGCAAACTCGGGTCCGATATCTGCGCTGCCGCGGCGCTACACTTCGACCTGGATCGGGCCGATCGCTACATCGCGCAAACCCTTCAATACTGCCGTGACCGTGATCTTTTCACGTTCGAAGCGTTTGTCATCGGCCAGGCAGCCGTGGTCGCCCTGCACCGCGGTCTGTGGGACCGCGCCAGCACGTATGCCGAGGACGTGCTCACCCGCCCCGGGCTGTCCAGCTTTCATCGGATCGCCCCCCGGCGCGCGCTCGCCCTGATTTGTGCGCGTCGTGGTGAGCAGCCGATTGCCTCACTGGTTGATGAGATCGCGGGGAATTCCGAATTGCACCAGTCGCGCTTCTTTCCGGTGTGGGCCGCACGCGCGGAGGCCGCTTGGCTAGCCGGTGACGACGACGCGGCACGCCGTGAAGCTGAGAGCGGGCTGTCCACCATAGGCGCCGACGGAAATCCCTGGCTCAGGGGGCCGTTGCTGCGCTGGGTGCACCTATCCAAGAGAACGGCAGCACCCATCGCCATCGCCGACCCGACCAACCCCTTCCAACTGGAGGTCAGCGGGAACTGGCAGGCCGCCGCCGCCGCATGGACGCGCCGCGGCTGCCCCTACGAGGCGGCAATCGCCCAACTCGGCGGCGACATTGCCTCCGTGGAAACGGCGCTGACGACGTTCCGCCGCCTCGGCGCCAAGACCGCTGCCCGCCGCGCGCGCCAACGCCTCACCGAGCTGCGCGGCCGCACGCCCCGCACCCGGCGCGCCGACCTCCGCGCCGACCCGGCAGGACTGTCCCGCCGCGAACGGGAAGTGCTCACGCTGATCGCTGCCGGCTACAGCGATGCCAACATCGCCACCAGACTCTCCATCAGCCCCAAAACCGTTGGCCACCACGTGGAATCGATCCTGACCAAACTCGGCGTGGAGAACCGCACCCAGGCCGCCGCTCAGGCACGGCAACCCCAAACGATCGACTCCTGATCGATCAGGCCAATTGCGCCTACACGCAGCGGCAAGCGAATAACAATCGCCGCCGTTTTCCTCGTGCATTTGACGGTCAGTGAAACTCGGTTCCAAGAAAATATAGGGAAAATTCCCCATCAACCGCCGCCGCTCGCCAGCGCACACTGGCTAACTAGCGCGCCCCCCGAAGCCCGCGCACTGCCGGCGCCAGCCGACCGCAACGACAGGATCCAACCATGAATCTAAGGCGCTACCTCAAGGCTCAACCCATCGTTCTGAGGTACGGGTTCATGGGGCCGGTCTTACTGATCGGCTACTTCTTCGTGATTCCGCCCATCGCACGGCGGAACGAACCCTGGGTTCTGTACATCGGGCTATTCATCACCTTTGCCGCCGTGGTAGCCACGCCGTTCGTGGCCAACTCCATCGGCAGGCGGGAAGCTGAGCTTGCGGCGCTCGAACAGAGCGGGGTGCTGGTGCTGGCCTGGATCATTGGCCTGACCGAAACGGGGACCCGCATCAACGACCGGCCGGTGATCAAAGTGAACCTGCGCATCGCCGGGCCGGGGTTCGCGTTCGACAGCCAGAAACGGATAGAGGCCGACATTGTGCGACACGGTAATCTCATTCGGGGCAAACTCGTCGTGCTGGTGGACCCAGCCACTCAAAATTACGAAATTGACTGGGGCAGGAGTTCTTTAGTCAACGGTATGGCGCCGGCTCAGTTCACGAGCGTCGAGGACAACAGGACCTATGACCTGACGGGTCAGGCGGGCCCATTGATGGAGATCCTGCAGATCTATAAGGCCAACAACATTCCGCCGAGTGGAGTGGTCGATATGCGCTCCAGCCCGGCGCTGCGCCAGCAAGTCATGACCGTGGTGCGCCGCGCCGCGGCCCAGCAGACCCCTCCTGCGGCCGCGCCCGCCGCACCCACGGCAGCCCCGCCCGCACCCGCAGCGCATCCGACCGTCTCGCAGCGGCTCCGGAAGCTCGAGACGCTGCGCGCCACCGGGGCGATCTCCGACGTGGAGTACAGCGCGAAGCGCGAGGCAATCATCTCCGAGCTCTGAGAGCCCACCCCTCTTTGATTGGCGAGCCCTTAGGACCGCGGCGACCGCCCGGTTCGCCCTGGCGGTTAGGCTGACTTGACCTGCGCCGCGTCACCGGTTTGCGGGTGTGCGGCGAGGTAGTCGCGCAGCGCCTGGCGACCGCGGTGGATGCGGCTGCGCACCGTGCCCAGCTTGACGCCGAGGGTGGCGCCGATCTCCTCGTAGGACAGACCCTCGATGTCGCACAGCACGACGGCGGCGCGAAATTCCGGCGGCAGCGAGTCCAGCGCGGCCTGCAGGTCCGGCCCGAGTCGCGAGTCGTGATAGATCTGCTCGGGGTTGGGCTCGTCGGCGGGCACCCGGTCGTAGTCCTCGGGCAACGCCTCCATGCGGATGCGCGCGCGCCGGCGCACCATGTCCAGGAACAGGTTGGTGGTGATGCGGTGCAGCCAGCCCTCGAAGGTCCCGGGCTGGTAGTTCTGCACCGAGCGGAACACCCGGATGAACGTCTCCTGGGTCAGGTCCTCGGCGTCCTGCTGGTTGCCCGAAAGGCGGTAGGCCAGCCGGTACACCCGGTCGGCGTGCTGGCGCACCAGCTCGTCCCACGACGGCATCGTCGCCATGTCCCCCGTCGCGTCGAACACCGCGGTGCCCTGCAACGCGTCCGTCGTTTCCACCCATTCGTCGTCTGGGCAGTCCTGGACGTGAGACATGGTGGTCGGGCTCAAAAGCGCTGTGGTGATTGGATCCTCCAGAGTTGGCCTGCCGTCAAAGTTCGGCAGCTCATCGACCGCGTCAACGCGGAGTTCCCAGCGTGTATTCCCATTCCGGCGATTTGTATTCCCGGCCCCCACCACCCCGCGTTCCATATGCATACCGTCACCCATTGGCGTATGCAGGGCATAGGAGCAATCTGAGGTTTGGCTGAGAAACCAGATCGTTACCAACGTTGAGCAGGGCGAATCCGTCGGCGAGTGAGCTTCGTCGCGCCGCGGGCGTTGGGCGTGTCGGGGCGGTCCCGTTTAAGGCGCGCCTGCCGGCCCGCGCCGCAAATTGGAATACGCTGCGGGCATGGACGGCACCGACGAAAAAACCCCCGCCCAGGCGGCCCCCAGTCGAGCCGAATCGCTGTGCGCGCACGCCGAGGCCTCGATCTCGGAGGACGCGCTGCTGGCGGCCGCCCGCGAACGCGCCGAGGAGATCGGCGCCGGGGCGGTGACGCCCGCGGTCGGGGCGCTGTTGAGCCTGCTGACCAAGCTCAGCGGCGGCAAGGCCGTCGCGGAGGTGGGCACCGGCGCCGGGGTCAGCGGGCTGTGGTTGCTGTCGGGCATGAGCGACGACGGGGTGCTGACCACGATCGATATCGAGCCCGAGTACCTGCGGATCGCCAAGCAGGCGTTCACCGACGCCGGCATCGGACCGTCGCGGACCAGGCTGATCGGCGGCCGCGCCCAGGAGGTGCTCACCCGCCTCGCCGACCAGTCCTATGACCTGGTGTTCATCGACGCCGATCCGATCGACCAGCCGGACTACGTCGTCGAGGGCGTGCGGCTGCTGCGGTCCGGCGGTGTCATAGTGGTGCACCGCGCGGCGCTGGGCGGACGGGCCGGCGATCCCGCGGCCCGCGACGCCGAGGTGACCGCGGTCCGCGAGGCGGCCCGGCTCATCGCCGAGGACGAGCGGCTCACCCCCGCCCTGGTGCCGCTCGGCGACGGGCTGCTGGCCGCGGTCCGCGACTAGCTCCCGCAGCCAAATCTTTACGAGTTCCTGACGAGGCGCCTCCTTGACGCTCGGCTGAACGCGCGTTTAGTGTACTGAACATGCGTTCAGCCGACCTGACCGCCGCCGCCCGGATCCGAGACGCGGCCATCGAGCAGTTCGGCGAGCACGGCTTCGGCGTCGGACTGCGCAAGATCGCCGACGCGGCCGGGGTGAGCGCCGCGCTGGTGATCCACCACTTCGGCTCCAAGGAGGGCCTGCGCAAGGCTTGCGACGACTACGTCGCAGAACAGATCCGCGAGACCAAGGCGGAGGCGCTGCAATCCAACGACCCGGCCGTGTGGTTCGGGCAATTGGCCGAAATCGAAGAATTCGCCCCGATGACCGCCTACGTGTTACGCAGCATGCAGACCGGCGGCGACCTCGCGAAGATGTTGTGGCAGAGGATGATTGACAACGCCGAGGGATACCTGGAAGACGGCGTGCGGGCCGGGACCATCAAGCCTAGCCGGGACCCCCGGGCCAGGGCCAAGTACCTGGGCATCACGGGAGGCGGCGGGCTCCTGCTCTATCTGCAGATGCACGACACCCCAACCGATCTGCGTGCGGTCCTGCGCGACTACGCGCGGGACATGATCCTGCCGGCCCTGGAGATTTACACCGAGGGCCTGATGGTCGACCGCACCATGTACGACGCATTCCTGGCAGCAGAAGATCAAGGAGAATCACATGCCGACTGATAACGTGGCACCGATCGAAATCCGTGGCCTGAGGAAGAACTTCGGCGCGGTGCGCGCGCTGGACGGCCTCGACCTCACGGTGCGCGAGGGAGAGGTGCACGGCTTCCTCGGGCCGAACGGGGCGGGGAAGTCGACGACCATCCGCATCCTGCTGGGCCTGGTGAAGGCCGACGGCGGAAACGTCCGGTTGCTGGGCGGCGACCCGTGGACCGACGCGGTCGCCCTGCACCGCCAAATCGCCTACGTACCGGGCGATGTGACGCTGTGGCCCTCACTGACCGGCGGCGAGACCATCGACCTGCTGGCCCGCATGCGCGGGGGGCTCGACGAGGCGCGCCGCGCCGAGCTCATCGAGCGCTTCGACCTCGACCCGCACAAGAAGGCGCGCACCTACTCGAAGGGCAACCGGCAGAAGGTCTCGCTGATCTCGGCCTTCTCGTCACACGCCCGGCTGCTCCTGCTGGACGAACCCAGCAGCGGACTGGACCCGTTGATGGAGAACGTGTTTCAGCAGTGCGTCGCCGAGGCACGCGACCGCGGCACGACGGTCCTGCTGTCCAGCCACATCCTGGCCGAAACGGAAGCGCTCTGCGAGAGGGTGACCATCATCCGCGCGGGCCGGACCATCGAGAGCGGCACGCTGGAGTCAATGCGCCATCTCAGCCGCACCTCGATACGGGCCGAAATGGTCGGCGATCCGGGCGATCTCAGGCGCATCAAGGGTGTCGAGGACGTCAGCATCGACGGCAACACCCTGCGCGCCCAGGTCGACAGCGAAAGCCTGGGTGAGCTCATCCGCGCCCTCGGCGACGCCGGCGTGCGCAGCCTCGTCAGCCAGCCCCCGACGCTCGAGGAACTCTTCCTGCGCCACTACGACACGACGGACAGCCAGCGGAAGGTTTCGGCATGAGCACCGCGACCCTGGATCGGCCCCGCCACCCGGCGCACCCGGCGCCTCGGGCCAGCTCGAATTTCTCCGGGACGCTTGGCATGTTGCGGCTCTACCTGCGCCGCGACCGGGTCTCGTTGCCGCTGTGGGTGCTGCTGCTGTCGGTGCCACTGGCCAGTGTCTACGTCGGCAGCGTCCTGAAGGTCTACCCAACCGAGACCGCCCGCGCGGGCTTCGCGGCGTCCATCATGGCCAGCCCTGCCCAGCGCGCGCTCTACGGCCAGGTCTACAACCACAGCGTTGGCGCCGTTGGCATTTGGAAGGCCGGTATGTTCCACCTGCTGATCGCGGTGGCCGTCATCCTCACGGTGATCCGCCACACCCGCGCCGACGAGGAGACCGGCCGGACCGAACTCGTGGACTCGACGGCGGTCGGCCGGTACGCGAGCCTGACCGCGGCCCTGCTGTTGTCGTTCGGGGCGTCGATCGCCACCGGCGCGATCGGCGCGGCCGGGCTGCTCACCACCGACATTCCGCGCGCCGGGTCGCTGGCGTTCGGCGCCGCCCTAGCCTGCTCCGGCCTGGTCTTCACCGCGGTCGCCGCGGTGGCCGCGCAGCTGTCGCCCAGCGCCCGCGTCGCGCGCGGCACCGCGTTCGCGGTGTTGGGGACCGCGTTCACGCTGCGCGCCGTCGGCGACGCGGGCGACGGAACGCTGTCGTGGTTCTCGCCGTTGGGATGGTCGCTGCAGGTCCGGCCCTACGCGGGCGATCGCTGGTGGGTGTTGCTGCTGCACCTGGCGACGACGGCGGTGCTGACCCTGGTGGCCTACCGACTGCTCGCCGGCCGCGACGTGGGCGCCGGGCTGATCGCCGAACGTCCCGGTCCCGGCCGGGCCGGACCGCGGTTGGGCGGCGTCGACGGCCTGACATGGCGGCTCGACCGCGGCGCGCTGGTGTTGTGGACCGTGGGCCTGTGCCTGTACGGCCTGCTGATGGGCAGCGTGGTGCACGGCATCGGCGACGAGCTCGGCGACAGCACCATGGTGCGCGACATCGTCGCGCGAATGGGCGGCACCAGCGCGCTGGAGGAGGCGTTCATCGCGGTCGCCTACGCGATGATGGGCATGGTGGCTGCAGCGTTCGCCATCTCGCTCACGCTGCGCCTGCACCAGGAGGAAACCGGCCAGCGCGCCGAGACCACGCTGGCCGGCGCCGTCTCCCGAACCCACTGGCTGGCAAGCCATTTGGTGGCCGCCCTGCTCGGGTCCGCGGTCGCGATGCTGCTCAGCGGCGTGGCCGGCGGGCTCGTCTACGGCGTAGCGGCCGGCGACGTCGGCGGCAAACTGGCCGTCGTGGTCGGCACCGCGGCCGTCCAACTGCCCGCCGTCTGGCTGCTGGCCGCGGTCACCGTCGCGCTGTTCGGCCTGGCCCCGCGGTTCACCCCGGTGGCGTGGGGCGTGCTGGTCTGCTTCGTCGCGATCTACCTGATCGGCGAGCTGGCGCGGTTCCCGCAGTGGCTGCTCGACCTGGAGCCGTTCGCCCACGTTCCGCGGGTTAGCGCCGACTTCACCGCCGCGCCGCTGCTCTGGCTGCTGGCCATCGACGCCGCACTGATCATCTTGGGAGCCATGGCTTTTCGACGCCGTGATCTACGTTGCTAGGGAGGGCACGATCATGAAAACCACGATTCGACTGACCGCATCCTCGATCTTCGGAACGGCCGCAACCTGTTTGATCCTGTTCGGACCGGCGGGCACGTTCCACTACTGGCAGGCATGGGTTTTCCTCGCCGTGTTCACGGTGGCCTCGCTCGGCCCGACCATCTACCTGGCCAAGGTCAACCCGGCGGCCCTGCGGCGCCGCATGCACGCCGGCCCGCGGGCGGAAACCAGGGCGGCTCAGAAGGTCATCATCACCAGCTCGTTCCTGGTCCTCTTCGTGATGATGGCGTTCAGCGCGCTCGATCACCGGATGGGCTGGTCGACCGTGCCGGTGTGGCTGTGCCTGTTCGGCGACGTGCTGGTGGCGGCCGGGCTCGGCCTCGCCATGCTGGTGATCATCCAAAACAGTTACGCCGCAGCCACCGTCACCGTCGAATCGGGCCAAAAGGTCGCCTCCGGCGGCGTCTACAAGTTCGTCCGGCACCCGATGTATGTCGGGAACGTCATCATGATGGTGGGCATGCCGTTGGCGCTGGGCTCGTACTGGGGCCTGCTCTTCGTCATCCCCGGGGTCGCGGTGCTCGTCTTCCGCATCCTCGACGAAGAGAAGCTGCTCATCCAGGACCTGCCGGGGTACCGCGACTACGCGCAGCACGTGCGGTATCGCCTGGTGCCCAATGTCTGGTAGGCGCCCTAGGGTATTGGCGTGGCCCGAAATCCGGCAGTCGCGCTCGACCGGCCATGGCGACGTCGCGGCGCCCTGCGCTACGCGCTGACCCGGCTCCGCGGCATCGCCAAGCCGCCCATCACCGTCACCCCGGCGCCGCCCGGCATCCTGGTCGAGCGTGACGTCGGCGTCCCCACCCGCGATGGGACGGTGTTGCGGATCAACGTCTGCCGCACGCCCGACGACACGCCTCGACCGGTGATCCTGAGCGTCCATCCGTATGGCAAGGACAACCTGCCGCGGCGGCGGGCCGGGCGGTGGACGTTCTCGGTGCAATACCGGGTGTTGCGCCAGACCCGGCCGATCAGCTTCTCCGCGCTGACCGGTTGGGAGGCGCCGGATCCGGCGTGGTGGACCGCGAACGGCTTCACCGTCGTGAACGCCGACATGCGCGGCTGCGGCCACTCGGACGGCACCGGAAACCTGCTGTCGCGCCAGGAGGCCGAGGACAGCTACGACCTGGTGCAGTGGATCGCTGGCCGGCCGTGGTGCGACGGCCGCGTCGTGATGCTCGGGGTGTCCTATCTGGCCATTACCCAATACGCCGTCGCCGCCCTGCAGCCGCCGGCGCTGCGGGCGATCTGCCCGTGGGAGGGCTTCACCGACGCGTATCGCGACCTGACCTTTCCCGGCGGCGTTCGCGAGCTCGGCTTCACCCGGTTGTGGTCGCGCAACGTGCGCCGCGACACCCGGCAACGCTACGACCTCGAGCGGATGCAGGACGCCCACCCGCTGCGCGACGACTTCTGGCGCTCGGTGGTGCCCAAGCTGTCGGCGATCAAGGTTCCCATGCTGGTCTGCGGCAGCTTCTCGGACAACAACCTGCACAGCCGCGGTTCGATCCGGGCGTTCATGCGCACGGGTTCCGCCCACGCCCGGCTCTACACCCATCGCAGCGGCAAGTGGTCGACGTTCTACTCCGAGGCGGCGCGGGCCGAACAGCTCGAGTTCTTCCGCGGTGTGCTGGACCGCGCCGAGCAATCCCGCAGCGTGCGCCTCGAAGTGCGCGAGGACCGCGACACCGTCGCCGCGGTGCGCGAGGAATCCGACTGGCCGCTCCCCCGGACCCGTTGGCGGCCAATGTATCTCGCGGATGCTGGAGTCTTGGCGCCCGAGCCGCCGACGCGGGTCGGCAGCGTCGCGTTCGAAACCGCCTCCAACGCAGCGGCGTTCAGCTGGACGGTCCCGGACGACGTCGAGGTGACCGGCCCGATGGCGGCCCGGCTCTGGGTCGAACTGGACGGCTGTGACGACGCCAACCTGTTCGTCGGCGTGGAGAAGTGGCGGGACGGCCGGTTCGTCGGGTTCGAGGGGTCGTACGGGTACGGCCGCGACCGGGTCAGCACCGGGTGGCAGCGGGTCTCGCTGCGGGCGCTCGACCCGGAGCTCTCCCAGCCGTGGGAACCCGTCGCACGATGCGCCGAGCCGCAGCCGGTCTCCGCCGGCGAGGTGGTCGCCGTCGACGTCGCGCTGGGCCCGTCGGCCACGCTGTTTCGGGCGGGCGAGCAGCTGCGGCTGGTGGTTGCCGGGCGCTGGCTGTGTCCGACCAACCCGCTGACCGGTCAGATGCCCGCGGCGTATGAGGGCTCACCGCGCGGTCGCGTCATCCTGCACTGGGGCCCGGACCGCGACGCGCACCTGCTGATCCCGGAAGTCCCCTAGCCCGCCGAGCAGACGCAGAATCGCACGTTTCACCGCTCAGATATGCGATTCTGCGTCTGCTCGCGGAAGAAGCCGCGGCGCTATATCCAGACGCCCTTGCCGACCGCGACCACGCCGCCCGCGCTGATCGCGAAGCGCTCGCGATCCTTCTCCAGGTCGACCCCGACCATCTCGCCGGGTCCCACGACGACGTTCTTGTCCAGGATCGCGTGCCGCACCACCGCGCCGCGGCCGACGCGGGCGCCCGGCATGATCACGCTGCCCTCCACGATGGCGCCGTCGTCGACGACGACGTTCGACGACAGCACCGAATTGCGCACAGACGCCGCCGAGATGATGCTGCCGGCGCCCACGACCGACTCCTGGGCCGAGCCGCCGTTGACGAACTTGGCCGGCGCCAGGTTCTCCGACTCGCCCCGGATCGGCCAGCGCTTGTTGTAGAGGTTGAACACCGGGTGCACCGAGACCAGGTCCATGTGCGCGTCGTAGAACGCGTCCAGCGTCCCGACGTCGCGCCAGTAGCCGCGGTCGCGGTCGGTGGCGCCGGGCACCTCGTTGTCGGAGAAGTCGTACACCGCGGCGATCCCGTCCTCCACCAACCGCGGGATGATGTCGCCGCCCATGTCGTGATCGGAGTGGTCGTCGTCGGCGTCGGCGCGGATCGCGTCGATGAGGACCTTGGTGGTGAAGATGTAGTTGCCCATGGAGGCGAACGTCGACTCCGGGTCGTCGGGGGTGCCCGGCGGCTCCAGCGGCTTCTCCACGAAGTTACGGATCCGGCCGGACTCGTCGGCGTCGATGCAGCCGAACGCGCTGGCGTCGGCGCGCGGCACCCGGATGCCGGCCACCGTCGCGCCGGCGCCGCTGTCGATGTGGAACTGGACCATCTGCTCGGGGTCCATCCGATACACGTGGTCGGCACCGAAAACGACTATGTAGTCGGGGTCTTCGTCGTAGATCAGGTTGAGGGACTGATAGATCGCGTCGGCGGAGCCGGTGTACCAGCGCGGGCCGAGGCGCTGCTGCGCGGGTACCGGGGTGATGTACTCGCCGGCCAGGCCGGATAGCCGCCAGTTCTGCGAAATGTGACGGTCGAGTGAATGCGACTTGTATTGCGTGAGAACGCAGATCCTCAGATAGCGAGCATTGACGAGGTTGGAGAGGACGAAATCGATCAGCCGGTAGGCGCCTCCGAAGGGAACGGCGGGTTTGGCCCGGTCGGCGGTCAGAGGGTACAACCGCTTGCCCTCCCCGCCGGCCAGGACGATCCCCAGCACGTGTGGCGCTTCCCTCATGACTACAAACTATCGGCCCCCGCGAACCGCTGCCAGGGGGAGCGCGCTATTGGCGGCACGCTGACGGGCTGTCCGTCAATGGTTTTGGGTCCGCACCGCCGCTCGATCCTTGGCCCGAGATGCGGGCCGCCCCGCCGTCGAACTACGGTGCGGGTATGCGGGTGGCGATGATGACTCGGGAGTACCCACCAGAGGTCTACGGCGGAGCCGGGGTACACGTCACCGAACTCGTCGCCCAGCTGCGCCGGCTGTGTGCGGTCGACGTGCACTGCATCGGCGCGCCCCGTCCGGACGCGTTCGCGCAGCAGCCCGACCCGCGCATCCACGGCGCCAACCCGGCGCTCTTGACGCTGTCCGCCGACCTGATGATGGCCAACGCCGCGTCGGCGGCAAGCGTCGTGCACTCGCACACCTGGTACACCGGGCTGGCCGGGCACCTGACCGCGTTGCTCTACGACATTCCCCACGTTTTGACCGCGCATTCGCTCGAGCCGCTGCGGCCGTGGAAGGCCGAGCAGCTCGGCGGCGGCTACCGGGTGTCGACGTGGGTGGAGCGGACCGCAGTGCTGGGCGCCGACGCCGTCATCGCGGTCAGTTCGGCGATGCGCGAGGACATCCTGCGCGTCTACTCCACGCTGGATCCGAGCCAGGTGCATGTCGTGCGCAACGGCGTCGACACCAACGTCTGGTATCCGGCCGGTCCGGCGGAGAGCGGGTCGGTGCTGGCCGAACTCGGCGTCGACCCGGCGCGGCCCATGGTGGCGTTCGTGGGTCGGATCACCCGGCAGAAGGGCGTCGCGCACCTGGTGGCGGCCGCGCACCGGTTCAGCCCGGAGGTGCAGTTGGTGCTGTGCGCCGGCGCCCCCGACACACCGGAGCTGGCCGAGGAGGTCCGGGCCGCCGTCGCCGAGCTGGCCCGCGAGCGCGACGGGGTGTTCTGGATCCGGGAGATGCTCCCCATCGGGGAATTACGCGAAATACTCTCGGCGGCAACGGTTTTCGTGTGCCCATCGGTTTACGAGCCGTTGGGGATCGTGAACCTCGAGGCGATGGCCTGCGCGACGGCGGTGGTGGCCTCCGACGTGGGCGGCATCCCCGAGGTGGTTTCGGACGGGGTCACCGGGTCGCTGGTGCGCTTTGACCCCGACAACCCGGCCGCATTCCGGGCCGGCCTGGCCAGAGCGGTCAATGAGCTGGTGGCCGACCCCGACAGGGCAAAGCGCTATGGCGAAGCCGGGCGCCAGCGCTGCGTGGAGGACTTCTCGTGGGCGCACGTCGCCGAGCAGACGCTGGAGATCTACCGGAAGGTGTGCGCGTAAAGGCGCCTTAGCTGGTTACGCCCTTGAGCTCGTCGCCCAGGGCGGCCGCTTCGTCGGGTGTCAACTCCACCACCAGCCGACCGCCCCCTTCGAGCGGTACCCGCATAACGATGCCGCGCCCCTCCTTCGTTGCTTCCAAAGGACCGTCTCCGGTACGGGGCTTCATCGCCGCCATCGAGTGCTCCCTCCAGATTCGAGCTGGCCCGCGTTCGCGGGCCTGGTCGGCGCCGAGCATGCCCCGCCAGTGGATTTCCAGCCATACCCGACTTTGAAATGCATCGACTGCCAAATCACGCCTCCATTGTTCCCTATCCGGGGCGGCAGTTACACAAAGACCCGCTTCTGAAGCCTGATCAGCCCCTCAAAGTGGCGTGGCGGGCACCCAGCAACCGCGAATATGGTCATCGACCATGCCGGTCGCCTGCATCAGCGCATAGGCCGTGGTGGGCCCGACGAAGCGGAATCCGCGTCGTTTCAATTCCTTGGCCATCGCCTTCGATTCGGCGGTGGTCGAGGGAATTTTCGACGCGTCGGCCGGGCGGGGGCGCGGGGACGGCGCAAACGACCACAGCAGCTTGGACAGGTCCTCGGCGGACCCCAGCTCGGCGGCGGCGCGCGCGTTGGCGATCGTCGCGTCGATCTTGGCGCGGTTGCGCACGATGCCCTCGTCGGCCAGCAGCCGCTGCACGTCGGCGTCGGTGTAGCCGGCGACCGTCTCGATGTCGAACCCGGCGAAGGCCCGCCGGAAGTTCTCCCGTTTGCGCAGGATGATCAGCCAGGATAGGCCGCTCTGGAAGGCCTCGAGGCTCATCCGCTCGAACAGCGCCACCCCGTCGTGCACGACGCGGCCCCACTCTTGGTCGTGGTAGTCGCGGTACATCTCGGTGCCGTTCGCCCACGGACAGCGGATTCGGCCGTCTTCGCTCACATCTTGTCCTGACGATCCTCGGCGTCATCAGGTTCCACGGGATCGTTCGGTCTGGACGCCTCGACCGCCGCCAGCTGGCCGCGCAGCGCCTCGAGTTCGCGGGCGAGCCGGTCCAAGACCCAGTCCACCTCGCTGGTCTTGTATCCCCGCAACACCTGGGTGAACTTGACGGCGTCGACGTCGGCGCCGGTGACGCCGTAGGCGGGCAGCACCGTCGCCGTCGTCCCGCGCGGCAGCGGCGGCAACTGCTCACCGCGACCGAACAGCAGGCTGGCCGCGCCGAACAAGACGACCGCCACCAGCACCAGCACCACCAGGTACAGCAACACCAACGCCACGTCGTCGATATTGCCTTATCCCGCCGACAAGACGGCGATCAGCGCGGTCTGAGCCCGTTCATCGGTGGTCGGTCGTCCAGCGAGACCGGCGAGGTGCGCGCGGTGTAGCCGTAACCGTCGGGCCCTTCGGCGAAGAACTGGGTGAGCCCGATCCCGGAGTCGGGGATCCCGCAGCGCGACAGCAGGGTCGCGATGACCTGGCGGCTCATCGCGCCGAGCTCGGCCAGCGGTCGGTTGCGGTGCGCCCGAACGCCGAGGTTGACCTGGGCGATCGCGTCCAGGCCCAACCGCTCGAAGGTGTCCACCAGCAGGCCGATTTCCACGCCGTAGCCCGGCGCGAACGGCAGGGAGGTCAGCAGTTCCCGGCTGGCCGCGTACTCGCCGCCCAACGGCTGCAGGATGCAGCTCAGCTCCGGGCGCAGCGCCGCCAGCAGGGGCCGCGCCACCAGCTCGGTCACCCGCCCGCCGCCCCCTTCGGCGCCGTGCAGCGGCCGCCGGTAGAAGCTCTTGACCAGGTGGATCCCGTCGCCGGTGAGCAGCGGGGTCACCAGCCAGGGCACGAACATCGGGTGCGGGTTGATCAGGTCGGAGTCGACGAAGACGACGATGTCGCCGCGGGTGGCCGCGAGCGAGCGCCACAGCGCCTCGCCCTTGCCGGGCCGCACGGGCACCTCGGGCAACGCCTGTTCGCGGCTGACGACGCGGGCGCCGGCGGCGATGGCGCGAATCTCGGTGTCGTCCGTCGAGCCGGAATCCAGCACGATCAGCTCGTCGACCAGGCCATCGACCAGCGGTGAGATGCTGTCGATCACCGACTCGACGGTCGCTTCCTCGTTGAGCGCCGGCAGCACCACCGAGATGGTCCGGCCGGCCTTCGCCTCTTCCAGCTCGCGGACCGTCCGGCCGCGGCGGCTCCACCTGCGGTCGGCCAGCCAGACGTCCCCTGGCCGCGCCGCGAGCACGCCCTCGCTGGCAAGGTCCACCAGCTCCGTCATGCCAGCCCCCTTACCGTGCGCGCCGGTCGGCGCACCCCCTGGATCGAGGACACCATCTCCAGCACCCGCCGGGTGGCCTCGACCTGATGCACGCGGAACATTCGGACGCCCGCCGCCGCCGCCAGTGCCGTGGCGGCCAGCGTCCCCTCCAGCCGTTCGGTCAGCTCCACCCCCAAAGTCTCCCCGACGAAGTCTTTGTTACTCAAAGCCATCAGGACGGGCCATCCGGTGTTAACAAGTTCGCCTGCGTGTCGCAACAAAAGCAGCCCGTGGAAGGTGTTCTTGCCGAAGTCGTGGGCCGGGTCGATGAGCACCCGGTCACGGGCCACCCCGGCCGCGACCGCCCGCTCCGCCGCGCCGGTCACCTGGCGAATCACGTCGTCCAGAACGCCGCGGGTGGTGGTTCCGTAACTCACCCGGAACGGGCGGGTGCGCGGCAGCGCGCCGCCGGTGTGCGAACACACCAGACCCGCGCCGAACTCGGCGGCGACCTCGGGCAGGGCCGGGTCGATGCCGCCCCAGGTGTCGTTGATCAGGTCCGCGCCGGCCGCGCAGGCCACCCTGGCCACCTTGGAGCGCCAGGTGTCGGCGCTGATCAGCTGGTCGGGGTAGGCGTCGCGCAACCACTCGATGAAGGGCACCAGCCGCGCGATCTCGGTGTCCTCGTCGACGTTCTCGCCGGGGCCCGCCTTGACTCCGCCGACGTCGATGACGTCGGCGCCCTCGGCGATGGCGCGGTGGACGGCGTCCCGGGCGGCCTCGTCGCTGAAGGTCGCACCCCGGTCGTAGAACGAATCCGGGGTGCGGTTGACGATCGCCATGATCAGCGCGCGGTCGCCCGCGACCGGCCGGCCGCACAGAGTCTGCACGGGTCTATGGTGCCTGGTCCGGTCCGCGAGCGTGCGGCCAGCCGCACATTGGACGCCGAACGTGCGGCTGCCCGCACGCTCGGCACCAGCCGAGTGCGCCGCCCGGCCCCTGCACAAATAAATGGGGAGAATTCCCCATCAACTGGCGCCGCCTTGCCGCGCACACTTCACAGCGACGGGAGGCGGCGATGTCTTTTGTGATTGCGGCGCCGGATTTCATGGCGGCGGCGACGACGGATTTGTCCAACATCGGCTCGGCGGTCAGCGCCGCGAACGCGGCCGCGGCGGCCCGCACCACCGCACTGCTGGCCGCGGGCGCCGACGAGGTGTCGGCGGCGGTGGCATCGCTGTTCTCCGGGCACGCAATGGAGTTCCAGGCGCTCAGCGCGCAGGCGGCGGCGTTTCATGCCCAGTTCGTGGCGGCGCTGGGCGGGGCGGGCGCCGCCTATGCGGCTACCGAGGCCGCCAACGCGTCGCCGCTGGACGCCGTCTGGCAGCCCATTCGCGCGGTGATCAATACGCCCACCGAGCTGTTGCTGGGCACCCCGCTGATCGGCAAGGGCGTCAATGGTGCGCCAGGGACCGGACAGCCCGGCGGGCCGGGCGGGTTGTTGTTCGGCCCCGGCGGCGACGGCGGTTCCGGCGCGCCCGGCCAACCCGGCGGCCGAGGCGGTAACGCCTGGTTCTTCGGCCGCGGCGGGCACGGCGGGACAGGGGGGACCGGCACCCCCGGCGTCGCTGGCACGGCGAGCAGCGTCGACGGTGGACCTGGCGGAGACGGCGCAACAGGTGGGGCCGGCGGCAACGGCGGGCTGATCTTCGGCAACGGCGGTATCGGCGGCAACGGCGGCCAGGGCGGTCAGGGCGGGACGGGCGCCAGCGTCACCAGCGGCACCGTCGCCGGCAACGGCGGCAACGCCGGCAATGGCGGCGCTGCCGGCCCGGGCGGCAGCGCGAGCGGCTTTGGCTCCATCGCGGGCACCGCGGGCACCGGTGGCAACGGAGGCGACGGCGGCCAGGGCGGCAGCATCAACGTCAGCGGCAACGTCATCGTTCACGCCGGGGGCGGCGGCCACGGCGGCGACGGCGGCACTGGCTTCACCGGCGGAACCGGCGGAACCGGCGGGGCCGGCGGCGCCGGCAACCTCACCGCCGCCACCGGCGCCGCCGCAGGCGGGGGTGGCGGAGGCGGCGGCCAGGGCGGCAACAGCACCGGTGGCGGCAACGGCGGCTACGGCGGTGCCGGCGGCGGCGGCGGTGGTGCCGAGGTCGTCGAGGCCGGCAACATCGTGGCCCTCGCGGGCGGCGGCATCTCCGGCGCCGGCGGCCAATTCGGCGGCAACACAGGGACCATCGGAGGTCCTGGTGGTGGTGGCGGCGGTGGCGGCGCCGCCCAAGTCGGTGCCAGCACGATCCAGGCCGGCAGCGGTGGCGGTGGCAATGGCAACTTCGGCAGCGGCGGGGCCGGCACCGGCGGCTTCGTCAGCGGCGGCGCCGACACCAGCGCCGCCGACGCCGCGGGCGGGGGTGGCGGGGGCGGCGGCGGCTTCGGCG
>NZ_AUWQ01000129.1 GCF_000455205.1 Mycobacterium sp. UM_CSW | reverse complement strand
CAGCGTCGGCGGCGTCGGCGGCCAAGGCGGCCGCGGCGGCAACGGCGGCGACAGCAACTTCACTGGCACCGGAAACGCCTCATTCACCGGCGGCCTAGGCGGCAACGGCGGCACCGGCGGCAACGGTGTTACCGCCGGCAACGGCGGCGACGGCGGCAACGGCGGCAACGCCCACGTCGCCCCCTTCATCAGCGCCGCGGCCGTCTCCGCTGCGGGCGGCGGGGGCGGTGGCGGCGGTGCGGGCGGCCTCAGCACCGCCGGCGGCACGGCCGGCAAAGGCGGCAACGGCGGCAACGGAGGAACGGCCACCGTGCAATCCGGCAACCAAGTCGGTACCGGGGGCGGCGGTTTCGGCGGCGGCGGCGCCCAATCCCTCGCCGGTGGGCCCGGCGGCGGTGGTGGCGGCGGTGGCGCCTCCGGGATCGGCAGCGCAGTCGTCAGCGGCGGCACCGGCTCCGACGGCGCCTTCGCCGCCGGCAGCTTTAGCAACGCCGGTAGCGGCGGTCACGGTGGTTTTGTCGACAGCACCTCCGGCGAGTACAGCGCCGGCGGAGGTGGGGGTGGCGGTGCCGCCGTCCCTGGCAGCCCCGGCGCGGGCGGCGGCCAAGGCGGCAGCGCGGACGGCTACGCCGGTGGCCAGGGCGGCCCGGGCGGCAGCGGCCAAACGATCGGCGGCGCCGGCGCCGACGGTAAGCCAGGCCAGATCGCCGGCGCCGGCAATGCCACCGCCACTGGCGGCCCCGGCGGCACAGCCGGCATCGGTGGCGGTGGCGGTGGCGGTGCCGCCGTCGCCAATGGCAACTCCCCGGATGTGTCCATCGGCGGTGCGGGCGGGGGCGGCGGCGCCCCCTAGCAGGCCTGACTCGGCCACCGGTGTATTTGATTACGCCCCGTCGCAGAATGGCGTAGCCTGGCGGTCCGGTGTCTCAGATGAGGAGGGCCTGAATGGTCTCGCTGCTCGTCGCGGGCGTCGGGCTTCTGCTCCTCGGCTTTGCGCCGGCCCGCCACACCGGCCTGATCTTCCTGCTGACGCTGCTGATCACCTTCGCGCTGACCGCGTTCGACATGAGCACCCACCAACCCACCAGCACCGACCTCGCCGGCTTCACGCTGGCGCTCATGCTGGGGGGCGCCGCCGTGTTCATCCGACACGAGCGAGGCATGAAGGACTAGCCGGACCGTAGCCGCCTGACGAACTCCGCCACCGCCAAACCGATCTCGTCCGGGCTGTCTTCCTGGATGAAATGCACGCCGGGAACCGTGACCTCGCTGAGGCTGGCCCAGGTCCGGACGTAATCGCGGATGCGGCCGTTGAGGATGGCGCCCGGCTCGGCGTTGACGAATAGCTTTGGCACCCCGCCATTTTCGACGCCTTTTTCCAGCCAGCTCCGGTATTCGTCGACGACGGCGACGACCTCGGCCGGCTCGCCGTCGATGGGTATATTGCGTGGCCACGACAGGGTGGGTCGCCGGTCCTCGCCGGCGTTGAGGAACGGGCGCCGGTAGGCGTTCATCTCCTCGTCGGAGAGTTTGCGAAGGATGGCGCCGGGCAGCACCGCTTCGACAAACATGTTCTGCTCCAACACCATCCGCTCGCCGTCCGGCGACCGGAACCCCTGGAAGACACCGCGTATGTTGGGATGCCAATCGGCCCATGTCATCGGGGTGACGATGGCCTCCATGAACGCGATGCCCTGCACGCGGTCGCGGTGCTGGTTGGCCCAGTCGAACCCCAGCGCCGAGCCCCAGTCGTGCAGCACCAGCACCACGCGGTCGCCGAGTTCGAGCGCGTCCCAGAGCCCGAACAAGAAGTCGCGCTGCTCGGCATAGTGGTAGCGGTCCGGACCCGACGGGCTCAGCTTCTCCGACGCGCCCATGCCGATCAGGTCGCAAGCCACCAGCCGGCCCAGCCCCTGCAGATGCGGCATGACGTTGCGCCACAGGTACGACGACGTCGGGTTGCCGTGCTGGAAGACGATCGCGTCGCCCTCGCCCTCGTCGATGTAGGCCATTCGCTTGCCGGCGATCTCGCGGTATCGCAGCTCCATGGGGACATCCTGTCACTTGACAATCGATCGAACAAAAGTTCGAATAGGGGGCATGCGCTGGTCCACCCAGGCCGTCGCGGTCAACGGCAACCCCGTCGACGACGGGGCCCTCCCGGGCTTAAGCAGGATCGGCCTCGTCCGCAGCGTCCGCGCCCCGCAATTCGAGGGCATCACCTTCCACGAGGTGCTGTGCAAGTCGGCGCTCAACAAGGTGCCCAATGCGTCGGCGCTGCCGTTCCGCTACACCGTCAACGGCTACCGCGGGTGCTCGCACGCCTGCCGCTACTGCTTCGCGCGCCCCACCCACGAGTACCTCGACTTCGACTGTGGCGCCGACTTCGACACCCAGGTGGTGGTCAAGACCAACGTCGCCGAGGTCTTGAACCGCGAGTTGCGCCGGCCGTCGTGGCGTCGCGAGACGGTCGCGCTGGGCACCAACACCGATCCCTACCAGCGCGCCGAGGGGCGCTACGCGCTGATGCCGGGCATCATCGGCGCGCTCGCCGGATCCGGCACGCCGCTGTCGATCCTCACCAAGGGTACCCTGCTCAGGCGTGACCTGCCCCTGATAAGCGATGCGGCACAACAGGTTCCGTTGTCGGTGTCCGTGTCGCTGGCCGTGGCAGATCCGGAGCTGCACCGCGACGTCGAGCCGGGAACGCCGACTCCGCAGGCACGCCTGGGCCTCATCACCGCCATCCGGGACGCCGGCCTGGGCTGCCACGTCATGGTCGCGCCGGTGCTGCCGCACCTGACGGATTCCACCGAGCACCTCGACGGGCTGCTCGGCCAGATCGCCGCGGCCGGCGCCACCGGCGTCACGGTTTTCGGCCTGCACCTGCGCGGTTCGACGCGCGGCTGGTTCATGTCCTGGCTGGCCCGCTCGCACCCGGAGCTGGTCGGACGCTACCGCGAGCTCTACCGCCGCGGCGCCTATTTGCCGCCGAGCTACCGCGACATGCTGCGCGAACGGGCCGCGCCGCTGATCGCCAAGTACCGCCTCGGCGGCGATCCCCGCCCGGTCCCGCCGACCGCCGCCACGCCCGCGCCGCCGCAGCCGACGCTGTTTTGAGCTAGGCGGGCCGATCGCCGCGGGGCTTGGTGAGCGTGAACTGGTCCACCACGGAAACCGCGCCGAACGGCCCGCTCACCGAATAGTGCGTCGCCTTGATCGAGGTGTTGCCCCCGGGCTGGCCCGGGTCGACGTCGAAACACGCGAAGCCGTAAGGGTTTTCGCGGTCGCGAAACGCCGACCACGGCGCGTCTTCCAACACGTAGATCGGCGCCTTGCGGCCGATCTCGGGGTCGAAAGCCCCGACGCCGGTAATCACGCGGCACCGAGGCTGGGGGAAGAACATCCCGTTGGACGGCGCGGACGTGCCCCCGCCGCCGATGACCAGGTGCACCGTGCCCCGGGTCGAGTCGATGACGTCGCCGCCGGTATCGACGGGTATCGGTGTGCGGGTTTCGGTGCCCAGCGCACCGCGCAACGGATGCGACCGCTCGTAGTGGTGCTCGTGCCCGCACACCACCAGATCGACCTGATACTGGTCGAACAGCGGCAGCCATTCCTCGCGGATGCCGAGGTCGGCGCCGTTGGTCCGGTCGGCGGTCGAGATCGCCGTCTGATGCATGCACACCACCACCCAGTCCACGTCGGGGTCGCGCCGCGCCGCGGCGAGTTCGCTTGCCAGCCAACGCTTTTGCTCCCCGCCGGAATAGCCGTGCACGTAGAAGTTGCCGCCGTCCTGGAAGGCCACGTCGTCGTTGTTGAGGCTGATCACCCGCACCGACCCGGCGGTGAACGAGTACCACAGGCCGCGGGCTTCGGGGCTCGACCCCGAGTCCGGCAACGCGAAGTAGGTCTGGTAGGCGGCGTAACCGATTGGCCCGTTGCCCAGTTCGTTCTCGTGGTTGCCCGCGGCCGGCATCCACGGCCGGAACCGCGCCGAGCGGGTGTTGTTCTCGAACCAGTTCGACCACGTCCGGATGCGGTCCTGCGCCAGGTTCGCGTAGCACAGGTCGCCGTTGACGAGGTTGAACAGCGGACCGAGGCGCTCGACGGCCAGGGTGGTGTCCGCGGCCGCGGGCGACCCGATGTTGTCGGTGGCGTACTTGCCGTCGGGCAGCCGGGCCAGCGTCGGGGTGGACTGGTCCCCGAAGCTGGTGAAGCGCAGCGGTTTTCGCCCCGAAGGGGCGGTCCGCACCGTGCCGCCGCCCGGCTCGGCGCCGTCGTGCACCGCCGCGTACACGTAGTCGGTGTCGGGGATCAGGCCCGTCAGGCGCGCATGGTTGACGCGGACCTCGTTGCCGGACTTCGCGTCTCGGTAGGTCCGGGTTTCCGCGGCCACGGTGCGCCCGAACCCGGCGGCCGGGGTACCCAGCATGACGCGGGGATTGCGGACGGCCTCGGTGGTGTGCCATGACACCACCACCTCGGTGGCTGCGTTCGCGCCGAATTGCAGATGCAGGCCGGTCACCGGGGGTGCGCCGCGGCGGTCCGGTTGAAACCAGACGGCCGGACCGCGCGCCTGCGACCACAGCAGCACCGCCCCGCCCCCGATGCCGGCCCCCAGGGCGGCCGAGACCGCGCTCGTGGTCAACAGCCTGCGGCGACTGATCCCCGGAACGTCGGTCATGCCTGCTTCATACCTGACGCAAGTAACAAATCCGGTAGCGTTTTCGATATGAGGAACGTGCGAAAAGTGATCAGCGCGGCCGCTCTCGCAGCGGCCGCAGGACTGGCTTTCACGCCCGCGATCTCACACGCGGACGGCCATCAGGTGACCTACACCGTCACGAGCCCCAACAACCTGACCGCCACGGTCAGCTACGTGAGTTCCGATCCGCCCAGCCAGGCGGCCTACAACGCGGACCCGTCGAAGTTCACGACGAGCGTGCAGGCGCCGCTGAGCGGGGGAGCGCCGGTCACCTACACCGCCACGCTGGCGAACCCGAACCAGTTCGCGACCATCACCGCCAGCGGCATGCTGCACTGGCCGGATTCGGGCAACGGCCCCGCCCAGTTCCACTGCGAGATCGCCGTGGACGGTCAGGTGGTCGCGCACGCGGACGCCACCACCACCGTCACCTGCCGACCCGGCTAGTCGACCGGCGCCGCTCACTTGTGCACGCGCACGGCGAGGAAGTACTCGTGTCGTTTCGAGTCCTCGACGGTGTAGCTCGCCGCCTTGGCCGCGCCGTCGTGGTCTGACTCCAGCCAGCGCTCGGTGTGCTGGCGCTCGAACTCGGTCCAGGACGGCACGGTGAACCGCTCCAGGACGAGGTCGGGTTCTTCCAGGCTTCGATAGAGCCGCCAGCTGTGGCCGCCCGTGCGCAGGCGTGACCGCCTGACCGCGGCCATCGCCTCGACGAACTCTTGGAGGTTCTCCGTCGGCACCCGGTATCGCACGGTCACCAGCACGGGCCCGTCGTTGGGGCGCGGTTCGAGCATGAGCATGGGCGCCGCCCAGCAGTTGGAGATGTTGCGGCTCAGCTTCCCGGTGGCCGGCAGCAACCCGAGGAAGGTGACGCTGAGGGCGGCGGCGGCCAGCAGCCCCGCCGACCAGGTCAGCGCGACCTTGAGCCCGTCGCGCGTGGCAAGGAGACCCCAGAGGTAGGCGCCGATCGCCTGGCAGCCCGTGAAGACCAGCAGGTACATCGCCAGCCCGCGGGCCCGGACCCAGCGCGGCAGATGCAGCTGGGCCGCCGCGTTCAACGTCGTCAACGTCAGCAGCCACGCCGTCCCCGACAACACCAGGAAGGGCGCCGCCGCGGCGAACGACAGCCGGGCCACCGCGAGCGCCCCGATTCCGTACGCGGCCGCGCACGCCGCCAACAACGCGTTGGGTGGCACCTTCTCGCGTAACGGGGCCGGGACCAGCAGGGCAAGCGCCGCGCCACAACCGATGGCCCCCAACGTCAGACCGTAACCGCTGGCTCCCAGGTGCCAGCTGCGGGCGGCGGCCACCGGCAACAGGGCGAGCAGGGCCGAGGCGGGAAACACGAAAAGCGCTGTGCGCAACAAGATCCTGCGGAAAATCGGGCTGTTGACGACGTAGAGCCATCCGCTCACCATGGCCTGGCCGAACTGTTCTCGTTCGAGCGGCGCGAGTTGCTTGGGCCGTTGCCACCCGGCCAAGACGAAGATGATCCCGGTGAACGACACGGCGTTGATTGCGAACACCGCTGCCGGACCGGCGATTGCGACCACGACACCGCCGATCGCCGGCCCGATCACCCGGCCGACGCTTGCCGAGACGCTCGACAAACTCGCTGCGGACGGGATCTGCTCGCGCGGAACGACTTCGGGCTGAATCGCCTGCCAGGCCGGCGCGGTCAGCGCCGTAGCAAGGCCGATCGCCATGGTGAACAGCAACAGCGCGGCCGGGGTGAGCTTACCGAGGTAGGTCAGCGCCGCCAGGGCCAGCGCCACCACCACCGCATAAGACTGCAGGACGACAAGCAGGCGCCGCCGGTCGAACAGGTCGGCCAGCACGCCGGCGAACATTCCCAGCAGCAGCGTCGGCCCGAGGCTGGCCGTCTGGACCAGCGCCACGATGGTGGCGCTGCTGTGGGCCTCAATCAGGAACCATTGTGCCGCCACGCTTTGCATCCACGTCCCGATGTTGGAGACGAACTGCGCGACGAACAGGTTGCGGAAGATGCGGTTGCGCAACGGTGCGAACGGCGACGACTGCCCGTCGTCGACACGCTCCCCATGCAAGACCGCCATCAGCGCTCAACCCAGATTGGTCGCAGCGAAGGTGTTGCACTGGTTGGGGTCACCGGTCTGGTAGCCGATGGTGAACCACTTCTGCCGTTCCGCCGACGACCCGTGCGTCCACGACTCGGGGTTGACGCGTCCGGTCGCCTGCTTTTGGATGCGGTCGTCGCCCACCGACGCCGCCGCCGAGAGCGCGTCCTGAATATCCTTGTCGCTCAACGGCTCCAGGTACGGCACGCCGGTGCTCTCCTGCTTGACCGTCGACGCGTAGTGGGCCCAGATGCCGGCGTAGCAGTCGGCCTGCAGCTCGGTGCGCACCCCGTTGCCCCCGGCGCCCTGCGCGCCCTGCTGGGAGCGGCCCAGCACCCCCTGCAGCTGCTGCACGTGGTGGCCGTATTCGTGCGCGACGACGTACTCCTGCGCGAATGGCCCACCGCTGGAACCGAATTTGTCGACCAGTTCCTGGAAGAAGTCGGTGTCGAAGTACGCCGTCTGGTCCACTGGGCAGTAGAACGGCCCGACCGCGGTGGTGGCCGGGCCGCAGCCGGTGTCCACGGACCCGGTGAACAGGCGCACGTGCGGGCGGGTGTAGTTGCGCATCAGCTGATGCCACACCGCGTCCACGGAGTTGCCGGTGGCGACCACGCGGCACTGCACGTACTTGTTGGCGTCGGCGCCGGTCTTGCACTGGCTCAGGTCGAAACCGGGCGCCGAATAGCCGCCGTTGTTGGTCTGCTGCTGGGGCATGATGCGGCCCGGGTCGATGCCGAAAAACAGCGCCCCGAGCAGGATCAGCAGGCCGAGCCCGCCGCCGCCGACGGCCATCCCCATCCCGCCGCCGCCGGACGACGACGCGGTGCTGGTGTCGATCTGCATGCCCTCGTTGAAGGTCATCGCACGCTCCTAAGGTTGCCGGGTGACGGGGAACCGGGCGTCGGTGTAGCTGCGCAGGTTGCGCAGGAACCGGCGGAGCCCCAGGTTGAGCAGCGGTCCGACCAACGGCATGGCCAACCGCGACGGGCCGGCCGGTTTTTGCGCCATGGTCCAGGTCAGCCGGCAGCCACCGGGGATGACCTCGACCCGGTAGTCCTCGGCGAACGCCGCGACGGCCTTCGACGAGCATTCGTTGAACCGGAATGCCATGTGCGTGAAGGGTTCCCACGCCAGAAACTCTTCGTTGCCGACGATCCCGCCGCGCATCTCGACGACGCGGGTGGTGCCGACGCCGCGCGGCTCGGGACTGGTCCAGGTCACCTTCGTGATCACCGGCGCCCAGCGCGGCCAGGACTCGGCATCGCCGAGCACCTCGAACAGCTGCTCGGGCGTGACGGCGAGGTCGACGCTGTTGCGGAACCGAAACGGCGCGGTCTCGACGAAGCCCAGGTCGACACGCTCGCAAGGGAACATGGCTTGAATCTAACCCGGCCCGTCGCTCGCCGCTGCCAGCAGCGGCACCAGGATGTCGCTGATCGGTGTCGGAAGGTTGTGGCCGCGGGCCTTGCGGACGATCACGCCGTTGCGGATGTCCCACTCGAGGCGCCGGTGGTTCTCCCGGTCGGCCAGCATCGAGGTGCCCATGTCCTCCGGCGCCTGGCGGAACATATCGACCAGCTCGTCGACCACGTCGTCGGGCAGCCGGGCGCCCTCGGCGCGCGCGACGGCCAGGCATTCGGCCACGTAGCGGCGCGACAGCGCGGCGATGTCGTCGCGGTGGAACATCCCGGATCGCCGCCCGGTCAGCACCATCAACCCGGCCAGCGCGTTGACCAGCAGCTTGCGCCAGGCCGCGGTGATGAAGTCGGGGTCGCAGTCCACCTGGCAGCCGGCGCCGCGCAGCAGCTCGGCCACCGTCTCCGCGGAGGGGCCCGACGGCAGCACCAGCCGCGGTTCGGTGCGCAACCGCACCCATCCCTCGGGCTGGGTCTCGGCGCCGTACCAGACGATCCCCGGCACCACCGGCGACGACGGGCAGTGCGGCTGCACCTGCTCGACCTGCTCGACACCGTTCTGCAGCACCACGACGATCGTGTGTTCGTCGCACAGCCGGCCGAGCCAGCCGGCGGCCTCGTCGTTCTGGGTGGCCTTGACCGCCAGGATCACCACGTCGACGGTGCCGTCAACCGTCTCGGGGTCGGTGCGCACCGGGCCGGGCACCACGATCGGTTCGCCGCCGTCGGGCCGCAGCTCGATGGCGTCCCGGGGCGTGCGGCCGCACACCAGCACAGAATGCCCGGCCTTGTACAGCAGGGCGGCGACCGTCGTGCCGACGGCGCCGGGACCGACGAGTGCGATGTTGGTGGCGATAGCTCCGAAATTACTAGAGCGCGAGCGCGTGGCGCAGCACCGCGACGGTTTCGGCCTGCTCGCGCTTCGAGATCGCCGCGTCTTGGATCAGCATCGAGCCGTGGAAAGTGCCGGGGAACAAATGCAATTCGACGCTCACGCCCGCGGCGAGCATGGCCAGCGCGTAGGCGACGCCCTCGTCGCGCAGCGGATCGAAGTGCATGACCGACACGTACGCGGGCGGCAGGCCGGCCAGGTCGGTGGCGCGGGCCGGCGCGGCGTAGATCGATACGTCGTCGCCGCCGGCCCGGCCAGGTCCCAGGTAGCAGTCCCAGCTGACGATCGCCCGCGGGCGACTCCAAAAAGGCGTGTCGGTGAACGCGATCATGCTGGCGGTGGCCAGCCGGTCGTCGAGTTCGGGCACGGAAAGGAACTGGAAGGCGATGTGCGGTCCGCCGCGGTCGCGGGCCAACAGCGCCAGCGCGGCGCCCAGCCCGCCCCCGGCGCTGGTGCCCTGAATCGCGATGCGCTGCGGGTCGACGCCCAATTCGTCCGCGTTCGCCGCCGTCCAGACCAGCCCGGCGTAGACGTCTTCCAGCCCGCCGGGGAACGGGGTTTCCGGGGCGAGGCGGTAGTCGACCGACACTACGACCACGCCGAGTTCGCGGGCCAGCGCGACGTTGGAGGCGTGTTCGGTGTCCAGATCGCCGGCGACGAACCCGCCGCCGTGGATGTGGTAGATCGCGGCCGGAGCGCTGCGCTGGTCGGGCCGGTAGATGCGGATCGGCACCGCGGGATCGCCGTCGCGGCCCGGGATTTGACGGTCCTCGATCTGCACCCCGGTGGTATCGGGCGGCGGGAACTGGGCGATCATCTCCGACAGCGCCGCACGGATGGCCAGCGGATCGTCGCCCGGCAGATCGGGCAGCAGCGCAACGACGGCGGCGATTTCCGGGTCGAACGCATAAGTGGTCATCTGCACTCCTGATCCGTCCGCGGCGGCGTCGCTCCTGCACTCTAGACTGGGCAGTCGTTCAAATCGGGCAAAAGGGGAGTAATTCGTGCTGCGCAGCCATGCCGCCGGTGCGCTGAGGAGCAGCGACGCGGGCCAGCAGGTGACATTGGCCGGCTGGGTGGCCCGGCGCCGCGATCACGGCGGCGTCATCTTCATCGACCTGCGGGACGCGTCCGGCGTCGCGCAGGTGGTGTTCCGCGCCCCAGACGTGCTGGCCCAGGCGCACCACTTGCGCGCCGAGTTCTGCGTCGCGGTGACCGGGGTCGTCGAGATCCGCCCCGAGGGCAACGCCAACCCGGAGATCGCGACGGGTGAGGTCGAGGTCAACGCGAGCTCGCTGACCGTGCTGGGCGAGAGCGCACCGCTGCCCTTCCAGCTGGACGAGCCCGCCGGCGAGGAGCTGCGGCTGAAGTACCGCTACCTCGACCTGCGGCGCGACGGCCCGGCCGCGGCAATGCGGCTGCGCTCCAAGGTCAATGCGGCCGCGCGCGAGGTGCTGGCGCGGCACGACTTCGTCGAGATCGAGACCCCCACGATCACCCGGTCGACGCCGGAGGGGGCGCGCGACTTCCTGGTGCCGGCGCGGCTGCACCCGGGCTCGTTCTACGCGCTGCCGCAGAGCCCGCAGCTGTTCAAGCAGCTGCTGATGGTGGCCGGCATGGAGCGCTACTACCAGATCGCACGCTGCTATCGCGACGAGGATTTCCGCGCCGACCGCCAGCCCGAGTTCACCCAGCTCGACATGGAGATGAGCTTCGTCGACGCCGAGGACATCATCGCGGTCTCCGAGGAGATCCTGGCAGCGCTGTGGGCGCTGATCGGCTACCAGGTCCCCACGCCGATCCCGCGGATCAGCTATGCCGACGCGATGCGGCGGTTCGGCTCGGACAAGCCCGACATGCGGTTCGGGCTGGAGCTCGTCGAGTGCGCGGAGTTCTTCAAAGACACCACTTTTCGCGTCTTCCAGGCGCCCTACGTCGGCGCGGTCGTGATGCCCGGGGGGGCCTCCCAGCCGCGGCGCACCCTGGATGGCTGGCAGGAGTGGGCCAAGCAGCGCGGGCACCGCGGGCTGGCCTACGTGCTCGTCGGCGACGACGGGGAGCTTGGCGGCCCGGTGGCCAAGAACCTGTCCGACGCCGAACGCGCCGGCCTTGCCGGCCACGTCGGGGCCAAGCCGGGGGACTGCATCTTCTTCTCCGCGGGCCCGGCGAAGTCGTCGCGGGCGCTGCTGGGCGCGGCCCGCGGCGAAATCGCCAAGCGGCTGGGCCTCATCGACCCCGACGCGTGGGCGTTCGTGTGGGTGGTCGACCCGCCGCTGTTCGAGCCCGCCGAGGAGGCGACCGCTGCCGGCGACGTGGCGGTCGGCTCGGGGGCGTGGACCGCGGTGCACCACGCGTTCACCTCGCCCAAGCCCGAGTACGAGGACGTGGTCGACACCGATCCGGGCAGCGTGCTGGCCGACGCGTACGACATCGTCTGCAACGGCAACGAGATCGGCGGCGGCTCGATCCGTATCCACCGCCGCGACATCCAGGAGCGGGTGTTCGCGGTGATGGGCCTGGACAAGGCCGAGGCCGAGGAGAAATTCGGATTCCTGTTGGAGGCGTTCATGTTTGGCGCACCGCCGCACGGCGGCATCGCGTTCGGCTGGGACCGGATCAACGCGCTGCTGTCCGGGGTCGACTCGATCCGCGAGGTGATTGCGTTCCCCAAGACCGGCGGCGGCGTCGACCCGCTGACCAACGCGCCGGCGCCCATCACCGCGCAGCAGCGCAAGGAGTCCGGAATAGACGCCAAGCCGGAGAAGGTTGACCGGGCATGAGCGAAATGCCTGACACCGCGACCATCAACGCGTTCAACACCAGCATCATCGACGAATTCCGGTCCAACGAGGGCAAGGTCGGTGGCCAGTTCGAGGGCGCCAACCTGCTGCTGTTGACGACGACCGGCGCCAAGTCCGGCCAACCGCGGGTGTCGCCACTGGCGTACTTCCGCATCGACGGCAAGCTGATCATCATCGGGTCGTTCGCCGGCGCGCCCAAGGACCCCGCCTGGGTGCACAACCTGCGGGCCAACCCGGCGGCGCACGTCGAGATCGGCACGGACGCGTTCGACGTCACCGCCCACGAGCTGCCCAAGGCCGAGCGCGACGCGCTCTTCGAAAAGGTCGCGGCCGCGGCGCCCGGCTTCGCCGAGTACCAGTCCAAGACCAGCAGGGTCATTCCGCTGTTCGAGTTGCAGCCGGCCTAGCTCGGGAGCCATGAAGCGAGCGGCGCGCGCGGGCCTCAAGCGGTTGCGCGCGCTGTGGTTCAACCTCGTGCAGACGGCGGTCGCCGCGGGCTTCTCCTGGTACATCGCGCACGACCTGCTGGGTCACCCGCAGCCGTTCTTCGCGCCGATCGCCGCCGCGGTATCCCTGTCGATCAGCAACGTGCTACGGGCGCAGCGCGCCATCCAGATGATGGTCGGCGTGACCCTCGGGATCGGTGTGGGCATCGCGGTGCAGGGGCTGCTCGGGCCGGGCGCCGTCGCCATCGGGGTCGCCGCATTCCTGGCGCTGTCCGCGGCGGTGTTCATCGGCCACGGCCGCATCGGGCAGGGAATGATGTTCGCCAACCAGACCGCTGTGTCGGCGATCCTGGTGCTGGCGCTGTACCACAGCGGGGTGGGTTGGGAGCGCATCTTCGACTCGCTGATCGGTGGTTGCGTGGCCATCGTGGTCGCGGTCCTGCTGTTCCCGGCCGACCCGTTGGAGGTGCTGCGCAGCGCGCGCGTCGGCGTGTTCAGCACGCTGCAGGGCGTCCTCACCCGAGCCGCGGACTTCGCCGCCGGGCGCAGGGAGGCCCCGCCCGACTGGCCGCTGTCGGCCGTCGATCGGGTGCACGCGCAACTCGGCGGGCTGATCGAGGCGCGCACCACCGCCCGTCAGGTGGTGCGCGTCGCGCCGCGGCGCTGGGGCCTGCGCGGTGCCGTGCGGGCGGCCGATCACCAGGCCGTGCACGTGGCCCTGCTCGCCGGCTCGGTGCTGGAGCTCGCCCGCGCCGTCGCCCCGGGAGCAGATGGGTGCCGCGCGACGCCTCCGCAGCCCGTGCACCGCGTGTTGGTGGTGTTGGCGGCCGCGACCGCGCTGGCCGACTCCGACCCGGCGGGCGCGTGCGCGTACGTCGCGGCCGCGCGCCATCACGCGTCGCAGCTGCACTCGGGTGCCCGGGAGAGGGCGCAGGTGGTGCTCGCCGACGCCGTCCAGGCCTGCGTCGACGACCTGCAGCGGGTCATCGACCTGCGCTCATAGCGAGTCGGCCAGAAACTCCTGCACCAGCTTCTTCGGCGCCTGCGTCAGCCACGCCTCGGTGATCACCTCGGCCAGGTCGCGCGGTGCGATCTCGTCCAGCCGCAGCAGCACCGCCGGGTAGCCGTCGAAGTGCGGGGTGGTGAAGTAGACCCTGGGTTCGTCGGCGATCAACGCAAACTTGACGCCCTCGTCGGAAACCCGGACACCGAGGATGTCGCCCTCCGGGGGTTCCACGCCGCTGTCGGCCAGCGCCTCGCGATCCGACGGGCGCAGTGGCCGTTCCCAAGCCAGCAACTTCTTGCCGACCCGCCACTCGTGCGGTGACGGCTCGGAGGTGAGTGCCAGCTCACCAACGATGCGGGCGACGTCGTTCCACGTGGCCACGTCTTCGATTGTGCTCCCGAAATGGCGCGCTTGGCTCGCGATCGGCAAACGGGGTGTGATGGGATCAGCGTTGTGTCAGAAGCCTTGGAGGGAAATCAGGCCCGCCGGCACCGGGTCACCCACCGCACCCAGTACCGCTATTCCGACGTCGTGACCAGCTCTTATGGCCGCGCCTTCCTCACGCCGCGGGACTCCGCGCGGCAGCGGTGCGTGGCGCACCGGCTGACCATCGACCCGGCCCCCGCCGACAGCTCCACCAGCAGCGACAGCTACGGCAATATCAGTGCGTACTTCCACGTCACCGAGCCGCACCAGTCGCTGACGATCACCGGCGACTCCATCGTCGACGTGTATCCGCCGCCGCCGGAGCGCTACACCAGCGGGCCGGCGGTGCAACCGTGGGAGGCCGCCCGGCCGGCCGGGCGCCGGGGAGCGCTCGCGACCGAGTTCACCCTGGACCTGGACCCTCCGGAGATCACCGACGCGGTCCGCGAGTACGCCGCCCCCAGCTTCGAGCCGGGGCGCCCGCTGGTCGAGGTGATGCGCGACCTGGCGTCGCGGATCTTCACCGACTTCACCTACCGCTCGGGGTCGACGACGATTTCCACCGGGGTCAACGAGGTTCTGGCGGCCCGGGAAGGGGTATGTCAGGACTTTGCGAGGCTGGCGATCGCCTGCCTGCGAGCCAACGGTCTGGCGGCCAGCTACGTGTCCGGTTATCTGGCCACGGACCCGCCACCGGGAAAGGATCGGATGATCGGCATCGACGCGACCCACGCCTGGGCGGGGGTGTGGACCCCGCAGGAGCCCGGCCTGTTCGAGTGGCTGGGCCTGGATCCCACCAACGACCAGCTGGTCGACGAGCGCTACATCATCGTGGGTCGCGGCCGCGACTACGCCGATGTGCCGCCGCTGCGCGGCATCATCTACACCAACTCCGAGCACAGCGTGATCGACGTCGCCGTCGACGTCGTGCCGTTTGGAGGTGACGCGTTCAATGCGTGATTTTCATTGCCCCAACTGCGGCCAGCGCCTGGCGTTCGAGAACTCCGAATGCCTGTCGTGCGGCAGCGCGCTCGGGTTCTCCCTCGAGCAGATGGCCCTGCTGGTGATCACCCGGGGCGACGACAGCGAGCACGCCGGCGCCGTCGATGCCGACGACTACCAGCTGTGCGCGAATCTGCATCTGGCGGAATGCAATTGGCTTGTTCCACGCAATGACGCCGGCGGGTTGTGCACGTCGTGTGCGCTCACGCTGGAGCGGCCCAACGACAACGACGCCGACGGTCTTGCCGCGTTCGCCCGCGCGGAGGCGGCCAAGCGGCGGCTGATCGCCGAGCTGCACGAGCTCAAGCTGCCGATCGTCGGACGCGACCGCGACCCCGACTACGGGCTGGGCTTTCGCCTGCTGTCGAGCGCGCACGAGAAGGTGTTCACCGGCCACGAAAACGGCGTCATCACACTGGATCTGGCCGAGGGCGACGACGTCCACCGCGAGCAGCTGCGGGTCGAGATGGACGAGCCGTACCGGACCCTGCTCGGGCACTTCCGCCACGAGGTCGGGCACTACTACTTCTACCGGCTGATCACCCCGTCGCAGGACAACCTGGCGCGGTTCAACGAGCTGTTCGGCGATCCCGACGCGGACTACCAGGAGGCGCTCGACCGGCACTACCGCGACGGCGCGCCGGAGGGCTGGCAGGAGAGCTTCGTCTCGTCGTACGCGACCATGCACCCCGCCGAGGACTGGGCCGAGACGTTCGCCCACTACCTGCACATCCGGGACACGTTGGACACGTCGGCGTGGTGCGGGCTGGCGCCGGCGTCGGCCACCTTCGACCGGCCGAACCTGGGGCCCAGCGCCTTTCCCAACATCATCGAGCTGTGGCTGCCGCTGTCATGGTCGCTGAACATGGTGAACCGCTCGATGGGTCACGACGACCTGTACCCGTTCGTGTTGCCGGTCGCCGTCCTGGACAAGATGCAGTTCATCCACGACGCGATCGACGAGGTGAGTTCGGAGTCGCGGGGGCCCGCCGCGGTGGCGGGCTAGCTAGCTCTAGGCCGGCATCACCCGTCGCTCGTCGGGGCCCCACAGCGGCTGGAACCCGCCCGGCAACCGCAGTTGCGTCTCGGTGATGACGTCGGCCAGGTTGCGCAGCTCGGCGTGGATCGCGTCGAGCAGTTCGGCCAGCTGGGCGCGGCTTCCGTCGGTGATCTCCTCCAGCTCCTCGGGGTGCGAGCGGCGCAGCAGCGTGCTGATCTCGTCCACCAACCGCTCGGGGCGCGACGACCCCGACGAGCTGGGCAGGTCCTTGAGGTTGGTCCGCAGCCGCTCCAGCTGATACAGCAGCGACCGGGGGTTGGTGGCGTCGAACAGCATCAGCTCGGCCACCGCGGCGACGCTGACATTGCCGACGGTGCGGCGCCGGTAGATGACCGACGATTCGCACGCGACCAGCGTCGCCTCGATGATCGTCTGCTCGGCCGCCGCGCACCGGACGGTGGCCAGCGTGGCCCGCAACAGGGCGGTCAGCCACAGGCCGCGTTCGATGCGCTTGCCGATGTCCATCATCGTCCAGCCCACGTCGCGCACCATCGACTCGCTCGCCACCCCGGCCAGCGTCAGCATCCCGGCCAGCGTGTGCGCCTGGGCGGACGCGAGCAGCGCGTCGGCCTCGGCGAGTGAGTCCGGCGGCTCGGAGCGCAGCGCCAGCGCGCGCTCCACCCCGGCCAGCACCGTCCACGTGTCGTTGGACAACTGGTCGCGCACCGCCCGGGCGGCCAGCCCCAGCCCGTCCACCGAACCCACGAGTGACCCGGGCTGGTTCGGGTCCAGGGTCAGCGACCACAGCATCGAGGGGGTGACGGCGATCATCTCCGCGTGATCGTCGGTGCTGCCGTAGCCCGCGCTGGTGTCGCTGCCGGTGATCCGGCCCAGCGCGGCCATCAGCACCGGCACGCACTCGCTTTCCTCGGTGTGCTGCTGGTGCCGGTACACGTGGAAGCGGTCGCGGGCCACGATGAGCAACCGGGCCATCTCCTCGGCGCGCTCGCCGTATCGCCCCATCCAGAACAGGTCGGACAGCACGCGCGGCGAGCTGACCCCCCAGGTGCCCGCGGCCGTCTTCGCGGGTTCCGGCGGCGACGGCAGGGTCACCGTCTCGGCCCGCGCCCGCTCGGTAGGACGCACCCAGACATCCTTTGCCGCAACGGTTTTCAGCGTGAACGCCGAGGGGCCGGGGGCCAGCACGTAGCCGGCGCCGCCGATCATCGGCGCGTAGCCGCCGCGCTGCGCCACGGTGAACAGCCGCATGCCCACGCCGGCCGACGACAACACGCCGGCGTGGTCGGTGGGTGCCGACGAGAACTGCGGCAGCTCCTGGCCCACCCAGTGCCACGGCATGTGTTCGATGCGCGCGGCCAGGTCGGCCAGCTGTGCGGACGAAAGTGTCGGCCCGACATAGGTTTTCCCGCCGACGGTGGACTTGATCAGCAGCGACGACAGGTTGGCCAGCAGGTGCGAGCGTTCGCCGGCCACGCCGCCCCAATAGACCGGCGCCGTCTGCAGCAGCGGCTCCTCGTCGATCAGCCGCTCGGCCAGCTGCGGCAGAAACCGAAGCAGCCCAGGGCTTTCCAGGATGCCGCTGCCCAGCGTGTTGACCACGGTCACCGTCCCGCGGTGCTGCGCCTCTACCAGCCCCACGACGCCGAGGCGGGAATCGGCGCGCAGGTCCAGCGGGTCGGTGTACTCCGCGTCGACCCGGCGCAGGACCACGTCGACGCGTTTCAGCGTGCCCAGCGAGCGCATCCACAGCTTGCCGTCGCGCACCACCAGGTCCGCGCTCTCCACCAGCGGGAAGCCCAGCAGGGTGGCCAGGTACGCCTGGTCGAACGCGGTCTCCGAGTAGATGCCGGGGGACAGCACCACCACGACCGGGTCCTGGGCGACGTCGGGGGCGGCGTCGATGAGCGCGAGGCGCAGCGCCTGCGCGAACGGCGTCGTCGCCCGCGGGGCGATCCGCTCGTAGAGGTCCGGAATCGAGTGCGCCACAACGCGCCTGTCGGCCAGCGCGTAGCCCGCGCCCGACGGCGCCTGCGTCCAGTCGGCGTTGACGTGGAAGCTGCCGTCCGGCACCCGGCTGACGTCGCAGGCGTGCATGAACAGCTGGTGGTGCCCGGGCACCTCGATGCCGTTGGCGGGCCGCACGTAACCGGGGTGGCCGAACACCAGTTGCGGCGGCAGGATGCCCTCGGTGAGCAGGGCGCGCGGCCCGTACAGGTCGGCGAGCACGGCGTCGAGCAGGCGGGAACGCTGCACCAGCCCGGCCTCCAGCACGTCCCAGTCGGCCGCGGAGAGCACGATCGGCAGGGTGTCCAGGTTCCAGGGCCGGGGCTCCACCCCGCCGTGGTCGGGATCGACTTCGGTGTAGGTGATTCCGTCGTTGTCGATCAGGTTGTCCACCACCGAGCGCAGCCGGTTCAGCCCGGCCCGGCCGCGCTCCGCGACGGCGTCGGCGAGCTCGGACCACGCCGGGCGCACGTTTCCGTCGCGGTCGACGAACTCGTCGTAGCCGGCCCGGGGGCCGTGCCGCAGGTCGAAGAGCGCTTCCTGGGCCCGCGCGGTCCGGTATCCGGCCAGCAGCCGGTCGGCGTCGTAGTGGGCGGGGGGGACTTCGAGGGACGACATTTACTGCTGAACGGTACGCACGCGCCGCAGGTCGAGGATGCCCGGCGCGCCGATGTCGGTGAGAATCCTGGCCTGCCGCTCCTTGATCGCGGACAGGTCGAGCTTGCCCGCGGTGAAGCCGGTCGCCTCGAAGCGTCGGGCACGGCGCGACTCGGCCTCGACGGCGTTGATCGGGGGCTCGTCGTAGGCGCGGCCCCCGGGGTGTGCGACGTGGTAGGTGCAGCCGCCGCGCGACGTCCCGGTGGTGAGGTCGACCAGCTCGAACTGCAACGGCACGTCGGTGCTGATGGTCGGGTGCAGCGCGCTGGGCGGCTGCCACGCCTTGAACCGCACGCCGCCCACGTGGATGTCGGGGTTGTCGGTGGCCAGCAGCGGCACCGGGTAGCCGTTGGCCGTCACCACGTAGCGGTGCCGGTCAGCGCCGATGACGCGCACCTGGATCCGTTCGACCGAGGAGTCGACGTAGCGGGCCGTGCCGGTGGCGGTGGCCTCCTCGCCGAGGGTGTTCCACGGTTCGATCGCGCCGCGCAGTTCGATCTCCACACCGTCGAAGACCGCGGTGCCGATGCGCGGGAAGCGGAACTCGGTGAACGGGTCCAGCCAGCTGGTCTCGAAGGGCACGCCGTGCGCGCGCAGGTCGGCGGCGACGTCGGCGATGTCGTGAATCAGGAAGTGCGGCAACAGGTATCGCCCGTGCAGATTGGCGCCGTGCCGGATCAGCGGGGCGCGCAGCGGTTCGTCCCAGAACCACGCCACCAGCGAACGCACCAGCAGCGACTGCACCATCGCCATGCGCAGGTGCGGCGGCATCTCGAAGCCGCGCAGCTCCAGCAGGCCGAGCCGGCCGCGGGGGCCGTCGGGGCTGTAGAGCTTGTCGATGCAGAATTCGGCGCGGTGCGTGTTGCCGGTGATGTCGGTGAGCAGGTGGCGCAGCGCGCGGTCGGTCACCCACGGTTGTGGGGCAGCGGCCTTGGAAGACGAAGCGAGGCGCGCGATCTCGGCGAATGCGATCTCGAGTTCGTACAGCGCCTCCGTGCGGCCCTCGTCGACCCGGGGCGCCTGCGACGTGGTGCCGACGAACCGCCCGGCGAACAGGTAGGACAGCGACGGGTGCCGCTGCCAGTAGGTCAGCAGCGAGACCAGCAGGTCGGGGCGGCGCAGCAGCGGCGAGTCCGCGGGCGTGATGCCGCCCAGCGTGATGTGGTTGCCGCCGCCGGTGCCGCCGTGCGTGCCGTCGACGTCGAAGGACTCGGTGGACAGCCGGGCCAGGCGGGCCTGCTCGTACAGCGTTTCCAGCAGCTGCGTCTGTTCGGCGAAGCTGGCGGTGGGCGGCACGTTGACCTCGATCACGCCGGGGTCCGGCGTGATGGTCACGGACTTCAGCCGCGGGTCCGGCGGCGGGCCGTAGCCCTCGATCACCACCGGGCAGTCGGCCTTGGCCGCCGCGGCCTCGACCCGCGCGACGAGGTCGACGAAGTGCTCGAGCGCCTCGGTGGGCGGCACGAAGATGTAGAGCTGCCCGCGGCGGACCTCGGCGACCATCGCGGTCGGCGGCGCCCCGTCGGGCACGGTCACTGCGGCGTCGCCCTGTTCGGGCTCCGCCGGCAGTTCGGTTGCGGCGGCGAGGGGATCCGCCTCGAAGGTGACGCGGGGCGGGCGCCAGTTGATCGAGTCCAACGGGAGCCGCAGGCCGGCCGGGGAGTCGCCCTCCAGCAGCACGATGCGGCCGCGGCGCAGCCGCCAGTTCGCGCTGGCCCAGCCGAGCTGGTCTTCGCGGCGGTGCAGCGGCAGCACGAAAGCGGCTGGGGCCGTGGTGGATTCGTCGAGGCGTGCCAGCAGCGCGGCGCGGTTCTCGGCGGTGTCGGGGGTGGCGTCGGGGCCGAGGTCGTCGCCCGCCGGCACCGGTTCGCCGTGCGGCTTGCGCACCTTGGCGGCCAGCCGGGCCAGCGGATCCTCGTAGGCCGGCCGCACCTGCGAGGGCGGCAGGCCGAAGCCGTCGGCGATCGCGGCGAGCACCTCGTAGGCCGCGTCCTCGTCGACGAGGGCCGGCGCGGCGCTCCAGGGATCGGCCAGCAGCGTGTCGTCGGCCCACAGCGGCCGCCCGTCGGTGCGCCAATAGAGCGCAATCTGCCAGCGCGGCAACGGTTCTCCCGGATACCACCGGCCCTGCCCGCGCTGGATCAGCCCCTGCGGCGCCCACACCGACTTGAGTCGCGCGGCCAGGTCGGACGCCCGCTGCCGCTTGTGCGGGCCGTCGGCGGCCGTCGTCCACTCCTCGTCGACCTGGTTGTCCACCGAGACGAACGTCGGCTCACCGCCGACGGTCAGCCGGACGTCGGCGGCGGTCAGCCGCTCGTCGACGGCGCGCCCCACGTCGCAGATGGTCCGCCAGGCCTGGTCGGTGTAGGGGAGCGTGACGCGGGGATCTTCGTGGACGCGGGTGACGGTATTGGAGAACTCCAGGACCGATTCGCAGGGCTCGGTGCCGCCGGTGATGGGCGCGGCGCTCGCGGGGTGCGGCGTGGCGGCGAGCGGGATGTGGCCCTCGCCGGCGAACAGCCCCGACGTCGGGTCCAGCCCGATCCATCCCGCGCCGGGGATGTACACCTCGGTCCACGCGTGCAGGTCGGTGAAGTCGGCCGCGGGCCCGGACGGCCCGTCGAGCGCCTCCACGTCCGAGGCCAGCTGCACCAGGTAGCCCGACACGAACCGGGCGGCCAGTCCGAGCTGGCGCAGGATCGACACCAGCAGCCACGCCGAGTCCCGGCACGAGCCCACGCCGTTGCGCAGCGTGAAATCCGGTGTCTGCACACCGGGTTCCATCCGCAGGCTGTAGGCGACGTCGGCGTTGATGGCGCGGTTGAGCGCGACCAGGAAGTCGATGGTGCGGGTGCCCTCGGGCACCCGGAAGTTGCTTACCCACGCCTGCACGAGCCCGCCCGGGCCCGACCCCTCACCCTCCTCGTCGACGGGCCGCAGGTACGGCTTGAGGTCGTCGGCCAGCTCCTTGGGGTAGGTCCAGCCGCCCGAGGGCCACTTCTCGGCCCAGTCCTCGATGAAGAAGTCGAACGGGTTGATCACCTTGAGGTCGGCGATGAGCCCCACGGTGATGATCAGCTGGCTCATGGGATTCGGAAACACCAGCCGCGCAAGGAAATTGCCGACCGCGTCCTGCTGCCAGTTGATGAAGTGGTCGCCCGGCTCGACGCGCAGCGAGTAGGCCTCGATGGCGGTGCGGGAGTGGGGGGCCGGGCGCAGCCGCACCACGTGCGGATAAACCCGGACCAGCCGGTCAAAGGTGTAGCTGGTGCGGTGCTCCAGCGCAACTTTGATGCTCACCCGCTGATTGCATCACAAGCGCCACAAGGTCGCAGCGCAGCGCAATCAGCTGGGCCCCCGGGCCTATCCGTACTGGGGGCCCGGCGGCGGCGTTCCCGGTGGCGGGCCCGCCTGGTAACCACCGCCCGGCTGCTCCAGCGGGACGACCTGGCCGCCGGACAGCTTGCGGTAGCCGTAGATCCCTATCAGCGCGGCCACGGGCGCGCCGACGAGGATGCCCAGGCCGCAGGCCACGAAGCCGAGCAGGATGGCCGCCGCCGACACCAGCCACACCAGCAGGGCGTTGACGAAGTTCGACTGGACGGTGGTGAAGCTGGATTTCAACCCGTCGATCGCACCCTGCGAGCGGTCGATGATGAACGGGATGGCGAACTGCGCGAAGATGCCCACGACGAGGCCCGGGATGACGCACAGGACCGAGCCGATCGACGTCAGGATCCCGATGATGATCGCGGCGAGGATCACGTTGCCGAGGTTGCGCGGCTTGAAGAACGAACCGATGCTCACCTGCCGTCCGTCGGCGATGTCCAGGCATCCGGAATAGAACGCGGACTGGGCGAAAATGCCTACCGCATAGATCAATATGTAGCCGACGATCATGATGATCATCCCGCCCGCACCGATGCTCGTCGTGGCGGTGGTGTAGCCGTCGGCGTTCGTCGTGGTGGTGGTCGAGCCCATGCCGCCGCCGAACAGGATTGCGCTGTAGGCGATGCCGATCAGCACCGCGTAGATGAGCGTGGAGACGACCAGCGGCGCGACGTTTTGGGTGAACTTGCCCCAGGCCCAGCTGAACGCCTCGCCGATGCTGAAGGCCGGCGGACCGCCGGGGACGCCACCGTAACCGGGTTGCGGCGCATAGCCGGGCGGCGGCGCGCCGTAGCCGGGCGGGGGTGGCGGGGGTGCGCCGTAGCCGGGCGGCGGGGGCGGGGGTGCGCCGTAGCCGGGCGGCGGGCCTGCGGGCGGGGGTGGCGGAGGCGCGCCGTAGCCGGGCGGTGGCGGATAGCCGGGAGGGTTCTGGGGGGTGCCGGGGTACTCGGGGGGCTGGCTCATGTCCGTCCTAGCTGTTGGATTCAACTTGTGGCCACGCGCACGGAATCTGGCAACCCGGAACTTAGCAAATAAGTCGCCAGGACGCGCGGATTGTTTTCGCCGCTTTCCTCCCCGGCGCACCCCGTCGCCCGGGCGTGGTATGCCTAAAACCGTGTCCGACGGTCTCTTCGACCTTCCCGGCGCACCGCAGACAGCCGACCAGGGCTTCGGCGTGTCGGCGGGTGCGCCGCTGGCGGTGCGGATGCGGCCGGCGTCGCTGGACGAAGTCGTCGGCCAGGGCCATCTGCTGGCACCCGGGTCGCCGCTGCGCCGCCTGGTCGAGGGCTCGGGTGTCGCGTCCGTCATCCTGTACGGCCCCCCGGGCAGCGGCAAGACCACGCTGGCGGCGCTGATTTCGGGGTCGACGGGCCGCCGGTTCGAGGCGCTGTCGGCGCTGTCGGCCGGCGTGAAGGACGTCCGGGCGGTGATAGACAAGGCGCGGCACGCGCTGCTTTCCGGCGAACAGACCGTGCTGTTCATCGACGAGGTGCACCGGTTCTCCAAGACCCAGCAGGACGCGCTGCTGTCCGCCGTGGAGAACCGGGTGGTACTGCTGGTGGCGGCGACGACGGAGAACCCCTCGTTCTCCGTGGTGGCGCCGCTCTTGTCCCGGTCGCTGATCCTGCAGCTGCGGCCGCTGACGTCCGACGACATCCGCACGCTGGTCCGCCGCGCGATCGACGACCCCCGCGGCCTGGGCGGCCGCGTCGAAGTGCAGCCCGAGGCCGTCGACCTCCTGGTGCAGCTGGCCGCCGGCGATGCCCGCCGCGCGCTGACCGCGCTCGAGGTCGCCGCGGAGGCAAATGACACAGTCACCGTCGAGACCATCGAACAGTCGCTGGACAAGGCCGCCGTGCGCTACGACCGCGACGGCGACCAGCACTACGACGTCGTCAGTGCCTTCATCAAGTCGGTCCGCGGGTCCGACGTCGACGCCGCGCTGCACTACCTGGCCCGCATGCTGGTCGCGGGGGAGGACCCGCGGTTCGTGGCGCGCCGGCTGATGATCCTGGCCAGCGAGGACATCGGGATGGCCGACCCGACGGCGCTGCAGACCGCGGTCGCCGCCGCCCAGACCGTGGCGCTGATCGGCATGCCGGAGGCCCAGCTGACGCTGGCGCACGCCACCATCCACCTGGCCACCGCGCCGAAGTCCAACGCGGTCACCACCGCGCTCGCGGCGGCCATGAACGACATCCGGGCCGGCAAGGCCGGGCTGGTGCCGCCGCACCTGCGCGACGGGCACTACTCCGGCGCCGCGGCGCTGGGCAACGCGCAGGGCTACAAGTACTCGCACGACGCCCCGGATGGCGTTGTGCCCCAACAATATCCGCCCGACGAGCTGGTGGACGTGGACTACTATCGGCCCACCGGCCGCGGCGGCGAACGTGAGATGGTCGGCCGTCTGGACCGGCTGCGCGCGATCATCCGGAAGAGGGGACAGGCATGAAGACCTTCACCGACGAGGAGATGGGCCGGCTGCTGCCCACCGCCAAGGCCTACAGCGTCGTCATCCTCAAACGCGGCCCCAGGTTCGGCGACGAGTCGTCGCCGCCGATCATCTGGGAGCACGGCCGGCGCAACTTCGGCCTGCGCGACGACGGCGTGCTGGCGGTGGTGTTGCCGGTCACCGACGAGTCCGACGTCTGCGGCATCGGGGTGTTCGCCGCGAGCGTGGACGACACCCGCGCCATCATGGCCGACGACCCCGGGGTCGCGGCGGGCGTGTTCACCTACCAGGTGCACGAGTGCCGCGGATTCCCCGGGGACGCGCTGCCCTAGGCGGTCGCAGTGGTCACAGGGTGTGAGCTGATGGCTTTGCGTGTGTATCTAGGGCGCAGATTTCGCCGGATTCCCGCCGTGGATGCACACAAAAAGCCCTAGTTACACACACACTCACGCCGCCCCTAGACCAGCTCCGGCACCCGCAAATGCGCGATCGCCAGCTCGAACTCGGCCACGTCGAGCACCTCGGCGCCCAGGTCCCGGGCGCGCCTGCTGCGCAGCTCGCTCGCCCGGTCGCGGTTTCGGGCCATCGCTTCGACGCTGTCGAAGCTCGAGCACGCCACCGCCCGCCGGCACGCCGGGTGGTCGACCATCAGGCTGGCGCTGCAGAAGCCGTCGAGCGTCTCCAACTCCGGGAGCACGTACATCCGGTAGAAGTTGAGGGACCGCTCGAGATGGTCCGGCACCACCTTGAGCCAGGTGGCCCGCACGCACGCTCCCTGATGCGCCCGATGATCGCGGCGCATCAGAGATATGTCCCATTCTTCGACCCTCGCCTGGCCGGAGAACATCATGGCGGCGCGGTCACGGATGGGCGCCACCCGCTCGGCGCTGGCGCGCATCTTCTCCAAGCTGTCCCACGAGCTGGTGGCGATGCAGGTGCCGTCCTGCCGGTCGACCAACAGCGACATTCCGACATACCCGTCCATCTCCTGAAGGGCGGGCATGACGACATCGCGAATGTGCGCAATGCCGATGTCGACCGACAGGGGTTGCGCCTGAATGGTGGTGGAGCGTGCGTACATTGGTGAGCCTCCTCGTCGGGGCCTGGATTTGACTGGGCCCCGGTGGCGCCACCGGGGCCCCATGACTACCTTCCTCCTCCCGGGTAGGGGTGGCAATGGGCCCGAAGCCGGATCAGACCAGCTCGGGCACCCGCAGGTGCGCCAGCGCCAGCTCGAACTCCCGCTCGTCGAGTTCCTCGACGCCCGCCTCGCGAATCGACGCGGTCTTCAGGGCAGTCGCCTGCTCGCGGTTGCGCTGCATCGCGTCCATGCTGTCGAACGTCACCGAGGACACGCCGCGCCCGGACGCGCGGTCGACCAGCAGGCTGGCGCTGCAGAACCCGTCGAGCTCCTCGAGTTGCGGCAGGACGGACGACTTGAAGTACTCGATGCCGGCGTCCATTTGGCCCTCCGGCACTCTGACCCAGGTCGCGCGGACGCCGGCGCCGTCGGGCGCGCGGTGATCGCGGTGCAGCGCCGCGATCTCCCATTCCGCGACATCGGCCGTGCCGCCGAACATTTCCGCGGCCCGGTCGCGGATCGGCGTCACGGTTTCACCGCTGGCGCGCATGGCCTCATCGCTCTCCCAGGCACTGGTGGCAATGCACCGGCCCGACTCCCGGTCGACCAACAGCGATACGCCGACGCACCCCGGCATGCCTTGCAGTGCGGGCATGACCTCATCGCGAACGTGCGCAATTCCGGCGTCGATCGACGAGGTTTGCGCCTGAATAGTGGTAGAGCGTGCGTACACGACCCACCCCCTCTTTGTTCGGGGCAGCGCCCCGGTGGCGCCACCGGTCCAACCAGATACGTTCCTCCTGGCAGGCGGCGGTGGCAATGCCCCCCGGGGGTGTGGCAGCCCTCACAAACGATTGGCCGGTCCCGCTGGGCGCGCCGTAGGCTTGACCGGGTGCATACCGATGTGCTGCAGGTAGACACCGCCCAGCGCCGCATCGTCGATCTGACCGATGCGGTGCGCCGGTTCTGCTTCAGCTACGGCGACGGCCTGTGCAACGTGTTCGTCCCGCACGCCACGGCCGGGGTCGCGATCATCGAGACCGGTGCCGGTTCCGACGACGACCTGGTCGACACGCTGGAACGGCTGTTGCCGCGCGACGAGCGGTACCGGCACGCGCACGGATCGCCCGGCCACGGCGCCGACCACGTGCTGCCGGCCATCGTCGCGCCGTCGGTGACGGTGCCGGTCGCCAGCGGCGACCCGCAGCTGGGCACCTGGCAAAGCATCGTGCTGGTGGACCTCAACCGGGACAATCCCCGGCGGTCGGTGCGGTTGAGCTTCCTGGAGGGCTAGCTGGCTAGGCTGGGAATCCCGATCGAAGCAAAGCAAAGCAACTAGGAAGAAGCGGACTAAAAGTGCAGACACACGAGATCAGGAAGCGATTCCTCGATCACTTCGTGAAGGCGGGCCACACCGAGGTGCCGAGCGCCTCGGTGATCCTCGACGACCCCAACCTGCTGTTCGTCAACGCCGGCATGGTCCAGTTCGTGCCGTTCTTCCTGGGCGCGCGCACGCCGCCGTACGCGACGGCCACCAGCATCCAGAAGTGCATCCGCACCCCCGATATCGACGAGGTGGGCATCACCACCCGGCACAACACCTTCTTCCAGATGGCCGGCAACTTCTCGTTCGGCGACTACTTCAAGCGCCGGGCGATCGAGCTGGCCTGGGCGCTGCTGACCAATTCGATCGACGACGGCGGATACGGCCTGGATCCCGAACGGCTCTGGGCCACAGTCTATTTCGACGACGACGAGGCGTTCTCGCTGTGGCAGGAGATCGCCGGGCTGCCGGCGGAGCGGATCCAGCGCCGCGGCATGGAGGACAACTACTGGTCGATGGGCATCCCCGGGCCGTGCGGGCCGTCGTCGGAGATCTACTACGACCGCGGCCCCGAGTACGGCGTCGAGGGCGGCCCGATCGCCAACGAGGACCGCTACGTCGAGCTGTGGAACCTCGTCTTCATGCAGAGCGAGCGCGGCGAGGGCACCGGTAAGACCGACTTCGAGATCCTCGGGCCGTTGCCGCGCAAGAACATCGACACCGGCATGGGCGTGGAGCGGGTCGCGTTCGTGCTGCAGGGCGTGCACAACGTGTACGAGACCGACCTGCTGCGGCCGGTCATCGATCTGGTCGCCACCCGCGCGCCGCGGGGATACGACACCGGTAACCACGAGGACGACGTGCGCTACCGCGTGATCGCCGACCACAGCCGCACCGCGGCGATCCTGATCGGCGACGGCGTCAGCCCGGGCAACGACGGGCGCGGCTACGTGTTGCGCCGGCTGCTCCGCCGGGTGATCCGCTCGGCCAAGCTGCTCGGCATCGAGGAGCCGATCGTCGGGGACCTGATGGCCACCGTGCGCGACTCGATGGGCCCGTCGTACCCCGAACTCGTCACCGATTTCGACCGGATCCGGCGCATCGCCGTCGCCGAGGAGACCGCCTTCAACCGCACGCTGGCCTCGGGTTCGAAGCTGTTCGAGGACGTCGCCGGCGCCACCAAGGCCACCGGCGCGACGGTGGTGTCCGGGTCGGACGCGTTCACCCTGCACGACACCTACGGCTTCCCGATCGAGCTCACCCTGGAGATGGCGGGCGAGGCCGGCCTCCAGGTCGACGAGATCGGCTTCCGGGAGCTGATGGCCGAGCAGCGCCGCCGCGCCAAGGCCGACGCCGCCGCGCGCAAGCACGCGCACGCCGACCTGAGCGCCTACCGCGAGCTGGTCGACGCCGGTCCCACCGAGTTCACCGGGTTCGACGAGTTGACCTCCGAGGCAAGGATTTTGGGTATCTTCGTCGACGGCAAACGGGTGCCCGTCGTCGCGCACGGCGGCGATGGCGCGGACCGGGTGGAGCTGGTGCTGGACCGCACCCCGCTCTACGCCGAATCGGGCGGGCAGATCGCCGACGAGGGCAGCATCAGCGGAACCGGCGCCAACGAGAGCGCTCGCGCGGCCGTCACCGACGTGCAGAAGATCGCCAAAACCTTGTTCGTGCACCGGGTCAACGTGGAGTCCGGCGAATTCGTGGAGGGCGACACCGTCGTCGCCGCGGTGGATCCGGGCTGGCGCCGCGGCGCCACGCAGGGCCACTCGGGCACCCACATGGTGCACGCCGCGCTGCGACAGGTGTTGGGGCCCAACGCCGTTCAGGCCGGGTCGCTGAACCGGCCGGGCTACCTGCGTTTCGACTTCAACTGGCAGGGCCCGCTGTCCGAGGACCAGCGCACCCAGATCGAGGAGGTCACCAACGAGGCGGTGCAGGCCGATTTCGAGGTGCACACCTTCACCGAGCAGCTGGAGAAGGCCAAGGCGATGGGAGCGATGGCCCTGTTCGGCGAGGCCTATCCCGACGAGGTCCGCGTGGTGGAGATCGGCGGGCCGTTCTCGCTGGAGCTGTGCGGCGGCACGCACGTGCACAACTCGGCGCAGATCGGGCCGGTGACCATCCTGGGCGAGTCGTCGATCGGTTCCGGGATCCGGCGGGTGGAGGCTTACGTCGGGCTGGAGTCGTTCCGCCACCTGGCCAAGGAGCGCGCGCTGATGGCCGGGCTGGCGTCGTCGCTGAAGGTGCCGTCCGAGGAGGTGCCGGCCCGGGTCGCCAACCTGGTGGACCGGCTCAAGGCCGCGGAGAAGGAACTCGAACGTGCCCGGCTCGCGGGCGCGCGGGCCGCCGCGACCAACGCCGCGGCCGGCGCCGAGCGGATCGGTAACGTGCGTGTGGTGGCGCAGCGGATGTCGAGCGGGATGACGGCGGGCGACCTGCGCTCCCTGGTCGGCGACATCCGGGGCAAGCTGGGCAGCGATCCGGCGGTGGTGGCGCTCATCTCCGAGGGAGAGGGCAATTCAGTGCCCTACGCCGTCGCCGCCAACGCCGCCGCCCAGGAGCTCGGTCTGAGCGCCAACGAGCTGATCAAGCAGCTCGCCGGGGCCGTCGACGGCCGCGGCGGCGGCAAGGCCGACCTGGCGCAGGGCTCGGGGAAGGACCCGACCGGCATCGACGCGGCCCTCGACGCGGTGCGTGCCGAGATCGCGCGGGTCGGTTGAGTGGTCTTGACACAGCACCGCCTCCCGGACCGGCCCGGCGACCCTGATCAGGATCCCGGGCGGGGACGACGGCTCGGCATCGACGTGGGGAGCGTGCGCATCGGCGTGGCCGCCAGCGACCCCGACGGCATCCTGGCCACCCCGGTGGAGACGGTGCGCCGCGACCGTTCCGGCAGGCACGTGCGCCGGCTCGCGGAGCTGGCCGCCGAGCTGGACGCCGTCGAAGTGATCGTCGGGCTGCCGCGCACCCTGGCCGACCGCACCGGCCCGTCGGCGGTGGACGCGATCGAACTGGCCGAGACGCTGGCCCGGCGGATCGCCCCGACGCCGGTCCGGCTGGCCGACGAGCGGCTGACCACCGTGAGCGCCCAGCGGTCGCTGCGCGCCGCGGGGGTGCGGGCCCGAGAGCAGCGCGCGATGATCGACCAGGCCGCGGCGGTGGCGATCCTGCAGAGCTGGCTCGACCAGCGCCGCGCGGCGACCGGGGGGCTCACCGATGGTTGACAGCGCCCGCGGCCAGCGCGCCGAGCCCGAGGCGGTCGGGTCGCCGCGGCGCCGGACGAGCCGGGTTGCCCGCAACCGTGCGGCACAGCGCAAGCGGCGCAAGCGCCTCGTCGGCCGGATCGCCCTCGTGGTGTCCGTCGTGGTCATGGTGACCGTCGTCTTCGTCGGCACCCGGCTGTGGAACACGGTGTTCGGCTCCGGTGACGACTACAGCGGAAACGGCAAGCGCGACATCGTGATTCACGTGCAGGACGGCGACTCGACCACGATGGTCGGCGAGACGCTGCACAGCCAGGGGGTCGTCGCGACGGTCCGCGCGTTCGTCAACGCCGCGCACGGCAACGCCGCGATCAACTCGATCCAGCCCGGCTACTACCGGATGCGCACCGAGATCCCGGCGGCCAACGCCGTCGCGCGGCTGGCCGACCCGAACAACCGGGTGGGGCGGCTGGTCATCCCGGAGGGCCGTCAGCTCGACGACACCACCGACATGAAGACCAACGTGGTGAATCCCGGCATCTTCTCGTTGATCTCCCGCGCCACCTGTGTGGACCTCGACGGCACCAAGCGCTGCGTGTCGGTCGACGACCTGCGCGCCGCGGCCTCCAACAGTGCGCCCACGACGCTGGCGGTGCCGCCGTGGGCCGTCGAGCCGGTGACCGAGCTGGGCAAGGACCACCGCCGCATCGAGGGACTGATCGCGCCGGGGACCTTCAACGTCGACCCCGCGTCGTCGGCCGAGAGCATCCTGACCAGCCTGATCAGCGCGGGCGCCGTGGAGTACATGAAGTCCGGGCTGCTGGATTCCGCGCAGGCCAGGGGGGTGTCGCCCTACGACATCCTGGTGGTCGCCTCGCTGGTGCAGCAGGAATCCAATTCGCAGGACTTCGCGAAGGTGGCGCAGGTGATCTACAACCGCCTGCACGCGCACCACACGCTGGAATTCGACTCGACCGTGAACTATCCGCTGGACCGCCGCGAGGTCGCCACCTCCGACGCCGACCGCGCCCAGCGGACCCCGTGGAACACCTATGTGTCCCAGGGGCTGCCCGCCACGGCGATCTGTTCGCCCGGCGTCGACGCGCTGCGCGCGGCCGAGCATCCGGAGCCGGGGGACTGGCTGTACTTCGTCACCATCGATGCCCAGGGCACGACGCTGTTCACCAAGGACTATCAGCAGCATTTGGCCAATATCGAGCTGGCTAAGCACAACGGTGTCCTCGACAGCACGCCCCGCTAGAAAGGCGGGGGTGCTCGGGCGCCCCATCGCCCATTCGAAGTCCCCTGACCTGCACCTGGCCGCGTACCGGGCGCTGGGCCTGAACGACTGGACCTACGACCGCATCGAATGCGGCGCCGAGGAGCTGCCCGGCGTGGTCGGCGGTTTTGGGCCGGAGTGGGTCGGGGTGTCGGTGACCATGCCGGGCAAATTCGCCGCGCTGCGATTCGCCGACGAGCACACCAAGCGCGCGGCCCTGGTCGGCTCCGCCAACACCCTGGTGCGTACGGCGGCGGGCTGGCGGGCCGACAACACCGACGTCGACGGGGTCACCGGGGCCATTGGGTCGGCCTCGGGATGGGCGCTGGTCTGTGGATCGGGCGGCACCGCGCCGGCGGCCGTCGTCGGCCTGGCCGAACTCGGCGTCACCGGCATCGCCGTCGTCGCGCGGGATCCGGACAAGGCCGCCCGGCTGGTGGATCTCGGCGCCCGCGTCGGCGTCGAGACCCGGTTCTGCGGCCTGGACGACGCCGGACTGGCCGACGAGGTGGCGGGCGCCCAGGTGCTGGTCAGCACCATTCCCGCGGACGTGGCCGCGCAGTACGCCGGCGTGTTCGCCGCGATCCCGGTGCTCCTGGACGCGGTCTACGACCCGTGGCCGACGCCGCTGGCGGCCGCGGTCGGCGCGGCGGGCGGCCGGGTGATCGACGGCCTGCAAATGCTGCTGCACCAGGCGTTTTCCCAGGTGGAACAGTTCACCGGGCTGCCCGCGCCGCGAGCGGCGATGGAGGCGGCGCTGCGCTAGCCTGCTGCGCATCGGATGCCCACGTCATTCGCCGGGTGTGTGGCTTATGGACGAATTCGCCACGGTTTTCGTACCTAGCCCCCACACTCGCCACGCGGACGGGAGGACCCATGCGGCTGGGGGCGACTGTGGCAGTACTCGCCTGGCTGGCGCTCCTGAGCGCCTACGACGTCCGGCGGCGCCGGCTGCCGAACGCGCTGACGCTGCCCGGAGCCGCCGGCATACTGCTGGTCGCCGCCCTAACCGGCCGCGGGCTGCCCGCGCTGGCCGGCGCGGCGGCGTTGACCGGGGCTTACCTGGCGGTCCACCTTGTCGCCCCGGCGGCGATGGGGGCGGGCGACGTCAAGCTGGCGATCGGGCTGGGCGGCCTGGCCGGCCGTTTCGGCCCGGACGTGTGGTTCCTGGCGGCGCTGGGCGCGCCGCTGCTCACGGCGCTCGCCGGGGTGGTCGGGCTGGCGCGCGGCGCGCGCACCGTGCCGCACGGCCCGTCGATGTGCCTGGCCACCGCGGGCGCGGCGGGGTTGGCCTGGCTGGGTTGAGCACATGGGAGAATGGCCGGGTGTTGCGCTGGATCACCGCCGGAGAATCCCATGGTCGCGCGCTGGTGGCCGTGGTGGAAGGCATGGTCGCCGGCGTCGACGTCACCTCGACCGAGATCGCCGACCAACTGGCCCGCCGCCGCCTGGGCTACGGCCGCGGCGCGCGGATGAAGTTCGAGCGCGACGCGGTCACCATCCTGTCCGGGATCCGCCACGGCGTCACCCTCGGCGGGCCCATCGCGATCGAGATCGGCAACACCGAGTGGCCGAAGTGGGAGACCGTGATGGCCACCGACCCGGTGGACGCCGCGGAGTTGGAGGATTCGGCGCGCAACGCGCCGCTGACCCGGCCGCGGCCCGGCCACGCCGACTACGCCGGCATGCTCAAGTACGGCTTCGACGACGCCCGGCCGGTGCTGGAGCGGGCCAGCGCCCGCGAGACCGCCGCCCGCGTGGCCGCCGGGACCGTGGCCCGCTCGTTCCTGCGGCAGGCGCTCGGCGTCGAGGTGCTCTCGCACGTCATCGCGATCGGCCCGTCAAAGCCCTACGACGGCCCGCCGCCGCGCCCCGAGGACCTGCCCGCGATCGATGACAGCCCGGTCCGCGCATATGACAAGGCGGCCGAGGAAGCGATGATCGCCGAGATCGAGGCGGCCAAGAAGGACGGCGACACCCTCGGCGGCGTGGTGGAGGTGGTGGCGTTCGGCCTGCCGGTCGGGCTCGGCTCGTTCACCAGCGGCGACAACCGCCTGGACAGCCAACTGGCCGCGGCCGTGATGGGCATTCAGGCGATCAAAGGCGTCGAGATCGGCGACGGTTTCGAGACGGCGCGCCGCCGCGGCAGCCGCGCCCACGACGAGATGTACCCCGGTCCCGACGGCGTCGTCCGCTCGACCAACCGCGCCGGCGGGCTGGAGGGCGGCATGACCAACGGCCAGCCGCTGCGGGTGCGGGCCGCGATGAAGCCGATTTCCACCGTCCCGCGGGCCCTGGCCACCGTCGACATGGCGACCGGCGACGAGGCCGTCGCGATCCACCAGCGCTCCGACGTGTGCGCGGTGCCGGCCGCCGGTGTCGTGGTCGAGACGATGGTGGCGCTGGTGCTGGCCCGCGCGGCGCTGGAGAAGTTCGGCGGCGACTCGCTGGCCGAGACCCGCCGCAACGTCGAGTCCTACCGGCGCGCGGTCGCCGACCGGGAATCGCCCGCCGCGCGCGGTACCGCGTGATGGCGCCCAAAGCGGTGCTCGTCGGGCTGCCGGGCTCCGGCAAGTCCACCATCGGGCGGCGGCTGGCCAAGGCGCTCGGGGTCGGGCTGCTCGACACCGACGTGGCGATCGAGCAGCAGACGGGCCGCAGCATCCCCGAAATCTTCGCCACCGACGGGGAACAGGAGTTCCGCCGCATCGAGGAACAGGTGGTGCGAACGGCTTTGGCCGAGCACGACGGCGTCCTCTCGCTCGGCGGCGGCGCGGTCACCAGCCCGGGCGTGTGCGAGGCGCTGGCCGGGCACACGGTCATCTACCTGGAGATCGGCGCCCGCGAGGGGGTACGGCGCACCGGCGGCACGGCCGTGCGGCCGCTGCTGGCCGGCCCGGACCGCGCCGAGAAATACCGCGAGCTGATGGCCAAACGGGTACCGCTGTACCGGCGCGTCGCGACCATCCGGGTCGACACCAACCGCCGCAATCCCGGGGCGGTGGTCCGCAACATCCTGAGCCGGTTGCAGACGCCGAGCGAGGCCGCCACATGACCGCGGCGCCGGTCACCGTGCACGTGGCCGTCGATGAACCGTATCCGGTGGTGATCGGCAGCGGCCTGCTCGGCGAGCTGGAGAACCTGCTGTCCGGTCGGCACCGCGTCGCCGTGCTACATCAGCCGGTGCTGGCCGAGACCGCCGAGGAGATTCGAAAGCGGCTGGCCGACAAGGGGATCGACGCGCACCGCATCGAGATCCCGGACGCCGAGGCGGGCAAGGACCTGCCCGTCGTGGGATTCATCTGGGAAGTGTTGGGCCGCATCGGGATCGGCCGCAAGGACGCCCTGGTCAGCCTGGGCGGCGGCGCGGCCACCGACGTCGCCGGTTTCGCGGCGGCGACCTGGCTGCGCGGCGTCGACATCGTCCACGTCCCGACCACGTTGCTCGGCATGGTCGACGCCGCCGTGGGCGGCAAGACCGGCATCAACACCGACGCCGGCAAGAACCTGGTCGGCGCGTTCCATCAGCCGCTGGCCGTCCTGGTGGACCTGGAGACGCTGAAGACGTTGCCGCGCAACGAACTCGTCGCCGGGATGGCCGAGGTGGTGAAGGCGGGGTTCATCGCCGACCCGGTGATCCTCGACCTCATCGAGGCCGACCCGCAGGCCGCACTCGACCCCGCGGGCGACGTGCTGCCGGAGCTGATCCGGCGCGCGATCGCCGTCAAGGCGGAGGTCGTCGCCGCCGACGAGAAGGAGTCGGAGCTGCGCGAAATCCTTAACTACGGCCATACTTTGGCGCACGCGATCGAGCGCCGGGAACGCTACCGCTGGCGCCACGGCGCCGCCGTGTCGGTGGGCCTGGTGTTCGCCGCGGAGCTGGCCCGGCTGGCCGGCCGGCTGGACGACGACACCGCGGCGCGCCACCGCAGCATCCTGACCTCGCTCGGCCTGCCGGTTACGTACGACGCCGACGCGTTGCCGCAATTGCTGGAATACATGGCGGGGGACAAGAAAACCCGCGCCGGCGTGCTTCGGTTCGTGGTGCTCGACGGGCTCGGGAAGCCGGGCCGGCTCACCGGGCCGGACCCGTCGCTGCTGGCGGCGGCCTACTCGGGGCTGGAGGCGTCATGACGGTGAATGTGAACGTGCAGGTTATTAATGGCCCCAACCTGGGCCGGCTGGGCCGCCGCGAGCCCGACGTGTACGGCGACACCACCCACGATCAGCTGGCGGAGCTGATCGAGCGCGAAGCCGCCGCCCTTGGGCTCAAAGTGGTTGTGCGGCAGAGCGATAACGAAGCGCAGCTACTGGACTGGATCCATGCGGCCGCCGATGCCGGCGAGCCGGTGATCCTCAACGCCGGCGGCCTCACCCACACGTCGGTGGCGCTGCGGGATGCGTGTGCAGAACTCAGCGCACCCTTCATCGAGGTGCACATCTCCAATGTGCATGCGCGCGAGGAGTTTCGGCGCCACTCGTACCTCAGCCCCGTCGCCACGGGAGTGATCGTCGGGTTGGGAATTCAGGGCTACCTGCTCGCCCTGCGGTACCTGGCCGAAGCCGGGTAGTCGGGCGTCAGGCCGAATGTCCACTCTCCGGACATTGGTTTGCCGGCCCGTAGCGGCACTCCTAGCGTTCCATCGTGATGAACCGCATTGACATGGTGGAGCTCTGGGAGCAGCACACCCGCTACGAATTCGCCTGCAGGGACGCAGATCTCGCGGTGTCGACAATGGTGCCTGAGGCGCGCGTCATGCACCTGCCGACGATGAGCGGCGCATCCGGACGCGACGCCCTGCGCGCCTATTACGCCGACGTATTCATCCCCGGGCAGCCGCCGGACACCGAGCTCGACCTCATTGCCCGCTCGATCGGCGATGACGTCTTGGTCGATGAGTGCATCATGCGGCTCACCCATGACCGCGAGGTACCGCAGCTTCTTCCCGGGGTGGCCCCGACGGGTGTGTCACTCGAGGTCGCCTTCGTCGTGATCGTCAAGTTCCGCGACTCTTTGATGCTGAGCGAGACGCTCTACTGGGACCAGGCTCAAGTCCTGCGCCAAGCCGGTCTGCTGTCCGCTGCCACGCCGCCGCTCCCGGACACGTCCGACATCAGCAGCTACTTGCGCACCTCGAGGATCCGTTGATGTCCCGGGTGACGGTACGCTGTTGCATGGCCCCTACCGCGGGAAACTCCGAACCAGCCGGCCCAGCCCGAAGCGTCATCCATACTGCCTTCGCACTCCTTGACCTGGTCGCCGAGCTGCAACCGGTGCGGCTGGTAGACCTCAGCGCAGCCGCGGGGCTGCCCCATCCGACGGTGCATCGACTCCTTCGGCAACTGGTCGAGGTGGGAGCAGTTCGGCGGGACGGCTCGCGCTACAGCCTGGGCGCAACTGTGCTCCGCCTCGGTGCGACGGTCACACCCGTGGCCCGACTGCGCGTCGCGGCCCAGCGGCCCATGGCCGAACTCGCGGCACACACCGGGGCGGCCGTGAGCCTGTCGGTCAATTTAGGCGACGGTCCCGTATACCTCGACACACTCGACGCGCGAATACCCATCCGCTACGTCGCGAAGACGGGTGACGCCGTCCTGCCGGAGACTGCGCAGGCTCGCGCGCACTATAGCTGCGCCACTAGGGTTCCGGTTGTTGACGCCGGGCAGGTGGCAGCCGACTACAGCTGCTCCGCGATGGCGATACCGCTCGGTTCTTCGGGCGTCGCCGTCGTGTCCACGATGCTGCCGACGGGCAGGCCCCCGGCCGGGATGATCGAAGCCACTCGCCGGACCGCTGAACGCATCACCGCGTCACTGCGGGCGCCGGTGTCCGAGCCGTAATCGTTCGCAATCACATCAACGCACCGCGCCCGCCGCTGAGCGCGAAAGACCACTGCGACAGTCGCTTTGGCGTGCTCGCCATGCAAGCAGAACGGAAGGGATATCTGATGGCGCGAACCGAGCGTGATGCGTGGGATTTGGCTAGCAGCGTGGGAGCCACCGCGACGATGGTCGCCGCGGCGCGAGCGGTCGCGACCAGGCGTCCGCAGCCGATCATCACCGACGAGTTGGCCGAGCCCTTGGTGCGCGCCGTCGGACTGGACGTGCTCAGCCAACTGGCCAGCGGCGAGATCGATTCGAGGAGCCTCGAAAGCGACATCGGTGTTCCGCGGATGGTCGACATGTTCGCCGCCCGTACTCGCTTCTTCGACGACTTCTGCGTCGCGGCGACGCACGCGGGCGCGCGTCAGGTGGTGATCGTGGCTTCCGGGCTGGACACCCGCGCCTACCGGCTGGATTGGCCAGCGGGCACGACGGTGTACGAGATCGACCAGCCTGACGTTATCGCCTTTAAAAGCGGCGCGCTCTCTGCTCTCGGCGCAGCCCCCACCGCGAGCTTGGAATCGATCGGCGTCGATTTGCGCGAAGCGTGGCCAACGGCGTTGCAGGACGCGGGTTTTGACTCAGCGCAACCCACCGCATGGCTCGCCGAGGGGCTTTTGATCGGATACCTGCCGCCGGAAGCAGAGGTCTCGATGCTGGACTCGATCATGTCGTTGTCCCACCGGGGCAGCCGGTTGGCCGCGGACTACGGTCTGGTCACCGGTACGTCAGCAGAGTCGAAAGAACAGGCACGGCTGATGGCCGAGGGCTGGCGGCGACGCGGTCTGGACATGAATATGGCCGGTTTGATTTACCCCGGCGAGCACACCGATGCCGCGGCTCACTTACACGCAAAAGGCTGGGCTACAACGAAATTCGGGATCAGCGACCTCTTCACGGCGGCGGGGTTGCCGGCATTGCAACAGGCCGGCCACGTGGGCTCGGCCGCAGCAATCAGCTTCGTCACGGCGCTGCGAATGTGACCGACTAGTCCTACTTAGGCTCCGCGTCTGGCTTCTGGTCGGCGGTGCGGATCACCTCGGTCTTCGGCTCGTGGTCGGCCGCGGTGTGGATCGTCTCGGTCGGCGCGTCACGCTCGGCCGTGGCGACCGAAGCGGTCCGCTCCTCGTGCCGGGCTCCCGCGGTGGGAATCTCGCCGGTCGGCGCCTCGTCGCCGCGGACGGCCGAGAAGACGTCGGTGTCGGCCCGTTCGTCGCCCTCCCCGTGCGGGCGGGGCGGCGGGTTGCGGTCGATCCGCCAGCGGCCCACGGCCACGCCGATGATCCCGGGCAGGAAGACGAGCAGCGCGGTAAAGGCCGCGAACGTCGTCACCTCGTTGATCAGGCCCCCGGTGTACAGGCCGGAGTACGCGAGCGCGATGAGCCAGGAGACGGCGCCGCTGAGGATGCCGGCCAACAGGCCGGCCAGCAGCCACGTCATCGCCAGATCCTGCCGGCGGTCCGGATCCGGCTGTGCCTTGGCGTCCGCCCGACCGTCGAGCACCCCCCAAACGACGACGCCGATCACGAACAGGAGCAGCAGCACGACGCTGATCAGCCCGGCCTGTGTTTGCCACGCGTTGATCAGTGCACCTTGTATCAAACGGACGACGACCATCGCGGCGGCGAACACCAATCCGCGCAGCATCCAGTTCCTCATGAAGGGAAAGCGTAGCGAGTACCGTCAAGGGTCGTGACACATTCCCAGCGCCGAGAAAAGCTGAAAGCGCAGATCGGGGCCAGCGGGCTGGACGCGATGCTGGTCACGGACCTGGTCAACGTGCGGTACCTGTCCGGTTTCTCAGGATCGAACGGCGCGTTGCTGGTGTTTGCCGACGACCGCGAACCCGTGCTGGCCACCGACGGCCGGTACCGCACCCAGGCTGCCGAGCAGGCGCCCGACCTCGAGGTCGCCATCGAGCGGGCCGTCGGCCGTTACCTGGCGGGCCTTGCCGCCGACGCCGCCGTCGGCAAGCTGGGCTTCGAGAGCAACGTGGTCACCGTCGACGGCTTCGACGCGCTGACGAGCGAGATCGAGGAGCACAAGGGATCGACCGAGTTGGTGCGGGCCGCCGGGACCGTCGAGGGATTGCGCGAGGTCAAGGACGCGGGGGAGGTCGCGCTGCTGCGCCTGGCCTGCGAGGCGGCCGACGCCGCGCTGACCGATCTGGTGGCGCGCGGCGGCCTGCGGCCCGGCCGGACCGAACGCGAGGTGAGCCGCGAGCTGGAGTCGCTGATGCTCGACCACGGCGCGGACACGATCTCGTTCGAGACCATCGTGGCCGCCGGGCCGAATTCGGCCATCCCGCACCACCGCCCGACCGACGCGGTGCTGGCCAACGGCGACTTCGTCAAGATCGACTTCGGCGCGTTGGTCGCCGGCTACCACTCCGACATGACCCGCACCTTCGTGCTGGGCAAGGCCGCGGACTGGCAGCTGGACATCTACCAGCTGGTCGCCGACGCGCAGCGGGCCGGCCGGGAGGCGCTGAAGCCCGGCGCCAACCTGCGCGAGGTCGACGGCGCCGCCCGCCAGCTGATCGCCGACGCCGGGTACGCCGAGCAGTTCGGACATGGCCTAGGGCACGGCGTGGGCCTGCAGATCCACGAGGCGCCGGGGATCGGCGCCACGTCCACCGGCACGCTGCTCGCGGGGTCGGTGGTCACCGTGGAGCCCGGCGTCTACCTGCCCGGCCGCGGCGGCGTGCGCATCGAGGACACTTTGGTGGTTGCGGATGGGACGTCGCACACCGCCGGGGAAACCCCGGAGCTGCTGACGCGGTTCCCCAAAGAACTGACCGTCCTGACTTAGCAGTACCTACGGCGAGCCCGCGCCGCCGCTGCCACCGTCGCCTCCAGCGCCGCCGGTGCCGCCC
>NZ_AUWQ01000128.1 GCF_000455205.1 Mycobacterium sp. UM_CSW | reverse complement strand
ACCTGGGATGTCTCAACCGGCCCTCCCCTTTCCAGGGGGACGAGTGTGCGTTGAGGCCGCCCCAGCGCACACCGAAGCCACCACCGCACACTTACCCGCAACCCGCCTGACAAACTGACCGGCATGGGAACCAATCAGCGCGCGAGCATCGTCATGTCGGAGGACGAGATCGCCGATTTCGTCGTCAAGAGCCGCACCGGAACACTCGCCACCGTCGGGCCCGACGGCCAGCCGCACCTGACCGCCATGTGGTACGCCGTCGTCGACGGGGAGGTCTGGCTCGAGACCAAGGCCAAGTCGCAGAAGGCGGTGAACCTCACCAGGGATCCGCGGGTGAGCTTTCTGATCGAGGACGGCGACACCTACGACACGCTGCGCGGGGTGTCGTTCGAGGGTGTCGCGGAGATCGTCGACGATCCCGATGTCGCGCACCGGGTGGGCGTCAGCGTGTTCGAGCGCTACACCGGCCCCTACACCGACGAGATGAAGCCCTTCGTCGAGCAGATGATGAACAAGCGGGTGTGCGTGCGCATCGTGGCCCGCCGCGCGCGCTCGTGGGATCACCGCAAGCTCGGATTGCCGCCCATGCCGGTGGGCGGGTCGACCGCCCCGGCCGTGCTGGGGACCGGCCAGTAATTGTTTGTAGCCCCGATGGGATTCGAACCCACGCTACCGCCGTGAGAGGGCGGCGTCCTAGGCCGCTAGACGACGGGGCCTGAACCGATCCGAGCTGCCAGCATAGCTCACCCGAGAAGGGCGACCTAATCGCAAGCCGTGCCGCGATCTTGCTGGGGTACCAGGACTCGAACCTAGAATGGCTGAACCAGAATCAGCTGTGTTGCCAATTACACCATACCCCATTGGCTGCCTAAAACCGCTGGTCACAACGGTTCTGCGGTGTCCCGCGCCGTCGTGGCCGGCCGTCGTCGGCCTTTGTAAACCGCTGTGCAGACTACCAAAAACTCAGACCGCCCCGTCGCGCGCGCCCCGCAACCGCGCCAGGCTGCGCTCGCGGCCCAGTAGTTCGAGTGATTCGAACAGCGGCGGGCTGATCGTTGTTCCCGTCGCGGCGACGCGGATCGGGCCGAACGCCTTGCGCGGTTTGAGCGCCAGGCCGTCGATGAGCGCGGCCTTGAGGGCGGCCTCGATCCGCTCGGTTGTCCAGTCGGTCACGCCGTCCAGCGCGGCCAGCGCGGCGTCCAAAACCGTGGCGCCCTCCGGGCCGAGCTCCTTGGCGGCGGCCTTCTCATCGATCGCGTATTCGTCGTCGTTGAGGAACTTCAGCAACTCCCACGCGTCGCTCAGGACGACGATGCGCGTCTGGACCAGCTCGGCGGCCTCGGCGAATCCGGCGTCATCCAGCCGGGTGTCGTGGCCGTGCGCGTCGAAGTAGTCGCGCAGGCGGGCGGTGAAGTCGGCGACGTCGAGCATCCGGATGTGCTCGGCGTTGAGCGCGTCGGCCTTCTTCTGGTCGAATCGGGCCGGGTTGGAGTTGACGTTGACGACGTCGAAGGCCGCCACCATTTCGTCCAGGCTGAACAGGTCGTGGTCGTCGGCGATCGCCCAGCCCAGCAGCGCAAGGTAATTCAGCAGGCCCTCGGGGATGAAGCCCCGGTCGCGGTGCGCGAACAGGTTCGACTGCGGGTCGCGCTTGGACAGCTTCTTGGTTCCCTCGCCCAACACGATTGGCAGGTGCGCGAATTGCGGTGTGCGCTCGGCCACACCGATTCGCGTCAGCGCCGCATACAGTGCCAGCTGGCGCGGGGTGGACGACAGCAGGTCCTCGCCGCGCAGCACGTGGGTGATCTTCATCAGCGCGTCGTCGAGCGGGTTGACCAACGTATACAAGGGATCTCCGCTCGCGCGGGTCAGCGCGAAATCGGGCACGCTGCCCGCGGCAAAGGTCGTGTTTCCGTGTACCAGGTCGTCCCAACTCAGATCGTCGTCGGGCATGCGCAGCCGCACCACCGGCTTACGGCCCTCGGCGAGGAACGCCGCGCGCTGCGAGTCGGTCAGCTGCCGGTCGAAGTTGTCGTAGCCCAGCTTGGGGTTTCGGCCCGCGGCGATGTGCCGTGCCTCGACCTCCTCCGGCGTCGAGAAGGCGTAGTAGGCCTCGCCGGCCTCGAGCAGCTGCGCCACCACGTCGCGGTAGATCTCGCCGCGCTGCGACTGCCGGTATGGTCCGTAGGGCCCGCCCACCTCCGGCCCCTCGTCCCAGTCGAGGCCGAGCCAGCGCAGCGCGTCGAGCAGCGCCAGGTAGCTTTCCTCGGTGTCGCGCGCCGCGTCGGTGTCCTCGATGCGAAAGACGAAGGTGCCGCCGGTGTGTCGCGCGTAGGCCCAGTTGAACAGCGCGGTTCGCACCATCCCGACGTGCGGGGTGCCGGTGGGCGACGGGCAGAACCGGACTCGAACTGTCACGACTTTCCCTTGCGGACAACGGGATTGGTGAGGGTGCCGATTCCCTCGACGGTGATGGAGACCGTGTCGCCGTCCTCGATGGGCCCGACGCCGGCCGGCGTGCCGGTGAGGATGAGGTCGCCGGGCAGTAGCGTCATCACGGCCGAGATCCACTCCACGATGGCGCCGACGTCGTGGATCATCAGCGAGGTGCGACTGTCTTGCTTCACCTGGCCGTTGACCTCGGTGCGCAGTTCGAGGTCCGACGGGTCGACATCGGTGACGATCCACGGCCCGACGGGGCAGAAGCTGTCATGGCCCTTGGCGCGGGTCCATTGGCCGTCGGCCTTTTGTTGGTCGCGCGCCGACACGTCGTTGGCGATGGTGTAGCCGAGGATGTTCTCGGCGGCCTGGCCGGCCGAAACGTCCTTGCACGGCCGGCCGATGACCGCCGCCAGCTCACCCTCGAAGTGCACCGGTGATGCGTTGGCGGGCAGTCGAATCGGCACGTTGGGTCCGATGATCGCGGTGTTGGGCTTGAGGAAGATGATCGGGTCCGCCGGCGCCGGGCCCGTTTCGAAGCTGCCCATCTCCGCGATGTGATCGGCGTAGTTCTTGCCGACGCAGACGACCTTGCCGGCCAGCATCGGCGCCAGCAGCCGGACGTCGGCCAGCGGCCACGATCGTCCGGTGAAGGTCGGGGTGCCGAACGGGTGCTCGGCGATCTCCCGGGCGGTCAGTGCGGCGGGATCGTCGAGTTCGCCCTCGATGCTGACGAAGGCGACACCGTCCGGGCTGGCGATTCGACCGAGGCGCATTCGCAGAAGCCTAGTGATGGCTAGTAGCGGCTCCCGCAACCGGTGCCGGCCGTGTGCAAGCATGGACTGATGCCCAAGGGGCACCCTGCCGCCGTCGGCGCCGGCAAGCGATGGTCGATCATGATCGTCTCGCTGTTCGTGACGACCAGCTCCTTCCTATTCATCAACGGCGTCGCCTTCCTGATCCCGTCGCTGGAAGCCACGCGTGGCACCCCGCTGGCCGAGGCCGGCCTGCTCGCGTCGATGCCGAGCTGGGGCATGGTGGTCACGCTCATCGCATGGGGCTACGTGCTGGACCGCGTCGGCGAGCGGCTGGTGCTGACGCTGGGCTCGGGTCTCACTGCGGCCGCCGCCTACGCCGCGGCGTCGGTGCACTCGATGGTGTGGGTCGCCGTCTATCTGTTCCTGGGCGGCATGGCCGCCGCGAGTTGCAACACAGCCGGTGGCAGGCTGGTGTCCGCGTGGTTCCCCCCGCAGCAGCGCGGCCTCGCGATGGGCATCCGGCAGACCGCGCAGCCGCTGGGCATCGCGGCGGGCGCGCTGGTCATGCCCGAACTGGCGGAGCGCGGCGTGCATGCCGGGCTGATGTTTCCGGCGCTGGTGTGCACGGCGGCGGCGCTGGCGAGCGCGGTCGGCATCGTCGACCCGGTGCGCAAGCCCCGGGAGACGGCGACCAAGGCGGAGCTGGCCAGCCCCTACCGCGGGTCGTCGGTGCTGTGGCGAATCCATGCCGTCGCGGGCCTGCTGATGATGCCGCAAACGGTCACCGTCACGTTCATGCTGGTCTGGCTGATGAACCACCATCACTGGTCGGTCGCCGCCGCCGGGGGGCTGGTCACCCTGTCGCAGCTGCTCGGCGCGGTCGGCCGCGTCGCGGTGGGCCGCTGGTCGGATCGCATCGGCTCACGCATGCAACCGGTCGCCGTCATCGCCGCGGTCGCCGCGTTGACCCTGTTTCTGTTGGCGCTCTCCGACCAGCTCGACTCGCGATTCGACATCCCGCTGATGGTCGCCGTCTCGGTGTTCGCCGTGCTCGACAACGGCCTGGAGGCGACCGCCATCACCGAGTTCGCCGGGCCGTTCTGGAGCGGGCGCGCCCTGGGCATCCAGAACACCACCCAGCGCGTGATGGCGGCGGTCGGTCCGCCGCTGTTCGGTGTGCTGATCGGCGCGGCGAGATACCCGTCGGCGTGGCTGCTCTGCGGGTTGTTCCCGCTGGCGGCGGTGCCCTTGGTGCCGATTCGGCTGTTGCCGCCCGGCCTGGAAACTAGAGCGCGGCTGCGATCCGTTCGCCGACTTCGGTGGTGGCGCGCGGTTCGCTCCCACGAGTTGCCAGATAGGTCTCGACGGCCCCATCCACCCGGGCAGCCGCAGCGTCCTCGCCCAGATGGGAAAGCAGCAGCCCCACCGACATGATCGCCGCGGTCGGGTCCGCGATGCCCTGACCGGCGATGTCGGGGGCGCTGCCGTGCACCGGCTCGAACATCGACGGATTGGCCCGGGTGGCGTCGATATTTCCGCTGGCGGCCAAGCCGATTCCGCCGCACACCGCCGCCGACAGGTCGGTGATGATGTCGCCGAACAGGTTGTCGGTGACGATCACGTCGAACCGCCCGGGGTCGGTGACCATGAAGATGGTGGCGGCGTCGACATGTTGGTAGGCGACCTCGACGTCGGGATATTCCGCGCCGACCTCGGCGACGACCCGCGTCCACAGCTTCCCCGCGAACGTCAGCACGTTGTTCTTGTGCACCAGCGTCAGGTGGTTGCGGCGCAGCCGGGCCTTCTCGAACGCGTAGCGCACCACGCGGCGCACGCCGAACGCGGTGTTGACGCTGACCTCGGTGGCGACTTCGTTGGGCGTCCCCGCGCGGATGGCGCCGCCGTTGCCGGTATAGGGACCCTCGGTGCCCTCGCGCACTACCACGAAGTCGATCTCGGGGTTTCCCGCGAGCGGACTGCTCACCCCCTTGTACAGCCGGCCCGGTCGCAGGTTGACGTGGTGGTCGAGCTCAAAGCGCAGGCGCAGCAACAGACCTCGCTCCAGGACGCCGCTGGGCACCGACGGGTCGCCGACCGCCCCGAGCAGGATGGCGTCGTGCTCGCGCAGCTCGGCGAGCACCGAGTCCGGCAGCAGCTCGCCGGTGGCGTGGTAGCGACGGGCGCCGAGGTCGTAGCTGGTCTTTTCGACGTTCGGCACGACCGCGTCGAGGACTTTGACGGCCTCGGCCACCACCTCCGGTCCGATCCCGTCGCCGCCGATCACAGCGAGCTTCATCGGCGCCGCTCCTCCTCATCGCTTCGCTCTGCATCGTCGCCGGCGCGTTTCACGAGAGGTCAACCACTTCCAGCTTGTTGGCGTCGACGGCCGCCGCGATCGCCGATCGCACGTCGCCCGGCACGTCCTGGTCCAGCCGCAGCAGGACTGTCGCGCCGGGCCCCTCGGCGTCCTCGGACAGCTGCGCCGCCTGAATGTTGACGCCGGCAGAGCCCAGCAGGGTACCGATCTTGCCCAACGCCCCGGGCTGGTCGGCGTAGTTGATCACCAGGTTGGTGCCCTGGGCGCGCAGGTCGAAGTTGCGGCCGTTGATCTGGACGATCTTCTCCACCAGCTGCGGCCCGGACAGCGTGCCCGCGACGTTCACGCACGAGCCGTCGTGGGCGACGGCCCGCACGTCGACGACGCTGCGGTGGTTGGGGCTTTCGGATGCGGTGGTGATTTCGGCGGAGACGCCCCGCTCGGCCGCCAGCGCCGGCGCGTTGACGAACGTCACCGGTTCGTCGATGACCGCCGAGAACAGCCCGCGCAGCGCCGAAAGCTTAAGTACCTCAACATCTTCCGAGGCGAGCTCGCCGCGCACCTGCACCGACAACGACACCGGCACCTCGCCGGACAGTGCGGCCGCCAGCACCCCGAGCTTGCGCACCAGGTCCAGCCAGGGCGACACCTCCTCGCTGACCACGCCGCCGCCGACGTTGACGGCGTCGGGAACGAACTCCCCCGCCAGCGCCAACCGCACGCTTTCCGCGACGTCGGTGCCGGCCCGGTCCTGCGCCTCGGCGGTGGAGGCCCCCAGATGCGGCGTCACCACCACCTGCGGCAGCTCGAAAAGCGGGCTGTCCGTGCACGGTTCGGTGGAGAAGACGTCGAGGCCGGCGGCGCGGACGTGCCCGCTGTTGATCGCGTCGGCCAGCGCCGCCTCGTCGACCAGGCCGCCGCGCGCGGCGTTGACGATGATGACGCCGGGCTTGGTCTTCGCCAGCGCCTCCTTGTCGATCAGGCCGGCCGTCTCCGGGGTCTTCGGCAGGTGCACCGAGATGAAGTCGGCGCGGGCCAGCAGGTCGTCCAGGGACAGCAGCTCGATGCCGAGCTGCGCGGCGCGGGCCGGCGCCAGGTACGGGTCGTAGGCGACGACGTGGGTGCCGAAGGCCGCGATCCGTTGCGCGAACAGCTGGCCGATGCGGCCCAGCCCGACGACACCGACGGTCTTGCCGAAGATTTCGGTGCCGGAGAACTTCGACCGCTTCCAGGTGTGCTCCCGCAGCGTGGCGTCGGCCGCCGCGATCTGGCGGGCCGCGGCCAGCAGCAGCGCCATCGCGTGTTCGGCGGCGCTGTGGATGTTCGACGTGGGGGCGTTCACGACCAGCACCCCGCGCGCGGTCGCGGCGTCGACGTCGACGTTGTCCAGGCCGACCCCGGCGCGGGCCACGATCTTCAGCTTGGGAGCGGCCGCCAGCACCTCGGCGTCGACGGTGGTGGCCGACCGCACCAGCAGCGCGTCCGCCTCAGGGACGGCGGCCAGCAGCTTGGGCCGGTCCGGGCCATCCACCCAGCGCACCTCGACCTGGTCCCCCAGCGCGGCGACGGTTGATTCGGCGAGTTTGTCGGCAATAAGTACAACAGGCAGATTCACCCGGACAGCCTATCGGCTGTAATTGACGCGTGGACGTCACCGTCGTCGGCAGCGGACCCAACGGGCTCACCACGGCCGTCATCTGCGCCCGTGCCGGGCTGAAAGTCCAGGTCATCGAAGCCCAGCCGACCTTCGGCGGCGGCGCGCGCACCGCGCCCGACCCAGATTCTCCGGGAGTCTTACACGACGTGTGCTCGGCGGTTCACCCGCTGGCGCTGGCGTCGCCGTTCTTCGCGGCGTTCGACCTGCCCGCGCGCGGTGTGCAACTGGCGATCCCGGAGATTTCCTACGCCAACCCGCTGCCGGGCCGCCCGGCGGTCATCGCCTACCGGGATCTCGAGCGCACCTGCGCGGAACTGGAGCACGGCGCGTCGTGGCGACGCCTCCTCGGCCCGCTGGTCGAGCATTCCGACGCCGTCGTGGGGTTGCTGCTCGGCGACAAACGATCGGTGCCCGGGTCGCTGCCGTCCGCCCTGCAACTCGGCGTTCGGATGCTGGCGCAGGGCACGCCCGCCTGGGGGTCGCTGCTGGGCTTCCTAACCGGAGAGGACGCACGCGCCCTGTTCACCGGCGTTGCCGCGCACGTAATTTCGCGGATGCCGTCGTTGACGGCCGCCGGGGCCGGGCTGATGCTGGCCACCCTCGCGCATTCGGTCGGCTGGCCGATCCCGGTGGGGGGAAGCCAGGCGATCACCGACGCGCTGATCGCCGACCTGCGCGCGCACGGCGGCGAGCTCACGGCCGGCACCGACGTCACCCGGCCGCCCGGTGGGGTCGTCGCGTTCGACACCGCGCCGACGGCGCTGCTGCGCATCTATGGGGACGCGCTTCCTGAGCGCTATGCGAAGGCGTTGCGCCGCTACACCTTTGGCCCGGGCGTCGCCAAGGTCGACTTCGTGCTCAGCGAGGACATCCCCTGGACCGACGCACGGCTGGCGCAGGCGCCGACACTTCACCTGGGCGGCACCCGTGAGCAGATGGCGCGGGCCGAGGCCGACATCGCCGCCGGGCGTCACGCGCAGTGGCCGATGGTGCTGGCCGCGTCGCCGCACATCGCGGACCCCGGCCGCATCGACATCGTGGGCCGCCGCCCGTTCTGGACCTACGCCCACGTGCCGTCGGGCTCCACCGTGGACGCGACCGAGGCCGTCACCGAGATCGTCGAGCGGTTCGCGCCCGGCTTCCGCGACATCGTGGTGGCGGCCCGCGCCGTGCCCGCCGCCCGGATGGCCGACCACAACGCGAACTACGTCGGCGGCGACATCGGGATTGGCGGAAATTCCGCCTGGCGCGCGATCGCCGGTCCCACGCCGCGGCTAAACCCTTGGAGCACACCGATTCCGAAGGTGTACCTGTGCTCGGCCGCCACTCCACCAGGCGGCGGGGTGCACGGCATGTCCGGCTACTACGCCGCGCGCACCTTGTTGCGCCGCGAGTTCGGCCTGGGCATGCCTAAGCTGGCCCCTGGGATTTGATTCGTCCGGTTGTGAGCGCATAGAAAATCGGCATGACGGCGAAAACGACCAGTGCTGCCGCCGGGAGCCAGAACGCCCCGATCAGACCTGCCGTCACATAAGCCGCGATACCCAACACTGCACGGATCCGATTGGCAGCGAAGGCTCGCTGGTCGATTCCGGCTTCGACGAGCGCGCCGCGGCGGCGGTGAACCTGATCGTAAAGAAGTAGCCAACTAGCGCACATTGCGGTAGCTATGCCCGCGTATAGCGCCACCGCGGTCCGCGCGTCCGCGCTGTCGACCCCGGTGATCAATGCCCGGGAGAGCACCGCGGTGGGAAACGGAATCAAAGCAGTGGTGAACAGCAGCGCGAGGTTCGCCAAATTCACGCCCATGTCCACACGCTGGATCGCAACGAATGCTTGATGGTGATTGAGCCAGATCACCCCGACGAAGGCGAAGGACGCGAAGTAGCCAAGATACGCGGGCCACTGTCGGGCGAGGCCGTCGAGCAGTTCGCCCGGAGCATGTTCGGGCTCCTTCAGATCCAGCACGAGCAAGGTGACGACGATCGCGAACACGCCGTCGCTGAAGGCCTCGACACGTCCGGTGTCGTTCAGCCCCATCGGGTTACCGGACTCGTCGGCCATGACACCCCCATCTGGTTGGTCGGAAGGTGCACTGCGCCCAGACGCGAATCAACTCCCGACCATCTAACTTAAACCGGCTGCCCTTGGGTTTTCCAGCAAGTTGGGGCATGCCTAAGCTGACACCGTGACCAAACTCGCGATCATCTATTACTCAGCCACCGGTCACGGCACCGCGATGGCCAAACGTGTCGCCGCGGCCGCCGAGTCGGCGGGCGCCGAGGTGCGCCTGCGGCACGTCGCCGAGACCCACGACCCCGACTCGTTCGCGCACAACCCGGCCTGGACCGCGAATTACCAAGCGACCAAGGACCTTCCGGCCGCCACCGGCGACGACATCGTCTGGGCCGACGCGGTGATCTTCGGCTCGCCGACCCGGTTCGGTTCGCCCGCCGCGCAATTGCGCGCCTTCCTGGACTCGCTGGGCGGGCTGTGGGCCGAAGGCAAACTCGCCGACAAGGTCTACGCGGGCTTCACGTCGTCGAACACGCTGCACGGCGGTCAGGAGACGACCTTGCTCTCGCTCTACTACACGCTGATGCATTTCGGGGGCATCATCGTGCCGCCCGGCTACACCGACCCGTGCAAGTTCGTCGACGGCAACCCGTACGGGGTGAGCCTGGTGTCCACCCACGACAACATCAACGAATTCGACGAGCCCACGAATAACGCCCTCGACCATTTGGCGCGCCGGGTGGTGGCCGTCGCCGACCGGCTGGCATCGCCCAGCGTCACGCCAGAGTGACTGTGGCGGCCGAACGCCACTCTAGCGTGACGCTCGCGGTTAGGCCGTCTCGGTGATCGGGCGGTCGACCCAGCTCATCAGGTCGCGCAGCTTCTTGCCGGTGACCTCGATGGGGTGCTCGGCGTTCTCCTTGCGCAACTGCTCGAGCTGCTTGTTGCCGCCCTCGATGTTGGCGACGAGCTTCTTGACGAAGGTGCCGTCCTGAATCTCGCGCAGGATGTCCCGCATCCGATCCCGGGTGCCGGCATCGATGACCCGCGGGCCGGACAGGTAGCCGCCGAACTCCGCGGTGTCGGACACCGAGTAGTTCATTCGGGCTATGCCGCCCTCGTACATCAGGTCGACGATCAGCTTGAGCTCGTGCAGCACCTCGAAGTACGCCATCTCCGGCGGGTAGCCCGCCTCGACCATCACGTCGAAGCCGGCCTTCACCAATTCCTCTGTGCCACCGCACAACACGGCCTGCTCACCGAACAGGTCGGTCTCGGTCTCGTCCTTGAAGGTCGTCTTGATGACGCCGGCCCGGGTACCGCCGATGGCCTTGGCGTACGACAGGGCCAGCGCCTCGCCCTGGCCGGTCGGGTCCTGGTCGACGGCGATCAGGCAGGGCACGCCCTTGCCGTCGACGAACTGGCGGCGCACCAGGTGGCCGGGGCCCTTCGGGGCGACCATCGCGACGGTCACGTCGGCCGGCGGCTTGATCAGGTCGAAGTGGATGTTGAGGCCGTGGCCGAAAAACAAAGCGTCGCCGGCCTTCAGGTTCGGCTCGATCTCGTTCTTGAAGATGTCGGCCTGCGCGGTGTCGGGGGCCAGCAGCATGATGACGTCGGCCCACTTGGCGACCTCGGCGGGGGTGTCGACGTCCAGGCCCTGCTCTTCAACCTTGGCCCGGGACTTCGAACCCTCCTTGAGCCCGACGCGCACCTGCACGCCCGAGTCGCGCAGGCTCAGCGAGTGCGCGTGCCCCTGGCTGCCGTACCCGATGACGCCGACCTTGCGGCCCTGGACGATCGTCAGGTCTGCGTCGTCGTCGTAGAACATCTCTAATGCCACGGTGAACTTTCTCCTTGTTTGCTATTTGGCCGTGCCGATACCGCGCGGACCGCGGGATAGCGACACCATTCCGGATTGGGCGATTTCGCGAATACCGAAGGGCTCCAGCACGCGCAGAAACGCCTCGATCTTGCCGCGGTCACCGGTGGCCTCGATGGTCAGCGATTCCGGTGACACGTCAATCACCTTGGCGCGGAACAGGTTCACCGCCTCGATGACCTGGCTACGGGTGCCGGCGTCGGCCCGCACCTTGATCAGCGACAACTCCCGGGACACCGAGTTGTCGTCGTCCTGCTCGATGATCTTGATCACGTTGATCAGCTTGTTGAGCTGCTTGGTGATCTGCTCGAGCGGGGTCTCCTCCGCGGAGACCACGATGGTCATCCGCGACATGTCCTTCTGCTCGGTCGCGCCGACGGCCAGCGACTCGATGTTGAAGCCGCGCCGCGAGAACAGCGCCGCCACGCGGGCGAGCACACCGGGCTTGTCCTCCACCAACACCGACAGCGTGTGCGTCTGCATCAGGCGTGCCCTTCGCTTTCGTCGTCGAACAACGGGCGGATCCCGCGGGCGGCCTGGATCTCGTCGTTGCTGGTGCCGGCGGCGACCATCGGCCACACCTGCGCGTCGGCGCCGACGATGAAGTCGATCACCACCGGGCGGTCGTTGATCGCCCGCGCCTGGTTGATCACGTCGACGACGTCTTCCTCACGCTCGCAACGCAATCCGACGCAGCCCAGCGCCTCGGCCAGCTTCACGAAGTCCGGGATCCGGTGCGAGTGCGTGGCCAGGTCGGTCTGCGAGTAGCGCTCCTGATAGAACAGCGTCTGCCACTGGCGCACCATGCCCAGGTTGCCGTTGTTGATCAGCGCCACCTTGATCGGCGCGCCCTCGATGGCGCAGGTGGCCAGCTCCTGGTTGGTCATCTGGAAGCAGCCGTCGCCGTCGATCGCCCAGACCTCCGCGTCCGGGCGGGCGATCTTGGCGCCCATGGCCGCCGGGATGGCGAAGCCCATGGTGCCCAGCCCGCCGGAATTGAGCCAGGTGCGCGGGTTTTCATACGAGATGAACTGCGCGGCCCACATCTGGTGCTGGCCGACGCCGGCGACGTACACCGCGTCCGGTCCGGCGATCTCGCCCAACTTCTCGATCACATACTCCGGGCTCAGGCTGCCGTCGCTCTGCGGGCCGTAGCTCAGCGGGTAGGTGGACTGGACGCTGTGCAGATACGCCCACCAGTCCGTCATCTCGATGTTGCCGGGGACGTCATGGTGCTGCAGCATCGCGATGAGGTCGGTGATGACGGCCTTCACGTCGCCGACGATCGGCACATCGGCGTGCCGGTTCTTGCCGATCTCGGCGGGGTCGATGTCGGCGTGGATGACCTTGGCCTCGGGGGCGAAGGAGTCCAGCTTGCCGGTCACCCGGTCGTCGAACCGGGTGCCCAGCGCGATCAGCAGGTCGCTGCGCTGCAGCGCCGCCACCGCGGCCACGGTGCCATGCATGCCGGGCATGCCCAAGTTCTGCGGATGGCTGTCCGGGAAGGCGCCGCGCGCCATCAGCGTGGTGACCAGCGGGATGCCGGTCAGCTCGGCCAGCTCGCGCAGCTGCTCGGTCGCCTCGCCGCGGATGACGCCGCCGCCCACGTACAGCACCGGTTTGCGCGCGGCCGCGATCAGCTTGGCGGCCTCCCGGACCTGCCGGTTGTGCGGCTTGGTGTTCGGCTTGTAGCCGGGCAGGTCCATCCGCGGGGGCCAGCTGAATGTGCACTGACCCTGCAGCACGTCCTTGGGGATGTCGACGAGCACCGCGCCCGGACGTCCCGAGCGAGCGATGTGGAAGGCCTCGGCCAGTACCCGGGGGATCTCGTCGCCGGAGCGGACCAGGAAATTGTGCTTGGTGATCGGCATCGTGATGCCCGAGATGTCGGCCTCCTGGAAGGCGTCCGTCCCGATCAACCCACGCCCGACCTGCCCGGTGATGGCGACGACGGGGATCGAGTCCATCTGGGCATCGGCCAGCGGGGTGACCAGGTTGGTGGCGCCGGGACCCGAGGTCGCCATCATGACGCCCACCTTGCCGGTGGCGTGCGCGTAGCCGCTGGCGGCGTGGCCGGCGCCCTGCTCGTGCCGAACCAGCACGTGGCGCAGCTTTTTCGAGTCGAACAGCGGGTCGTAGACCGGCAAGACGGCACCGCCGGGTATCCCGAAGATGACCTCGACGTCGAGTTCCTCCAGTGACCGGATCACCGACTGGGCACCGGTAAGTTGTTCCGGGCCAACGCGTTTCGGTTGAGCGGCCGGCGTCTTTGCGGTGGGTTTCACGGCGTCCGTGGCGACGCTGGCCGGATCCTGCGCCTGCGTGGCGGGTGGCCTGGTGGGAGCGCTCACTGTCCTGGGGTCCTATTCACTATTCGAAGTTTCGTTGCTGCGCAAGAAAAAACCCCCGTCAGCTCATCGGCTGAACGAGGGTTGCGCGTTGGTGCTGGATCGCTTCAAATGCTGAAGGGCTCAGTCAGGCACCAACGCGCTGACTAAGTACTACGAGCATCCCGGGCTTTCCGGCGGTTTCCATAACGTCCGACGGTAGCCTTCGCACAGCTCAACAGTCAAATCCGGGTCGGGTGTGCAGCCACGGCTTTCCCTTGTGCATTCCTGGTGGCGACACACCGGGGACGGTCGCCGCCTGTTCACACTCGGCAGCGGGCGGCGGGAAAACCGGTCGGTGAAATGATGTTCCAGTGGCTACCGATTCCCCCGTGGTGATCAAGGTGTCGCCGATGGCGCATTTCGCCGTCGGGTTCTTCACCCTCGGCTTGCTGATACCGGTGCTGGCCTGGCCGGTATCCGCGCCGCTGCTGCTCATCCCGGTGGTGTTGTCCGCGTTGATCATCCGGCTGCGCACGGTAGCCGACGAGCGGGGCCTGACCGTTCGGACCCTGCTGGCGAGCAGGACGGTGCGCTGGGAAGAAATCGACGGGCTGCGCTTCCACCGCGGTTCCTGGGCGCGCGCCCGCCTGAAAAGCGGTGCGGAGCTGCGCCTGCCCGCGGTTACCTTCGCCACGCTGCCGCAGCTGACCGAGGTCAGCGCGGGGAGGGTGCCCAACCCCTACCGATGAGGGTCAGCCGATCGGGTTGACCCCGTTGAGCGTGACCCAGACGGCGACGCCGGCGGCGATGCCGGCCAGCAGGGCGACGAACGACCCGATGAAGGGGCGGTGGGCCCAACCCCGGCCGGCGTCCAGGCCGTAGCGGCCCGGTCCGCATAGGATCACCGCAACGGCCAGGACGATCAGGGTGATCTGGTATTCGTGCCCCTGCGGCAGGAAGTAGGCGAACGCGTGCGAGCGCGAGCCGCCCGACACGGTGGCCAGCAGTTCGTTGATCAGGAACGCCAGTGCGCCCGCCGCGGCCACCGGGGTGAACAGGCCCAAGATCAGCAGCACCGCCGCGACGATCTCGCCGCCCGCGCTGACGTAGGCGAGGATGTCGGCGTGGTGGTAGCCGACGTCGGACAGCGAATTCTTCAGGCCGGTCAGGCCGCCGCCGCCCCACCAGCCGAACAGCTTCTGCAGCCCGTGGGCCCCCAACACCACGCCAAGCCCGACCCGCAGCACCAGCAAACCCAGATTCTGGGTGCCGCGCTTGCCGATCTCGCGGTGACGCTCGTCGTCGTCCTTGTCCCCGTCGATCTGGGCCGGCTCGGTCGCGGAGATGGGCATCGGCTGCGCCGTCGACGCCGGCTGCACGTACGGCAGCGGCTCCTGCTGATCGAGGAGGTGGTATCCGCCGGCCCCGGCGGCACCCGCCGCAGCGGGGTCGACGTAGGGGATGACGGTGGTGTTTCCGAAGTCGCCCGGGTACCCGACCGGCGTCAGGTCATCCTCGGGGTCGACCAAGCGCGCCGAGGCCGGGCGCCCCGCGAGCGGCTCCGAGGATTCGCCCGGACGGCTCCAATGTGCGTCATTCGATTGACTGGTCACGGGTGTCAGGGTAAGGGCAAACGCGCCTGAATCGGGGATTTGAGCGGCGCTTTCGCCGGTTAGTCCGCCAAAACGCCCCGGATTGGCCCCAAATCGCCTTTTCCGCCCCTCCGCGGGGCCAAAAAAGCGTTAAATCGGCGCCTCACCGGCACACCTTTCGTGGCTGGACCCGGGCAGGGCGTGTGGCGGCGGTGCCCGCCCAGTCCGTAGCCTGTCGGTCATGCGGATACGGGGCTCGGTTCGCGGCGGTCTGGCCGCGCTGTCCGCGGTCGTGCTGGTCGCGAGCGGGTGCGCGCGGTTCAACGACGCCCAATCCCAGCCCTTCACGACCGCCCCCGAACTCAAGCCCCAGCCCAGCTCGACGCCTCCCCCGCCGCCGCCGCTGCCGCCGACGCCCTTCCCGAAAGTGTGCCCGGCACCGGGAGTCATGCAGGGCTGCCTGGAGAGCACCAGCGGCCTGATCATGGGCCCCGACAGCAAAACCGCGCTGGTCGCCGAGCGCACCACCGGCGCCGTCAAGGACATCTCGGTCAACGCCGAGCCGAAGGTGAAGGTGGTCATTCCCGTCGACCCGTCCGGTGACGGCGGGCTGATGGACATCGTGCTGTCGCCCACCTATCAGCAGGACCGCCTGATGTACGCCTACATCAGCACGCCCACCGACAACAGGGTCATCCGCGTGGCCGACGGCGACATCCCGAAGGACATCCTGACCGGGATCCCCAAGGGCGCCACCGGTAACACCGGCGCGCTGATCTTCACCAGCCCGACCACGCTGGTCGTGATGACCGGCGACGCGGGCAACCCGGCGATGGCCGCCGACCCCAAGTCGCTGGCCGGCAAGGTGCTGCGCATCGAGCAGCCGACCACCATCGGCCAGGCCCCGCCGACGACCGCGCTGTCCGGCGTGGGCTCCGGCGGCGGCATGTGCATCGACCCCGTCGACGGCTCGCTGTACGTCGCCGACCGCACCCCGACCGCCGACCGCCTGCAGCGCATCACCAAGACCTCCGAGGTCTCCACCGTGTGGACGTGGCCGGACAAGCCCGGCGTCGCCGGCTGCGCGGCGATGGACGGGACCGTGCTGGTGAACCTGATCAACACCAAGCTGACGGTGGCGGTGCGGCTCGCGCCGAAGACCGGTGCGGTCACCGGCGAACCCGACGTCGTCCGCAAGGACACCCACGCGCACGCGTGGGCGCTGCGGATGTCGCAGGACGGAAACGTCTGGGGCGCAACGGTTAACAAGACCGCCGGGGACGCCGAAAAGCTCGATGACGTGGTGTTCCCGTTGTTCCCGCAGGGCGGCGGCTTCCCGCGCAACAACGACGACAAGACCTAAACCGGCCCCTCCAGGGTGAACCTCAGGCCGTATTTGCGCGGCTCGGCGGCCGGCTTGTGCAGGACGAACCGCTCCGGCGCGACCTGGCCCGGTTCCATCTCGTCGAGATCGGAAAGGTAGAGCACGTCCTCGTCGGAATCGGGAACCCATCCGGCGACGGGTTCGACGATGAAGGCGACGTGATCCCCGATATCGATCCAATGCGCGGTTCTGCCGACGAACCAGGCGATCGCCTCGTCGAGGATGGGCATCCCGTGCGGCCCGACGCGCCACGAGCAGCGACCGAATCTGTCGGCCTGGTCGTCGGTTTCGCCGTCGAACAGCTCCGCCAGGGCGACCTGGTGCTGCGCCAGCACGTGCACCGCCAGGTGCTCGGATTGGCGGGCCGCGTCGCAGGTGGGGCTACTGCGCGGCAGCACGACCATGAAGCTCGGTGGCTGCACGCTGGTTTGGGTGGCGAAACTGATCAGGCAACCCGACGGCTGAGTGTCGGCCTGGGTGGTCACGACGAACACCGGGCTGTCCAGCATGGCCATCAGGTCGTCGAACACCGGCGCGGCCGTCCCGGTCAGCCCTGACCGCAGGCGGCCAGCACGAGCTCGCGGACCCGGGCCGCGTCGGCCTGTCCGCGAGTGGCCTTCATCACCGCGCCGACGATCGCGCCGGCCGCGGCCACCTTGCCACCGCGAATCTTCTCGGCGACATCCGGATTGGCGGCCAGCGCCTCGTCGACGGCGGCCTGCGTCACCGAGTCGTCACGCACCAGCGCCAGACCGCGGGCGGTCATCACCTGCTCGGGTTCACCCTCCCCGGCCAGCACACCCTCGACGACCTGGCGGGCCAGCTTGTTGGACAGCTTGCCCTCGTCGACCAGCGCGATCACCGCGGCGACCTGAGCGGGCGTGATGGCCAGCTCGTCCAACTCGAGATTGGCCTCATTGGCCTTCTGCACCAAGAAGTTTCCCCACCAGGCGCGGGCCTGCTCGCTCGACGCGCCGTGCTTGACGGTCTCGGTGACCAGTTCGACGGCGCCGGCGTTGACCAGATCGCGCATGACCTCGTCGGAAACGCCCCACTCCAGCTGAATTCGCTTGCGGCTCAACCATGGTAACTCGGGGATGGTCTGCCGCAGCTGCTCGACCAACTCGCGGCTGGGCGCGACCGGCTCGAGGTCGGGTTCCGGGAAGTAGCGGTAGTCCTCGGCGGTTTCCTTGGTGCGACCGGGGCTGGTGTACCCGGACTCGTGAAAGTGCCGGGTTTCCTGCGTGATCCGCCCGCCGGACACGAGGATAGCGCCCTGGCGCTGCATTTCGTACCGCACGGCAACCTCGACGCTGCGCAGCGAGTTGACGTTCTTCGTCTCGGTCCGGGTCCCGAACTCGGTCGCCCCCGTCGGTTTCAGCGACACGTTGGCGTCGCAACGCATCGAACCCTGATCCATCCGGACGTCGGATACGCCCAAGGCGCGCAACAGGTCTCGCAGGGCTGTGACGTAGGATCGGGCGATCTGCGGGGCACGGGCGCCCGCCCCCACGATCGGCTTGGTGACGATTTCGATCAGCGGCACGCCGGCCCGGTTGTAGTCGATCAGCGACGTCGTCGCGCCGTGAATGCGGCCGGTCTCGCTACCGATGTGGGTGAGCTTGCCGGTGTCTTCCTCCATGTGGGCGCGCTCGATTTCCACCCGCCAGGTGGAGCCGTCTTCCAGCGGCGCCTCCAGGTAGCCGTTGATCGCGATCGGCTCGTCGTACTGCGAAATCTGGTAGTTCTTGGGCATGTCCGGGTAGAAGTAGTTCTTCCGGGCGAAGCGACACCAGGGCACGATCTCGCAATTCAGCGCCAGCCCGATCCGGATCGCCGACTCCACCGCGGCCTGGTTGAGCACCGGCAGCGAGCCGGGCAACCCGAGGCACACCGGGCACACCTGGGTGTTGGGTTCGGCGCCGAATGTGGTGGAGCAGCCGCAGAACATCTTGGTCGCGGTGGACAGCTCGACGTGCACCTCGAGGCCGAGCACGGGGTCGAAACGTGCGACGACCTCGTCGTAATCCAGGAGCTCGGGACCGGCGGCAACACTCATGCCGTCGATCGTAGTGGTGATCGCGAGCGCGGCGAAGCCGGGCGAAGCGGGTCACCACCCATCGGGACAGCTAGAACCCGGGCGGCCTTCGGTTTGCCCCGAGCCGGAGCCCTTGCTCCATGCCCGTGCCGGGGAACATGTCGGCCAACGCGGCCGCCATCTCCAGATAGCTGCGCCGGCTTTCCCTGCTGAGCCGGTCCAGACCGATCTCCTTGCCGTCATGCACGTGCCGATCGAACGGCAGCACGACGGTGGCGGCCACGCGGGCGGACAACGCGTCGAGCTCCTTGGCGGCGACGACGGCGACCTTGCCCGCCTCGACATGGTTGATCGCCAGCACGGTCCGCGCCATCAAGCGCTGATATCCCTTGTTGCGCAACAGGTCTAGTGTGGTCCTGGTCTTGCGTATCGCATCGATGGAGGTGCTGGTGACCACCACCAGGGCGCACGACGCCGGCAGCACGGCGTCCATCACGGCCGAATTGACCGCCTTGACACAGTCCACCAACACCACCGAATAGTGCTTGCGCAGAATCGAAAAAGTCCTGACGACGTCGTGGCGCTCCAGCCGCCAATCGGTGCGCGCGTAGTCCGGCAGCCCGAGCACCTCCAGCCCGAAGCTGTTCATGTAGGTGTGCGCCCGCACATCCGAATATTGGGTGGCCGCGCCGTCCCGCAACAGATCAGCCATGCTCAGCGGGTTGCGGCGGCCGTGGCGCTCGGCCAAGTCGCCGGCGTCGATGTCCACGGCGATCACCTTGTCGTCGCGGACGGCGGCGAAGGTGGAGCCCAGTGCCTCGACGACGACGGTCTTGCCGACGCCGCCCTTGAGGTTGAGCACCGCGATGGGGAACGCGCCGCCCAGCGGAGCGCGGATGCGCTCCCGTAGCTCCTGCTCGTATGCCGAACCTTTGCCCCGGCCGAGGTTGATTCCGGTAAGGCGCCGGACCAGGTCTCGCCAGTCAAACCCGGCGGAGTCCTCCGTCTCCTGCGGTTCGAGGCTGTCGAGGGCCGTCCCGCCGACGGTCAGCTCCGGGCGCGACCGCGGGGGGACCCGCCGCGCCGGTGCCGGCGCGGTCGGCGGGGGCTGTGGCGGCCGGGGCACCGTGGCAGACGTCCAATTGGCATCGTCGCGACCGCGCGGCGGCGGCCGCTGACGGTCTCGCGGGCCCGACCCCGGCTGGTGAACGGCTCCGCGAATCGAACCGCGGTTGCTCATAGCTGACGGTATAACCGCTTCGAGCTGGCGGAAAACCACGAAAATCGCGGCGACCTGGCGTGAGCTGCCGGGTGCGGCGGCAAATTCAGCCGGCCGTCAATTCGCTGCCACCCGCCGTTCGTTAACACTTAGCCGAAGAAGGCGGCCGCGTCGTCGTAGCGGCTCTCGGGCACCAGCTTGAGTTGGCGGGTGGCGTCCGCCAGCGACACCCGGCCGATGTCCTGCCCGCGGAGCGAGACCATCTGCCCGTACTCCCCCGCGTGCGCGGCATCGGCGGCGTTGACGCCGAACCGGGTCGCGAGCACCCGGTCGTACGCGGTCGGGGTGCCGCCGCGCTGGACGTGGCCCAGCACGGTCACCCGGACCTCCTTGTTGATCCGCTTCTCCACCTCGGCGCCGAGCTGCGCGGCGACGCCGGTGAACCGCTCGTGGCCGAACTCGTCAATCCCGCCCTCGCGCAACGTGATCGAGTCGGCGATCGGCTTGGCGCCCTCCGCAACCACGCAGATGAAGTGCGAATCCCCGCGCTGGAAGCGGCGTTTGACGAGCCGGCACACGTCCTCGACGTCGAAGGGCTGCTCGGGGATCAGCGTCATGTGCGCGCCGGACGCCAGCCCGGCGTTCAACGCGATCCATCCCGCATGCCGGCCCATCACCTCCACCAGCATCACCCGCTGGTGGGATTCGGCCGTGGAGTGCAGCCGGTCGATGGCGTCGGTGGCCACCGTCAGCGCGGTGTCGTGCCCGAAAGTCACGTCGGTGCAATCGATGTCGTTGTCGATGGTCTTCGGCACGCCGACCACGGGAACGTTCTCCTCGGACAGCCAGTGCGCGGCGGTCAGGGTGCCCTCGCCGCCGATCGGGATCAGCACGTCGATGCCGTTGTCGTCCAGGGTCTGTTTGATCTGGTTCAGCCCGGCCCGAAGTTTGTCGGGGTGCACGCGGGCGGTGCCCAGCATCGTTCCGCCCTTGGCGAGCAGGCGGTCGTTGCGGTCGTCGTTTTGCAACTGGATGCGCCGGTTCTCCAGCAGCCCGCGCCATCCGTCCTGGAATCCGACCACCGACGACCCGTATCGCGAGTCACAGGTGCGCACCACCGCCCGGATGACGGCGTTGAGCCCGGGACAGTCGCCGCCCCCGGTGAGAATTCCGATCCGCATCTGTTCATCTTGCCCGCATGGGCCCCGGATGGCGCGACCTGACGCAAATTGCCGCTAAACGGTGGCCGCGCTAGGCAGCGCCCCGCGGGCCGCCTCGTAGGCGGCGCCCACCCGATACAGGCGGTCGTCGGCCAACGCGGGGGCCATGATCTGCAGCCCGACCGGCAGGCCGTCGTCCGGGGACAGCCCGGACGGGACCGACATGCCGCAGTGGCCGGCCAGGTTCAGGGGCAGGGTGCACAGGTCGAACAGGTACATCGCCAGCGGGTCGTCGACCTTCTCCCCCAACGGGAACGCCGTGGTCGGGGTCGCCGGCGAGACCACCACGTCGACGGTTTCGTAGGCCCGGTCGAGGTCGCGCGCGATCAGCGTGCGGACCTTCTGCGCCTGGTTGTAGTACGCGTCGTAATAGCCGGCGGACAGCGCATAGGTGCCGATCATGATGCGCCGCTTGACCTCCGGGCCGAAGCCGGCCGCGCGGGTCAGCGCCATGACCTCCTCGGCGGAATGCGTGCCGTCGTCGCCCACCCGCAGGCCGTAGCGCATCGCGTCGAAGCGGGCCAGGTTGCTGGACACCTCGGACGGCAGGATCAGGTAGTAGGCGGCCAGCGCGTGATCGAAATGCGGGCAATCGACTTCGCTGACTTCGGCGCCCAGCTCGGTCAACTGCTCGACGGCGGCCTCGAACGACGTCAGCACCCCCGCCTGGTAGCCCTCGCCGCGCAGCTGCCGAACGACGCCGATGCGCACGCCGCGCAGATCACCGCCAGCGCCGGCCCTGGCGGCGCCGACGACGTCGGGCACCTCGGCGTTGACGGACGTCGAGTCGCGGACGTCGTGCCCGGCGATCACCTGGTGCAGCAGGGCGGTGTCCAGCACCGTGCGGGCGCACGGGCCGCCCTGATCCAGCGACGACGCGCAGGCGATCAGCCCGTAGCGCGACACCGTGCCGTAGGTGGGCTTGACGCCGACGGTCGCGGTCAGCGCGGCCGGCTGGCGGATGGAGCCCCCGGTGTCGGACCCGATGGCCAGCGGGGCCTGGAACGCGGCGAGCGCGGCCGCGCTGCCGCCGCCGGAACCTCCAGGCACCCGGTCGGTGTCCCACGGGTTGCGGGTGGGGCCGTAGGCGGAGTTCTCCGTCGACGAGCCCATCGCGAACTCGTCCATGTTGGTCTTGCCCAGGATCGGGATGCCGGCCGCGCGCAACCGCGCGGTGACGGTCGCGTCGTAGGGGGAACGCCAGCCCTCCAGGATCTTGGAGCCGCAGGTGGTGGGCATGTCGACCGTGGTGAAGACGTCCTTGAGCGCCAGCGGCACCCCGGCCAGCGCCGACGGCAGCGGCTCGCCGGCGGCCACCGCGTCGTCGACGGCGGCCGCGGCGGCCAGCGCCTCGTCGGCCGCGACGTGCAAAAACGCGTGGTACCGGTCGTCGGTTGCCTCGATCTGGTCCAGGCAGGCCTGGGTGATCTCGGTGGACGACAGCTCCCCGGCGGCGACCTGGGCGGCCAGCGTCGCGGCGTCGGAGCGGACGATATCGGTCACTCGGCGTCCCCCAGGATCTGCGGCACGGCGAAGCGGCCGTCGACGGCTGCGGGCGCCTCGGCCAGCGCCTCGGCCTGGGTCAGGCACGGTGTCCTCTCGTCCGGGCGGGTGACGTTGACGTCCTTGAGCGGGTTGTCGGTCGCTTCGACGCCGGTGACGTCGACCGATTGGACCTGGCTGACGTGGGTGAGGATGGCGTCGAGTTGGCCGGCGAAACTGTCCAGCTCGGCATCGGTCAGCGCCAGCCGGGCCAGCCGCGCAAGGTGCGCCACGTCGTCGCGGGAGATCTGGGACACGACCGGAAAGCCTAGCCGGGCGACGAGGCCCGCCGCAGAGCGGCGGGAGGAGGAAGCGGGCGATCAGACCCCGTCGGGGGCGGGAGGCGGGCTTCACGCCGCCGTCCCAGCCGAAATGCCGTGGATACATTGCTGTGCCAAAGTGTTGGCCGTGCCGTCGTATCTGTTGCGCATCGAGCTAGCCGACCGCCCGGGCAGCCTGGGCTCGCTGGCCGTCGCGCTCGGTTCGGCGGGCGCCGACATCCTGTCGCTCGACGTGGTGGAGCGCAGCGCGGGTTATGCGATCGACGACCTGGTCATCGAGCTGCCGCCGGGGGCGATGCCGGACCGGCTGATCACCGCGGCGGAATCACTGCCCAACGTCCGCGTGGACAGCGTCCGCCCACACACCGGGCTGCTGGAGGCGCACCGCGAGCTCGAGCTGCTGGACCACGTCGCCGCCGCGGGCGACGACGCGTCGCGGCTGAAGGTTCTGGTCAACGAGGCGCCCAAGGTGCTGCGGGTCAGCTGGTGCACGGTGTTGCGCAGTTCACACGGGGAACTGGAACGCCTCGCCGACAGCCCCGGGTGCCCGGAAACCAAGGCCGATTCCGCCCCCTGGCTGCCGATCGAACGCGCGGCGGCGCTGGACCATACCGCCGAGTGGGTGCCGCAGGCGTGGCGCGACATGGACACAACCATGGTCGCGGCGCCGCTGGGCGACCCGCACACGGCGGTGGTGCTGGGCCGTCCGGGCCCGGAATTCCGGCCCTCGGAGGTCGCCCGGCTGGGCTATCTGGCCGGCATCGTGGCGACGATGCTGCGCTGAGGCGTTCAGGTCAGTGCGGTCAGCAACAGCCGGGAACCCATCCCCACCGTGCGGGCCAGCCCCGCGGCGTAAGCGTCGAACAACTCGCTGACCCGTCGCAGCTCCCACATCGTATGCACGGTCAGCCACGCGAAATCGCGCGCCTTCGCGATGTCCCACGAGGTGATCAGGTGCGCGACCGGCTCGAGGTGATCGTCGATCGCCCTTTCCACGTCGTCAAGGAAGGACCGCCGGATCTCGGCCTCGACGCTGGCAAGGACGTCGTTGATCTTCTCGTAGTCCGCGTGCACGCCCGGGGTGTCCGGCGTGCACCGGCGCGCGGCACACGTGGCGATCACGGCGAGCGGCAAGTCGTGCTCGATGTGTGCGTTCATGCCGGCAAGCGCGAATTGAATCGGCAGGATTCCCTTGCTGCCTCGGGCGGCGAACAGCGGCGCCCACGCCTTGGGCTTGGCCCCGGCGGCGTCGTATGCGTCGAACCAGTAACCGGCGAAGCGGACGTCGAGATCGGTGACGAACGCCTCGTCGTGGAAAACGCCCTTCGTCGCGAGCCGGTCCGCCATCATCTCGGTCACTCGCAGGTAGACGCCGTTGAACACCTCGGCACCGTCATCGGGCGGCAGTTGTGCCGCGATGGCCCGCATGCGCGCGACCACGTCGGCAACGGAGTTCGGGCTCATCCGCCCATCACAGCAGACGCCGCGAGCGACCGCTCGATGTCGGCAACCAGGTCGTCGGTGTCTTCGATGCCCAGCGAGAGGCGCGCGAATCCGGCGGCGACGCGGTCACCCCACCGTGCCCGGCGATCCACCGAGGTGTGGATGCCGCCGAAGCTGGTGGACGCGATCAGCAGCTCGGCCCCGTCCACCAGTGCCCGCACCGCCGCAGCGTCGGCCAACTCGAATGAGACCAGGGACCCGAACCGCCGCATCTGCGCGACGGCCACGGGGTGCGCCGGGTCCTCGACCAGCCCCGGGTAGCGCACGGTTCGTACCGACGGATGGCCGGCCAGCATCGTCGCCACCGCTTGCGCATTGCGGCACTGGCGGTCGAATCGCAGCCCGGCGCTTCCCAGGCTGCGCAGCAGCAGCCACGCCTCGAAGCCGCCGAGGATCGCACCGGCGAGCAACCGATGGCGTTCGACGGCGGCGATCAGCTCGGGCTGGTTGGTCGCCACGTAACCGGCCAGCAGGTCACTGTGCCCCGAGAGTCCCTTGGTGGCGCTGGCCACCACCAGGTCGGCGCCCAGCGCCAGGGGGCACTGACCGAACGGGGTGGCCGCGGTGTTGTCGACGATCAACCGCGCCCCGCGAGAATGGCACACGGTGGCCAACCGCTGGAGGTCGATCACATCCAACGCGGGGTTCGTGGGGGTTTCCGCCAGTACCACATCGACGCCGGCAGCCGCGTCGTAGATTTGCGAACTCGACGCCTTGATCACCGAAACACCGGCGGGCGCAAGGTGTTCCGCCGCATACTGGCGCACCTGATAGTAGCCGTCGGACGGCACCACCAGGGCCGACCCGGGACTGGCCAGTGCGCACAGCGCGGCACCGATGGCCGCCATGCCCGAGCTGAACAGCACCGCGCCGGTCGCTCCCTCCAGCGCGGCGAGGGCCGATTCCACGTGCCGCCAGGTCGCATTGGAGCTGCGGCCGTAGGCATCGAGATCGGAGGTTTCGTCGGCGGACAGGTGATAGGTGGAGGCCAGCACCGCCGGCGGCGCCACCGGCCGGCCAGGGACGGCCGGGGAGCTTACGGCCTTGACGCTGCGCGTCGAATCACCGTACGAACTGCTCACTCGTCGGCCCCGGAAGGCCCGTCGGCCAACAACTTTCGGAATCCGTCTTCGTCGAGGATCGGCACGCCCAACTCCACCGCTTTGTCGTACTTGGAGCCCGGCGAGTCGCCGGCGACGACGTAGTCGGTCTTCTTCGAAACCGATCCCGCGGCCTTGCCGCCGCGCGACACGATCGCCTCCTTGGCGTCGTCGCGCGAGAAACCCGCCAGCGAACCGGTGACTACGATCGTCAGCCCCTCGAGGGTGCGCGGCACACTCGCGTCGCGTTCGTCGGCCATCCGCACCCCGGCCGCCCGCCATTTGTCGACAATCGCCCGGTGCCAGTCGACGGTGAACCATTCGGTGACGGCGGCCGCGATGGTCGGGCCGACTCCCTCCACCGCGGCCAGCTGCTCGGTGGACGCGTCCTCGATCGCCTGCAGGTCGCCGAATTCGGTGGCCAGCGCGCGAGCCGCCGTCGGGCCCACGTGCCGGATCGACAACGCCACCAGCACCCGCCACAGCGGCTTCGCCTTGGCCACATCGAGATTGGCCAGCAGCCGCGCGCCGTTGGCCGACAACCCGCCGGCCTTCGTCCGGAACAGCTCGGTTCGCAACAGGTCATCCTCGGACAGCGAGAACAGGTCGCCCTCGTCGGCGATCACGCCGGCCTGCAGCAGCGCGGTGGCGGCCTCGTAACCCAGTCCCTCGATGTCGAGCGCGCCGCGGCCCGCGACGTGAAAAACTCGCTCCCGCAACTGCGCCGGGCACGACCGCGCGTTGGGGCAGCGGATGTCGGCGTCGCCCTCCTTGGCCGGGGCAAGCGGGGTGCCGCATTCGGGACACGTTGTGGGCATGACGAATTCGCGTTCCGAGCCGTCGCGCAGGTCGACGATCGGGCCGAGCACCTCGGGGATGACGTCACCGGCCTTGCGAATCACCACGGTGTCGCCGATCAACACGCCCTTGCGCTTGACTTCGGCGGCGTTGTGCAGCGTGGCCAGCCCCACCGTCGACCCGGCCACCTTGACCGGCGTCATGAACGCGAACGGTGTGACGCGCCCGGTCCGGCCGACGTTGACGCGGATGTCCAGGAGCTTGGTCTGCACCTCCTGGGGCGGGTACTTGTACGCGATCGCCCACCGGGGCGCCCGCGAGGTCGAGCCCAGCCTGCGCTGCAGCGCCACATCGTCGACTTTGACCACCACACCGTCGATTTCGTGATCCACGTCGTGGCGGTGTTCGCCCCAGTAGGTGATGCGCTCCAGCGCGCCCACCACGTTTTCCACCCGGGTGGTGTGCTCGGAGACGGGCAGGCCCCACGCGCCCAGCGCCAGGTAGGCGTCGTGCAGCGTGGCCGGGCGAAAGCCCTCGGTGTGCCCCACCCCGTGACAGATCATCCGCAGCCTGCGCCGCGCGGTGACCGCGGGGTCCTTCTGGCGAAGGGAGCCCGCGGCGCTATTGCGCGGGTTGGCGAAGGGCGTCTTGCCGTCCTCGACCAGGGCGGCGTTGAGCGCCTCGAAGTCGTCCAGCCGGAAGAACACCTCGCCGCGCACCTCGAGAACCTTCGGCACCGGGTAGTCCTTGCCGGCCGTCAGCCGTTCCGGGACGTCGTCGATGGTTCTGGCGTTCAGCGTGACGTCCTCGCCGGTGCGTCCGTCGCCCCGCGTCGCCGCCCGGACCAGGCGGCCGTCGCGGTATACGAGCGACAGCGCGACGCCGTCGATTTTGAGCTCACACAGGTAGGGCACGTCGTCACCGACCTCGGCGCGCACTCGCGCGGCCCACACCTCGAACTCCTCGGCGCTGAACACGTTGTCCAGGGACAGCATTCGTTCCAGGTGCTCGGCCTCGGTGAAATCGGTGGCGAAGCCGGCCCCGCCGACGAGCTGGGTCGGCGAATCGGGCGTGCGCAGTTCGGGATGCTGCTCCTCGAGCGCTTCGAGCCGCTTTAGGAGCTGGTCGAACTCCGCGTCGGAGATGATCGGGGCGTCGCGCACGTAGTAACGAAACTGGTGTTCGCGCACCTCGTCGGCCAGTTCTTGCCATTGCCGCCGAACGTCGGGCGCTAAGGAGTCAGCCTCTGCCGAAGTCACCTTCGCAGGCTATCGAAGGGCGCCGACGGCGGACTGCGGCGCGTCGGTCACATCTGCCACACCCGTCTCTCCGAGAGCCGGCACGCGTTGACTCACTAAA
>NZ_AUWQ01000127.1 GCF_000455205.1 Mycobacterium sp. UM_CSW | reverse complement strand
GCCGGCGCGGCGCAGCAGCGCTACCGCGAGGAGCTGGTCGGCGCGACCGATCGCCTGCTGGGGTGGGCGCAGGCGTTCGACGAGCTGGGCGGCTTGCCGAAGGCCTGAACGCCTAGAACGCCTAGAACGAAGCCTTCAGCGACGGCACGACGAGCGCCGCCAGGCCGCGCAGGGTCGCCTTGAACATGTCGAAGAAGTCAAAGTAGTCCCGCCACAGCGTTATTCGCCCGTTGTGCACCTCGAACACGCCGCAGACCCAGAACTGCAGCCGCAGCGGGCCGACGATCAGCGCGTCGGTGCGCTCGGTGAGCACCGCGGCGCCGTCGGCGGCGATGCGGTGGATCTTCACCTCGAACGCCCCGCGGCGCTCCATCGCGCGGAATAGCTTGATCGCCCGGGCGCGGCCGCGGATCGTGGGCAGGCCGACGTTCTCGTAGACGAGGTCGTCGTCCAACGCGGCCTCGGCGGCCTCGAGGTCCGAATCTTGAAGCGCGTTCAGGAAACCCTCGACCGTGCGGGTGTTCGCGACGCCAGTGTCAGTCAGCTCGGTCATGGCCGCCAGCCTATTCGACCGGGGCTGTGCGTGGCGGCGCGGCGCTGTGGCAGGGTGGGGTCGATGCGTGTCGCCGTGGTCGCCGGGCCGGATCCCGGGCACTCGTTCCCCGCGATCGCGCTGTGCCAGCGCTTCGTCGAGGCGGGCGATCGGCCCACCCTGTTCACCGGCGCGGAATGGACCGGCGCCGCCCGCGCGGTCGGCATCGACGCCGCCGAGTTGGACGGGCTGGCCGCCACCGACGAGGACATCGACGCCGGCGCCCGGATCCATCGCCGCGCTGCGCGGATGGCGGTGCTCAACGTCCCGGCGCTGCGAGACCTGGCGCCCGATCTGGTGGTCTCGGACGTCATCACCGCGGGCGGCGGGATGGCCGCCGAGCTGCTGGGGATCCCGTGGATCGAGCTCAACCCGCATCCGCTGTACCTGCCGTCGAAGGGGCTGCCGCCGATCGGCAGCGGGCTGGCGCCGGGCACCGGCTTCCGCGGCCGGCTGCGCGACGCCAGCATGCGGGCGCTGACGGGAAGATCCTGGCGCGCCGGCATCAAGCAGCGCGCGGCCGCCCGGCTCGAGATCGGGCTGCCCGCCGTTGACCCCGGGCCGCTGCGCCGCCTCATCGCGACGCTGCCCGCCCTCGAGGTGCCGCGCCCGGACTGGCCGGACGAGGCCGTCGTCGTCGGGCCGTTGCACTTCGAGCCCACCGATCGGGTGCTCGAGGTGCCGCCCGGCCCCGGGCCGGTGGTGGTGGTCGCGCCGTCGACCGCGTCGACCGGGACGGCGGGCCTGGCCGAGGCCGCGCTGCAGTGCCTGATACCCGGGGAGACGCTGCCCGCGGGCTCGCGCCTGGTGATCTCGCGCCTCGGCGGGGCGGAGCTGACGCTGCCGCCGTACGCGGTGGCGGGCCTGGGGCGCCAGTCCGACCTGCTGGCGCACGCCGACCTGATGATCTGCGGTGGCGGCCACGGGATCGTGAGCAAAACGCTGCTGGCCGGCGTGCCGCTGGTCGTGGTCCCCGGCGGCGGGGATCAGTGGGAGATGGCCAACCGGGTGGTGCGCCAGGGGAGCGGACGGCTGATCCGGCCGCTGACCGCCGACGCGCTGGTGGCCGCGGTGGGCGAGGTGCTGTCGTCGCCCGGCTACCGCGACGCCGCGCGCCAAGCCGCCGCCGGCATTGCCGACGTCGCCGACCCGGTGTGGGTGTGCCGCGAAGCGCTGGCTTTAGCGGGGTAGCTCCGTGGGTATGTTGGCGAGCGTGCGGCTGACGGAGTTCAACGAGCGGGTTGTGTTGCGGTTCGGTTCCACCTACGGCGCGTCGGTGCTGGTGGATCACGTGCTGACCGGGTTCGGCGGCCGCACCGCCGCCCAGGCGATCGAGGACGGGGTCGACCCCCGCGACGTCTGGCGTGCCCTGTGCGCCGATTTCGACGTGCCGCGCGATCAGTGGTGAGTGTGCTTTCGTGGCGTTGAGTGTGAGTTGGCGGCGCGCTCCGGGCCTGTTGACCGCCCCGGGTACACGCAAAACCGTGGCTGCACACTCAGCGGCCCGGGCGCTCACGGCGAAACACGCAGTCGCCGCAGACCGATCGCCCAGGCACGCGATAGAACAGGCAACAGCTGCGACGCCGGAAGCCCAGATGTGAGCCGGTGATCACGCCGGACCCGGCCAGCATGCCGGTGTCCAGCAGAGACTCCGTCATCTCGACGATCGCGGGCCGCAGGTCGGGGCGCGCGACGAGCAGCGCCCGGGACGCCCCGACCAGCGCGGACGCGATGTTGCCCGCCAGCAGGGCGGGCGCCAGCTTGACCCGCAGGCCGGCGGCGAACGGTTTCATGTGTCCCCGGACGACGAGGCGGTACAGCAACTTCGCCGGCGGCCGGTCGACGGCCTGCCCGACGGGCTCGGGGATGCGCAGCTTCGCCCCGTCGTCGGCGCGTTGCAGGCATTTGAGATCGGGGATCACGCCATGGCCCAGCGCACACGCCAGCACCGGCGACCACAACCGCGTGGCGTGGCCGAGGTGGACCAGCGACGCGGCGATCCGCAGGTCCGACGTGTGATAGCGCCGCGCGGTGGCGTCGATCAGGTCGGCGAACCCGTCGGCGTATGACTGCCCGACCGGATGCCACCCCGCCGCGTCGCCGCCCACGGTGAACGTGAAAAACCTTTTGTAAGAAGAAATTTCGGCCAGCTCGGCAGAAATGTCCATGCGCAACCAACCCTCCCTGGGGAAATCCGCCCCAGTTCTCGTGAGGAAGCGCTGACGGTGAGTATCTGGCTCTCGGGTCGGGACGTGTCCGTCCCCGATCACAGTGGCGGGACCGCACCGGATTCGCACCGGTTTCCTCAGGTTGTCAGCCCCGTCAGCGCCTTGTCGGTAGCAAATGTTGCCACACGCCGTCGGGCGCCCGGCGTGTCACCTTGAATCGAACAGGTGTTCGGCTACTGTGGTGAGCGTTCGGGGACTTGTCGGACCCCGCGCCTAGGGTCACCGCCAACCGACCGATACCGGTCAGAAGAACACAACGACGATAGGAAGAGGCATCATGACGCAAGCCCCCGACCGCGAGAAGGCCCTCGAGCTGGCGATGGCCCAGATCGAGAAGAGCTACGGCAAAGGCTCGGTGATGCGTCTCGGCGACGAGATGCGCCAGCCGATCTCGGTCATCCCGACCGGATCCATCGCACTGGACGTGGCATTGGGCATCGGCGGCCTGCCACGTGGCCGGGTCGTGGAGATCTACGGCCCGGAGTCCTCGGGTAAGACCACCGTCGCGCTGCACGCGGTGGCAAACGCCCAGGCCGCCGGCGGCGTCGCGGCGTTCATCGACGCCGAGCACGCCCTGGACCCGGATTACGCCAAGAAGCTCGGTGTCGACACCGACTCGCTGCTGGTCAGCCAGCCGGACACCGGTGAGCAGGCGCTGGAGATCGCCGACATGCTGATCCGTTCCGGCGCCCTGGACATCCTGGTCATCGACTCGGTGGCGGCCCTGGTGCCGCGCGCGGAGCTCGAGGGCGAGATGGGCGACAGCCACGTCGGGCTGCAGGCCCGGCTGATGAGTCAGGCGCTGCGGAAGATGACCGGCGCGCTCAACAACTCGGGAACCACGGCGATCTTCATCAACCAGCTCCGGGAGAAGATCGGAGTCATGTTCGGCAGCCCCGAAACCACCACGGGCGGAAAGGCTTTGAAGTTCTACGCGTCGGTGCGTATGGACGTGCGCCGGATCGAGACGCTCAAGGACGGCACCAACGCGGTCGGTAACCGCACCCGGGTCAAGGTCGTCAAGAACAAGGTGTCGCCGCCGTTCAAGCAGGCCGAGTTCGACATCCTCTACGGCCGCGGCATCAGCCGCGAGGGCTCGCTGATCGACATGGGGGTGGATCAGGGCTTCATCCGCAAGTCCGGTTCGTGGTTCACCTACGAGGGCGAACAGCTCGGCCAGGGCAAGGAGAACGTGCGCACCTTCCTGATGGAAAACGCCGACATCGCCAACGAGATCGAGAAGAAAATCAAGGAAAAGCTCGGCATTGGCGCGGTCGTGACCGATGAAGACGTCCTCCCCGCCCCCGTCGACTTCTGAGCCCTCCCGCGAGGAGCAGGCGCGGACGCTGTGCCTGCGCCTGCTCACCGCGAGATCGCGCACCCGGGCCGAGCTGTCCGGTCAGCTGTCCAAACGTGGTTATCCGGACGACGTCGCCGAGCGGGTGCTCGACCGGCTGGCCGCCGTCGGCCTGGTGAACGACGCCGAGTTCGCCGAGCAGTGGGTCGAGTCCCGGCGTGCGAAGGCGGGAAAGAGCCGGCGCGCGTTGGCCGCCGAGCTGCGGACCAAGGGGGTCGGCAAAGAGCTGATCGGCGCCGCGCTGGCCGGGATCGACGCCGCCGCCGAGCGGGACAGGGCCGAGGAGCTGGTGCGGGCCAAGCTGCGCCGCGAGACGCTGACCGACGAGGCGCGGGTGACCCGCCGGCTGGTGGGAATGCTGGCGCGCCGCGGCTACGGCCAGAACCTGGCGTGCGAGGTGGTGCTCGCCGAGCTGGCCGCCGAACGCGAGCGCCGCCGGGTCTAAGCTGCGGGTTCATTCGGCCGACTCCAGTCGCCGTACCATGGCCCCGTGACTTCGATGGTGGCCCGAGACGTTTCGGGAGCGCGTACCTACCAGGTACGCACCTACGGCTGCCAGATGAACGTCCACGACTCGGAGCGGTTGGCGGGCCTGCTGGAGGCGGCCGGCTACCGGCGCGCGGACGACGGAACCGACGCCGACGTGGTGGTCTTCAACACCTGCGCCGTGCGGGAGAACGCCGACAACAAGCTGTACGGCAACCTCAGCCACCTGGCCCCGCGCAAGCGCGGCAATCCCGACATGCAGATCGCCGTCGGGGGCTGCCTGGCCCAAAAGGACCGCGACGCGCTGCTGCGCAAGGCGCCGTGGGTCGACGTCGTGTTCGGCACGCACAACATCGGATCGCTGCCGACGCTGCTCGACCGCGCCCGGCACAACAGGGTCGCGCAGGTGGAGATCGCCGAGGCGCTGCAGCAGTTCCCGTCGTCGCTGCCCAGCGCACGCGAATCCGCCTATGCCGCTTGGGTTTCCATCTCCGTCGGGTGCAACAACACCTGCACATTCTGCATCGTGCCGTCGCTGCGCGGCAAGGAGGTCGACCGCAGCCCGGCCGACATCCTCGCCGAGGTCCAATCGCTGGTCGACGACGGCGTGCTCGAAATCACCCTGCTGGGCCAGAACGTCAACGCCTACGGCGTTTCCTTCGCCGACCCCGCGCAGCCCCGCGATCGCGGCGCCTTCGCCGAGTTGCTGCGCGCCTGCGGGCGCATCGACGGGCTGGAACGCGTGCGGTTCACCTCGCCGCACCCGGCCGAGTTCACCGACGACGTCATCGAGGCGATGGCGCAGACACCCAACGTCTGCCCGGCGCTGCACATGCCGCTGCAGTCCGGATCCGACCGGGTGCTGCGCGCGATGCGCCGCTCCTACCGCGCCGAGCGCTACCTGGGCATCATCGAGCGCGTGAGGGCGGCCATGCCGCACGCGGCGATCACCACGGACCTGATCGTCGGATTTCCCGGCGAGACCGAAGAGGATTTCGCCGCCACCCTCGACGTCGTGCGGCAGGCCCGCTTCGCGGCGGCGTTCACCTTCCAGTACTCCAAACGCCCCGGCACCCCCGCCGCCGACTTCGACGGCCAGCTACCGAAAGCCGTTGTCCAGGAACGCTACGAGCGGCTGGTCGAGCTGCAGGAGCAGATCTCGCTGGAGGGCAACCGCGCGCTGGTCGGGCAGACCGTCGAATTGCTGGTCGCCACCGGCGAAGGGCGCAAGGACGCCCGCACGGCGCGCATGACCGGACGCGCGCGCGACGGCCGGCTGGTGCACTTCTCCTGTTCCGAAGCCTCGAACGACCAGGTCCGGCCCGGCGACATCGTCACCGCGGAGGTCACCGGGGCCGCGCCTCACCACCTCATCGCCGACGCCGGCATCCTGCGCCACCGCCGCACCCGGGCCGGCGACGCCCACGCCGCCGGGCGGCGCCCGCGCACGATCGGCCTGGGCATGCCGGCCGTCGGGCCCGCCACCGAACCGCTCGAAACCCTGGGATGTGCCCGATGAAAAAAGAACACACCGACATCGACGCGCTGCGGACCGAAATCGACGCCGCCGAACGCCGGGTGGCCGGCGAAATCGAGCCCGGCCCAAGGGCTTTGGTGGTCGCGATCCTGGTGTTCGTGCTGCTGGCCTCGTTCATCCTGCCGCACACCGGGCACGTACGCGGCTGGGATGTGCTGTTCTCCAGCCACGGCGCCGGCGCCGCCGCGGTGTCCCTGCCGTCGCGCGTGTTCGCCTGGCTGGCACTGGTGTTCGGCGTGGGCTTTTCGATGCTGGCGCTGATGACGCGGCGCTGGGCGCTGGCCTGGGTGGCGCTGGCGGGCTCGGCGATCGCGTGCGGCGCCGGGCTGTTGGCGATCTGGTCGCGCCAGACCGTGGCCGCCGGGCATCCCGGGCCGGGCGTGGGGCTGATCGTCGCCTGGATCACCGTGATGGTGCTGACGTTTCACTGGGCCCGCCTGGTCTGGGCGCGCACCGTCGTGCACCTGGCCGCCGAGGAGGAGCGGCGCCGGGTCGCCGCAGCGCGGCAGTCGATGACCCTGCTGGACACCCTCGACAAACCGGACGACCCCGAGGCCCCGCCGAAAGGCTAGGACCGGCGCGTCAGCGCCGCGGCGGCCGCGTCGGCCCACTGCCGCCACTGTTCGGCGTTGGCCCTGGCCTCGTCGGCCTCCTTGGCCCGGCCGGCCGCCGCGGCCTTCTGCGCCTGCTGTTCGTACTGCTCGGCGCGGGTGCGGAACTGCTCGGCGCGGGCCTGCGCCTGCGGGTCGGACCAATCCGCGTCGCCGGCCTCCCGCACCTTCTTCTCGACCGCGCGCAGGCGCCGCTCCAGCTCGGCGGAGCGTTCCCGCGGCACCTTCCCGATGGCATCCCACCTGTCGGCGATGGACCGCAACGCCGCCCGGGCCGCGTCGAGGTTGCTGGTGTCGATCTTTTCCGCCTCGGCCAGCAGCGCCTCCTTGGCGGTGGCGTTGGCGCGAAACTCCGCGTCCTTTTCCGCCGCCGCCGCGTTGCGGGCGGTGAAGAAGCAATCCTGGGCCGCCTTGAAGCGCTTCCACAGGGCGTCGTCGACCTCCCTGGTCGCCCGCCCGGCCGCCTTCCACTCGGTGAGCAGCTTGCGGAACTCGGCGCTGGTGGCGGTCCAGTCCGTCGAATCGGACAGTTCCTCGGCGCGCTCGCAGAGCCGTTCCTTGGACTGCCGGACCCCCGACCGCTCCCGGTCCAGCTCGGCGAAATGGGAACCCCGCCGCCGGTTGAAGGTGTCCCGCGCGGCCGAATAGCGCTTCCACAGCGCGTCGTCGACCTTGCGGTCCAGGCCGCTGATCGTCTTCCACTCGTCGAGGATCGCGCGCAACCGGTCGCCCGCGGCCTTCCATTGTGTCGCGTTGGCGGCCAGGTCTTCGGCCTCGGCGGCCAGGGCCTCCTTGCGGGCGGTCTGGGCGGCCCGATGCTCCTCGCGCTTCGAGCGGCCCTCGGCGATGGCCGCGTCGGCGCGCTCGACCAGGCCGGCCAACCGGGCCGCGAGCCCGTCGACGTCCCCCAGCACGCTCGCGGTCGGCAACGTCTCGGACAGCGCCGACGCGTGCGCCCTGATCTTGCGGGCGTCCCCGGTGCCCGACGCCAACCGCTCCTCCATGAGCGTGACCTCGGTGCTCAGGTCGTCGAAGCGCCGGCCGAAGTGGGCGAAGGCGGCCTCGCGGTCGCCGGCCTGCCAGGAACCGACGATGCGTTCGCCGGCCGAGCTGATCAGCCAGACGGTGCCGTCGTCGTCGACGCGGCCGAACCGGTGCGGATCGCTGGACGGATGGGCGGCCACCGGGGCGGGTCGCGGCCCCGGGCTCACGGGCCGGGGTCCGGGGCGCGGACCCGGGCGCGGCACCGGCTTGGGTGAGGCGTTGCTGGTGGGCTCGTCGGACGTCATGCGCTCGTCACCAACCCTTCTGCAACTTTCGCGCGGTGGTGTTCCGCGCGCCTGCCGCGCGTGGCGGCTCCCTTAACGCTCTTTGACCGTTTCCAACAGTATTCAAGCAGCTTGGCGGGCGAAGCGCGCCTACTGTTTTGGCGCGCCCGGCCTTCGCCCGCGTCGGCTAGCTTTGCAAACGCCGGTTCGGGCCCACACTGCGCCCTGGGCGGGGACCCGGCGCACCGGGGATAACGGTTCGATTCCACCGTCGCTCCGACCATTTGGCGGCGGCGCCCGGCCCGGTACGGTGGCACAGGCCGGTGGTCGTTTTCTCGCCGTGGCTTCCGAGGGGGTGATCGCGATGCCCGAATCGCGAAATTTCCCCAGGGTTTTCCGCAGGTGCGGCCCGGTTCGTCGACGGATCGCCGGGGTTCGCTGGGGTCGAGACCCCGGCGCGGCCCACTACAGTGGTCGTTGAATTGTTAGGAAACGGCACGTGACACACAGCTTTCGGGCGGAACGCTGGTGAGGGGTCCCCATGTCGAAAGTTGACATCGCCGCGCTGATCGCCCTGTGCGCCGCGTTGGCCTCGGCGGTCGGCGATGTGATCCGGCAGCGGTCCGCGCACGAGATCACCGACAAGGAAGTCGGCCACCTCGAGCTGTTCCGCATGTCGTTGCGCGACAAGCGGTGGTGGCTCGGCGGGCTGGCCGCGATCACCAACTACAGCCTGCAGGCGGGTGCCCTGGCGTGGGGTTCGGTGGTCCTCGTGACGTCGCTGCAGGTGACCGCGCTGCTGTTCGCGCTTCCGATCTACGCGCGCCTGACCAAGCAACGGGTGACCCGCTGGGAGTGGGCCTGGGCGGTGGTGCTGGCCGCGGCGCTGGCGGTGGTGATCATCGTCGGCGACCCCACCTCCGGGCGGGAGCGCGCGCCGCTGGAGACCTGGATCATCGTGGCCGCGGTGATGGGCCCGCTGTTAATGGGGTGTGTGCTGGGGGCGCGGATCTGGAGGGGACGTCCGGTCGCGGCGGTGCTCTTGGCGCTGGTCGCGGGTTCGTCGTTGGCGCTGTTCGCGGTGCTGACCAAGGGCGTCGTCGAGGTGGCCGAGAGGGGCCCCGGCGCGGTGCTGACCGCGCCGGAGTTCTATCCGTGGCTGGCAACCGCCCTGTGCGGAATGGTGTTTCAGCAGTCCGCCTTCCGCGCGGGCGCGCTGACCGCGTCGTTGCCGACGATGACGGTGTGTAAACCCGTCGTGGCCGGCGTGCTCGGGGTCACGGTGCTCGAAGAGACGCTCCACGATCAGGGCCCCGCCGCGCTCGTGCTGGTGTCGGCGGTGGCGTTGGTGATCATCGCGACGGTCGCCCTGGCGCGCGGGGAGGCCGCCTCGATCGTGGCGGAGGCCGGGCTGGACGTCGTGGAGGCGCGCGAGGCGTTGGCCGCGCAAGACGTCCCACCGCCGGCGGCGGAGAGCAGCCCGACGATCACCTAGCGCCTGGTTAGTGTGGTTGCGTGCTGAGCGCCATCGCGATCGTTCCCGCCGCGCCGGTGCTCGTCCCCGAGCTGGCCGGAGCGGCCGCCGCCGAGGTGGCCGACCTGACCGCGGCGGCGCTGGCCGCGGCCGCCCTGTTGCCGCCGCGCTGGGTGGCGATCGGGACGGGCCCAGCCGACCAGGTCGTCGGGCCCGACTGCACCGGCACGTTCGCCGGTTTCGGCGTCGACGTGGCGGTGCAACTGTCGCCGCAGGCCGCCCGGGCCGCCGAACTCCCGGTGTGCGCGCTGGTGGCCGGGTGGGCGCGCGGCCAGGCCCGCCCCGACGCCGGGGTGCAGGTTCGCGTCTACCGCGGCGACCACGACGCCGGCACGGCGCTGGCCCACGGCCGGCGTCTGCGCGCGGAGATCGACCGGGTGCCCGATCCCGTCGGCGTGTTGGTGGTGGCTGACGGCGCGAACACCCTTACACCGGCGGCCCCCGGCGGCCATCACCCGGAAGACGCCGAGGCGCAGCTGGCGTTGGACGACGCACTGGCCGACGGCGACGCCGCCGCCCTGGCCCAGTTGCCGCCGCAGATCCTGGGGCGGGTCGCGTTCGGGGTGTTGGCCGGCCTCACCGAGCCGGGGCCGCGGTCGGCCAAGGAGCTCTACCGGGGTGCGCCCTACGGCGTGGGCTACTTTGCCGGCTTCTGGCAGCCATGAACCGACCGCTTGCGATCATCGGGCCCACCGGCACCGGCAAGTCGCAGCTGGCGCTGGATGTTGCCGAGCGGCTCGGCGCGGAGATCGTGAATGCCGACGCCATGCAGCTCTACCGCGGCATGGACATCGGCACCGCCAAGCTGCCCGTCGAGCAGCGCCGCGGCATCCCGCATCATCAGCTCGACGTCCTGCACGTCACCGAGACCGCCACCGTCGCCCGCTACCAGGCGGCCGCCGCCGCCGACGTCGAAGCGATCGCCGCCCGCGGCGCCGTGCCGGTGATCGTGGGCGGCTCGATGCTCTACGTCCAGTCCCTGCTCGACGACTGGTCGTTCCCGGCGACCGACCCCGCGGTGCGCGCGCGCTGGGAACGGCGGCTCGCCGAGGTGGGGGTGGGGGAGTTGCACGCCGAGCTGGCCCGCCGGGACCCGGCGGCGGCCGCGGCGATCCTGCCCACCGACGGCCGGCGCACGGTGCGCGCTTTGGAGGTCGTCGAGCTCACCGGGCAGCCCTTCGCCGCCTCCGCGCCGCGCATCGGCGCCCCGCGCTGGGACACCATCATCATCGGATTGGATTGCAACACAACGCTTCTCGACGAGAGATTGGCCCGCCGCACCGACGCCATGTTCGAGCAGGGCCTGGTTGACGAGGTACGCGGCCTGCTGGGTGACGGCCTGCGCGACGGGGTCACCGCCTCGCGCGCCCTGGGCTACGCGCAGGTGCTGGCGGCCCTCGACGCCGGCGGCTCGGAAGACCAGCTGCGCGACGCGCGCGAGCAGACCTACGTCGGGACCCGGCGCTACGTGCGACGGCAGCGGTCGTGGTTTCGCCGGGACCACCGGGTGCACTGGCTTGATGCGGCGGACGGCGCCCGCCTCGTCGACGACGCGGTGCGGGCATGGCGGCACGTATCCTGATCTGGTGAGATTCGCCAAGGGCCACGGCACGCAGAACGACTTCGTGCTGCTGCCCGACCTCGACGCCGCGCTGGCGCTGACCGCC
>NZ_AUWQ01000126.1 GCF_000455205.1 Mycobacterium sp. UM_CSW | reverse complement strand
AGCCGCCCCAGCCGATCCCGGCAAAGACCTTCAACAGGCGGCTCGCCCTGGGAATCGTGGGCGGGTCGCTCGTCGCCCTCGCGGCGGTGGTGGCCCTGGTCATCTCGCTGGTGACCCAGAGCCACGGCTCGACCAACAACGCGGCGTCGCCCGCTCCGAGCCGCGCCAGGGTGCCCGCCCGGCCGGGGTCGGCCCCCGGACCCGCCTCCGCGACGCCCGCGGGCGTGCCGCCGTTGCCGGCGTTCGCGCCACCGCCCGACCTCGGCGCGAACTGCCAGTACCCGCCGTCGCCCGATCCGGCCAGCAAGGCCGCCACGCTGCCCCCGTCGGGCCGGGTGCCCACTGAGCCGGCACCGATCCACGCCGTCATCTCGACCAACTTCGGTGACATCGGCGTGCAGCTCGCAAACAACGAATCCCCCTGCGCGGTGAACAGTTTCACCAGCCTGGCGAAGCAGGGGTTCTACGACAACACGATCTGCGGGCGAATGATCGACGAGCCGGAGGGCGGGACGCTGCTGTTCGGCGGCCCCGATGCCGACGGCGGCGGCGGCGCCGGTTACGAGTTCGCCGACGAATACCCCGCCAACCAGTACAAGGCCGACGATCCGGCGCTCAAGGCAACCGTGATCTATCCGCGCGGGACCCTGGCGTTGGCCACCAACGGACCCAACACCAACGGAAGCCAGTTCTTCGTGGTGTTCCGCGACGCCGAGATAGAGCCGACGTCCACAGTGTTCGGCTCGGTCGACCAGGCGGGCCTGGCGACCCTCGACAAGATCGCCAAGGTCGGTGTGGCCGGCAACCGCACCAGGGGCATGCCCACGAGCACCGTCACGATCACCTCGGTGCAGGTGGGCTAGACGGCTCCACGACCGGCTCTCCGGCGTTCCCATATTCGGCAAAGTCGCCCCATTCACTCTTCCGGCGCTCTTAGGCTTTGCGCGTGCGCTTGTCGTGGCCGCTGACCGGCCGCTCGAAGGAGACCGGAGACATCGAGGCCGCCATATCGGCCCCGGACGCTTCCGGGATCGTCGTCTACGGCGCGGCGGGCGTGGGCAAGAGCCGGCTCGCGCGTGAGGCCCTGGGCGCGGCCGACTCGCGTGGATGCGAATGCCGCTGGGCCGCCGGGACATCTACGGCGCGGTCGATTCCGCTGGGCGCATTCTCGGCCTGGGCGCCGTCGGGTGTGACCGACACCGTCCAGTTGCTGCAAGGCGTGATCGAGTCGCTGACTTCCGCATCCCGGGGCGCCACGGTGGTCTTGGGTGTCGACGACTCGCATTTCCTCGACGATCTGTCCGCATTCGTCGTGCACCAGATCGTGCAGCGCGGAGCGGCGAAAGTGATACTCACTGTCCTCGACGGTGAACCGATTCCCGCAGCCGTAAAAGAAATATGGCGGGTCGGTCAGCTCGACCGGCTCGACCTGCGGCCGCTGTCGTCAGACGACACCACCGCCCTCCTGTCGGCGACCCTGGGCGGACCCGCGGATCCGGATGCGGCACAACGGCTGTGGAAGCTCACTCGCGGCAACCCCCTATATCTGCGCAACATCGTGGAGCAAGAGGTCGCCGACGGCCGGATCGTGCAGCAGCAAGGCTATTGGCGGTGGACAGGCGATCCGATAATGCCCCCAGGGCTGGTCGAATTGATCGAATCGCGCATCGGGGCCCTGCCCGCGCCGGTAGGCGATGTGATTGACGTGCTCGCCGTCGGCGAGCCCATCGATCTGGCGGTACTCGAGCGGCTGAGCGATCCGGCCGCAGTCGAGGAGGCCGATAGCCGGGGGCTCATCACGCTTGAGGCCGCCGCCGGAGGCATGGAAGTGCGGGTGGCGCATCCGCTCTACGGCGAGGTGCGCCGCCGGCGAGGGGCGCCCACCCGGCTGCGGCGGTTGCGCGGGCGGGTCGCCGCCGAGCTCGCCGCGGCGGCCGACCGCAACGACATACAGGTCTTGGTGCGCCGCGCCGCGTTGAGTCTCGACTCCGATCTCGCGCCGGACACAGATCTGCTGGTAAGGGCGGCCCACGGCGCGGTCTGGCTGGCGGATCTGCCCCTCGCCGATCGGCTTGCCGCGGCGGCCATCCGGGCCGGAGCGGGACCCGAACCGAACTTCGTTCGCGCGCACGCGCTTTCGTGGATGGGTCGTGGCGATGAGGCCGAAGCGGTGTTCACCGAGATCCGCACCGGCGAGTTGACCGAAGTCGACCGGGCCAGATATGCCTTCCTACGGGCCAGCAACATGCTCTGGGCGCTCGGCGACCCTGCGCATGCGAAAGAGATCATCGACGCGGCATCCGACACCACGTCGCCACGAGCCCGCAGCTATATCGACGCCTTCCTCACGGTGTACTGGTTTGCGACGGACGAACCGGAGCTGGCCGCTCGAGCGTCGGAAACTCTTGTGTTGGAAGAACTACCGGCCGTCGTCGGCGCCGAGATTGCCTGGGTGCTGGCCGCCATAGCCGCAGATGCGGGGCGCACCACCGAGGCAGTGACAGTCGCGCGGGCGGGCTACGGCCTTGCCACGCGCTTGTTCGACGCTCCGCACATGAGGTTCAACATCGGCGACGCACATGTCGGCTCCCTCCTGCTGTCGGGAGACGTCGACGAAGCCCTGCGGGTGGCCGAGCGAGTGCGCCGTGAGGCGGCCGACCTTCCGGGAGCGGCCCAACTGCTCGGTGCGGCCGTGGCGGGCCGGGCCGCGCTGGGCGCCGGTCAGCTGAATTCCGCCTGCGCGTTGCTCGAACAGGCGGCGGTGGGACTCTCGGCCACGCACGCTTCGGGCTGGGGATACCGCTATAACGTCGCGCGCGCGATGGCGCTCGCGATGTGCGGTTTGACGGTGCAAGCAGCCACCGCGCTTGCTGCAGTCGATGAGCGGCGCCGTGCTTTCCGGCCCTTGGACTTCGAACGGAGCCTGGCGCGGGCGTGGGTGACCGCCAGCCAGGGAGCCGTCAGCAAGGCCATCGCCATCGTGTTGTCGGCGGCCGAAAGATCGTCGACCAAGGGGCGATTCGCCGAGGAGGTGGTCTGCCTGCAGACCGCTGCTCAGTTCGGCGACCGTTCGGGTTCAAGCAGATTGCGCGACCTCGAAACGCTGGTCGAGGGACCGCGCGCCCGCGTCGCGGCGCGGTTCTCGGCCGCCCTGAACGATGGCGACGCCGCCGACTTGTCCGCGGTGTCAGAAGATTTCGAACGAATGGGTGACCTTGTTGCGGCCGTCGACGCCGCCGCCCAGGCCGCCCTCACGTATCGCAGTCGGGGCATGCGGGGATCGGCGCTTGCATGTGCGGCGCGCGCGGGCGCACTGGCCGAAAGGTGTGGCGGTGCGCGGACTCCGGCGCTCCGTGAAGCCGACCTGCCCTTGCCGCTGACGGATCGTGAAAGGGAGATCGTCGTGCTGATCGGTCAGGGGTTGTCCAACCGCGAAGTCGCCGAGCGACTGACCCTTTCCGTGCGCACGGTGGAAAGCCATATCTACCGGGCCATGTCCAAGACCGGAACCGGCAGCCGCGAGGAACTCGCGTCGTTGTTGCCGCGGCAGGGCGCGCACGAGCAAGTGCAGTAGTCAGCTGCTCGAAGTGCAGTAGTCGGTTACTGAGTGCCGCGCCGGGGCGCCGCCAAACAATAAGCCAGGGGCTTGTTGTAGGTGGATCGACATGTCGTACTTGATCGCAGCGCCAGAGCTAATGACCTCGGCGGCAACGGATTTGGCAACACTCGGCTCGAACCTAGGTGCGGCCCGCGCGGCCGCCGCTGCACAAACCACGAGCGTGCTGGCCGCCGCGGAGGATGAGGTGTCGGCGGCCATCGCCGCGTTGTTCTCCACCCAAGGTCAGCGGTTTCAGGCACTCAGTGCACAGGCGGCCGCGTTTCACGAGCAGTTTGTCCAGGTGTTGAACGCGGGTGCGAGCTCCTATGCCAGCGCGGAGGCCGCGAATGTCGCCGCGTTCGCCGCCAATCCGGCGCAGACGGTCGAGCAGGATCTGCTCAACGCGATCAATGCACCCAGCCTGGCGTTGACCGGGCGCCCGCTGATCGGCAACGGTGCCAACGGGGCCCCGGGCACCGGGCAAAACGGCCAGCCCGGCGGGTGGCTGCTGGGCATCGGGGGCGCGGGCGGCTCCGGTGCGCCCGGCCAAAACGGCGGTAACGGCGGCTCCTCCGGGCTGCTGGGCTTCGGCGGGCCCGGCGGGGCCGGCGGCCCGGGCACAGCGACCATGGCCGCCGGGAACGGCGGGGCCGGCGGTAATTCCTTCGACCCGGGGTTCGGCTACGGCGGGGCCGGCGGCGCGGGTGGATTCAACGCGTTCGGGGCCGGCGGGGCCGGCGGACCTGGCGGCAACGGCGGCGGCGGCGGTCACGGTGGGGCCGGCGGGCCTGGTGGAAACGGCCTCACCGTTGGTGGGGCCGGCGGGACCGGCGGGAACGGCGGGCTGTTTAGCGGGTTGATCGGTGCGGGTGGCGGGAACGGCGGGGCCGGCGGATTCAGCGATGCTGGCGTCGGGGGTGCCGGCGGCGCCGGCGGCAATGCGGGTCTGCTCGCCGGTGGCGGTGGCGCCGGCGGTGCCGGCGGATCGAGCCACACCGGTACCGGCGGGGTGGGCGGGGCCGGCGGCAATGGCGCCCTCCTGTTGGGCGACGGCGGCGCAGGCGGGGCCGGCGGAACCAGCCAAACCGGGACCGGTGGCGCCGGCGGACACGGCGGCACTAGTTATCTAGTCGGCGACGGTGGCTTCGGCGGGACCGGCGG
>NZ_AUWQ01000125.1 GCF_000455205.1 Mycobacterium sp. UM_CSW | reverse complement strand
CCGTAGAGGCGGCATTCTGCAGCTGCACGCTGCCGCCGGCCCCGCCGTCCCCGCCGGCGCTGAACAGCAGGCCGCCATTCCCGCCGGGTCCGCCGGCCCCGCCGGCTCCGAACGCGTTGAATCCGCCCGCGCCGCCGGCCCCACCGCGGCCCAACAGCGGGTCACCGGAATTGCCGCCGGCCCCACCGGACCCGGCGGCCATGGTCGCTGTGCCCGGGCCGCCCGCCCCGCCGGCCCCGCCGTAGCCCAGCAGCCCCGACGGGCCGCCATTACCCCCGGCCTGGCCGGGCCCGCCGGAGCCACCGGCGCCGCCGTTGCCCAACAGCCAGCCGCCACCCTGACCGTTTTGCCCCGTCCCCGGCATCCCGTTGGCGCCGTTGCCGATCAGCGGGCGGTCGGTGAGCGCCAGGAAGGGCGCATTGATCACGTTGAGCACGTCCTGCCCGATCGTCTGCGCCGGGCTGGCCGCAACCGCCGCAACGTTGGCGGCCTCGGCGCTGGCATAGGACCCCGCGCCCGCGGCCAACGTTTGGACGAACCGCTCGTGAAACGCCGCCGCTTGGGCGCTCAGCGCCTGAAACAGTTGACCGTGCTCGGAAAACAACGATGCGATCGCCGACGACACCTCATCGCCGGCGGCGGCCAGCACCGCGGAGGTCGGGGCCGCGGCCGCCGAACTGGCCGCGGTCAGCGACGAGCCGATGCCCGCCACATCCGCTGCGGCCGCCGTCAACACGTCCGTCGCTGCGATGACGTACGACATAGCGAGCCTCCGCCCAAACGCCGGCTACCGATAGTCCGTGGCCGGGAGTATTCCATCTATTTGGCATCGTTCAACAAGGATTAGCCGAACTTTGAGTATCCATCGTCGGCGGGCGGAAGCAGTGGCGCGGAGGATGGCTGACGTCGCTGAACACGTTGCCGTTCCGTCGTGTTCAATCAAGCCATGTTGAGCCTGGAAGAGATTTCCGACCGCTTAGAGATCCAGCAGCTGCTGGTGGACTACTCCACCGCCATCGACAACCGCCGATTCGACGACCTGGACGAGGTCTTCACGCCCGACGCCTACATCGACTATCGGGCGCTGGGGGGCATCGACGGCCATTTCCCCGAGGTGAAGAAGTGGTTGTCCGAGGTGTTGCCGACCTTCCCCGTGTACGCGCACATGCTCGGGAACTTCTCGGTGCGCATCGATGGCGACACCGCCTCGTCTCGGGTGATCTGCTTCAACCCGATGGTGCTGCCGGGCGAGAGCGACCAGGCGCTGTTTTGCGGGCTCTGGTACGACGACGAGTTCGTGCGGACCGCCGAGGGCTGGCGGATGACGCGCCGGGTGGAGACGAAAGTCTTCCAGAAGGTGATGTAGGCGGATTTCTGGGGCGCGGCCCTGTTCTGGCACAATGGGCGGCTGTCCGCCGCGCGATTACGGCCGCCCGGTGGTCACACACGCGAGGCAAAACCGGACCCCGGCATCCCGCTCGGGTCGCTGAATTGCAGCGTGACACATCTAGGAGAAGTCGCTTAACCATGGCTGTGAAGATCAAGCTGACCCGGCTTGGCAAGATCCGCAATCCGCAATACCGCATCGCCGTCGCCGACGCTCGGACCCGCCGCGACGGCCGCTCGATCGAGGTCATCGGCCGGTATCACCCGAAGGAAGACCCGAGCCTGATCGAGATCAACTCCGAGCGCGCCCAGTACTGGCTTTCGGTGGGCGCCCAGCCGACCGAGCCGGTCCTCAAGCTGTTGAAGATCACCGGCGACTGGCAGAAGTTCAAGGGGCTGCCCGGCGCCGAGGGCAGCCTGCAGGCCGCGCCGCCCAAGCCGTCCAAGCTGGAGCTGTTCAACGCCGCGCTGGCCGAGGCCGACGGCGCGCCCACCACCGAGGCCGCCAAGCCGAAGAAGAAGGCGCCGGCCAAGAAGGCCGCCAAGGCCGCCGAGGCTCCCGAAGCCGCTGAAGCGGCTGCCGAGCCCGCCGCCGA
>NZ_AUWQ01000124.1 GCF_000455205.1 Mycobacterium sp. UM_CSW | reverse complement strand
GGTCCAGCTGGGCCTGATACCGAAGCTCCGGTTACGCGCGGACGACACGGGACCGTGATCGCCATGAGGCCATGCCGCTCCCTCGTCAGCGATAACACCGCGGGGGGTGCACCCGAGATCATCGCGGCCATTGCTGCGGCGGCAGCCGGGCAGGCACCGCCCTATGGCACCGACAGTTGGACGTCCAGCGCCCGGCGCCGCTTCAGCGAGGTCTTCGACCGCGACGTCGATCTGCTCCCCGTTTCCACCGGCTCGGCGGCGAACGCATTGAGCTTGGCCGCGCTGACCCCACCATGGGGCGCCGTGCTGTGCCACCGCGACAGCCACATCAACAACGACGAGTGCGGCGCCCCGGAATTCTTCACAGGGGGCGCCAAACTCATTGCCCTGGGCGGGGATAACGCCAAGATCGACGCCGACGAGCTGCAGGCCGCGGTGCACCGCAAGGTCGGGGACATGCACAGCGTGCAACCCGCCGTGCTGAGCCTCACCCAGTCAACCGAGACCGGCGCGGTATACACCCCCGCCGAGATCGGACGCCTGGCCTCCATCGCGAAGCGTGCGGGCCTGCGCGTCCACCTGGATGGGGCCCGCCTGGCCAACGCCGTCGCGGCGTTGGGCTGCAGCCCCGCCGAACTGACCTGGCGCGCCGGCGTGGACGTGTTGTCCTTCGGCGCCATCAAGAACGGGAGCATCACCGCCGATGCGATCGTCGTGTTCGACCGCTCCCTGACCACCGAACTGAGTTTCCGGGCCAAGCGCGCCGGACAACTCGCGGCCAAGATGCGTTTCGCCGCAGCCCAACTCGACGCCTACCTCGCCGACGACCTGTGGCTGCGAAATGCCTTGCACGCCAATGCCATGACCGCGCGGCTCTACGAGGGTCTGAATTCCATTGCCGGCGCCCGCGTTGCGGGCACGCCGGAGGCGAACATCCTCTTCTGCCGCCTGCCCCAGCAGGTCATCGACGGACTGCTCGAGCAGGGCTACGACTTCTACCACGGCCGGTGGGAACCGGGTGTCGTCCGTTTCGTCACCTCCTTCGCCACCGCGACCCACGTGGTCGACGAACTCGTCGACGCGGTCCGCCGACTCACCGCGGCCGCAATCCAGGAAAACCGGCCGAACCGGTCTCGAACGCAGAGATCAGCCAACGGCCGCCGAGCTGAGGTGGCGTGTATGGGAAGTGTCCGATGATCGAGATGGCCATCGTCGGGCTCGGCGCATGGGGCCTTTGCGTCCTCGAGCGCACGGTGAGCCGGGCCCGGCGGGTCAACACGCCGGTGCGGGTGCACGTGATTGAGCCCGCTCAACTCGGAGGCGGCGTCTACTCCGCCGAGCAGCCCGACTTCCTGGTGCTCAACAACGCCTGCGGCCAGCTCTCCCTTTACGTCGCGCCCGACGGGGACCCGCTGCCGCCCTACGCGGTGGGACTGCATCCGTGGGCGGTGGTCCGCGGCTACCGCTGGATGGGTTACGAATGCCGCATCGGCGCCGGGGGTGACCCCATCCTGCCCACCGACTACCTGCCGCGGCGGTTGATGGGCGAGTACCTGGTCTGGTTCTACGACACGCTGGTGTCCTACGCCCCGCCCAACCTCGAGATCGTCCGGCACTACGCGGCGGCCGTCGACATCTCGCCGGCCCTCCACGGGCGGGAGGAGGTGCTGCTCGACAACGGCACCACCCTCACCGTCGACCACGTGGTGCTGACGTCGGGGCACACCTGGAACCACGAGCGCGGGGCCGACGGGGGCGTGCGCTACCTGCAGCCCTACCCGATCGAGTGCCTCGATCGCAGCGCTCCGGCGGGATCCTCGCTGGCCGTGGCGGGCATGGGCCTGGTCTGCTTCGATGTCCTGACCGCCCTCACGGTCGGACGAGGCGGGACCTTCGTGGACCGGTGCGACCGGGGTGACCGAATGCGGTATGTGCCCTCGGGCAGCGAGCCGACCATCACGCTTTACTCGCGCTCGGGCGCGCCGTACTGCGCCAAGTCGGCCACGGGCGTCGACCCCTACGGCCAGTACCAGCCGGTGGTGTGCACCACCGAGGAGTTTGCGGCGCTGACCAATCCGGGCGGATCGCCGGTGCGGCGGCATGTGGACTTCCGGGCCGAGCTTCTCCCGCTGATCTTCGCCGAGATGCAGGCGCGCTACTACATCCAGGCCGCCTCGCGGGCCGGGGGCGACGTCGAGTCCACCGAGGTCCGCTCCGTCCTTCGGCAAGGCTGGCTCGACGGACACTACGAAAAGGTCGTCGACGGTCTCGAGCCGCGCTACGGCCGCTTCGATCCGGCCACTCACCTCTTCGCCGGGTCGGACCGCCACTACACCTCGGCCGGTGACTACCAGAGCCAGGTCTACGACATGATCGACGACGACCTCACCGAGGCCCTGCTACCCGGGGGCAGCCCCGTCAAGGCGGCCCAGGAGGTGCTGCGCATCCTCCGCGACAAGCTGCGTTCGGTCATCGAGTTCGGCGGCCTCTCGCTCGACTCCTACGTCGAATTTCAGTCCAACGTCCGGGGCCGCATCAACCGGCTGGAGGCGGGCGTGCCACCCATGCGGTCCCAGCAGTTGCTGGCGCTGCTCGACGCCGGAGTGGTGCGGATCCCGCTCGGGCCCAGCCCGGAGCTGGCCGCGTGCGGCGACGGCGTCCGCCTGAGCTCCACGGCCCTCGACGAGCCGACGGCCTTGACGGCCGACGGGGTGGTTCGGGGCTACCTCGACATGCCCTCGCTGGCCCGGTCGGGCTCGCCCCTGCTGAACCGTCTGTACGCCAAGGGCAGGCTGACCCAGCTCACCTACGGTGACACACCAGTGGGCAGCGTGGCCATCAACGAGGACTTCCACCCCTACGACACGGAGGGCCGGCTCCAGCCCAACCTCTCCTTGCTGGGCGTGCTCACCGAGGGGGTGCGCTACTTCACCCACTACCTGCCCTCACCCCGCAGCCGACTGCGGGCCGTGTACGACGCGCAGGACTGCGTCGAGGCCGTGATCGGCTGAGCCCATGACGGATTCCCCGACCGGACGACCGCGGCCGCTGGTGGCGGTCGGCTACGGGCCGCGTTGCGTCCCCGTGATGCAGCTGGCCGAAGCGGCCGCCGGCCTGTGCGACCTGCTGTGGCTGATCGACACGGCAGTGCCGGGGATGGGCGAGATGGTCGATCTCCTCAACCGATTCGGCCCCGTCGTCGACCTGGAGGGCATGAGCGCGGAGCAGGCGGTCAAGATTCTGGGCGACTGGGAGCCCGACGGCATGACCACCTACCTCGACGCCGGCATGGTCGAACTGGCCCATGTGGCAGAGGGGCTCGGCCTTCCCTTCCACAGCCCGGCCACCGCCGCCGCCCTCACCGACAAGGCCCGCCAGCGCCGGGCCCTGGCCGACGCCGGCGTCGAGATCCCCCCGTGCCACCTCATCCGCCCCGACCAGTCCGAGCGCGAGCTGCGGGCCGTCGAGGCCCAGGTGGGCTGGCCCGCCGTCCTCAAACCCCGCTCGGCTCAGGGCAGCCGCTGCACCTTCCTGGCCCGCGACGGCGCCGAACTCGAGAAGCTGCTGAATGCGCTCGGCCCGGGCCGCCGCGACATGGTGCTCGAGGGCTATCTGGCCGACGATCCGGCCCGGGCCGGCGGCCCCTACGCCGGCTACGTCTCGGTCGAGAGCGTGGTGGCCGACGGCGTCGTCAGCCACCTGGCCCTGACCGGCCGCTTCCCGCCGGCCGAGAACTTCCGCGAGACGGGGTTCTTCATCCCCGCCGCGCTCGACGCGGAGAGTCGTTCGGCCGTCCTGGACCTCGCCACCCGCGCCATCGACGCCCTCGGGGTACGCACCGGGTGCCTGCACACCGAGGTCAAGTTCACCCCCGACGGCCCCCGCATCATCGAGGTCAACGGGCGGCTGGGCGGCGGTGTGCCCGAGATGCTGAAGCGCGCCGCCGGCATCAGCCTGCTCGACCTCACCCTGCGGGTGGCCCTGGGCGAGCCGGTCTGCGTCGAGGGACCGGTGGCCACCGACCGCATCGGCTACCGCTTCTTCCTCCAGCCGCCGACCGTCTCGGCCACCGTGACGTCCATCGAGGGCATCAACGACTTCAGCGACCAAGCCGGAGTGGACACGGTGAGCGTCCACCAGCGCCCGGGCGCCTCCCTCGACTGGCGGGACGGCTCCGGCAACCACATCGTCGCGGTGGTCGGCTCGGCCGACGACGAGGAGCAGTTGCAGGCGGCCTACCGGCTCCTCCACCAGGAGGTCACCGTCACCTACACCGATGTCAGGCATTGACGGCGATGGGCGTTCAACTGGCAGGGGACCTCGATCCGACCGACGGGATCGAGGGACCGGCGCGCTGGACGTGCGCCCTGGTCAACAACATGCCGGATGCCGCCTTCGGCGCCACCGAGCGACAATTCATGGGGCTGCTGGGCGCCGGGTCCGGGTCTGACACGGTCGCCGTCACCCGTCACACCATGGTCGGGGTGCCGCGGGGGGAGCGGATCCGCGCCCGCATCGCCGCCGATTACCGACCCCTCGAGGACATCATTTCGAACCCTCCCGGCCTGCTGATCGTGACCGGGTCCAACCCGATCGAGTCCCGTATCGAGGACGAGCCCTACTGGTCCGATCTGCACGGCCTGCTGAAGTGGGGGAGCGAGAACGTGCCCGCCATGGTGCTGTCCTGCCTGTCGGCTCATGCCGCCCTGGCCGTCTTCGACGGCATCGAACGGACCACCCTGCCGGTCAAGTGCACGGGCGTCTTCGCCCAGGAGGCCGACCGGTCCCATCCCCTGGCAGCGGGCTTGGACGGTCCCCTCGTCCTGCCCCACTCCCGGCTCAACGCCGTGCCCGCCGAGACGGTGGCGGCCGCCGGCTACGCGGTGGCATTGCAGTCGGCCGAGGTGGGGTGGAGCGTGGTCAGCAAGACGGTGGGGATTTCCCAGGTGGTGCTGTTTCAGGCGCATCCCGAGTACGACCCGTCGAGCCTGGTGCGCGAGTACGGTCGGGACGTGCGGCGCTACGCCGCCCGCGAGCACGACGAATTGCCCTGCCTCCCAAGGGATTGCGTGACCGGCCCGGACTGGGACGGTCTTCGCCGGCTGCATGAGCGGGTGATAGGTGGCGAACGGGACCCGGCCCTGGTGGCTGCTTTCCCCTTCGACGAGATTGGCGCCCGCGCCCCATGGCGGTGGCGGGGCGCGGCCCTGTGTATGTACGCCAACCTGTTGGCGACGATCTGAGAAGAGGAGGGCGGAGAGGATGCACGACGAGACCATCGCAATCCACGGTGGCTACACCGCCGACGGGACGCGGGCCGTAGCCGTCCCCATCTACCAAACGGTGGCCCACGACTTCATCAGTGCCGAGCACGCGGGTGCCGTGCTCGACCTAGAGACGCCGGGCTTCCACTACAACCGGCTCAACAACCCGACACTCGACGTCCTCGAGCAGCGCATCTGCGCCCTGGAAGGGGGGACGGCGGCCCTGGTGGTGGCTTCGGGCATGGCCGCCGTCAGCTACGCCATCCTGACGGTGGCCACTGCCGGCTCGAACATCGTCGTCGCCCCCCAGCTCTACGGGGCCACCTTCACCTACTTCGCCCACGTGCTGCCCACCCTGGGCATCAAGGCCCGCTTCGCCGCCGACGACCGGGCAGAGTCGATCGCCCGCCTCATCGACGGCGACACCCGCGCCGTCTTCTGCGAGACCATCGGCAACCCGGCGGGCAACATCGTCGACCTCGAGGCCGTCGCCGCCGTGGCGCACGCGGCGGGCGTGCCGTTCATCGTGGACAACACGGTGGCCACACCGCTGATGCTCAAGCCCTTCGAGCACGGGGCCGATGTGGTCGTCCACTCGCTGACCAAGTTCGTGGGCGGCCACGGCACCACCCTCGGCGGGGCCATCGTGGACGGCGGCCGGTTCCCGTGGGCCGACCATCCCCACCGCTTTCCCCTGTTCAACCGGCCCGAGCCCGCCTTTCACGGCGTCGTCTTCGCCCGCGACTTCCCCGACCGGCCGTTCGCCGTGCGGGCCCGCTCCATCCAGCTGCGCAACAGCGGCGCCACCCTGTCGCCCTTCAACGCGTTCATGCTTCTGCAGGGCCTCGAGACGATGGCCGTGCGGCTCGAGCGCCACGAAGCAAACGCGCGGGCGGTGGCCGATTACCTGGCCGCCGACGACCGCGTGGCCTGGGTGAGCTTCGCCGGCTTCCCCGACCATCCCTACCACCACCTCGTCGGGCGCTACCTGCACGGGCGCGTGCCGTCCATCGTCACCTTCGGGGCCGAGGGCGGCTACGAGGCGGGACTGGCCTTCTTCGATGCCCTCCAGCTCGTCAAGCGGCTGCTCAACCTGGGCGACGCCAAGACCCTGGCCATCCATCCGGCGTCGACCACGCACCGCCAGTTGTCCGAGGCGGAACTGGCGAAGGCCGGCATCCGGCCGGAGACGATCCGGCTGTCCATCGGGATCGAGCACATCGACGACATCATCGCCGACATCGATCAGGCGCTGGACAAGGCTATGGCCGGCTGAATCAGCTGGGGTCGAACTGCCGGCACTTCCCCCTCGACAGCCGCTCGATGAATTCCACCTCGCGCACCCGGACATCCGAGGTCGGCCCGCCGTGCCGGCGAAGCAGGTCGACCAGGTCGGTCTGTAGGCGCTGCAGGTCGGAGGAACCGTCGGTCACCACCGACACGTCGAGACCGTGCTGCGCCTTGCCGACGGAGAAGTTGGCGACACCGGGGGTGGCCACGACGGCCTGCTCGACGGCGGCGCGCGGCACCCGAGCACCGCCCTCGTATTCGAAGGCTCCGTTGATCCGGCCGTTGACGGAGAGGATGCGGCGGTGGGCGCAGCCGCACGGACAGGGTTCGTCGGACATCGTCACGGCGTCGACCATGTCGTAGCGGATCAGCGGTTGGTCCAGGTTGAACAGGTTGGTCAGCAGCATCCGATCCGCGGGTTGCCCGAATGGCACGACGTTGCCGTCGGCATCCGCCGGTTCGAGAATGACCAGATCGTCCGCGACGTGCATGCCCTCTCCGACGCCGCACGGAAAGGCGTAGGTCCCCTCCGAGCAGCCCCAGAACTCCGAGGCCTCGATCCCCCACGCGGCCCGAACCGCCTCTCGCACCGGCGGCGTGCAGAGCTCCCCGGCGACGCTCACCCAGGTCGGTTCGATGGTGAGCCGGCCGTTCATCGCCTCCAGGGCCAGCTCGCGGATGAGGCTCGGCCACCCTTGCAGCGCCTGCACCGCGGGACGGGCGTTGTTGAGGCGGTCGACGATCTTGTCCAGGGGGAGCGTGGCATCGCAGCAGTGCGAGGTGGGTCCGCCGCTCTCAAACGTGCTGAAGGCGTAGAAGATCCCGGATTCGTGCTTGGGGCTGCAACTGAAGCACTGCGCCAGCACCGCGTCCGGGTCCTCGCCGCGTCGCCCGGTCCAGCGCGAGCCTTGCATCACGAAGGTGACGAACGCGTCCCAGCCGTAGACGTGGAGTGACGGGGCTTGGACATACCCCGACGTGATGATCGCCCGGTACTGGCCGTCGAGGTAGCCGTCCCCGCTCAACTCGTCGAGGTGCTGTTGGACCCGGGCACGCGTCAACCCGGGGACGGTGACCAGCCGGTCGAACTCCTCCATCATTTCGGCCTTGGTCAGGATCGGCAGCGAGGGGAGGTCGGCCTCGGTGAAATTCGCCAGATCGTGCCCCGCCAGTCGTTCCCGCCAGAACGGCGAATGTTCGGCGGCGTAAACGAGTAGCTCCCGAAGCCGCCGTTCGCGCTCCGCGGCGAGCCGCCCGGCGTCCCAGCGCAGCCGGCGGACCCCCTGCAGATACGTATCTTGCAATTGGGCACGCTGGCGCCGGACCAGCTGTTCGTACGTTTCCCCCGAGGCCGTGCCAGTTGCGCTCGCCTCCACGCGGCGATCGTAGCCCAGGCACCGGGTTCAAATACTGTAGTCAGGCCATTTCCGTGTAAACGACTTGCAACGACCGCTCAGGCCCCGGTGTTCGGCGGAGACAGGCCGGCCTCCTTCAGCAGCCGTCGCTCGTCCACCTTGCTGGACGAGGTCAGGGGCAGGTCGGCCACCAGGACGAATTGATCGGGCAGCATCGTTTCGGGGAGCCGTTCGCTGGCGGCCGAACGGACGGCGATCGGGGTGAGTTCGCCGTCCGGCACCACGAACGCGACGACTCCCAGGTCGCCCTGCAGGTCGAAGGTCGTGCACGCCGCCGATGCCACCCCGTTCAGGCCACCGAGCGCCTCGGTCACCTCGACCAGGGACAACCGCACGCCATGTCGCTTGATGACGCGGTCGGAACGCCCCATATATATGTAGTTGCCCCGGTCGTCGCGGAAGGCGAGGTCACCGGTGCGGTAGACGGTGGATCCCTCGACGACGTCCGTCCGCAGCACGGCCGCGCTCAGCACCGGGTCGTTCAGGTATCCGGCCATGAGCTGCAGCCCGCCGATGTACAGCTCGCCGACCGCTCCGGTGCGATCGATCAGGCCGCCGCGCTCGTCAACAAGGTGAAACGAACTCCCGCTGTGCGGATGACCGATCGGTACCGGTCCCGCGTCGAGCAACTCGGGCGTCAGTTCGAGATGCGCGACGGCGATCGTCGTCTCGGTCGGGCCGTACCGGTTCACCACCCGCAGTCCCGGACTGGCGGCCCATACCGCCCTGATGTCGGCGCTGGACGGCGCCTCGCCGCCCAAGGCGATCACCCTGAGCGCGGTGTCGGCCAGCCGATCGAGCCGGCCGCTGGCCCGGAGTAAGCGGAGGTAGCTGGGGGAGAAGCTGGTCGCCGTGATGCCCTCGTCGGCGACGATCGAAAAGAACCTGCGGGGGAACAGCAGGGCCTCGCGGTCGGGAATGACGAGCGGGAGGCCCCGCACGAGCGGGGGAAACATGGCGGAGAACGACCCGTCGAAGTGCACGGGCGAAACGCACAGGCACCGGTCGTCCGCGCTGAGTCCCACGGCGTCGGCGCACGCCTGGACCGCGGTGTAGAAGGCCCCTGGGGGGATCTGGACTCCCTTGGGGATGCCGGTCGTCCCCGACGTATAGATGATGTAGGAGACGGGGCCGATCACCGGTTCTGGCGGGTGCCCGTCCGCGGCGCTCAGCTCCGCAAGGGAGGTCCACGGCGTGCCGGCCGGAAGTCCCCCCGGGGGCGCCGTCTGGTCAGGGCCCGCGGTGATCACCTGCGCGGGCCGGCAGTCGGTGACGATCTGCTCGCGGCGGATGTCCGGGTCGGTGATGGCCAGCGGCACGAACGTGACCCCGGCCCACAGGCAGCCCAGCGCCGCCACCACGAAGTCCGCCGAGTTACCGATCAACAGGGCGACCCGATCCCCGGGCGCGACGCCTTTCCGACGCAGGCCGGCCGCGACCGCCCCGGCCGCGGCGCGCAATTCGCCCCGGGTCAACGCGCGGTCCAAGTCCTTGACGGCGGGCACATCCGGGGCCCGCTCGGCGTGGCCCAGCACCGCACCGAGCACGTCGCGTCCTGTCACGCCTTCTCGCGGCTGCTGCACGCTCGCTATTCTCGCTCACCCGCGCAGGTCACGAGGCACGACGCGAAAACTCCTGTCGTCCAGCCGCGCTCGGCTTCCGCGGCCGCGGATTGCCGCAATGTGTCAATATGAACGACGTGAGCGTCCGCACGATCGCTCGTTTCCTCGGCGCCGCGCTACTGACCACCTGCGCGGTGCCAAACGCCGTGATCAGCATGCCTTCGACCGCCGCTGCGGCGCCGTGTCCCGACGTCGAGGTGGTGTTTGCTCGCGGCAGCGATGACCCACCCGGGCTCGGCGTGATCGGGCAGACGTTCGTCGATTCGCTGCGTCCGCAGCTCGTGGGGAAATCCGTCGCGGTGTACGCGGTCGACTACCCTGCGACCAGCAAGAGCAGCGAATTGGCCAGCTCCGCGTCCGCGGGCGCCAAAGATGCGAGCGCCTACGTCCAGTCCACGGCGGCGAACTGTTCGGACACCAGGATGGTGCTCGGTGGATACTCCCTGGGCGCGGCCGTGATAGACCTCATCACCGCGGCGGGTGCGCCACCCGCGGGCTTCGTTCCCGCGCCGATGCCGCCGGACGTGGCTCGCCACGTTGCCGCGGTCGCCGTCTTCGGAAATCCGTGGGATAAATCGCTGCGGGCGTCGCTGACCGCGATCAGCCCGCTGTATGGGGCGAAGACCATCGACCTGTGCAACCCCGGAGATCCGATCTGTTCCGACGGCACGGATTCGTCGGCGCACGTCGGCTATGTGCAGAACGGGATGGTCAATCAGGCAGCGAACTTCGTCGCTGGGCGGATCTAGCCGACCGGCGGGCCGTTCAGGCGCGGCCCATCATCCAGCGAGGCCGGGACCAAAGCTGCCAGTACTCGACGACCTGGTAGCCAAGCCCGCGGTACAGGCGCTCGCCCGGCGGCGACGACTGCAGCAGTGAACCCTTGATCCCCGCGTCGAACTGGGACCGCAGCACGGCGGCCAGCAGCCGCCGTCCGTAGCCCTTCCCCTGGTCGCGTGGCCGGGTGGCCATCGACCAAACCACCAGCAGCCCGTCCTCGATGACCCCGGTGAACATGGACACCATGCGGTCGCCGTCAAAAATGCCCCACGCCCCGAGGTCCGGGTCTTGCGCGGCTTGGACGGGGATGGCCACCGCGGTGGCGGCGTCGGACATGCTGTAGGTATCGGCCAGCAGGGCGCGGGCCTCGGGTAGCTCCTCCTCGGTCAGGGCACGCACACCCGCCCCGTCGACGTCGGGCGGGTCGGCACCCTCGAGCAGCATCAGGGGAAGGGCCTCCACCACGGCCCAGCCGGCGTCGACCAGCTTCTGGGCGGTGGCCAGGCCGGGTCCGGCCAGCATGACGATCCCGGGCTTCTTGAGGTCGAGCAGCGGCTGGAGGCAGTGCTCGACCAGCACGTCGTTGTCGGAGGACTGGCAACAGGCCACGTTGTAGTCAACGCTGATCTCGCCGCTGAAGGCGGTCCACCATTCTTCTTCCACGGTGTGATGGGCCGGCGCGGACCACAGGCGGGCGGCGGCGCCGAGGTGCCGCCTCAATTCGATCGCAGTCCGCGCCATGGCCGTCGATGCTAACGGGACACGCCGTTAATTGCTCGGCAAGCGTGCGCGCTCTACGGCCAGAGCAACGTCTTCGCGCCCGGTGGTGATTAGACCCGAGACCACGCCGTCGATGTCGGCGGCCGACCGATTTTGGCTGAGCTTGAATTTGGCCTCGATCCGGGTGATCGACAATTCCACTCCCACGATGGCGCGCAATTGAGCCTCGACGAACTCTCGCGGCGCGTCGTCGACCGACCATGGTTGCGGTCGCCCGACCTCGTGGCGCCCGGTCAGTTCACGCACATTTTGTTCGACCCAGGCGGGGTCGTCGTGGACGGTGAGTCGCCCGTAGACGTGCGCGGTGACGTAGTTCCACGTGGGCACCACCCGCCCGTGCTCCGCCTTGCTCGCGTACCAGGCCGGGGAGATGTACGCATCGGGTCCCCGCACGATGACCAGGGCCTCGCCGACCGCCGGGCGCCGCCACTGGTCGTTGTTGCGGGCGAGATGCCCCCGAAGCGTCCCCGCGCCCCGGTCATACACGAACGGCAGCATGGTGGCGACGACGCCCTCCGGTGTTGCGGTGATCAGGTCCGCTGCTCCGTGGTGCGTGAGCAGGTCGTCGACGGCCTGCTCGTCGGCAGCGAAATGGGCCGGGATGTACATGTCGTCAAGTATGTCGGCCGCGATTGATGGCCACTACCGCCGCCGCGCGGGCGAAAATGCCGCAGCGAGGCGACCGACGCATTCACATTCAGTTCGTCTGCGGCCGACCGGATTTCTGATGCGGTATGAGAACTTTCCGCATAACGCGGTCACGTTTGCGGCGGTACAGTACGACACTGGCTAATAGGTTGCATTACGGCAGAAATTGGAGGACCAGCGCGATGCAGGACCGAATCCGTGACGTCTTAGCTGCCCATGGTCGGATGGCGGTCGATCCGCGTGAGGTGGACGACCAGGCCGACCTGTACGAGCTGGGCCTGACGTCGCACGCGTCGGTCAATGTCATGCTCGCGCTCGAGGATGCGTTCGGCGTCGAGTTCCCCGACGAAGTGCTCAAGAAGTCCACCTTCGCCTCCATAAGCAGCATCGAGCGGGTCGTCGACGGCCTGGTCAACTCGTCTTCCTGACGCGCTGACTGCATGATCAATGTGCCGGGCGAGCTTGACGGGCGCCGCGTGCGCACCGGATGCGACGTCGTGGCCATTGCGGATGTCCGGGACTCGCTGGCGGCGTTCGGGGATCGGTACCTGCACAAGGTTTTTACGGCGAACGAGATCGACGACTGCCGGGGCCGCGATCGGGTGCCCGGACTGGCGGCCCGGTTCGCGGCCAAGGAAGCGGTGATCAAGGCGTTCGGGGAACCCGACATGCCGTTTCCGCTGCGCGAGATCGAGGTGGCCCACGACGGTCCGCTGCCGCTACTGCGCCTGAGCGGAACGCTCGCCGAGCGGGCGCAACTGCAAGGCTGGCTCAGCTCGTCGTTGTCCCTTTCGCACGCCGATTGCCACGCGATGGCCGTCGTCGTCGTGGTCTGCGGCCCCGCCGAGGCCGGCTAGGGACTTCGGGCATGCGCGGGCCCCCGTGGGGGGCAATGCGTTACGGGACCTGCGTGAATTTGACGCTGCTGGTCAACCTGTACCCCAGCGGGCGGCCGCAGGCCGTGCTCTTGCCGGTAAGTTGAACCGTGCCCGCGAGGGTGCTCGGATCCCACACGTAGTGGGCGTCTTCGGCCCGGTAAACCGTAATGTCGTTGCGACACAACGCATTATTCGTGGTGTCCAGCGTCCATTGTCCGTTGGCCAACTGGGCCCGCCCCCACGGTTGAACCGAAGCGCAGCCGTCACCGCATGGAGTGAAGTACCAATCGTCGGTGGTGGTTTGGCCGGTGATGGTGTTGGAGACGGTCACGACGTAGTGCCCGTTCATCACCGGAGCGGCCGACGCGGGGGCAGCGGGTCCGAGGGCGATGCCGCCGAACACAGCGGCTGCGGCGAGAACCGGTGCGGTGGGCATGGTTTCATTCTCCCATTCGAGTTGATCAGCGAGTCGGGCAAGCGGCCTCTGCCGGCAACACCGCGCTGCGGATCGCGGTCAAGATCGCCGGGTGATGGGCGACATGATCGCCGGTGGGTACCGCGATCAGGCGGGTCCGTCGCGACGTTCGGCGCAGCCGCTCGAGGGCTGCCCGACCGCCTTTGGCGGCGAACGCCTCCGCGTCCTCGGGCGAGGCGATCAGCGTCACGTCGGTTCCGCGGCGGGCAAGTGTCGTTAGGACCGGCTCCGGCAGCCACACCAGTCCAATCCAGCTCAAAAACCGCAAGACGTGTCGCGGGAGGTGTTGGTGCATAAGGCGTTTCGCCGGCTCCCGGGCCGGGTTGAGCAGTCCTCTGAGGCGCTTCGTCTTGGCTTCCGACGGGCCGGTGGCCGTGTCAACGACCGCGTTGGCGCGGCGCGCTTTCTCGCGGCCGATCCACTGCATGAACAAGGCGGGGGTGACGCGCCAATTCCACATCACCAGGTTGACCAGGATCGCCGATTGCGCACCGATGCTGCGGGCGGCATGGGCGGCATACCACGAGCCGGAGCAGATCCCGACCAGCTTGAGTTCGCCGGCGCCTTGGCGCGCATGCCTGGCCACCGCTATCGAGTCGGCGATGTCGGCCTTGGAGTAGATGTCGCGCCAAGGGCCCCGGGTGATTTCGCCCGACAAGCCCTGTCCCGCGGGGTCCCAGCGCACCGCCTGCGCCCCGGTCGCCGCGACGCGACGTGACAGCTCGACCCACTCCCGGGCTGGTCCCACGTGCAGGTCGTGGCCGGTCACGAAGAACAACACGGTGCCTGCGGGCGACGGATCGGGGTGCCGGGGCAGCGTGCGGACGGCGAATAGCCCGTTCGGCTCGATTCGTTCGATGCGCTCGACGACGTCTACCCCATCGGGCCCGTCGGCCGGCACCGTCGCCGTTGTCCGGTATCGGGGTGCGGCGCGATGGGTGCGGGTGGCACTGTTCTGGTCGATCCACTGCGTGATCGCATCGACCGCGGTGAAGGGGATCGGCAACATGTAGTCCCGCGGGCTCGGCCCCGCGCATTCCCGCAGGCCGACGGTGATGACCGAATCGACTCCCGGCGCCGACGCGAGGGCCGTGATGCGCCGGTCGGTCTCGTCCGGTCGCCCCACCAGAAGCATGTTGTCGACGCCACGGGCGCCGACCGGATCGGCACGGATCTGCAACGCGGCGAATTCTGCGGCGGCGTGGTCGCTCAACCGCCCGCCGACGATCGACACTTCACCGGGCGTGGCAGCGTCCTCGCCCACCGACAGCCGGAACAGCGTCGCGTGTTCCCGGAGGTAGCGTCTGCCCGTTCCGGCGGGATCGAGGTAGACCACGCGGTTGGGCGGGTGCGATTGGCCGGCAAGATATTCGTCGAGGAGCAGGCACCCGGCACGAATGCCGACAGCCGTCGTGGATTCGGCGCCGATCAGCGTGAGGTAGTCGAGCGCGTGGCCCACGCTGGCCACCCAGTTGGCCACCGCGTCGTCACGGCCCTGCGCGTAGGACGAATTACCCGAGCCCAGGTAGTCGAAATGCAGCACGGCGAAGCCGCGGTGCGCCAAGCCGTCGCCGAGGATCCGGTGCAGGCGGACGCTGTCCATCCCGTCCTTGCCGAGCGAGCCACAGATCAGTACACCGCCCCTGATCTGCTTGTCGGCCGGCAGATGGAGCACGCCGAACAGTGGCGAATCAGCTGGTCCGAAGAACGTCGGGACTTCGGTCGTCGAAGGTGTGTCGCGCCGACTCGACGCCGGGTCCACGGTTGCGCGGATGTCGTCGGAAGCTGTTGCTAGCGTTTCGTGGGCGGTCGAACCCGGCATGGCGAAATTATACTGTAGGTTTGTATTTTAGCCAGAATAACTGTCATCCGGTCTGGAATCGAGGTGGGCCTGGGCGGCGCGGCGCCGACGGGCCAGGACGAGGCGGCAGGCGTAGAGGACCGCGGAGATCGCGAAGGCCAGCGCGCTGACCCCGGCCCAGTTGAACAGGTAAACGTCTTCGGTGAAGCCGGTGGTCGCCTGGTAGTAGGAGTCGGAGAGCCGGAAGACCAGTGGGAACGAGATCGCGAAGAGAACACCCGAGACGACGGTTGGAGCCCGGACGTAGTTGATCCACGGAACGACCAGGCTTCGGCGCGCAGCCTGCCCGCTTTGTACGCGCTGCATCTTGCGGTCGGCCCACGCGTAGATCGGCCATCCGATCAGGTCGTGGGCCACGACGCAGAGGACGAACCACAGGAAGACTGCGGTCCATCCTGCCTCGTGCAGGATCCGGGTAGCCGCGTAGGCGGCGACGGCGAAGCAGATGAGCAGCCCCACCAGATTCAGCGGCCTGGCACCGTAGTGGCGGCGGAACCACTCCATCTCAGCTCGCCTCCGAGAACTCGATTCGGGCGATCCACTTCACGTTGTGGGTGCCGGGGGCCGCGGGAACCATGACCCGGGCCGGGAATCCGTGGTCGAGGGAGAGGTCCGCTCCGTTGACGCGCAAAGCGACCATCGAGCCGGCAGAGCAGACCTGTGCGCCCGAGAGCGTCACCGTCAAAGAGTCGAGGGACTCTATTTGCGCGCGGCCGGGTCGTTCGATGCCGGCGAGTCGCGCCAGGGCGGCAAGGGGGACACCGGTCCACGCCTGCGTCGTCGACCAGCCTTCCGTGCAGGCGATCGGCAGGTTCGCGGTCGTCAACGACATGCTGGTCAGCTGGGCCCTGCTGACCGAAAGCCGGCGCGCCCCCACCAGGACCAGCCGCCAATCCGGGCCGGTTTGCGCGGCGGTGATCTGGCGCCCCGCCGCCGTGTGGTTCACCGGAAAGTCGTTTCCTGCGGGGCCACTCGATCGGTAGTGGGTCCCCAACAGAGCGAATCGGCGCATGAACCCACCGACGTTTTCGCCGGCGGTCACCACGCATACGACGAGCGAAGTGCCGCCGACAAGGGCGAGGGCGCCCCGGCGGGAGATCGTCGGAGCGGCCGGTTCCGTCGGGACGAGCCCGTGGCCGACGTCCTCCGGGCGAGTACCTTCGAGCCCCGTCCGCAGCTCGGTACGCAGACTCCTCGAGCGCAGCGCGCGCAACATTTCCCCGAATTTCACGCAAACGTGGACGACGAAGCCGGCGATGAAAGCCCAGGCGCCGAAGAAGTGGGCGCTGTAGAAATCGATCGTCGTGAGGTAGTCGATGTTGAGGATTCCCGTCGTCATCTCGAACAGCACGCCGCCCACCACCAGGATCAGGCTCAGCCGCTCTAAGCGCCGGGCCACCGAGCGCCACGGCGGCCAGGTGAAAAGCCGGGGAATCACCGACCACAGCTTCGCGAGCACCACCGGGACGAGCGCGAGACCCAACATCACGTGGATGCCCTCGGTGAGCCGGTAGACCCAACTCGGCGACGTCAGCCAATCGAACAGGTAGAGCCCGAACAGGCCGCGCGCCGGGTTGGGGTCGTTGGTGCCGAACCGGGGGTTGTAGGCGGCGTACGAAATAAGCCCCGTGACGAATTCGACCGGGATTCCGATGAGCAGGACCAGACCGAAAACCGACGTGAGCCAGGGTCCCCGGATGGGGCTGCGCCAGGCGCGCGATCCGTTCACAACTCAGCCCTCCGGGCAGGCGGCCGCATCAGCCTCCGCCTAAACTATAAGTCGACTAATTGGTATTATTCTCGTCCAATAGTATGTAAGCTATGGCTTCTGGTGCATCGTTGGTATAACGCGTACCTGGCAGCCAGGCGTCGACGTAATGACCGGGGATAAGGCAACCGGGGTTGGGGTTGAGGGTTCATGAGTCTGGCTCGTGAGTCATCTGACCCGGCGCATGACTCGCCCGCCCCCGACGTCAGCTATGCCCTGCCGTCGCGGGCGTCCGAGCTGAGCCGGCGTCCGGACTTGAGGGCACGCATTGATTGGGCGCGCGGCTACATCGATCGGGCCCGCAGCGACTCACTGATCAGAAACGGCGTCTTCAGCACCGCGACTCAGGTGGTGAACTCCGCGTTCGGCTACGCCTTCTGGCTCTTGGCGGCGCACCTTTACAGCCCCTCGACCGTTGGACTGACGGCCGCGGCCACATCGGCCACCAGCATCGTGCTGATGTTGTCCTGCCTCGGGGTCGGCGGGATGCTCATCCAGTCGCTTCCCCGGCAGCCGAAGGAAACCGAGTGGTCGGCCACGTTCTGGGCGGGGGTGGCGACGGTGACGCTGTTTGCCGCGGCCCTGTGTGCGGGCAGCGTCGCGGTGCTCCCGCTGATCTCCCCCGAACTGGCGGCGCTGCGCGGCGTGGGCTTCGCGGCCGTGTTCACCGTCGGCACCGTCGCCCTCACGGTGGGCGTCACGCTCGACTGCGTCTTTCTCGCCGAACGCAAAGCGAACTATGCGTTCAGGCGCAACTTCGCCGTCGGCGCCGTCAAGGTGCTGATGCTCGGGCTCATGGCACTCGCCTTTGCGCCGGACGCGGTGCGCCTGCTCGGGGCCTGGGGAGCCGGGGCCGTGGTGGGCCTCGGTTTCGGTGCGGTGCTGCTCGCCCGTCGTATCGGCGTTGCGCGACCGCCGGAACTTTCGGTCTTGCTGCGGACCGCTCGGGGGTTTCGCTCGCGCGTCACGCTTCACCAACTGATCGGGCTCGGCGCGGGGCTGTTGACGTATCTGCTCCCGGTGATCGTGACGGTGCGGCTCTCCGCGCGCGACAACGCCTACTTCTACACGACATGGATGTTGGCGGCGCTCTTCCTCGTCATCGCGCCCGCGTTCTCCAATAACCTGTTCGCCGAGGGAATGCACCGGCCCGAGGAGATCGGCGCGCTGGCTCGGTCGGCATTCAAGACCTTGGGCGCCATCATGGTGCCCGGCTTGGTGGCCATCCTCGTTTTGGGTGGGACGTTGTTGTCCGCCTTCGGTCATTCTTATACCGGCCACTCGGTGGGGCTGTTGAGGCTGGTTGTGCTGGCCTCGATTCCGGACGCGGTGGTGCATGTCTACGTCGGTGTGCTGCGCGCCGAGGCGCGGCTCGTCGCCGCGGCCGTGCTGCTGGTCGGCATCGGAGTTGGCACCGTGGTGATTTCGTGGTTTCTGCTGCCGTCGATCGGCATCAGCGCGGTGGGCTGGGCATTCCTGGCGATGCAGCTGTGCGGATGCGCATACGTCGTGCTGGATTGGCGCAGACAGGCTTCGCGCGCTCGGGTGCACAGCGGCCAGGAGATCCGGTGAGGCCCCGGCTCGAATTCGTTTCGGCCGGCGACGGCGACGACGTGGACGAGAGGACGCTGGTTCCAGCCGCGACGTGGCGCCAGGCCCAGGGCTTCCTGACAACTCTCAGTGGCGTCGCTGCCGTCCCCCGTCGGTACGGCCTCAGACTGATCCGTTCGGGCGACGCGGCCGACGTCAAACCGATCGGCGGCGGTCGAGCGGCGACATCTGGCGCAACGGAACCACTTCCGATCCGGTTCACCCCGGAGGAGCCGCGGTCGGCTCGATTCTCTTACGGGTGGGTGGCGCTGATCGTTCTCTGCAGCGCCGCCGGGCTCGGCGTCCTCTGGGTGGCCGACCAAGCCAATCGAAACGAAAATACCTCCCTCCCAACGTATGTGATGTTCTGGCTCGGCGTGCTGTTGATCTTCGTTCCCGTCGCCATGCGGACCCTGGCACGCGACGTCAATCCGCTGGAGCGGCTGACCCTTATCGTCTTCCTCGGGCTTGCTCTGTATTTCGTGAAGGTGTTGGGCTCGCCCTACGACTTCACCTTCGTCGACGAGTACGTCCATGTGCGCAATACCCACGCGATCATCAGCAAGGGTCACCTGTTCACCTGGAACCCGCTCCTGGACACGGCCGCTTACTACCCGGGACTGGCCGCGCTCACCGCCGGAGTGGTGGAACTCACCGGGCTGAGCATGTTCGCCGCGGGTCTGTTGATCATGGGCATTGCCCGCGTCCTGGTGTGCGCATTCTTCTACCTCATCTTCGAGAGCGTCACGCGTTCGGGCCGCGGCGCGGCGCTCGCCAGCCTGGTCTACATGGCCAACCCCATGTTCTTGTTCTGGTGCTCGACGTTCACCTACGGGAATCTTGCGGTTCCCCTCGCGGCGTTCGTGGTCTGGTGGGTCGGCCGCACACGCAACCGTGCTGGCATCGCGCCCATGGTCATCGCGGTGGTGGGCATAATCGCGGTGACCCTCACCCACCACGTGGTCGGGTTCATCCTGGCGGGGCTGCTCGTGGGCTGGTGGCTCGCCGAGCGTGTCGGCTGCCACGCGACGAAAGCGGCGCGACGCCAGGTCGGAATCCTGGCGATGGTGGCCTGCGGCGTGACGTTCACGTGGTTCTTCGTCGTGGCGCGTCCGGCCGCGGCGTACCTGATCACGGGCAATCTCCTTCCGGCCCTGCAGAGTACGGTCAACGTCATCCGCGGGACCACCGCCCCGCGCAAGCTGTATCACATCATCGCCATGGCCCCACCGGCGTGGGAGCCCATGGCGGGTTATGCGGCCGTTCTGGTGCTCTTGGGGGTCCTGCCCGTCGCCCTCCTGCGCGCGCGGTGGTCTTGCCGCCGGGCACCCGTGGCCGTTGCCACCATGCTGGCGATAGCCTTCCCGCTCAGCCTGGTGCCGCGTTTCGCCCCGAACGGCGTCGCGGTGTCGGGTCGGTCCTCGGAGTACGTTTACACGGGCCTGGGCTGTGTATTCGGCCTGTTGTTCGCCGCGGCGGCGACGAGATGGTACGAGTGGCGGCTGTCCGGGCGCGGCGGGCGCGCCGGGCGCGGCAGCAAGATCCGAACGGGCCGCCTGGCCAACGCAATTGGAAACGCCTGGCGTGACTCGCTGGTCCCGACCGCTATCGCCGCCGCCCTCGTGACCGTCGTGTTCGTCGGTAACGTGACCGTGGGCACCCGGTTCTTCGAACGGCTCCCGGAGGGGTCGAACCCGCGCGGCTATGAGAGGTCGTTGCAGCCGGACGTCATCGCCGCTTCGATATGGGCTCTGCAGCATCTGGGACCGAACAACATGTTCGGTGCCAACGACATGGACTCGTGGGCGCTCGCCACCTACGGAGATCAAGACCTCGCCGACTCGCGCCTGCTCTGGCCCATCTTCTTTTCCGAATCGATCAACAGCGCGATCGTGCAGAACATCAAAGAGCTGCGGCTGCGGTACCTACTGGTCAATTGGCGTATGACGCTTAGCATTCCGAACCTGGCCGATCATTATGTGCACACCCAGGAGCCCGAGGCTGGCCACCAAAGCCACCCGTTCCCGCCCGCAGCTCTCGAGAAGTTCTCAGCCGACCCTTGCATCAAGCTGATCTACGACGCGGGACCCATCCAGATCTATGACGCCTCCCAGATCGAAAGCGGTGCCTGTTCATGAGTCTTGCCTCGCCCCAAGCCTCCCAGACCGGCATGACCACACGCGCCCGCCGGCTGTGGTTTTACACGTCGTTCGCCGCCGGGTGTGCCGGCATGAATGCGGCAACCGGCTACGCGGGGCCCCTCCGCGTCCCGCAAGTCATTCAGCTCGTGCTGGGCCTGCTGATGGTGTTCGTGGTCCCCGGTTTGTCTTTCGTGTGCGCCGCGCTGCCCGACTGGCAGTCATGGGTCGAGCGGCTCCTTGCCAGCCTGGGTATCAGCATCGCCGTGGCGACGTGCGCGGTGGTGCTGCTCGCGGCCATGCCAATGGGCTTCTCGCGGCAGCCATTTGGACAGTTGCTGGGGGGCATCACGGTCGTGCTGTCCCTTGGCGGGCTGTACCGCTTGAAAGCAGGCGCCATAGTCTGGGAGCCCCGCGCCTGGATCAAGAACGCGCTCTCACTGGTCGAAGAACGCGTCGCCGCCGGGCAGCGTGACGCGCTGAGGTTGAACAACCGCACAACGACCGCGAGGCCGCAGCCGCCTTCGGAGACCGATGGTCGCCGATCCGTGATGGTCCTCAACTTCTCGTTCGACGGCAAGCGCGCCGGCCCGCGCGCTTGACCGTCGTCGTCTCGGGCTTCGCGTCGATCATCCCTCGCCGAGCGCGCGCCCCGCGGTCCGGTGTGCGACGACCGTGTAGAGCGGTACCGGCAAGGTCACCCGGTGCCGGGTAGACAGCTGCCGGTGATAGGTCAGGGTCGACGATTCGAACCCCAGCACGCCGAGGAACCGCTTGACCAGCTTGGGGCTCAACGTCCACCACGTTTCGTCGGGGCTTCCCGTCTTGGGATTCGGCTTGAAGCGCATGGCCGGGCGCTGGAACATATCCAGCATCTTGAGCGGGAATACGTCTCTGGGAGAGAGGATGTCGGTGACAATGACCGTTTCCCGGGTGAGGCGGCACGCGTTCCAGAGCGCCTGGAACGGGTCCCGAAGGTGCAGGAGGATCGAGCCGAAGGTCGCGACATCCACCGCTCCGATCTCCTCGGGAACCGCATAGGCGGACGTGTATACGACTTTGGCTCGGGAGTTGAACGCTCCGTGCGCCAACCACCAGGCGTTGTTGATCTTCCGCATGTGCGCTTTGCGGGCCGAGTCATCGTCTGCCGCATCAGATCTGGCGAATGGAACGATGTCCCAGGACTGCTCCTCGGACAAGTCGACGCCGACGACGTCGGCCCCGCGCCGCTCCATCTCGAAGCAGAGGAACCCGTTTGCGGTCCCCATCTCGAGCACTCGCTTGCCCGTGAGGTCAACCCCGCCGAGATAGCGGTCGACCCCTCGTCTCAAATCCCATTCCCCGTCGAACGTGCCGTGACCCGGGATGTCGATGGTGTGGTAGAAAAAGCACGATTCGGGGTCCGTGACGGTTCGCGGTGGCGCGTAGATCGACGGCGTCGGTGTGAGTTTGGTTGCAAGGTTGTCGCTTAGGACGTCCACGGTTTAATTCCTTCCTTGGGGGAAACTGCAAATAGGCGTTGGTGTCTGCGGAACGTATTCATTTGTCGGTCACACTCGCGGCCTCCGCTCGTGTGCTGGCATTTGCGAACCGTGGGTTCGCGTTTCGAGCACGTCGTGGAAAACCTGCTCCCAGGCCCCCACGACGACGTCCGAGGAGTACGCGACCGCCCTCTCGCGAGCTGCCGCTCCCAGTCGGGCGCGCAAGGGCGCGTCGGCGACGATGCGCTCGAGCGCATTGCGTAACGCCGGTACGTCACCCGGTGGCACGTGAATCCCGTTGACGCCGTCTTGCACCAGTTCGGCCAACCCACCGACCGCTGACGCGACCACCGGCCTCCCGGCGGCCATCGCCTCCGCGGCGACCAGGCCGAAGGGCTCCGGCCACACCGAAGGCGCCACGGCCGCAAGGCAATTGCCCCATCCGCGCAGGACCTCGTCACGGGGGAGGATGTCGTCGGAGACGATGACGCCGGGCGGGAACGAGGTCGGGGTGTCGTGTCGCCGGATCCCGGCCAGGACCAACGGCGGCCGGTTTTGCAGGCCCGACCAGGCCTCCAGCAGGACATCGATGCCCTTGTGCGGTCCGAGCGCGCCGGCGAACATGAGGTAGTCGCCTTCGGGGGGCGCGAAGGCCGGACGCGGTGCCCGTGCGGCCTGGAATGCCTCGTCCGGGACGAATGGCGGGATCACGTCTATCTTTTGGCCGGTACCGGCGACCAGTGGCCTCGAGGCGTCGGCAACGAATCGGCTGTTCGCGACGTAGCGATCGACACGCCCGCGCCACGGCTTCATCACCGCCAGTCCGGTGGTGAGTGCGAAACCCTTTGCCGCGCCGTATTGCTCGCGCGAGCACGAGAGGCACTTCGTGTACCCGGGGCCAGTGCAGACGCTGCCGCAATGAACGTAGCCGACCCGGGGGCAGACGAAGCCATAATCGTGCAGCCACACCACCAGTCGGGTTCTCGCCGACGGCAGCAGAGGCAGCAGCGAGTACAACAGCCACGAGTGCACATGGACGATGTCCGGCTGCCGCTCCTCGATGAGCCGCGCAATCGCGCGGACCAGGCCCGGGTCGGGAAGCGTTGGGTGGAAGGGCTTTTCGGGGTCAACGTAGAGCGAATTGAGAAGGCGCCCCCACCCGGCCATCCGATGTACTCGTACGTCGCCGTCGTGCTCGGTGCGCGGTCCCTTCGCCCCGGCCAGAGTCAACACCTCGACCTCGTGGCCCCGGCGCGCCAGCTCACGCGAAAGCTGTTGGACCGCGAGATCACGGCCGCCCACCAACGGGGGTGGGTAGCAATCGGTTGCCTCGAAGATCCTCACCTCATGTCTCCTGACGCCGGCCTAGGTAAGCACCGGTCGCAGTGCCTCACCGACCGCACCGGTCAGATACGTCGCATACGACCTGCTGAAGTGGAACCGCTCGTAGTACACGCGGATGTCGGCGATGACGGGTTCGCATCGATTGGCGCACACCCACGGGACGGTCGGGACATACAGCGCCCCGGCCGCCGATGCGGCGGCTTGCTCGGCTTCGGGACTTCCCGACGGCATGCCCTCCGATCTCGGCACGCTGCACTGTTGAACCGCGCTGGCATGGGCCGCCAGGCAGTGCGCGTCGTCTTTCTCCCACGTCGGGATGGCGCCGAGCATGGCGAACCGGGTTTGGGGTTGGGCCAGTTCCCGGAAGGTGGAGGCCCAGCCCTCCTGCCACTGCGCGGCGGTCGGCTGGCTGCCATCGGCGAGCAGCTGCGTGCCGGCGCCTGTCGCGATCACGAGATCCGGATGCAGTTTCCGGATCGCGGCTACCGCACTCCGATGGAATTGATAGCACTCGTCATTCGGCGCCTGGGTCTGATACGACAGGAAATGGAGGTTCAGAGCCGGGCAGCTGTTCATGTAGAACGTGCGCAACTTATAGCCGTTCGCCGCGGCCACACCCTCGAGCGCCGCCCCCCACATCCAGGCGCGGGAATCTCCGAAGGTAACCATGAGCTTGGTGCCGTGCTCGGCGCCGGCCGCACATTGCCCGAACTCGTGCCCCAACTCCGACTTGGAGAAGTCGACGAATTCGGGAGGAAGCGCGATCTGGTAGCAGTCGAAGCGTCCCGTGGCCTTGGCCAGGTCCAGTTTGGTCAGCGAATCCGCCACAGACTTCGGCAGGACGTTGAGGCTTTGGGCGGCCTGGACGGCTTCGAGCACCTGCGCCTGCCCCACGGATGACGGCTGGAGTTTAGGTGGGTTCCAGGTTCGTTCGTGCGAAGCGATCTGATGCTGTGCCACCGCGACCGTCACCAAGGTCAGGGCCACACCGATCGCCAGAGTCAATTGCGTCCGAGACCTCAGGAAGGCGGACTGGCGCACGGGATTCTCGATCAATCGAAACGTGATTGCGCTGGCGGCGACCGCCGCCAACAGCAATCCGGAGTTTTGCCACGCGCTGAGCTGGTGCCCGGCATATCGGGCGGCGATCACGAGAATCGGCCAGTGCCACAAGTAAAGCGAATAGGACCGCGCCCCTAACCACTGCATCGGGCGAACGGAGAGGACGCGGCCGACGACCGTCTGCGGGTTGCCGCATCCGGCCGCAATCAGCATCGCGCTGCCGACCACTGGGATGGCCACCGCCCAGCCGGGATAGGGCATCGATGACGTCAGAATCAGTGCGCTGGCTGCGATCCCGGCCAAGCCCAACAGCGCGCTCACCTGGTGCACCGATTGGGGTGCTCGTGACAGCGCGGGCCCGAGCACTGCGATCAAGGCTCCCAGAGCCAGTTCCCAGGCGCGGGTCAGCGGAGAGAAATATGCCCAAGTCGCGTTCGACGACGTCTGAACAACCGACCACGCAAGCGAAGTGCCGATGACCACCAGCAGCGAACTGGTGAGCACGGCGACCACGTTGCGGCGCTTCGACAGGCGAACGACGATGGCTACCAACAGAAAGAGGGTCGGCCAGGCTAGGTAGAACTGCTCCTCGACCCCGAGCGACCACATGTGCTGAAGAGGTGACGGCGGCAGTCGCGACCCGAGGTAATCGGTCCCTTGCTCGGCGAAGTGGATGTTCGCCGCGAACACGGCCGTCCATTTCGCATCGTTGGCGACTTCGTTCCCGGAGATGAAGCCGAGCAGCTGGTAGGCCGCGAAGATCGTGACGAGCACCGTGAGGGTCGCCGCCGGAAGGATGCGCCGTACTCGCCTGGCATAGAAGCGCCACAGGGAAATCCGGCCGTCGTTGATCTGCTCGTGCAGGAGCAGGCCGGTGATCAGAAATCCGGAGATGACGAAAAAGACGTCCACACCGACGAACCCGCCGGTGAAGGGCTTCCCGTAGCCGTGAAACAAGAGCACGAGTCCGACTGCGACGGCGCGCATGCCCTCGATGTCTGGGCGAAACCGATCGCCGCGCCTGCCCGCCGGCGAAGGGCCGGCATCGGCGAGTCGCGATCGACGGGCGACGGCGGCATCCAGCGATGCGACCGTCGTGCCGCGGTGTGCCGTCGCCCGATGCGTCATGAGGCTCGCGGGCGGGACTTCGCTCGGGAGGGGCTTGCCGCCCCATCCCTTAGCCGCGTGATCACGAACGGCATCTGCTCCTCCCAGCGTAAGCAGGGGACCAAAGCGGTCCGTAGGTCACCTCGGCCCGTGAGTCCGACCGGTTGAGCGTATACCGAAGATGCGCTTATACGGGCACAGTACATCCATTTTGTCTCAAATATGGCCGATTCGCAAACCTATAGTTTCCTCGAACCGGAGCGGGTGCTGCGCCCCACGCGTCCGCCGCGACCAGCGAAGCGATAACCCGGCACCCGACGGCTCATCGCCAACGCGTCATGGCAGCTTGCCCGCCCCCCTTACCGCGGGGTCGGCCTCGACGCCGTCGGGCGCGCCCTCGTCCGCCGGCATCAGGGCGCGCGCCGGCCACAGGGACCACAGCGTCAGGTATGCCAAGCCGAACAAGGCCCCGACCGCCAGCGCCAAACCGGTCGGCTGGACGTAGGCAAGCGGCGAACGCACCCAGTCGAACGTCGTCGCCGCCACCGCGCCCGGCTGGGTGAGCAAATCCCAAGAATTCCACCGCTGAAACCGCCCGATCACCACGCCGATAGCGCACAAGCCGACCGACACGACTACCGCGATCCACCCGATCACCGGGCCGAACTCGCGTTCGATCCGCCGACACACCAGATGCACCGAGACCACGCCGAGGATGACGCCGGTCCACGCTGCGACCCCATATTGCATGACGTGCCGCCACAATTCGACGTCGTGACGTAGGTGCACGAGGTCGGTCATCAGGTACGGGGCGTTGGGCAGGAACGCCAGCCACAGCAGCCCGATCGGCACCAACCAGATCCGGCGGCGTACCACGCCGAAACCGGCCGCACAGAACACCGGAATCCATGCCAGCGCCAGGTTCCACACGAAAAAGCGGGTCGGATAGCTCGCGGGGGGGAACGGGTCGGTGACACCCAGGACGAGTGTCAGCCCGGTGGTTGCCACCAGCGACACCACCAAGACCACCCGGCGCGCAGACGTCATGAATGCAGTTTGCCAGCCACGAGCAAGCGGTTCGATGACTGCGCGCCCGCCGCGGCCGTCTCGGTCAGTCCCGTGACCCGGAGTAGGGCAGCACCTCCGATGAGAACGCTTGAGGCACCAGGACTTTCGCGATCAAATGGTCGGGCACAGCGGTCGCCACCAGGAAAATCACCACCGTATCGGGAACGTGGAGAACGGTCGGGCGATGTCCGGACGTAGCCGCCGCTGTGGGTCGAACAGGCCCGTCTGCATGTCTTTCGTCGTGCCGAAGTCGTAGGCGGACCAGGCCAGGGCGCCCATACAGCGGGGATCGTTGTCGATCATCGCGCGGACCGCGCTGTAGTAGGCGGCTCGCTCCTCGGGTGACGAGGTGTTGGTGATGCCGAACTCGCCGATGATCAGCCTCTTGTTGGCATTGGCCGGGTGACCGTACGCCTGGAGGGAGTCCGTGGCGTGGGGCAGGTAGTAGACGTGGAAATCGAGAAAATCGCCCAGGTGGTCGGTGTAGTAGTCCTGCGCCCATCCGCTGCGCGCCGTGACGCTTCGGGAATAGGTGATCGGCAGCCCGGCAGACCGAACGATGCCGCCCAACTCGGTCAGCATTTCGGCGACCGGTTCTGGCTGGTTATATGTCCAACCGACCGGCGCCAGCGGCTGGGACGCCTCATTGACGATGTCGACGCCGATGACGTTGGGGTAGCTCTTCAGCAATTGCGCGAGCTGGCGATAGGTCTCGGTGGATTGCGCCCAGGTGTATCTGCCCCAATGCCCCAGGTCGCCGCCGCAGGCGTAGACGAAGAGGCCAAGAGCCTGGGCGTGGTCGAGGAATTGTTGCCACCGGGCCAGGTACTGCGTGAGTGTGATGCTTTCCAGCGCCAGGACCAGCGTGTTGCCGAAGATGCGGACCGCATTCGCGATCGTCGCGATGTCCTCCAATTGCGGCGCGATGAGGCCGTGCCAATCCCAGACACCCCACAGCGACGCCCAGATGTCGTTGCCGTCGGCGGCGGTCGTCTGAGTGAAACTGTTGACGAGGTTGACCCCACGGAACTTGGTGCCCGGCGGGATGCCGGGATCGCTCAGGCTCTGGGCGTTCAGGATGGCCGCAGCCCCAACGGATCCCGACAGCGCACCGACGGCGGCGAAGCCACTCGCCCCGTGCAGAAATGCCCTGCGCGAAACCTGGCGCGTCATCAACGGGTCGCTAGCAGCCGACGGCCGGTCATCGGTCGTCGCCTAGGTGAGTGCCGGTTGGAGTGCCTCGCCGAGTGCGCCGGTGAGGTAGACCGTATAGCTGTTGGTGAAGTGGAACCGGTCTTGGTAGACGCGGGTGTCGGCGATGACGGGTTCGCATCGGTCGGCGCATACCCAGGGCAGGGTGGGGATGTAGAGCGCTTGGGCGGTGGTGGCCGCGGCTTGCTCGGCGCCGAGGTTTCCGGATGGGATTCCCTCGGCGACCGGGACGCTGCATTTTTGGACTGCCATGACGTGGCCGGCCAGGCAGTGGGCGTCGTCCGTTTCCCAGGCGGGGATGTCGCCGAGCATCACCAGCCGGGTTCCGGGTTGGGTCAGCTGCTTGAGGGTTGTCTCCCAGCCTTTTTGCCATTGGACGGGGGTTGGCTGGCTGCGGTCGGCGAGCATATGGGTGCTGAAGCTGGTCACGAGGACGAGGTCCGGATGCAGGTTTCGGATCGCGGCGATCGCGGCCGGACGGAATTCGTCGCAATCGACGTCGGGCGTGCCTTTCTCGTACGAGAAATAGTGGAGATCGGGCGGCGAACAGGCCGCCATCAGGAAGGTTCGCAGCTGGTAGCCGTTCTTTGCGGCGATGCCTTCGAGCGCCGCCCCCCACATCCGGGCACGCGAATCTCCGAATATCACCATGCGTTTGGCGCCGCGCTCATCGCCGGCCGCACACTCTCCGAACTCCGTCCTCTTTGGATCGACGATATTGGCGGGAACATCGACGACCTGGTGGCAGTCGAAGTGCCCTTTGGTCATCGGCCAGTCCTCGTTGGTCAGGAAGCCCACCGATTTGGGCAGGGCGTCGGTGGTCTGGGCCGCGTGGACGGCTTCCAGCACCTGCGCGCCGGTGGCAGCCGCCGGGTTCGTCGAGGCGCCCTGAGGGCCCGCCGGCGTGTTCGACGTCGAGCACGCACTCACCACGACGGCGGCGGCAGCGACCAACCGTGCGGCTCGGTGTCCGTGCCGCTTTTGAATCCCGAAAGTTGTCATAGGTTGCGACCCAGTTCTCAGCTCCGCGGCTGACCGCGCGCGTGTGTCCAAAAGGCATGATACTTGAAGTTGGGCGTAGCGCTTCGCATCATATGAAAAGTATGTATGATCCCTGTTTATGTGTATGGCCGGTACGGACCTCCGGACGCCTCGACTAGCGCAGCCGCCGGGGACGACGTGCCGTTTCGCGACTCTGCACCCTGCTCTCGCCGCCGGCAACAATTAGCCAAGGGACAAAACATGCCCGCACACACTGTGACGGCCAACTATTGGTTACAGGCGAACACGGGTCTCCGCGAGCGTGACAGGCGGCGACCGGCCCACCGGGTCCGTTCCCGTGCGCCCTTGCGGATCGGCCTCGCCGGAGGCGGAACAGACGTGTCGCCGTATTGCGACACGTATGGCGGCATCGTGCTGAATGCCACCATCGACCGATACTGCTACGCCACCCTGGAAGAGACCACGGACGGCGCCATCGAGTTCTGCGCACCCGATATCGAGGTGAACGACCACGTCGCCGACGGGCTGAAGCCGGCCGGGTCGGGACAGCTGACCCTTCACCAAACCATCTATGAACGCCTGACTCGCGATTTCGATCTGGGTCGGCCGGGCGTTCGTCTGACGACGGTGTCGGACGCACCTCCCGGGTCCGGCTTGGGCTCTTCGTCAGCCCTGGTCGTCTCGGTGGTGGAGGCGTTTCGCGAGTTCTTCGCCTTGCCGCTCGGTGAGTACGACGTGGCACGGCTCGCGTTCGAGATCGAGCGCAACGACTACGGCCAAGCCGGGGGAAGTCAGGATCAATACGCAGCGACGTTCGGTGGCTTCAACGTGATGGAGTTCGGGCCCGGCGGACGGGTCATCGTGAATCCGTTGCGAATCAAGGAGGCAACGCTGCGCGAGCTCGAGGCATCGATCGTGCTGTTCCACACCGGGGTTTCGCGTAAGTCCGCCGAGATCATCGAGCGTCAGACCACCTACATTTCAGCGGGCTCCGCGTCGCAACTCGCAGCCACCCATGAACTCAAGGAAGAGGCGATTGCGATGAAGGAGGCCTTGCTGAAGGGGGATCTGGTCCAGCTCGCCGGAGTTCTCGAGCGGGGATGGCGAATGAAAAAGAAGCTGGCCGAGGGCATTTCGACTCCCCGCATCGAACACTGCTTCGATGTCGCGCTTGCGGCCGGCGCCCTCGCGGGAAAGGTGTCAGGCGCAGGGGGCGGGGGATACGTCCTGTTCCTCACGGACCCGGTCCGGCGGCCGGCGGTCACGCGGGCTCTGGGCGACTTGCACTTCGGCGCGGTACAGCCGGCACATTTTGTATCGGAAGGAGCGGTAGCGTGGGCGCTGCGATGAACACCGAGATGCTTGCATTCATCGACGGAGAGATGGCGAAAACCCGTGCCAGCCTCGACGCCTTGCAAGATCTGCGATACGCAACAATTTTGGCGGATATCTCGTGCGCGATCATCGAATCCTTGCGGTCGGGCGGAAAGATAATGTTCTGCGGAAATGGCGGATCGGCCGCAGATTCGCAGCATCTGGCCGCAGAGTTGGTCGGCCGCCAGAACTACGATCGCGCTCCTGCTGCCGGGATCGCCTTGACCGTTGACACTTCGGCCCTCACCGCGATCGGAAACGATTACGGATACGAATTCGTTTTCGCCCGGCAGGTCGAAGCGCTCGGGCGTGCCGGGGACGTTCTCATCGGGATCTCGACCTCGGGTCGCTCGGTGAATGTCGTCAGGGCGCTCGAGGCCGCGAAGGCGATGGGTGTCGTCACCGTGGCTTTCACCGGCAACCAGCCCAGAGACATGGGCATCGCCGAATATCAATTGAACGTGCCTGCCAGCGAAACGGCCAAGATACAAGAGCTTCACATCATGTGCGGCCACATGATTTTCGCTCTGGTGGAGCGGGAGCTCTTCCCGATCGAGCGAAGTGCAGACGCGTTTCTCTTCGACACCACGGGCGTGTGAGCGTGGTCGAGATCTCTCCGGCAAAGCCCATGCGCGTTGAGGCGACCCCAGCCGGCCGAACGAGCGGGATGCGGCCATCGGATATCGATGGTGGACCCGACGCCGTCATGCTCGTCGGCCCGGGCGCTCGTTTCCTCTCGGCCGTCGGATACCACAACGCCGCGATAGCCAATGCCTTCGCGCGTCGCGGCGATTCCGTGAGCGCCCTGCTGATCAGGGAGCTGTGCCCGCGTCGCTTCTACCCCGGACGCGACAGGGTCGGAACGTATGGCCCCGAGGCCCTGCATCTCGAGGGCATTCCGACCTGTGAGGGCCTCGACTGGTATTGGGGCGCCTCAATTTTTCGTTCGATCCGGTTCCTCCTCCGGCGGCGACCGAAGGTGGTCCTGCTCCAGTGGTGGGCGGCGCTGACCGCGCACAGCTACCTGATGGTTGCGTTGATGGCCCGGCTGATCGGCGCGCCGGTGGTGTTGGAGATGCATGAAACAACGGACGTCGGTGAGGCGGCGGTTCCCTTCGTCACGTCATACGCCCGGGTGGTGATGCGCCTTTTGGCGCGGTTGGTCTCCGGGGTGGTTGTTCATTCCAAGTCCGACATTGATGTGATGCAGCAGTTTTATCCCTGCCTGCGGCGACTGCCCTTTTCGGTGGTATTTCCCGGACCGCTGGAGGACGTGGGCGATGGTGAATCCGCCGCCAAGAAAAGGGTGCGCAGCGAGGGAGATCCGGTGCGGTTTCTCTTCTTTGGGGTCATCCGCCCGTACAAGGGCATCGATGAACTCGCCGAGGCCTTTTCCATGCTGATGCGCGACGGGGTGCGTGCCCATCTGACGGTGGCCGGCGAGCCATGGGGCGGCACGGAGGAGGCCTTGCAGACTATTCGAGACACGGGTGCGGAGAATCATGAGATCATCCTGGGCTTTCTTCCGGAAGACCAAGTCAGAGACTTGTTCGAGACAACAGACGTCATAGTCGTCCCGTATCGCCGTGCCTCGGCCTCGGGACCAGTCAACTTGGCGATGGAAGCGGGCCTGCCCCTGGTCACCACGAAGGTGACCGCGCTTCAAGAGGCCTGTGAAAATTACGGCGGAGTCGTTTTCGCCGACGTGGGAGATCCGGTCGGGCTGCGCGACGCCATGCTGCGATCCATGACGAAAGTCGGTACGCGCTTTGATAATCCGCACAGCTGGGATGCCAACGTTGATTGCTACGCCGATTTCTTTCGCGAACTTGCCCAGCGGTGACGTGCGATCGAAAGCCCTCACAGCGACCCCGATTCATGCTGCGCTACCTGCGAACTGAAGCCACGACGACGCCTCGGCCCGCGCTGTTCCTGGACCGCGACGGGGTCCTGAACCGGCATATCGTCGACGGGTACGTCATCGAGCCCGGCGACTTCGAGCCGATAGACCTCGCGCTCGAGGCGGCGGCCGCCGCCCAAACGACCGGTGCCGCACTGGTCGTCGTCACCAACCAGGGAAGCATCGGCACCCGCAAGGCAACCGAATCGCACGTCATGGTCATCCACGCCCTGCTTGTCGCCGCGCTCGCCGCGCACGGGATCGCCATCGACGCGATCTACACGTGCCCCCACCATCCGCGGTCCGCCGACCCGGCGCAAAGATATTGCGAGTGTCGAAAACCGAAGCCCGGCTTGATCCTTGCCGCAGCGCGCGACCTCAACCTGGACCTGGCCCGTTCAATGCTGATCGGCGATCAGCCCACCGATATTGCCGCCGCCCACGCCGCCGGGATCGCACCGGACCGAGCGCTGCTCGTCGGGCCAACCGCCGGAAGGGAATTGGCCGGCTGTGTCCGCGAAAAGCTTGGACGGCACGAGAACTATGTGGACCGGCGCAGGCGCATGAGGCACGTGGCGAACGTTCGCTGATCAAGCGCTGTCCACCGCGAAGCTGCCAGGACGACCGGCAAGTCCGTGTCTTGCGAGGTGCCGTCGCGACGGCAACGCGTGTCGTCCCTTCGCTCTGACGAAGACTTCCATGTCAGTCCGGGCCAACGCGCACAGCATGCCGACGGCGGCGACCGGGCGCATCCCGGACCCTCCGGATCGAAATGCGGTCGAGAATGCGTCGACGGCCGCTGCCCAGTTTCCGGAGATTAATTCGACGCGCCCCCTGGCGATTTCGGCTTCCTCGTTCTGCCGGGCGCCGTCCGCGCGCACCGCCTCTTCCAGGTCAGCGGTGATGCCCGGTGGAAGGCGGTCGCGGACGTCCGACAGGAACGTCTCGAGAAAGCGAGTCCTGTCGTTGGTGGTGTTGAACCAACTGCGTGTCGTCACCTGCGTCGAGTGTCGGCGCCAATTGCCGAGGAGCCTCGGCGAGGGGGCGAATTTACCGGTCATTGCGAGCCGGAGCCAGGTGGGAAGATCAACGTAATTCGTGTTCTCCGGTTGCCAAAACCCGCCGACCTCGTCGAGGGCCGTCCGTCGAATCATCACCGTCGACGCGTTGATGAAGTTGAGCCGCACCAGGGCGGGCAGGATCGAGCCAACCGGTTCGTTGCGGGCGACGGCCCCGCGCGGCTTGTGCCAGTATTTCGCGTAGGTCACCCCGTTCTCGTCCATGAGACCCGCTGTCCCGTAGCTGAGTACGACGCCAGGATCGGCGAACAGCGGCAGCTGGTGCTCGATCTTTTGATCGGGCCAGGTGTCGTCGCCGTCCAAGATCGCGACAATCGGACTTGTCGCGCTGGCGAGTGCCAATTGATACCCACGCGCCAGTCCACCGATTCCCTCGTGGGGCCTGCGGATGACGATAATTCGCGGATCTCCGAAGGACTCGGCAATCTCGGCGGTGCCGTCCTGCGAACCGTCGTCGACGACGATCATCTCCCAGTCGGGATTTGTCTGCCGGAGAACACTTTCGATGCAGGTCCCGATGAACGCACTGTGTTGATACGTCGCCGTGAGGATGCTGACGGATGGCATTGACGCCGCCTAGGTGAGTGCAGGTTGGAGTGCCTCGCCGAGTGCGCCGGTGAGGTAGACGGTATAGGTGTTGGTGAAGTGGAACCGGTCTTGGTACACGCGGATATCGGAGATGACGGGTTCACATCGCTCGGCGCATACCCAGTTCAGGGTGGGGATGTAGAGCGCCTGGGCGATGGCGGCGGCGGCCTGCTCGGCCTCGAGGTTTCCCGACGGCATGCCCTCGGCGCGCGGCACACTGCATTTCTGGACTGCCATAACATGGCCGGCCAGGCAGTGGGCGTCGTCGTTTTCCCAGTCGGGGATGTCGCCGAGCATCACCAGCCGGGTACCCGGTTGGGCGAGTTCCGTTAGCGTTGTCTCCCAGCCCTTTTGCCATTGAGCGGCGGTTGGCTGGCTGCCGTCGGCGAGCATATGGGTGCTGAAGCTGGTCACTAGCACCAGGTCTGGATGCAGATTTCGGATCGCGGCGATCGCGCTCCGGCGAAATTGGGCGCAGTCCCCGTCCGGGACGTGTTTCTCATATGAAAAGAAGGGCAGATCCAGCGGCGCGCAGTCGCCCATGTGGAAGGTCCGCAGCTGGTAGCCGCCCTTAGCGGCGATGCTTTCGAGCGCCGCTCCCCACATCCCGGCGCGGGAGTCCCCGAAGGTCACCATGCGCTTGGTGCCGTGCTCGGCGCCGGCTGCACACTGCCCGAACTCGGATACGGAGGGGTCGAGGACATTTGCGGGCAGGCCGACCTCGTGCGGGTCGACCTGGTGGCAGTCGAAGTGCCCGGTGGCCATCGGCCAGTCGGCTTTGGTCAGAAAGTAGCCCACCGCATCGGGTAGGGCGTTGATGGTTTGGGCCGCTTGGACGGCCTGAAGCACCTGAGCCGTCGTGGCGAAGACCCGGGCCGGGTTCGGCGGGGCGCCCTGCGGCGCAGCTGGCGCGTTCAACGTCGAGCAGCCACTCAGAACGACGGCGGCGACCGCGATCGTCGCGGCGGATGTTTTCAACCCGGGCCTGAGGATCTTTGTGGAGAACGCCCTTGCCGCACAATAGTTTTGGGTCATCGCCGGGCCTGGTGCTGCTGCGCAGATCTTCAGGACAGGGCCAGCGGTTGGCGGCTGAGGAGAACGTCGGCGGCATGCGCTCGAGCTTCGCGCCACCCCCGGTGGGAGAAGTCGTGGTATGCCGCCTCGGTAATCGCCGGCACCTTGTCCTCGTACACCCACCGATAATCGTTGTGCATGTCGTAGACGTGGAACCCCTGCTCTTGGAACGGCCGCAACGTGGCCTCGATTTCGGTCCTCACCTCGAGTGCCACCACCAGGTTGGGATGGGTGAATTCAGCGGCGATCTGGGGCGCGATCGCCGTTTCCGCGCCCTCGACGTCGACCTTGATGAACGAGACCCGCGGAGCGTCGGCACCCACGAGGGACGCGAGCGTGTCTGCGGCCACGGCGGTGGGAATCCAGGTGCTTCCCGTGAAGCGGCGGTCAAAATCGCCCTTGGCCGGTGGGCTGAGCCGGGAGAAGGCGTCAACGCTGGGATGCAGGTAGAAGGTGAGCTCGCCTTTCTCCGGGGCGCACGCCGCCTCGACGACGTGGACGATGCTGCCCGCCCCATTGAGCTCGACGTTGGTGCGCAGCCGCCGCGCGGTGTCGGGCGCGGCTTCGATCGCGATGACCTTCCCGGACGGGCCGACGCGCTTGGCGAACAAAAGGGTGAAGTAGCCGATGTTGGCGCCCGCGTCGACGCAGACGTCGCCTTCCTGGACGTGCCGCAGAATGAATTCGGACAGCACCGGTTCGTAGGTGCCGCGGAAGCGGAGGCAGGACGTGATGGCTGAGCTGTCCAGGCCGGCGATGAACTTGGTCCCGTAAATGGATTCCACCGGCGTTTCGTCTGGTTCGCTGCCGAGCGCCGTGAGCAACTGGCTGCATCGGTTCACGAAGACTTTCTTGGCGAGCATGGGAAGGTGTTCGTTCGCGACGCATGCGCGCATGTACCCGACTAGGGCATGGCTCGCGCGTCGCTTGGTCGGGCTGAGAGCGGGCATTATGTGCTTCCCAAGGGTCTCGTTGCGGTCCAACGTGGCGGAGATGGGTGATGACTGGTAGTCGGTGATATTGCCTTAAATCATCTTTTTAGTCAGCGTATCACGTGACAGCAAGACTGTAAGAGGCTTAATATGCGTCAAAAGATACGATAGACCCGCTAATGGGCATGGCGCGTACCCTTCACCGACTGCGCTACACCGGATCGCGCTGCGGGTCCAGGAGGTCCGATGGAAATTGTGATCGTGGGATCTGGCCCGTCGGCTGCCGCGGCCGCCCTGGCGCTTGAAGGTGTTCGCGAGGCGACGGTCACCGTTTTGGATCTGGGCACTCAGCTCGAGGACGGGCGACAAGCCGCCCGGGCGGCGATGGCAAGCACGTCGCCAGACCGCTGGAGTGCGGACGACCGGGACCTGGTCTCCGCGCTTCCGAAGGCCACGGTCGCGGGCCAGCTTCCGGTCAAGCAGATATACGGGTCGAACTTCGTGTTCGCGAACGCGGGCCAACTCGACGACATCGACGCGGACGCTGAAGCCAACCCGCTGGTGGTGTCGGGGGCCTACGGCGGGTTCTCGAACACGTGGGGGGCACAGGTGATGCCCTATTCGACGGGGACGTTCAAAACGTGGCCGATCTCGCGCCCCGACCTGGAACCGCACTACCGCGAAATCCTCAGCCAGATCCCGTATTCGGGCGAGGCCGACGACCTCGAGGAGACCTTTCCGCTGATGGGTGCTCCCGAGCACCTGCCCACGGTCACCGACCGCACGTCGTCGGTGCTGCGGCGCTACGAACGGAATCGGATCGCCGTCCGGCGGCACGGGGTGACGGTTGGTCATGCGCGTTTGGCGCTGAAGGGATCGGCATGCCGTCGGGTCGGCCTGTGCATGACCGGCTGCCCGTACCAGCTCATCTATTCCGCGTCGCAGACTTTCGATCGGCTCCGGGCACAGCGCCGGGTGGATTACCGGTCCGGCGTGCGGGTGGACCGCATCGAGGAGGACGCGGCGGGTCGTGTGTCGGTTCACGCCACGGAAGTCGACACGGGGCGGCGGCGAGTTTTCGGTGCGGATCGCGTCTTGGTCGGGGCGGGAGCGATCGGCACGACGAGGATCGTCGCCGGCTCCCTCGGACTCACGGATCGCTCCATCAGATTGGCGGAATCCGTTCAGTTCATGACGCCGTTCCTGTCGACGCGGCCGGTCGCCGAGCTGACACAGGACGGCCAGTTCACGCTCAACCAGTTCAATATCTTCGTCACCTTCGACAGCGACGGCAAAGAAGCCGCACTCGTGCATTGCTACCCGTACAACGACATCATGTTGGGGGCGCTGCCCGGGGTCTTGACCTCTGGCTCGCTGCGCTCGCTCGCCCGAACGGGCCTGCGGCGCCTGACCGTCGGCCTCGGCTACCTGCCCTCGTGGGCCTCGCCTCCCGTCGAACTTCGCATCGGCCGGGTCGAGGCCGACCGTTCGCTACCGCCGGTCCGGGTGACGTCGGGCCACAATGAGGCGACGCAGCCGATGCTCGAGCGGGTGCTCCGACAACTCCGCCGTTGCGGCCGAGCGCTCGACCTGCACCCGATACCGGGCCAAACGAAACTCTCCGGACCGGCGAAGAGTTACCACTACGGGGGATCGTTTCCCATGCAGGCGAAGCCTTTCGGCCCGTTCGCCAGCGACTCCCTCGGTCGGGTAAAGCCTTGGCGCAACGTCCATCTCGTGGATGCCTCGGTGTTTCCCACGGTGGCGGCGACCACGTTCACGTTGACGATCATGGCGAATGCGCACCGAATCACCACCGAAGCCCTAGGGGGATCGCGATGACTTCAGACCGGGTGGCGATCACGGGTGCGACCGGTTACCTCGGATCGGTTCTGTCGGAGCATTTCTCCAATCGGGGCGACCAGGTGGTCGCGTTGACGCGTCGGCGACCCGAACGCCAAGTCACCGAGTGGCGCCACTTCGAACTCGGTCGACCCCTGGACGCGGCAATTTTCCAAGACGTGAACACGCTCGTCCACGCTGCTTGGGTACTGAGCGGGAAAGACACGAGCCAACTTTGGCGCGAGAACGTGATCGGTTCGCGCCGGCTGATCGAAGCCGCCGTGACCGCCGGCGTCGGCAAAGTCGTGTTCGTGTCGTCGATGTCCGCCTATTTCGGGACACGGCAGGCCTACGGCTTGATGAAGCTGGCGGTAGAACGCACCGCCCTCGACATGGGTTGCGTCGTCGTCCGTCCCGGTCTGGTCTACGGAGAATCGCCCGGGGGCATGGCGGGCACGCTCCGGAAAATTTCTGGTCTGCCGCTTTGGCCGCGTTTCAAATCGGCCAAGCTCTTCCTGGCACACGAGGACGATGTGGCGCACGCGATCGCCACGGTGATTGAACACTTCGACGAGCTGTCGGGCGAGGTCATCGGGCTGGCGAATCCGCAGCCGGTCGACCTGCCATCGATCTTCGCGGGCCTTTCGGTCAAACGTGAACGCCGCCCCAGCGTGCCCGTGCCCGCCCGCCCCGTGATGGCCGCTTTACGGCTGCTCGAGCTCGCCGGCGTCCCGTTCCCATTTCGTTCGGACTCGCTGCTCGGGCTGATCGAGGCCGCCGACGTATTGCCCGGCCAGGACTGTCTCGTGCGGCACGGCGTCGAGTTTCGAAGTGTCGGATCCGCCCGCCAGCGGGAGCCGGTGCGGCCGCCCGGTCGCGACAAGCCGGCCGTCGAACTCCCGGTCTGACCGCGGCGATACTCAGACCGCCGCGGCCTCGCTCATCGGGTGTTCCTCCGATGCAGCGTCCAGTTCTGTTGAGCCCAAACCTATTTCGAGTCGTTCGTCGTCGCGCAGCGGGCGCCCCGGCACCACCAGCGGCGGGCGCTTCGCCGGGGCCGGCAGGCTCGCATGCACCGCGGCCAGCTGGCGGGCGACGAGCCGATTCAACCCGACGCAGACATCGTTGCCCAGGGGTTCCGCGCTGTGGTAGCGGACCCAAGCCGATGCGTGGACCCGGCCGGCTGCGGCGCTCAGCCGAATCGTCAGCACGGTGACATCGGTGTCGTCCAGCCACAACCGGTCCAGCGTCTCCGACGTGATGTCCTGTGGTGACACCCAGAAGCTGGTCGCGTACCCGTCGAAACACTTGAGGTGGCGCAATCCCGACCGAGTCGAAGCCGGTTGCAGTCCCGCCGCCACGGCGGCGTCCACTTCGGCGAACTCGTCGGCAGTCAAGGGCCGGGCCGCGCAGCGCCGACCGTTCAGATCGTCGACGAGGCGCTCGACGACCGCCGCCAAAGTCGAGGCCAGCGAATCGCGGGCCGCGACCGCGCCGACGTTGCGCTGGGGATCCATCCGCAACACCAGCCACGTACGGTGCTCGAAACCCGCAGGGCGACCGTCGGCGGCGTACCGCCTTCGTACCGAGACGATGTCGATGGCGTCCAGGCGCACATCGAAGTGGTGCAGTCCCGTTGCCACCGCCAGCACCGGCAAGGTAGCCGACGCGGCCGTCTGGTGATGGTGCGGTGCGTCCGCCGGCCCGTCGAGGGCCACCACGGCGACCAGCTGGCCCCGGTATCCGCGCACTCCGACCACGCGGCGGCCGAAGCGGCGCCGATGATCGATCGCCGCGGTGCAGCCGGGATTCAGTATCTCGCCCCGGGGCGGGGAGGACTCCGGCGTGCTCAGTGCCGCCGCCGACTCAGGGGACGAGTCCCAGATGTCGGGGGCCGACCAGTCCCACAACCACCGGGCCAGGGCCGAGATGACCGTGATCCCGCGGTAGGTGAGCAGCAAGGCCGCCGTCGCCACCACGGCGACCGCGACGCCGCCCCACCACATCGCGGTTTGCGGCCCGCCGGCGAGCTTTCTGACCACGACGAGCACTGCGACGTCGATCAGGAACGCCGACGTGGTCTTCGGCCACGACAGCGCCAGCCCGAGGCGGGGCTGGGCCTTCATCGGGGCCGCGGAGGCCGCCGCATCGCCGAGAGACTTAAGGTCTGTTTTCACCTACCTGATGATACAGAAAGTATTGTAATATGGTCTATTACTAAATAGTCCGTTTGTAGCTGGCCTCCCTAGCTGAGGAGCGGCGTATGTCGTTCTCACCAACACCCTCGGTGCGAGTCGCGATCGCGGTGGGCTGCGTCCTGGTCAGTGCCACGGCGGGGTGTTCGCGATCGCCGACAAGCACACCGGCCGCACCGGCAAGCCCGTCCGCCGTCGCGTTGGTGCCGGCCGCGTCAGCGGTCCAAGGCGAGTCGGTTCCCGGTATTGGAGCCACCCGGGCCGCTTGGGACGACTCGCACACGCCAAACGCCGCGGCTCCCAACGCCTACGGTCGAGATCCCAGCTTGCCGGAGTACCTCGCGCATGGCGGCGCCGTCTACAGCGACGTATCCGACCAGGGCACCGACAGAATCCACGGCTACTCCTTGAATATGCATACGGTCGACCGGTTCGAGGTGTTACGGCGGGTGTGGCAGGAGTTGCCTTCCGACGCGACGGTCGCCTGGGATCTGATGCGCGACCATTGTTATCGAGTGGCGTTCAACAGCCCGACCCTGCGGGCCGTCGGAGATTTCATGGCAACGGTTCAGCTTCAGTACATTCAGGCCGACGGAAAGAAGGCGACGAGTTCGGACCGCTTCAACCAAGCGGTGTTCCGGCTCGACCGTGCCGGCTCCCCACCCGACGGTGCGGAAGGCTGCGGCAAGTAAGGCGTGACCGTCCCGGCGCCGGAGCGCGCCGACCCGGTGCGTGTCGGGGCAACCCGTAGGATTGTCGTGGTGGCCGAACTGACCGGCGCGCGAGCCGAAGAGCTCGCAACAATGGACATCTTCGAGGGCTGCACTACCGAGGACCTAGTGCCGCTGGCGGCCCGTCTCCAGCCGCTGCGCGCGGCGGCCGGCCAAGTTCTGATGCAGCAGGGCGAGCAGGCCGTTTCGTTCCTGCTCATCTCGTCGGGCACCGCCGAGATCAAGCGGGTCGACAGCGACGGCACGGTCAACGCCGGACACGTGACGCCCGGGACCATCGTGGGAGAGATCGCCCTGTTGCGGAATATCCCGCGCATCGCGACGGTCACCACGGCCGAACCGTTGACCGGCTGGATCGGGGACAACGACGCCTTCACCTGGATGGTGCACCTGCCGGGGGTGATGCCGCGGTTGCTGCGCACGGTGCGCCAGCGGCTGGCCGCATTCATCACCCCGATCCCCATAGAGGTGCGCGACGGCACCCGCCTGATGCTGCGCCCGGTCCTGCCCGGCGACGACGAGCGCACCGTCCACGGCCACATCCAGTTCTCCAGCGAGACCCTGTATCGGCGGTTCATGACGGCCCGCATGCCGACCCCGGCGCTGCTGCACTACCTGTCCGAGGTCGACTACGTCGACCACTTCGTGTGGGTGGTGACCGACGGGGACAACCCGGTGGCCGACGCCCGCTTCGTCCGCGACGAGAGCGATCCCACAACCGCCGAGATCGCCTTCACGGTGGCCGACGCCTACCAGGGCCGGGGGATCGGGAGCTTCCTGATCAGCGCGCTGTCCATCGCCGCAAGGGTCGACGGCGTCGAAAGATTCTCCGCGCGAATGCTTTCCGACAACGGGCCGATGCGAGCGATCATGGACCACTACGGCGCGGTCTGGGAGCGCGAGGACGTCGGCGTCATCACCACCGTCATCGACGTGCCTCACCGGCTGATCTTCGGCCGTCACATGGCCGAACAGATCAAGCGCGTCGCCCGTCAGGTGATCGAAGCGGTCGGCTGAACGGGCATGCGGCCGTTGTGGATTGGGATTCCGGTTGTCCTGATGACGGCGTGTGCGCACACCCACGCGCCCGCGCCGTCGGTCGCGCCCACCAAATCGGCCGCCGCCCCCAACGCAACCGTCAACCCCGCCAACATCAAGCGGGTGGTTGGCGAGCTGCCTCCCCACTACGAGGTGACCACCAACATTCCGAGCGGGGCGTCGCCGAGGGTCATCTGGAGCCTCGAGGCCGCCGCGAGCGCCAAGCCGCTGCCGTGCGCGACGCTCGCCGACCCGGGCAACGGACGTGACCAGTCCGCGCAGGGCTTTTCCGGGTCGGGGACCGGCGGCATCGTCGACGCGGTGGTGGTGGCTTTGCCAGGGCCGGTGGACCTCGACCAGGGCGTCGTCGCGGCGTGCGGGCGGTGGACCATGAGCGACGGCCACACCACCGCCAGCGTTCGACTCATCGACGCCCCTCACATCGACGGCGCGGCGACGCTCGGCATGGTGGCCGACACCAAGTCGTCCGTCGAATCGGGCACCGAAATCGATTCGCGCGCATACACTTTCACCGCCTACCTGGGCCAGTACTACGCGTTCACCACGCTGACCACGGACCCCGGTTCGACGCTGCCCGCGCTACCGCCGCAGTTCGCCGCCGACCTGCTCGTCAAAACGGTGTCCACATTGCGCGGCTGAGCGTCCCCGTTGGGTAGATTGGCCACGATGTTGAAGGTGTTGCTCGCGACCGCCTCCGTGTGCGTGCTCGCCGGATGCTCGTCGGGCAACGATCCCGCCCCCGTCAAGGCCGACATCGGCAAGGTCGTCGACGTCAAGTCGAGCTTCGGGCCCGACTACAAGGTCACCGACATCCCCGTCCGAGGCGTCGACCCCAAGCTGCTCTCGGCCCGGAAACTGCCCGACGGCCTGACTTTCGACCCGGCGAACTGCGCGAAAGCGGCGGTCGGCCCGGACATGCCACCCGACTTGCAGGGCAACATGGCCGCCGTCTCCGCCGAGGGCAACGGCAACCGGTTCGTAGTCATCGCCTTGGAGACGTCAAAAGCCCTGCCGTTCAACGACCCCGGGAAGGACTGCGCCAAGGTCGCATTCGCCGGGACCGGGGTACGGGGCGGCATCGAGGCGATCGACGCGCCGCACATCGACGGGGCCCGCACCGCGGGCGTGCACCGCGTCCTGCAGGCCGTGGTCGGCGGGGGAGCGCGCACCGGCGAGCTGTACGACTATTCGGCCCAATTTGGTGATTACCAGGTGATCGTCATCGCCAACCCGCTGGTCATTCCGGACCAGCCGGTGGCCAAGATCGACACCCAACGCGCGCGCGACCTCCTCGTCAAGGCGGTCGCCGCGGTCCGTTCGTAGGCCGCTAGGCCGATGGCGGCGACCCACCGCGCCCGGCTGGGCCGTGCTTGTGATCGCCGCTAGGCCGATGGCGGCGACCCACGGCGCCCGGCTGGGACATTGCTGCCGCGTCTGCGGCAGCGCCGCTAGCGCACGTCGCGGGGACGGAACTGGATGCTCACGCGCGGGCCGATCGGCGCCGAGGTCTTGGGCACCGAGTGCTCCCAGGTGCGCTGGCACGATCCGCCCATCACCAGCAGATCGCCGTGGGCCTGCGGCAGCCGCAGCGACGGGCCGCCACCGCGCCGCCGCATCGCGAAAGTGCGCGTCGCGCCCAGGCTGACGATCGCCACCATGGTGTCCTGCGAGCTGCTGCGCCCGATGGTGTCGCCGTGCCAGGCCACGCTGTCCGAGCCGTCGCGGTAACAGCACAATCCGACGCTGGTGAAGGGCTCGCCGAGCTCGCCGGCGTAGATGTCGTTGAGCCGCCGCCGCAGCTTGCCCAGCAGCGGGTGTGGGGGATCCTCGACGGTCAGGTCGTGGAAGCTGACCAGCCGCGGCACGTCGACCACCCGGTCGTACATGTGGCGGCGCTCGGCCCGCCATGGGACGGTCGATAGGAGGTCGGCGAACAGGTCGTCGGCCTCGGCCAGCCAGGCGGCGCGGATCTCGATGAAGGCGCCGTCACCGAGCTGTCTGCGCTCGGTGTGCTCGAACAGCGAGCCCTGTACCGCGATGCTCACGGCGCCCATTTTATCGCACACCCGTTCGATGAGAAGGGGGCCGGCCTCGCGACCGGCTACCGTTTTCAGGGTGGGTGTTGTCGAGCTGGGCACCAATTCAGAGGTGGGCGCGCTTCGGGTCGCCATCCTGCACCGCCCCGGCGCGGAGCTGCGCCGGCTCAATCCGCGCAACAACGACCAGCTGCTCTTCGACGGGCTGCCCTGGGTCGCGCGGGCGCAGGAGGAGCACGACGAGTTCGCCGAGCTGTTGCGTTCCCGCGGCGTCGAGGTGCTGCTGCTGTCGGATCTGCTGACCGAGGCCCTCAACCACAGCGGTGCCGCCCGGATGCAGGGTGTCGCCGCGGCGGTGGACGCTCGCCGGCTCGGGACGCCACTGGCGCAAGAGCTTTCGGCCTACCTGCGGGGGCTGGACCCGGTGACGCTGGCCAACCTGCTGATGGGCGGCATGACCTTCAACGAGCTGCCGCCGGACACCCGCACCGAGGTCTCCCTGGTGCTTCGCATGCACCACGGGGCGGATTTCGTCATCGATCCACTGCCGAACCTGGTGTTCACCCGTGACTCGTCGATCTGGATCGGGCCGCGGGTGGTGATCCCGACCCTGGCGCTGCGCGCGCGCGTTCGCGAGGCGTCGTTGACCGACCTGATCTATGCCCATCACCCGCGGTTCACCGGGGTGCGGCGCGCCTACGAGTCCCGCACCGCCCCCGTCGAGGGCGGCGACGTGCTGCTGCTCGCCCCCGGCGTGATCGCGGTCGGGGTTGGTGAACGGACCACCCCCGCCGGTGCGGAAGCGTTGGCGCGCAGCCTTTTTGACGACGATCTCGCCGACACCGTGCTCGCGGTGCCGATCGCCCAGCGGCGCGCGCAAATGCACCTGGACACGGTGTGCACGATGGTCGACACCGACACCGTGGTGATGTACGCGAACATCGTCGACACGCTGTCGGCGTACACGATCCAGCGCACCCCCGGCGGTGTCACCATCGGCGACGAGACGCCGTTCCTGGAAGCAGCCGCCAAGGCGATGGGGATCGACAAGCTGCGGGTGATCGACACCGGTTTGGATCCCCTCGTGGCCGAGCGGGAGCAGTGGGACGACGGCAACAACACGTTGGCGCTGGCACCCGGCGTCGTCGTCGCCTACGAGCGCAACGCGCAGACCAACGCCCGCCTGCAGGACGCGGGCATCGAGGTGCTCACCATCGCCGGGTCCGAATTGAGCACCGGCCGCGGCGGCCCCCGGTGCATGTCGTGCCCCGCCGCGCGCGATCCGGTGTAGGCCTTCTGCACCGAGATTGCCGGCATGGTTGTGCTGGTGCGCGAATCGCAGCCATCAGGGCAATCTCGCTGCAGATCGGCGGGCCAAGGCGTCGCGTGCCCGTTGAATGACGACGTTCGGCCGGTCTTCGTTGATCACCTTGATCACCTCCCAGCCAAGGCGATGAATCATCTCGGCTCGGCGGATGTCGCGCACGTATTGGCGCCGATCGGTGCGATGTTGGTCACCGTCGTATTCGAGCGCCACCATTGGCCCGTCCCAGCCCATGTCGAGGTACGCGACGAGGTTGCCATCGGTGACGTGAATCTGTGTGGTAGGTCGCGGCAAGCCGGCATCGATGAGCGCGAGCCGCAACCAGGTTTCCTTGGGCGACTGCGCGCCACCGTCCATTAGTGAGAGCGCCGTTCGACAGCGACGCACGCCCCTTGCGCCCGGATGGCGGTCGATCAACGGCATCACATCAGCGGCGGTGATCCCGGTAGCGGCTGATAACGCGTCAAGATTGGCGACCGCAAGATCGCGTGCCAGGTGACGCGCCAGATCGAACGCGGTACGCGACCGGTCAGTCAGCAGCAGCTGACCCCGTTCAACGAGATCCTGTGCGGCGATGCGTTCGCGGCGGACGATGATGCCGGGCGGTGGATGGTTGAACGGCCCGACGATTTCTATCGGGGTGAAGTCCTCGACCCATTTGGCTCCGTGGAGGGCTGCTGCCGCTCGGCCCGCGATGATTCCTCGACGGCCGGACCACAGCCAGGCGGCGTAGATGTCATCCCTCAGCGACCGTGCTGCGTTCTTGGGTAGGTATACGTCGCGATGAATCTTCCGGTAGTTCCAGCGCAATTGGCCGCGCGTGAGGGCGCCGCGCGCTACTGCCTCACTGCCGAGAAAGACCCCCACCACGCGCTTATGATGCGCACGACGACCGACAGCCTGTCGAGATTGCCGTCATGGTTGTGCTGGCGCGCGAATCGCAGCCACCACGGCAATCTCGCCGACAGATGCGAGAACTAGCGCCAGCTGGGCAGCCAGATCTCCATGTTCCAGGTCTGCTGGGAAATCGGCAGGCCGGTGAGCACGGGGAACAGCCACGCGAAATTGGTCACCACTAATGCGACATAACAGCTGACCGCGATCAGTCCGAGCGTGCGCCGTTCGGAGTTCTGGTTGCGGGCGTAGAGGATGTCGCCGCAGATCAGCGCGATGCCCATGGCCAGGAACGGCGCCATCGTCGCGGCGTAGAAGAAGTACATCTGCCGGTCGATGTCGGCGAACCACGGCAGCCACCCCGCGCAGTAGCCAGTCAAAACGGCCGCATAGCGCCAGTCCCGGCGGACCAGCATTCGCCAACAGGCGTAGAGCAACACCGGCACCGCCAGCCACCACATCGCCGGGGTGCCCACCAACATCTCCGCCTTGACGCACGACTGCGCGCCGCAGCCAGGGACGTTCTGCTGGTCGATGGCGTAGAGGACCGGCCGCAACGACATCGGCCAGCTCCACGGTTTGGATTCCCACGGGTGATAGTTGCCGGCGGAGTTCGTCAGGCCCGCGTGGAACTGAAACGCCTTGGCGGTGTAGTGCCACAGCGAGCGAATGGCGTCGGGCAGGGGAACGACGGAGTGCGGGCCGATCGACTGGCCGACCTCGTGGCGGTCGATCGCGGTCTCCGACGCGAACCAGGGCGCGTAGCTGGCGAGGTATACCGCGAACGGGATGAGCGCCAGCGCGTACCCGGTGGGAATCAGGTCGCGCCGCAAGACCCCGAGCCACGGCCGGGTCACCTGGTATTGGCGCCGCGCCGCGACGTCGAACGCCAATGACAGCACACCGAAGAACAGCACGAAGTAGAGACCGGACCACTTTGTGCCGCAAGCCAATCCGAGCATCACCCCGGCGAGGAAGCGCCACCAACGCACGCCAAGCCTTGGGCCCCATAGGGTTTGGGCGCTGCGGCCCTCCACGAGCGCGATGTGCAGTCGCCAGCGCACCTGATCGCGGTCGACGATCAGCGCGCCGAACGCGGCGACCACGAAGAAGGTCAACAGGCCGTCGAGCAGGGCGGTCCGCGCGGTGACGAAGCTGACGCCGTCGCAGATCACCAGCACCCCGGCGATCGCGCCGACCAGCGTCGAGCGGCTGATCCGCCGGACGGTCCGCATCACCAGCACCGCCATGACGACGCCGAGCAGGGCGCCGGTGAACCGCCAGCCCACCCCGTTGTAGCCGAAGACCGCCTCGCCGAGAGCGATCAACTGCTTGCCGACCGGCGGGTGCACGACCAGGCCGAACCCGGGGTTGTCCTCCACCCCATGGTTGTGCAGCACCTGCCAGGCCTGGGGCGCGTAGTGCTTCTCGTCGAAGACGGGCGTGCCGGCATCCGTCGGCGAGCCCAGGTTGAGGAACCGGGTCACCGTCGCCAGCACCGTGATCACCCCGGTCGCGACCCAGCCGCGAATGGTGTCGGTCGGCCCGAAGTCCGCCACCGGAACCAGCGGGCCCGGGCTGTCGACGGGTACGACACGCTCGCGCTCGGCGACGGCGCTTTCGCGGGGCGGGGCGGTCATCACGTCGATCGTAGGCTGTCCGTCATGACCTCCGGTCGCCTATTGCTGGGCGCGACGCCCCTGGGACAACCGTCGGATGCCTCGCCGCGCCTGGTCGACGCGCTGGCCCACGCCGACGTGGTGGCCGCCGAGGACACCCGGCGGGTGCGGATCCTGGCCAAGGCGCTGGAAGCCGAGATCAAGGGTCGGGTGGTCAGCCTGTACGACCGGGTGGAGGCCGTTCGGGTGCCCGCCCTCGTCGACGCGATGAAGGCCGGGGCGACGGTGCTGATGGTCAGCGACGCCGGCATGCCGTTGATCAGCGACCCCGGCTACCGGCTGGTCGCGGCGTGCGTCGAGGCCGGGGTTCCGCTGACCTGTCTGCCCGGGCCGTCCGCGGTGACGACCGCGCTGGCCGTGTCCGGGCTGCCGTCGGAGCGGTTCTGCTTCGAGGGGTTCGCCCCGCGCAAGAAGTCGGCGCGCCGGACCTGGTTGGCCTCGCTGTCCGACGAGCGCCGCACCTGCGTGTTCTTCGAATCGCCGCGGCGGCTGGCGGCCTGCCTGCGCGACGCCGTGGACGAACTCGGCGGCGCCCGCCGGGCGGTGGTCTGCCGCGAGCTGACGAAGGTGCACGAGGAAGTGGTGCGCGGTTCGCTGGAGGAGCTGGCCACGTGGGCGAACGACGGGGTGCTGGGCGAGATCACCGTCGTGCTCGCCGGCGCGACGCCGCGCGCCGACCTGCCGTCACTGGTGGCCGAGGTGGAGGCGATGGTTGCCGGCGGCGTGCGCGTCAAGGACGCGTGCAGCGAGGTGGCCGCGGCGCATCCGGACG
>NZ_AUWQ01000123.1 GCF_000455205.1 Mycobacterium sp. UM_CSW | reverse complement strand
GGCGGGCTGCACGCCGGCGGTCGGGCGGATGGCGACGGCCAGCGACACCACCAGCGCCGTCACGCCGACGACGAAGAACGCCGCCAGCGCGCTGCCCAGCAGCCGGAACGACCCGCGCTCGCGTCCGCCCGCGCCGACCAGCTGCGTCGCGTGCTCGCCGGTATAGGCCTCGTCGAAGTCGTCCGCGACGGCGCTGTAGGCCAGTGCGTTTGCATCGGCGGTGGCGGGCATGTCGAAGTAGCCGGGGGCCACCGCGAACGGATCGATGGCGCCGGTGCCCGGGTCCTGCGCGTAGGCCAGCGCCGCGGTGGACGACGCGAACAGCGGCGCGTTCGCCGACGCCAGCGCTGCCCCCCGGGCCAGCGCGGTGTCGGGCTCCTCGGGCGCCGTCAGCGGCAGCGTCGTCGCCGCCTCCAGCGCCGGCTTGATCATCGGGATGTCGATGCCGGACCCCATGACGAACACGGCGTCGGGCCGCGCCTCCAGCGCCTCGGCGCCGGCGACCATCGAGGCCAGCTGCGTCACCGCCGCCTCGTCGTCGCTGGGCAGGGCTTGGCGGTAAACGTCGGTGACCGAGCCGTCCGCGCTGTCGACGACCGCCAGTGTCGCGGTTTCGGGCTCGATGTACAGCAGCGCCGTGCGCGCGTAGTTCGTCTGGTTGCCGACCGTCTGGGCCAGCGCGGCCGCGGCGAGAAACGCCGAGACCAACATCACGTTCTCGACCTTGTGGGCGGCCAGCGCGTCACGCAGCGCGGCGGCCTCGATCGGGTCGGTGAACGTGACGCCCGTCGACGCCAGTTGATAGCCGCCCTCGGCCGCGCCCTCCCGGGTGCCCAGGATCGCCGAGACTACCTGGTCGGCCGCGGTGATGGTTGCCGCATCGTCGTCGGCGGCAACATCGAAGTTGTCCTCATCGACGGTGGCACCGTCGCCATTCTCGCCTTCGACCAGCACCATACGGACGGCCGTCGGCGCCATTGACACGCCAAGTACGGTGTCCAAAGCTCCTCCATCGTCGTTTGCTAGCCATCGGAGGCCAGGGACCTGGCCGTCGCCCGCGTTAACAACTGCTGAACGCCTCGAGTCCCCACCCTGTATTCCCCTGGCCCCCCGATTTTACGCGGTTTCGCCCAGTCGGCGACCGGGCTAGGGACCCAGGACTCCGTGCCCCAAGTGGCGGCGCAGCCACCCCCAATGGTCGTCGTGATCATCGTCCCTGGGCAGCGGCGGCAGCCACTGCGGAAGGGGGTTCGAGCTTGGCCCCGGATTCGGTGCGGCGGGCGCGGGGGCCGGCGGTGGGGCCGGCGCCGCGGGCGGGACTTGCGGGGGTGGCGCCGCCTGGGTTGCGGGCGCGACGACGTTCTTGCCGACATCGGGTCGATCGTCCACGTGCGGGCGAATGCCGACGGCGAGCGCCACCGTCAGGGCCACGGCGCCGACGACGAGTATTGCGGCCGCACCGAGGATTGCCAGCATCTTTCGGTTGCCGCGCTCGCCGTGCTCCGCGTCGTCTGGCAGGAGGTCCGCCTCGGCGCTGTACGCCAGCTCGCGCACCGGCTCCTGCACGTATGGCATCTCGACCGTGCTCGGCGCTCCCAATTGCTCGTTCGCCGATGCCAGTGCCGCGCCCCGCGCCAAGGCCATCTCGGGTTCCTCGGGCGCCGTCACCGACAACGACGTCGCCGCCTCCAGCGCGGGCTTGATGCGCGGGATGTCGACGCCGGAGCCGACGACGAATACGCCGTCGGGGCGGCCACGCATCAATTCGGCACCCGCGACCATTGCGGCCAGCTCCGCCAGCGCCGCGCGGTCGCCGTGGGGCAGGGGCTTGCGCTGCACGTCGGCGATGGACCCGTCCGACGTGTCGACGACGGCGAGCGTCGCGGTGGCCTGCTCGACGAACAGCAGCGCCGTGCGCGCGCAGTTGGTCGCGCTGCCGACGGCCTGGGCCAACGCCGCGGCGGCCACGAACGCCGAGACCAGCATGACGTTCTCGATCTTGCGCGCCGTCAACGCATTTCGCAGCGCGGCGGCGGCGGACTGATCGGTCCACGTCACCCCGCTGGACCTCAGCCGATAGCCGCTCTGGGCCGCGCTTTCCCGAGTGCCCTGGATGGCCTCGATCACCTGATCGACCGCGGCGGTATCCGGCGTCGGAAAGTCGGCCTGATCGACGGTGACGCCGCCGGCACCTTCGCCCTCGACGAGCACCATGCGGACCGTCTCGGGTGCCAAAGACACCCCAAGGACGACGTCCACGCTCCCCCATTCTCCAAACTTATTCGCTGACAATCTGATTCACCCGCCCCTAGTCCGCCACCCTAGCTCGCGCAGCCGGACAGGCGCGGCGGCGGCGAACCGTTACCTGTGACCGAAGCCACCAAACCCGTGGCCACCGCCGAAACCGTGGCCACCACCGAAACCCCCGAAGGGGCCATGTCCGCCGAACGGGCCATGCCCGCCGAACGGACCGCGGCCGCCGCCGAAGGGACCGCGCGGCGCCGGCCCCCCGCCGAAGGGGCCGCGGCCACCCTCCACCCGGGGCACGGGAGGCCCGAGCACCGGCACGCGAGGCACGGGAACGAACACCGGCGGAGGCAACGCGGGAACCGGGACCGGCGGGGCCGCGGGCGCCGGGGCGGCGGCGGGCGGGGCGATGGGACGCGGCACCGCCACCGGCGCGGGCTCCTGAATCTTCGGCTGGGCCTGGGGTACCGGCGCGGGCGCGGGCGGCTGCGTCGGGGCGACGATGTTTTCGTTCGGGCTGGGCCGCAGCGCCACCGTCGGACGGATGCTGATCGCGAGCGCAATCTCAAGAACCACAACGGCGCTGATGAAGACCACCGCCAGCATGCTGCCCACCAGCGCAACGGATTTGCGCCGCTGCGTGCCGTCGTCGAGGCCGAGGGCGGTGCCCGCGTCGGCATCGTCGTCCGGCACCGCGCTGTAGGCGACGTTGGGCTTGCCTTTGGCGTCGGAGGGCTCAGGAAGGGGGCGGTATTCCGGCTGGTATGCGGGCAGCAATCCGGGAAACTGGCCGGCCAGGGCCAACGGGTCGACCTCGCCGGTGCCGGGGTCCAGCGCGTAGGCCAACGCCGCGGTCGACGACGCGAACAACGGCGCGTTCGCCGACGCCAGCGCGGCACCGCGTGCCAGGGCCATCTCCGGTTCGTCGGGGACCGACAGCTGAAGGGACGTCGCGGCCTCCAGCGCCGGCATGATCAGCGGGATGTCGACGCCGGAGCCGACGACGACCACGCCATCCGGACGCGTTTCCAGCGCCTCCACACCGGAAACCAGCTCGGCGAGCTCCGCAACGGCCCGGTCTTCGTCCTCGGCGAGAACCCGCCGGTGCACGTCGCAGATCGAGCCGTCCGCGCTGTCGACCACCGCCAGGGTCGCGGCATACGGCTCGACGAAGAGCAGCGCGGTGCGCTCGTAGTTGGTGGCGTCGCCCACGGCCTGGGTGAGCGCGGCCGCGGCCATGAACGCCGAGACCAGCATGACGTTCTCGACCTTGTGGGCGGCCAGCGCATCGCGCAGCATGGCGGCCTCGACGTGATCGGTCCACGTCACTCCCGTCGAGAGCAGCTGGTAGCCGCCCTCGGCCGCACCCTCGCGGGTACCGAGGATGGCGGACACCACCTGGTTGGGCGCCGTGGATGGGCCCGCAGAGCCGGGGGTGTCCAGGCAGACGTCGAACTTCTCCTCGTCGACGGTGGCCCCGTCGGCGCCTTCACCTTCCACCAGCACCATGCGGACGTTCGTCGGCGCCATCGAGACGCCAAGCACGATGCCCACCAACGCTAGATATCTCCTCGGCTAGTTTGCTGCGTCACCGCGACAATGCGTCGACGACACGATTACTTGCTTAGTCACCACGGACTTACGGCCACAGCAGCGCGCGGGGCTCGAGAATCCGGGATTAGCTGGGCGCTATCAAGTTCTGGTTCGTGGGCAGCGCGGTTTTTCGACTTGCCCGATGTTTCGACCGTACTCGCACCACCGCGAGGTGTTAAGCGCAAGTCGGCATGCGTTAACCGTTTTGCAACGGCGCGTAACGTCCGGCCGGCTAATGGTGCCCGCCGCCACTGTGCCCGCCACCGCCACCGCCGCTGTGGCCGCCGCCAAAGCCGCCGCCACCGCCGAAGAAACCGCCACCACCGCCGAAGCCGCCGCCGCCGTGGCCACCGCCGCCGAAGGGCCCGCTACCGCCGCCACCGAATGGGCCGCCACCGCCGCCGCCACCACCGAATGGGCCGCCACCGATCGGGCCGCCACCGCCGTGACCGCCGCCAAAGGGCCCACCGCCACCGAACGGGCCTCCCCCTCCGCCGAACGGCCCGCCGCCAACGGGACCGCCGCCGATCGGGCCGCCACCGCCGTGACCGCCACCGAACGGCCCACCGCCACCGAACGGGCCACCGCCGCCGCCGAACGGCCCGGGTCCGGCAGGCTCACCCCCGCCGGCGCCACCGCCGGGAATGTGGATCGGACCGCCGCCGCCACCAAAGGGGCCACCGCCGCCGGAACCATTGCCCGGTATCGGCAAGTGCCCGCCGCCGGGACCATTGCCCGGGATGGGTAGCGGGTTTTCCCCGGGCGACTGGTGCGGCGGCGAATGGGGAACCGTGCCGCTACCGGGCACCGGCCATTGCGGCTGCGGGACGTGCACCGGCGGCTGGGGCACAACGGGCTGGGGTAGCGGCAGGCGCGGCGCCTGGATAACCGGCGGGCTGATGACCGGGTTGGGAATCGGCACGTGGACCGGCGGCACCGGAATCGGCGCCACGGGCGGCGGGACCACGACCGGCACCGGTATCACCGGGTCGATCGGCGGAGCCGCGGGAGGCGGCGGAGCAATCGGAGCCGCGGGCAGCGGTGCGGGCGCGGGTGGATTCAACGGCATGGGCGCGGACATCGGCTGCGGCAGGTTGATCTTCGGCATCGCGGGGGCCGCCTGGACCGGCGCGGGCGCCTGTTGCGTTGGGACGATGAGGTTTTGGGCCGGGGTGGGCCGCAACGCGACGGTCCCCGTGGTGCGGATGCCGATGGCCAGCGCGATTTCCAGCGCCAGCACCGCGCTGATGCCGACCACCGCCAAACCGCTGCCGACGAGCAGGACGGGCCTGCGGCGCGGCTGCTCCTGTTCTTGGACGAACAGCTTCTCGATGAGCACGGTCGGGGCGTCGGCATCGTCGTCGTGCACGGCGCTGTACGCCAGCTCGTCGCCGAGTTCGGTTCCGACGCTGAGGTATTCAGGAAAAGCGTACTGGTCGACGGCGCCGGTGCCGGGGTCTTGGGCGTAGGCCAGCGCCGCGGTCGACGACGCGAACAACGGCGCGTTCGCCGATGCCAAGGCGGCACCGCGGGCCAGCGCGGTCTCGGGCTCCTCGGGCGCGCTCACGTCAAGCGACGTCACCGACTCCAGCGCCGGCTTGATCGGCGCGATGTCGACGCCCGAGCCGACCAGGAACAGCCCGTCGGGCGCCAACTCCGTCTTCTCCAGCCCGGCGACCATCCCGCTGAGTTGCGTGATCGCATCCCCGTAGGACTCGGCATAGATCGGTTGCTTGTAGACGTCGGCGATGGAACCGTCGGAGGTCTCGACAACGGCCAGGGTCGCGGTATCGGGCTCCACGTACAGCACCGCGGTGCGCTCGTAACCGACTGCGCCGCCGACACTTTGGGCCAGCGCGGCCGCCGCCAGAAACGCCGACACCAGCATGACGTTCTCGATCTTGTGGGCGGCCAGCGCGTCGCGCAAGGCGGCCGCCTCGAGTTGGTCTGTCCACGTCACACCGATCGCCGACAGCTCCAGGCCGGCATCGGCCGCGCCCTCGCGTGTGCCGAGAATGGCGGCGACTACCTGGTCGGGCGCGCTCGCCGTGGCCGGGTCTTCGGCAGCGGTGACGTCGAACTCGTCCTCTTCTACCGTTGCGCCGTCGGCGTTTTCGCCTTCCAAGACGACCATCTGGATCGACGCCGGTGCCATCGATACGCCGAGCACGATGTCCAATACAACCCCCTCCAAAAGGTATTACTGGCGAAGCCATGGCCGAGCGGGGCGGTAACCACGGACCACTACATCTTCGCGTAATACGCTGTGGCGGGACGCTGTCTAAGCTATGTAGACCTTATGAAGTTCTGGTACGAGCGCGACGGCGTCGGTCCCCGCTGACCCTGATACTTCGACCCTACGCGGGAGCTGCCGTACGGGTGTTCCGCCGGACTCGTCAGCCGCAAGATGCACAGCTGACCGATCTTCATGCCCGGCCACAGGGTGATCGGAAGGTTCGCGACGTTCGACAGCTCGAGGGTGATGTGCCCGCTGAAGCCGGGGTCGATGAAGCCGGCAGTCGAATGGGTCAGCAGACCCAGCCGGCCCAGCGACGACTTGCCCTCCAGGCGACCGGCGAGGTCGTCGGGCAGGGTGAACAGCTCCAGCGTCGAGCCGAGCACGAACTCCCCGGGATGCAGCACGAACGGCTCCCCGTCGACGGGCTCCACCAGGCTGGTCAGCTCGTCCTGCTGCTTCGCCGGGTCGATGTGGGTGTAGCGGGTGTTGTTGAACACCCGGAACATGCAGTCGAGGCGCACGTCGATGCTCGACGGCTGCACCAAGGTTTCGTCGTACGGGTCGATGCCCAAGCGGCCGGACGTGATTTCGGCCCGAAGATCGCGATCGGAGAGCAGCACCCGCTGAGCCTATCCGCTGCTACCGGCCCGTCGTCCGAGCTTCAGTCGGCGAGGTATTCTTCGCCACCTTTGGGGTAACCGCCGCCGGTGGTCGTGACGTGGACGTGGTCATAGTGACCGAGCCTGCTGGCTTGCGCTCCGCCGGGCGTGTAGTAGACGCCACGCCAGATCGCGTCCTGGATGCCGAAGCGCGACGCGTTCTTCATCACGTACGCGACGATCGCGTTCCCCAGCGCGATGCCCTCGGAGCTGCCGGGGTCGGGAATCATCACGTCGATGGCCAGACCCATGGGGTGCCAGGGCAGCGGGTCCGGTCGCACACCGCCGATCTGGTGGATCTGGGGGAACGCCACGCTGATGGCGCGCTCGACCAAGATCGTCCTGACCTGCAGGCCCTGTTCCGGCGCGATCCCGACGGGCAGGAAGCGGGACCGGGTGTGGTACCTCGACGCGGCGGCCAGCCGGGTGTCGGGCGCTTTTGCGGACGTATTCGCTGCGGCCGTGACGATTTGCAGGCAGCACGGCTCAATGTCGCCGATAACGGGCTTGGCAACTTCACGGGCGGGCAATGGGCGGACGTCCCCGGCAGCGGCGAAGAAGATGGTGGCCGGGGCGAGTAGCGCAGCCAGGACTACTGGCGACTTTCGCCGCTTCTTGGCTAACCGATGCCGACCCACGCCGAGCACATTACGGGTAGATCACGAAATAATAAACATCGAATGGCTATAGAGCAGGTCAGGGCCATTAGCGCCATTCGCCGGATGCTTTGTGGCCGACAGGCGCCCGACGGCCCGCGGCCCCGGTGCGGCCGACTGGTGGGTTTGCCGCGAGTGCTTCACCGTCCAGCCGTGACAAACTCGGCCGAAACGAAAGATGAACGCTTGGTTGAACTTTGGAACGAGCGACCAGTAACGCCCCAGCGACGGGAAATACACGACCGAGGGAAGCTCTAAGCGTTGCTTCGGGTGCCCCGTCTCATTCGGAGTGTCATGTGGAGCCTTGAAGGTGGTGGGGAAATGACCAAGAAGATGTGTGGATGCATGCTCGGCGCCGCGATGGTCCTGATGCTGGCGCCCGCAGCCGTCGCCAACGCCGACGACAAGGACGCAGAATTTACCAACTACCTGGCGTCGAACGGCATTCACGTTGGTAACGCGTCCCAGACCGGAAACATGGGGCGCACGATGTGCCAGGATCTGTCGGCCGGCTACACCCAGAACGACGAGGTGGACCAGCTGAAACTGCGGATGGACCAGAATCAAGCCAGGCTGTTCGTCCTCGCTGCCACCGCGGAGTACTGCCCCGAAAAGCACAAGTCCTGAACTCAGCGTCGGCGCGCGTGAGGCTCGTGAGCACGCTGCAGGGGTTGGACGCCGACGATGGTGACCGCCGTAGACCGGCGACCGACGCCCTCATGGCTGCCAGCGAGGGTTTGAACGGGTTGTGTCACCGACGTGTCACTGAGCCGCTAGACTGGCACCGCTGCTAAGGTCTTCGCAGCTCAAAGCACACGCGCCGATGTAGTTCAATGGCAGAACATCAGCTTCCCAAGCTGAATACGCGGGTTCGATTCCCGTCATCGGCTCCAACTCATGACGGGTCTCTTTAGCGTTCGTCCGCAGGCCGGTAGCTGCCGTGCTCCGTGACGACCGCGGTGACCAGTTCGGCCGGCGTCACGTCGAAGGCCGGGTTGAAGACGGCCGCGTCCGGCGGGGCGATCGCGGTTCCGGCGAACGTCCGGAGTTCCTCGGGCGCGCGTTCCTCGATCGCGATCTCAGCGCCGGTGGCCAGCGACGCGTCGATCGTCGACGACGGGGCGACCACGACGAGCGGCACGCCATGATGACGCGCCGCGATGGCCAAGCCGTAGGTGCCGATCTTGTTGGCGACGTCGCCGTTGGCCGCGATCCGATCGGCGCCGACGAGCACGCAGTCGACGAGGCCGCGTGCCATCGCCGCCGCGGCGGCGCCGTCCGGCTGTACCCGGTAGGGCACGCCCGCCTGCGCCAGCTCCCACGCCGTGAGCCGGGCGCCCTGCAGCAGCGGACGGGTCTCGTCGACCAGCACCGACTCGACGAGCCCGCGCTCGTGCAGGTGCCAGACGACCCCGAGCGCGCTGCCCCACGCCACCGTGGCGAGGTGACCGGCGTTGCAGTGGCTGAGCAGCCGCAGCGGGCGGCGATCGCATAGCCCAAGGACGATCTCGGCGGCGTGGGCGGACGCGGCGCGGTTGAGGCGTTCGTCCTCGTCGAGGATTTCCAGCGCCTCGGCAAGAACGGCTTCGGCGCCCGCGTCGAGCTTTTCGAGCGCACGCGCAACTCCCCAGCTGAGGTTGACGGCGGTCGGTCGCGCCTTCGCGACTCGTTCGGCCGCCGCCCGAAGGTCGCCGCCCTCGCGGACGGCGAGCACAACGCCAAGCGCGCCCGCCGCACCCAGCGCCGGGGCGCCGTGCACGGCCAGGCGGCGGATCGCGTCGATCAGTTCGTCGACGGTGCGCAGGGTGAGCTCGCGATAGTCGGCCGGCAACGCGGTCTGGTCGATGATCGTGACCGCGTCGCCATCCCAGTCGATGGTCCTGCGCACCAGCCGACCCTAGCCCGCCCGGCATGCGCTTCTTAAGGCCTACACAGCTTCGCCAGGATCCGGATACAGCTTTCGGGGCGACCATCGGTTAGCGGTCCGTGTGGTCTCTTTTCCGCCCACCGATGACCGGCCGCCAAGACGCTGGGAGGCGTGGGTCGTGGATATCGTGCTGGGAGTCTCGCTGGCGCCAGACTCGGTTCAGATGGTGCTGCTGCAAGGCGAAAACGCCGATGGTGCAACGGTAGACGAGAGGGAGTTCGCCGTCAGCGCGGCGGACGATTCGCCCACCGTCAGCGCGTCCGATCGAGCGATCGCCGCCATCCTGGGCACGCGCGAGGACGCCGTCGGCGCCGGCATCGAACTGTCCGCCGTCGGGGTGGCCTGCACCGACCAGCTCGAAGCGAGGGCGGTACGCGATGCGCTCGCCGCCCACAAGCTCGAGAACGTCATGCTGGTGTCGACGTTCCTTGCCGCCACATCGTTGACCCAATCCGTCGGTGGCGCAATGGGTTACGAGCGCACCGCGGTGCTTTTCGTCGAGCCTGGCACCGCGACGTTGGCGGTTGTCGAGACCTCCGACGGGTCATTCGCCGATGTCCGGACAGAATCCTTGGATGACGGGTCCGGGGAGTGCGCCACCGCGAAGCTGATGGAGATGGTCGCCGGGCTCGTCGAGTCGCCTGACGGCCCAGACGGCCTATTCGTGGTTGGCTCAGGCGTCGATGTCGCCCCGATCAAGCCGTGGCTCGAAGAGGCGACGCCGCTCAGCGTGAGCACCCCGGAAGAGCCGGAGACGGCGCTGGCCCGTGGGGCGGCCCTGGCGTCCGCCAACGCGCCGTTGTTCGCGTCGTCGACCGCCGCGCTGGCCTACGCACAAGACCCGGGCACCGGTGCGCTCGACGCGAGTACCCTGCCCGAATATCTCCGCATCGCCGATGCCGAGGCAGGCGATGACGAATTCGCTTATAGCGCAGTGGAAGACGACGAGGCAAGCGCACCGACCGTCGTCATGGACGCCGCCGATCAGGATGAAAGCGAGCCCCGTTCCAGGCCCGGCCTGCTGGTCGGTAGCGCCGTGGCGGTCGCCGCCATCAGCGCGGCGATGGCGTTGGAGATCGCGCTGTCGGTCGGCGTCCACACGACCGTCGGAATGCTGCCCGCGCCGCTGCAAAATCTCCTCGCCCCGGCAGAGCACGTATTCGCGCCCGCGCCTTGGCAAGTGGCCGCCACCAAGGCGGAGGCACCCAAGCCGTTGACTCTAACCGCGGGTTCGCCACCGGCAGCGCCGGTCCCGGCCGCCGCGGCTCCCGCGCCTCCTCCGCCCGCGGCCCCGATTCCTCCGGCTCCGGTCCCCGCGGCTCCCGTTCCGGAGGCGCCGGTTCCGGTCGCGCCGGCCGTGCCGTTTCCCGTCGTCGTGGTCCCGCCGATAGCGCCGCGCCCCCTTCCGCAGCTTTGGTTCTCCGACCCGCCAGCGAGTCCACCCGTGATCCAGGCGCCGCCGCACCCGTCGCCGCCGGCCGAGCCACCGCCCGTCCACGTCCCTCCGCCGCACTCGCCGCCGCCCCACCAAACTCCGCCGGGCCACGGGCCCGGGACAAATCCCGGTGGCACGGACGGGATGCCCCCCGGCAATGGGGGCGGAGGGCCTGCCAACGGCCCGGGCCCCGGCCACGGGACACCCGGCGATACACCTCCCGAAAGCGGCGAACCGGGCAGCGGTCCCGGCCCGAGCCACGGCACCCCCGGCGACACGCCACCCGAAAACGGCGGGCCCGTTGGTGGTCCTGGCCCCGGCCACGGCGACCCCGGCGGCACGCCACCCGAGAGCGGGGGACCCGTCACCGGTCCCGGCCCCAGCCACGGCAACCCCGGCAGCACGCCGCCCGAGAGCGGCGGACCGGTCGGCGCTGGCACGCCCCCTAGCGCCGGTGGACCGGTCAGCGGCGGCGGGAGCCCGGGCAGCAGTGGACCGGTCGGCGGCGGCGTGAGCCCGGGCAGCAGTGGGCCAGTCGGCGGCGGCAGCCCGGGCGGCAGTGGGCCCGTCGGCGGTGGCGGTAGCCCAGTTGGTGGGGGCAGCTCCCTCGGCGGAGGTGGCTCCCTCGGCGGAGGCGGCTCCGTCGGCGGCGGCGGCTCCCTCGGCGGAGGCGGCTCCCTCGGCGGCGGCGGCTCCCTCGGCGGAGGCGGCTCGCTTGGCGGCGGCGGCTCGATCGGTGGCGGCAGCTCCGGCGGCCACAGCTCCGGCGGCGGCAGTTCGATCGGTGGCGGCAGCTCCGGCGGCCACAGCTCCGGCGGCGGCCACCACTAGCCGTCCTAGAGCCTGCTGGCCGCGAAGCCGGCGGCCTGATCCACCAGTCCCGAGTCGATGTACGACGGCTGCAGATGCGACGGCCAATTCAGCCCTCGCCCACAGATGGGGTCGCCCGGCGCGCACTGGTCGATCGTCTTACCGGCGAAGGCGGGGCCGACTCCGTGGCTTCCATTACCGAACAGTGCGACCGCTGCAACGTGCTGATCGACACCCGGCGGCAGCGGGTTGGTGAATCCGAATCCCGAACGGCCACCGATGACTAGGTCGGCCACCTCGGCACCCAGTGAATAGCCGCCGAGAACCATGCGGGTGTTCGGGCAATTCTTGGCCATGAATTGGACGTGGGCGCTCATATCGTTGGCGCCGCTGCCGGTGCTGATGTTGGCGGGGTAGTTGACCCCGTACACGCCGACCGACATACGGGTCTTGCCCCGCAGCGAATTGACCAGTGCGTCGCCGACTGCGCCGACGCCGGGCGGTTCTTCTCGGCCGCGCGCGAAAACCACTTCGGCATCGGGGCATGCGGCCGATGCCGCCGGAATCCACGCCAGCGGAATTGGCGCGATCATCAGTGCCGCGGCGAGCGCGACAAGCCTCATGACGCGATTTTACGGAAATACTGACATTCGGTCAGCCCGCTCAGAAATCGAACGTCATCGTCCCGACGCCGCTGGGGCTGTAACTGATGTACACCGGCCCCTGCGCGAAGGGCATGAACCCGGTATTCATTTGGCCCGACATGACCTGCGGGCTGTTGGTCTCGGTCGTCGTGTACGAGTACAGCGGCGTCAGGGCGTCGTTGGTATAGACCGAGATGGTCGTCCCCGCCGGCAACGGTCCGGACGTCTGGCCGGTCTCCAGGATGGACGACGGGATGGACCCGTGATTGCCGCCGGAATCGACCAGCGCAAGAACCTGTTGCAAAGGCCCGCCGTTGATTTGGACGTCGAAGGCGGTGACCGGCGCCCCGGTGACGGTGATTCCGGGCAGCGGATTGGGACCGAACTGAAGGTACCGTCCGGGTTCGTCGATCAGCACACCCTGATTGAGCGGACCCTGCAATGCCGTGACCACCGAGCTGGCCGGGCCCACCGCGTTCGATCCGATGCCCAAGATGCCATCTCCCCCGGCGAAAACATTTCCCGTGAGCATGAGCCCGAGGCCATTGAGAGATAGTGGCAATTCGAGTATTTCGACGCTGACCGGGGTGGGCGCGGTGAGGAGCCCGTTGCCGAAATTCACCGGCGCGTTGAAGTTGAGGTAGATGAAGGCGACCCCTTCGCCGTAGCTGACGAATCCGAGCTGGGTGGGCAGGCCGAGTTGCCGAAGTCCGATGTCCCAGAACGGGATCAGCAGGCCGTTGGATCCGGTGTCGACGGTCAGGGGCACGCTCGGCCCGCCGTTGACCGAGACGCCCACCGTCGCGAAGACGCCGTTCATCTGCAGCGGCACGGTCCCGCTCGCCAATGAGCTGACGCCGGCGGACCCGTTGGTTCCCCACAGCCATCCACCGCGACCGCCGGCCCCGCCGGCTGCGTTGGCCCCGCCGGCACCACCCGCGCCCCCGCTGCCGACCAACCCTGCCGCGCCGCCCGTCCCGCCGGCCACCCCTGGGGTCGTCGCGGAATAGCCGGTGCCACCGTTGCCGAACAACAGCCCACCGGGACGGCCGTTAGGACTCGCGGCCGTCCCGTCCGCCCCGTTGCCGATCAGAGGGCGCCCCAGCAGCAGCTCGGTGGGCGCGTTGATCGCAGCCAGCACCTCCTGCTCGACGTCCTGCTCAGCGGCCGCCAATCCCGAGGCGGCCACCGCCTCGGCGCCCGCATACGCGCCGCCGGCACCACCGAGCGCCCCCACGAACTCCGCATGAAACGCCGCCGCTTGCGCGCTGAGCGCCTGATATGCCGACCCGTGCTGGGAAAGGATTGCGGCAACGGCCGCCGAAATCTGGTCCGCGGCGGGCGCCAGCACGCCCGCCGTCGACGCTGCCGCCGCCGCGTTGGCGGCACTGATCGTGGAGCCGACGCTCGCGAGATTTTTTGCCGCGTCGGTCAGCATGTCCGGCGCCGCGAACAGAAACGACATCGATGGCCTCCCACCGGTATTCGTCTAGCCCCCGGTGAGAAACAGGACGAAAGTACCACAATCTCAGAGTTTTGAAAAGCAAAGTTTTCAAGCCCAATAGTTTGAGCGCATCATCTTGGAGGATGGGCACAGGCAGAGAGGACCCGCGATGACGACGATCTACTACGAGTCCGACGCTGACCTCTCGGTGCTGGACGGACAGCGGATTGCCGTCGTCGGGTACGGCAATCAGGGCCGCTCCTGGGCCCTCAACCTGCGCGACTCGGGCCTCGCGGTGAACGTCTTCGCCCGCGCCGACGCCTCCCGGGAGCAGGCCGTGGCCGACGGCTTCCAGCCCGCCGAGATCGACGCGGCGAGCGCATGCGACGTGATCTGCACTCTCATCCCCGACGACGTCATCCCCGAGTTGCCCATCACCCCTGAACCGGGCGCGCTATGGGTCCTGGCGTCGGGATACGTGGCGGCCTTCGGCCGGATCGACCCGGACTGCGACCTCGGCATGGTCGCCCCCCGGATGCTGGGTCCCGAGGTGCGCGAGTGCTACGTGGAGGGCGTCGGATTCATCACCGCGCTCGGCGTGCAGAAGGACAACTCCGGGACGGCGCTGGCCCGCACGCTGGCCGTCGGACGCGCGATCGGCGGCCTGCGCCAGGGCGCCATTGAGATGACGCCGCGTCAGGAGGCCGTGCTGGATCTCGCAGTGGAACAGGTGCTCGCCCCCGCCCTGGGCCGGGTCTCGAAGAGTTTCGTCGAGCTGATGTCCCGGGCCGGCATCCCGCTGGAGGCGATCATCACCGAACTCGTGCTCTCGGGCGAGGTCGAACGCAGCTACCGGTTGCTGCGGCTCGAGGGCTACGCCGGCCAGATGCGCTACCACTCACCGACCAGTCAGTACGGCCAGATGTCGCGAGCGGATCGCTACGACGGCCTCGACGTCCCGCGAGTGATGCGCGAAGTGCTCAGTGACATCGAGTCGGGCAGGTTCGCCGACGAGTGGGACGCCGAGCGCGCCGCCGGTTACCCGAATCTGGAGCGGCTGCGGGCCGAGCGGCTCAACCCCGCGGTCGTCTCCTTCGAGGAAGATCTGCGCGCCCGCCTGGGAGAGCGGAACCACCATTTCGGAACCGGCTAGCAGGTAAGGGTGAATGTGGCAACGGTGATTTCTTGCCGTCCGGGTAAATGCAGGAGGCCACTTGTGAAAATCACCGGTTTCGGGCGATACTTTTGCAATCTCGAATGGCTCGAAGAGGCGCTAGGAGGACGGTAGTGTCGGGCTTGATCGCGGCGCCGGAGCTAATTAGCACGGCCGCAACGGATTTGGCGAACATCGGCTCGACGCTGAGCTCCGCCAACTCCGCCGCCGCCCCCTCGACCGCCACGGTGCCTGCCGCAGCCGCCGACCAGGTATCGGCCGCTGTGGCGCAGTTGCTCTCCGCGCACGGCCAGGAATACCAGGCGCTCGCCGGGCAAGTTGAGGCGTTTCATCAGCAGTTCACGCAGAACTTGCAGGCCGGCGCGGGGGCCTACACCGCCGCAGAGGCGGCCAACGCCGCGGTGATGCAGCCCCTGGGCTCGGTCGCGGGCGCGGTCGCCGGCGCTGCCGTCGCCGCCGCCAACCCCGTGGTCCAGTGGTTCAATCAGCTCTTGGTCGATCTGCAGAACTTAATAGGCCGTTTCTTGCTCTTTTTGTTTGCACCAATTCTCGACCCGATTATCAACTCATTAGCCAACGCCATTGCCACGGCAATTGTGCAAGGCCTCTTCAAGTAGATCGACCGCAAATCACCCGGGTAACCCGTTAGCCCCGTTCGGGCCGAACAGGTAATACCCGCCGAAGCCGCCTTGTCCGCCGACGCCGGGAACGGTCCCGAAGCCGCCGTTGCCGCCCGCGCCGCCGATGCCGAAGAGCAGGCCGCCGTAGCCGCCCTGGCTGCCGTTGCCGCCGAAGGCCAAGCCTGCCGCGCCGTAGCCGTTGCCGCCGTGGCCGCCGAGGCCGAAGACGAGACCGCTGCCGCTGCCGCCCTGGCCACCCTGGCCGCCGATGTTTCCGGCGCCGACGGCCGCCCCGCCGGCGCCGCCGTCGGCCCCGGTGCCGATGAGGTTGAAGAGGGCGCCGCCGCTGCCGCCGTCACCGCCGACGCCCGCGAGCCCGTTGCTGAAGTTGAGGCTGGACCCGCCGGCTCCGCCGGCGCCGCCCAGGCCGTAGATCAAGCTGCTGCCGTTGCCGCCCGCGGCGCCCCAGCCGGCCACGAAGCCGTTGCCACCGGTCCCACCGACGCCGCCGTTACCGATCAGGAACCCGCCGTTCCCGCCGAAGCCGCCGTCGCCGCCGACGCCGTTGACGCTGATACCGCCGGTCCCGCCGCCGCCCCCGTTGCCGAAAAGTCCGACGGCGCTGCCGCCGTTGCCGCCGAAGCCGGCCACCCCGGCGCCGATCGCGTTTCCACCATCGCCGCCGCGGCCGCCGTTGCCGAACAAGAACCCGCCGCTGCCGCCGCTGCCGCCGTTCTGGCCGGCCCCGCCCGAACCGCCGTTGCCGCCGTTGCCCCACAACAACCCGCCGTTCTGGCCGTTGGCACCGGTATTGGGCGTGCCGTCGGCGCCGTCGCCGATCAGCGGCCGGCCCAGCAGCGCCTCGAAGGGCGCGTTGATGTCGTTGAGCAGCCCCTGCAGCGGGTTCGCGTTCGCGGCCTCGGCGCCGGCGTAGGAGGCGGCGCCCGCGTTGAGGAGCTCGACGAACTGCTGGTGAAACGCCGCCGCCTCGGCGCTGATCGCCTGGTAGGCCTGGGCGTGCGCACCGAACAACGTCGCGACCGCCGCCGACACCTCGTCGGCTCCCGCGGCCGCCACCGCCGAGGTCGGGCCCGCCGCCGCGGCGTTGGCCGCGCTGATCGTCGAACCGACATTCGCCAGATCCGAGGCCGCCGCCGTCACATACTCCGGAACCGCGATTACAAAGGACATCCGACCTCCGACCGACGCGGCGACCGCCCATAGTCGCCGAATGCCAAAATCGTCTATCGCTTGTCCGGCCTACCGATCCCAAGTTTCGGCGGTCGTCGCGGCGACGCTAAGAGCAAACACCGGACCGCTGAGGCGGAGCTAAGCAGGGACTGTGTCGGCGCTGTTAAACCGCGGCCTCACAGCGTGGGGATCATGCCCCCGTCGATCGCCACGCCGGCCCCCATGATGTTGGCGAAGCGATCGCTGGCCAGCATCAGCACCAGGTCGGCGACCTCCTCGGGCCTGGTGAACCGCCCCGATACCGTGCTGCCCGACGCGAACTCTTCGGTGACCTGCTCGGCCGACTTCCCGTCGGTGGCGCCCAACACAGAGGCCAACCCGTCGCGACCGAGCCAGAAGTCGGTGACGACGGGGCCCGGCTCGACCGTGTTGACGCGAATGTTCTTGGGCCCGAACTCTTTTGACAGTGACTTGGCCAGGTTGCTGAACGCGGCTTTGGCCGCGCTGTAGTCGGTGACCATCGGAAGCGGCAGCCGCGCGTTGACCGATCCGACGTTGACGATCGCCCCGCCGCCGTTGGCGAGCATGGGCGGGAGGGCGGCCCGGATCGCACGCACGCTGGCCATGAAATCGAGGTTGAGGGTCTGCTGCCACATGTCGTCGGTGATCGCGAGGAAGCCGTCGAGCCGCGGAGCGCCGAAGCCCACGTTGTTGACCAAGATGTCGAGCCGATCGCCGGCGGCGGCCACCAGGCGGGCGGGACCGTCGGGCTCGGCCAGGTCGACCGTGACCGACTCGACCGAGCCCGCTTCGGCCAGCTCGGCCAGCTCGGCGCTGGTCGTCCGCGACCCGGCGATGACCCGGGCGCCCTCCTCGACGAAACGACGGGTGATCGCCAGGCCGATGCCCTTGCTGGCGCCGGTCACCACCGCGACTTTGCCGCCCAGTCCCAGTTCCATCCCCGCTCCCCTCGCCGCGCTCGTGGTCAAACATACTGCAGCCGAGCCCTTTCCGGGACCTCAGGAATTCGGCTGCGGCCGGAACACCGACAGGACCCGGTATTTCGCGCTGAAACTCGCGTGGTCGTAGCGCTCGCCGATCTCGCCGTCGTGGGCGATGACCGTCGGGCCGTCGACGGTCGAGAAGCTGAACTCCGGCACCTGCAGCTCGTGGTAGAGCGGGCTACGTGGCAGGCGTCCCAGTGCCAGCGCTGTCAGGATCCTGGTCCGCGCCCACGGGCGACCGGTCTCCAGGATGCGCACGTCGATCAGGCCGTCGTCCATCCGGGTGCGACGGGACGGCGCGAATCCGCTCGGCAGATACACCGAGTTGCCGAGAAACAACAACGACGTCTGCAGGGTCTTGTTGTCGTAGCGGATGGTGACGGGCCGGTCCGTGCGCAGCGTGCGCAGCAGCGCGTAGAAGCTGGCCACCGGCTTGCCGACGCGCTTCTCCAGCTTTTCGCGCCGCTGCACGAACTTCGGGTAGGCGCCGATGCTCGCGGTGTTGAGGACCATCCGAGATTCGTTGAGGCACACCAGGTCTACGCGGAACACGCAGCCGCGCCGGATCGCGTTCACCGTTTTGGCCACCGTGTCGCAGCCGATGTCCTTCGCGAAATGGTTGAACGTGCCGCCGGGAAAGACCGCCAGGGGGAGTCCCGCGTCGATGGCGACCGACGCCGCGGCCGCCACGGTGCCGTCGCCGCCGCCGACCGCCAACACCTCGGCGCGCTCGGCCGCGCTCCGCAGCGCCGGCTCGGGGTCATCGTCGGGTCCCAATTCGACGATCTCGGCCTTGGGTAGCTCGGCGCGGACCTCGTCGACGATGCGGGCGCCGGTGCCGCTCCCCGAGGACGGGTTGATGACCAGGACGACGCCGGAGCCGTCGGGGCGTTGCGGGGTGTCGACGAGCAGCGGTTCGGTCCGGGGCAGTGTGGTTTCGACGATCGGCGGGACGAGCCGGCCGCCCAGCACCGCGAGTCCGGCGCCGATGCCGAATCCGGCGAGGACGTCGCCGGGGTAGTGCGCGCCCGTCGCCACCCGCGACAGCCCGACCATGCCGGCCAGCAACGCCAGGACGAAGCCCAACGGCGGGTTCTCCAGGCCCACCCCGACGGCAAACGCGGCGGCGCTGGCCGAGTGTCCCGACGGCAGCGAGTTGGATACCGGGCGGCGGCGCACCCGCCTGACCAGGGGCACCGACTCGTAGACGGGCCGCGGCCGCCGTCGGATTCGCTTGGCGACCTGGTTGGTGATCAGGCTGGTGGCGCCAAGCGTGACGACGCCGCGGGTCGCGCCGCGCTGCGCGGACGGTTTGCCCGACGACAGCATCGCCGCGGCGATGGCCAACCACAGCTTGGAGTGGTCGGCCACCCGGGTCAGCGGTGGCATGAGCGTGTCCAGCAGCGGAGTGGGCGTCTCGGCGATCGCCTCGAACAGCTCCCGATCGAGGGTGCCCAGTCCGCGGGTGATCTGTCTGACGCCGCGCGGGCGTTGCCAGGGCAGCCTGTTCATTGACTCCACCCTAAATTGGCAAGCGTGCGCGCAAACGGCTACTCCCAGGCGTGGCGGGAAAACGCCCGACGCCGCGGCGTGCCCGGGGACGCCGTCGCCGAGATCGCCCGTCGGCACGCCATCACGCCGGAGAGCTTTGCGATCCTCGGGCGGGCCGAGGAGATCAAGGACGCGCACGGCAAGTCCTTCTTCCTGTTGCCGCCGGGGATCAGCGGCGACGACGCGCGCGCAGCGACGCTGCTGACCTATGTCCTGAACGCGGGCACCGACTACGGTAAGGCGGGCCGGCGGCCCGCGGATTTTCCCGAGACGCCGTACTGCGCCGCGGAGGTGGCGCGGATCATCAAGCGGCAGAACGCAAATCGCTGGAGTTACTCGCGCGACGTCCGATTCGTCCACCGCAACGGCGGGCGCCTGGTGACGACCCCGAACGGCATCCTGATGGGCGTGGGCGGCAATTGGCTGCAGCGGCAGTTCAGCCGGCGGGGCGGCACCACCTGGGGCGACATCTTCATGGTCAACGGCGGTCCGCTCAGCGATCCGGCGGAGCGGCTGCGCCGGATCGTTCGGGGCAGCCCCGATCTGGACCGGGTGCTGCACCACGAGGAGCGGCACTGCCGGCAGTGGGCGGCGAAGGGCTACCTGGGCATGCTCGGCGGCTACGGCTGGGAACTGGTGCGCGAGTTGGCGTTCGGCAAGACGAACAGGCTCGAGGAGGACGCCGGCCTGTCCGACGGTGGCTACAGGTGATACAGCGCGCGAATCCCGTGGGACAGCACCATCGCACCGATCACGACCAACAGCGCCGCCAGCAGGGCGGCGTTGTTCTTGTCCATCCATTCCTTGACCCGCGCCAGCGTCGGGTCGAGGCGCTGACCGGCCGCCGCGTACGCGAGGATCGGGATCGCCACGCTCGACGCCGCGACGGCGACGAAGAACGCCGCGGCCAACCAGTCGTCGGCCGCGCCGAGCCCGCTGGTGCCGATGGCCAAACCGGCCGGCACGCAGATGAGCGCGACGTCCGGTCGCACCACCGCCAGCACCGCCCCGGTCAGCCCCGCGCGGGCCGGCGTGATCGTGTCGAACGTGCGCATCCAGGCCGGTGACTCGCTGTGGCCCTGCCGGGTGAACCATTTGAAGATGCCGTAGACGATCAGCGCCGACCCGAGGACCACCCGCAGCCAGGACGACCACCTCGGTGGCGACTTGTCGAGCCCACCGAGCAGGCCGGAGGCGGCGACCGAGAGCGCCGTCAGCGCGGCGATGCCCAGCACCCAGCCGGCGAGGAACGCGAGGCTGCTCGGGCGGGCCCGCGGCGCCTGCAGGACCAGCACCGCGGGGATGACCGTGAGCGGCGAGAGCGAGATGACCAGCCCAAGCGGAATCAGCCCGGTCGCGACGGTAACCCAGCTTCCTGCCATGGGCAGCAATCTAGCGTGCCCGGCTCCTACAGCGCGTGAATTCCGTTGTAAAGCACCAACAAACCGATGAGAACGAGGATCACTGCGAGCATGGCGGCGTAGTTCTGCTCCATCCACTCCTTGAGCCGTTCCAGCGCGTCATCGAGGCGGCCGCCGGAGCCGACGTAGGCGAGGATCGGTGCGGCGACCGTCGACGAGGACGCGGCGACGAACACGGCCCCGGCGGTCCAGCCGGCGGCTATGCCCAGGCCGCCCGTGCCGATCGCCAGGCCGGCGACCGCGCACAGGATCAGCACCTCGAGGCGGACCACCGTGAGCACCACCCCGGTCACGCCGGCGCGCAGCGGGGTCATTTTGGAAAACGAACGCATCCAGGCCGGGCTCTTGCCCTGGCGATGCCGGGTCAGCCAGCGGACGATGCCGAACACGATGAGCGCCGCCCCCAGCACCACGCGCAGCCACGAGGCCCACTTCGGCGGTGTCTGGTGCAGATCGCCCAGCAGATCGGAGGCCCCGACGAACGCCGCGGTGAGGGCGCCCATGCCCATCAGCCAGCCGCCGAGGAAGGCGAGGCTGGCCGGCCGCGGCCGCGGCGCGTGCAAGACCAGCACCGCCGGGATGACCGTGATCGGTGAGAGCGCGATGACCAGACCGAGCGGAATGAGCTTGGTCAGTGCGGACGCCAAGTTGCCTGTCACGGGCAGCAATCATCGCACTGCTAGCCTTTCCGGCGCAGCGTCCAGGCGGGTATCCAGTGCGTGACGGTTTTCCGCTTGGAGCCGTAGGCGATCGGATAGGTCACCAGTCCCCACCAGTCGCCCTGTTCGCAGATGCCCCAGCAGCTCAGCCGCCCCTCGACGACCTTGTGCAACTGCAGGCCGTTGGGTTGATAGCGACCCGAGCGATGCGGCTCGCGCGGGAAGAGCACGGTGAGGTCGATCAGCACCGCGATCGGCGGGCGCACCACGCGAAACGGGTCGCGGACCGGCTGCCCGTTGTATCCGATCGACGCGAGGTCGCCCATCGATCGATCATACGTTCGAACGACGATTGATGAGCAAGGTCGTTTCCGGTTGGGGTGCCCCGGTAGGGGCCTATAGTCGCGGCACCGAGATCGAGGGGAAATCCAGATGAGGACGTTGATCGCCGCCGGGTGCCTGGCGTTGGGCGGGCTGCTGACCACCGCGGTGGGGGTGGCCAACGCCGACGAGGTTGAGGTCGAGGGCGTCTACTCGACCGAGGCCGCGTGCCTCGTCGACGGCCCGCATGTCGAGATCGAGTACGACAACGGGCGCTACACCCACTACGCGTGCCGCGAGGGCGCAGACGGGCTGTGGTACCTGTACCTGAACAACGGCTAAGGGCGCCGCGCCGCGTCTGGCAACATAGCGGACGGTGAGCGCCTCCGATACTTGCGAGTCAGGACGGCGCCGTGGCGCGTTCGACCCGTTGGTCGTCGGACTCCTCGCGGCCGCAATAAGTTTGGCCGGCGCGGCCCGCCCGTCTTTCTGGTACGACGAGGCCGCGACCATTTCGGCCTCCTACAGCCGATCCCTCGGCCAGCTGTGGCAGATGCTGGGCAACGTCGACGCGGTGCACGGCCTGTACTACCTGTTCATGCACGGCTGGTTCCAGGTCTTTCCGCACACCGAGTTCTGGTCGCGCGCGCCGAGCGGCCTGGCGGTGGGCGGCGCCGCGGCCGGGGTGGTGGTCCTGGGCGGGCAGTTCTCGTCGCGCACCGTGGCGGTGGCATCCGGGGTCCTCTGCGGGGTCCTGCCACGGACGACGTGGGCGGGCGTCGAGGCGCGGCCCTACGCCCTTTCCATGATGGCCGCCGTGTGGATAACCTTGCTGCTGGTTGTCGCGGCGCGCCGCAACGGCGCCTGGTCGTGGCTGTCGTACGGCGTAGCCCTGGCGGCGTCGATCTTGCTCGACGCGTACCTGGCGCTGCTGGTATTGGCGCACCTGGTCTACATCGCCGCCTTCGCGCGGACGCGAAAGGTCTTGCCGCGCTTCGCCATTACCTCGGCGGTGGCGGTGGGCGTCCTGGCGCCGTTTTTGGCGACGGTCGCCCGGCAATCGCCCCAAATCAAGTGGGTGCCGACGATCGGACACCGGACGATCGAAGACGTGGTGATCCAGCAGTACTTCGAGCGGAGCCCGCCGTTCGCGGTTCTCTCGGCGCTGGTGACGGCTGCGGCTATTGTGTTGTGGCTCAGCGGATCCGCACGGTTGGCGCGCGGAGACCGGCAGCTGTTGACCATCGCGATCGGGTGGCTGGCGGTACCGACCGCCCTGATCGTGCTCTTCTCGGCGCTGGCCCACCCGATCTACACGCCGCGGTACTTGGCCTTCACCGCCCCGGCGATGGCGCTGATCCTGGGCGTCTGCACCGCCGCCGTGACCGCGAGGCCGTGGGCGGCAGCGGCGCTGGTAACCCTTTTCGCCGTCGCTGCGGTGCCGAACTACGTTCGGGCGCAACACAACCCGTATGCCAAGTACGGGATGGACTACAGCCAGGTGGCCGACCTGATCACCGCCAAGGCGGCGCCGGGCGATTGCCTGCTGGTGAACGACACGGTGACGTTCATGCCGGCACCGATGCGCCCGCTGATGGCGGCGCGCCCGGATGCCTATCGCAAACTGGTCGACCTCACGCTGTGGCAACGGGCGACGGACCGCCGGGACGTGTTCGACACCAACCTCATCCCGGAGGTCGTGGCCAGGCCGTTAAGCCAATGCGGCGTCGTGTGGATCATCACCCAGGCCGACCCCGCGGTGCCCGCCCACGAGCAGGGCCCGGCGATTCCCCCGGGCCCGGTCTACGGGCCGACCCCCGCCTTCGCGGTCCCGCACGACCTGGGCTTCCGGCTGGTCGAGCGCTGGCAGTTCAACCTGGTTCAGGTGCTCAAAGCGGAAAGATAGTCACCAGATGCGGATGTAGTCGACGAGCATGTCCGCCGGGTAGGTCGCCGCGGCAGGATCGCCCGCGCCGACGCCGCCGACCGCCAGCGTGAACATCGGGGTCATCCAGTAGCCGGGGTTGTTGAACGGCCACCGGAAGTCGTCAGGGGCGCCGCCGTGCACATGGATGGGCTTGTTCGGAACGGTGAAGTACTGCGATCCGTCGCGCGAGAACTGGAATCCGTTTTCACCCCAATGCATTTGCCACGTATGCCAGCCGCCGTCCACCAGCCCGGGAATCGACTTCCCTTCCCAGGTTTTCCCGTTGGACGCGGCGTGGACGGTGGTTCCCGGGGGCCAGGAGCCGTTGCCGTACCACTCGAAGAGGTCGACCTCGCCGTCGGGCAGCGGATCCTCGTTGACCCCCCAGAACGCCGACCACAGGCCGGGTTCCAGACAGTTCAGCTTGATCTTCGCTTCCCAGGTCTGGTTGATCATGCTGCGGAAATTCCCCCGCAGCTTGGCGCCGTAGTAGGTGTCGCCTTCCTGGGTGGCACGCAGGACGAGGTTGGAGTTGCCGTCCTGGAACACGTTGCGGCGGTCGTCGCGGTAGATCCCGGCGACCGGCGGGAACACGTCGTCCTGCCAGGTCTGCACCGTCCACTTGGCCGGATCCGGAGCCGAGCCCGCCGGGCCGTCGAAATCGTCGGCGAAGATGTAGCCGCCGCTCCCCGCCGACGGCGCCTTCGGCGGTGCCGGCAGCGACGGGTTGGCCAGTGCCTTTGGCAGGGGGGACGCGGCCACGGCCGCCAGCATGCTCAGCCCCGTGGTCAACAACATGCTGCGACGATCCATCTGCTTACCACCCAATCGCTAAAAAGCCGGCACCTGCGGCCCGGCGTGATCTTCCCCGAGGCAACTTTCGCAAACGGTGTTATAAAACCACGCACCGGGGGCGGTATGCATCTCGCGCGGCGGTGCGTCGCCCTGCGTTTTCGCGGATTAACCGCTGCTAGCGGGGCGAATCCGTTTCGCAGCCCTCCGCGGTGCGGGTTCCCGCCGCGTAAAGCAGTTGCTTGAGCTGGCGCTGCTCGTCGGCGGTGAGCCCGCCCAGCACGCGTTGATCGGCCGTGCGGACCGCGGCGTCGGCCCGTTTGAGCAAGGCCTTGCCGCGGCGGGTGAGCTGGGCGGGCATCGCCCGGCCCGACGGCGTGGACGCCGGGCGGCTCAGGGCGCCGCGTTCCTCGAGGGCGTGCAGCACCTGGTTGGCCGCCTGCGCCGAGACGTTGGTGCCGCGAGCCAGTTCGGCGCTGCTGAGCCCGGGGCGATGGGCCAGGATCCGCATGCACACGAACTCGGGCGGGGTGAGGCCCAGCGGCTTGAGCTCCGCGGCCACCTGGGGCCGCAGCGCCGCCATGACGCGGTACAGCAAAAACCCCAGTGGCGCCTCGTGGAGTTGACTCACACCCTCATGCTCGCATGCGGCCGGTGGTCCGGAGACAGCAACCATCAATCTTCTTGACATCGCGGGCGACGGTGGTATCAAGGAGCTTGATAGTCCAATGTGGAAAGGAACGACAGCGATGTCTGGTGGATTTTTCGGTGGTTTCGGCGGACCCGGCTTCGGCGGTCCCGGTTTCGGTGGCCCGGGCTTTGGCGGTCCCGGTTTCGGCGGTTGGGGCGAAAAGGGCTGGGGCCAGGGCGGTTTCGGGTTCAAGGGTGGATTCGGCCACGGCGGGCCCGGCCGTCGGCCCTTCCTGAAGCGTGCGGCGTTCGTCACCGCGGCGCTGCTGCTCGACGGGCCGGCCGACGCCGCGCAGATCGTGCAGCGGGTGTCCGACGCGACCGAGGGCGCGTTCACACCGCCGCAGGACGTGGCGGAGCTCGCCATCGGCCTGCTGGCCGGCCGGGGTGTGGTCACGGTCGACAACGGCGTCGCGACGCTGACCGAGCTGGGCCGCAACCTGCTGGCCTGGCGGGGCGTCAGCAGCGAGACCGCGCACGCGTTCCTGGGGCGAGCGGCCAAGTTCGGCGACGTGTTCAAGATCCGCAGAACGCTCTTCGAGCTCGCGGGGCTGGCCCGCACCATCGCCTGGACGGGCACCGACGAGCAGAAAGAGCAACTCGCCGAGACTCGGACCAAGGTGCTGGAGGCGCTGACCGACGCCAAGAAGACGCTGCACCGCGTCCTCGGGGAAGGTTAACCCGAAGCCGGTTCGCTCAGCTTGACCAGCATCTTGCCGATGTTGGCACCGGTGAATAGGCCGTTGAGGGCGTCGACGCACGACTCGACGCCCTCAAAAACGGTCTCGCGGTGCTTGATTCGGCCCTCGCCCTCCCACTGGCGAAGCGCCGCATAGGCTTCCTCGAAGCGGTCCCAGTCGTCGAGCGCGTTGAACCCCTGCATCAGCGCGGTCTTGGACAACAGGTTCACGTAGTTGGCCGGCCCCGGGTGCTGCCCGCTGAGGTAGCTGGAGATGACGCCGCAGAGCACCACCCGCGCTTTGGTGGCCAGCCGGCCCAGCACCGCGTCCAGGATCGCGCCGCCCACGTTGTCGAAGTAGACGTTGACCCGGCGGGGGCAATGCTGTTTGAGCGCCGCGGCGACGTCCTCGTTCTTGTAGTCGATGCACGCGTCAAACCCGAAGTCCTCCACCACCGCCCGGCATTTCTCGGGCCCGCCGGCGATGCCCACCACGCGGGCGCCGGCGATCTTGGCGATTTGCCCGGCCACCGACCCGGTGGCGCCCGCGGCCGCCGACACCACCACCGTCTCCCCGGGCTGTGGCCGGCCGATGTCCATCATCCCCATGTAGGCGGTCGCCCCGGTCGGGCCGTACACCGACATCACCGCCAGATGATCCACCGCCCCCCTGCCCGGAACGGGCGTGCTGAACACGTCGTCGCGGATGATCACGTACTCCTGGAAGCCGCTCAGGGTGGTGACGACGTCGCCGACCTTGAAGGCGTCGCAGCGCGTCGCCACCACCTCGCCGATCCCGGCCGCCCGGATCACCTCGCCCAGTTGTACCGGCGGGAGGTAGCCCGGTTGGTCGTTCAGCCAGGTGCGGACGGCGGCGTCGAGGCCGACGTAGGTGGTGCGCAGCAGCGCCTCGCCGTCGGCCGGTTCGGGCGCGGGCGTCGTCACCAGCTCGGTGTCGTCGGGCTGGACCAGCCCGGTCGGGCGGCGACGCAACAGGATCTGACGGTTCGGCAAGTCGGCCACGGTGCTGAAACTACCCATACGGGCCGATCCAATGGGAGCATCTGCACATGAACTCGCAGGACGACCCGGAGCAGCGCATCCGGGAACTCGAGCAGCCCCTGGCCGACACCGCACGCGCGTCCGAATCCGGACAGGCGCCGCCGCCCGGCGGCTACCCCTATTCGCCCGGTGCGTATTCACCCCCGACGTATCCACCGCCACCGCCGCCGCAAAGCCCGTGGACCTACGGCGGCCCGCTCTCCGGGCCTCCGCCGAAGTCGCCGTCGGGCAACCGCACGTGGTGGATCCTGGGCACGGTGATCGTGGTCGGGTTCCTGGCGCTGGCCGGGGGCATCGCGGCCTTTGCTGCACACCAGCTTTCGGGCGTCCGGTCGATCATCAGCTCGACGCCCACCTTCCCCACCGTCACCGGGACCTTCGGTCCACCCTCGACCACCTCGCGAAGCCCCAGCCCGTCGAAGACCCGAACCACGACGCCCTCGACATCACCCACCCCGTCGCCCGGGGGCAGGCTCAACATCTCCGGCATCAACGAGAACCGCACCGTCGCGTGCAACGACAGCCTCGTCAACGTGAGCGGGGTTTCCAACACGGTCGTGATCACCGGCCACTGCAAGAGCCTCACCGTGTCCGGCGTCCAGAACGCCATCACCGTCGACGCCGTCGACAGCATCGACGCCTCCGGCTTCGACAACAAGATCACCTATCACTCGGGCAACCCGAAGATCAGCAACGCCGGCGGTTCCAACGTGGTGGAGCAGGGCTGAACGCGCAGCCGGGCTAGGTGGACTCCTCCGAATCCGAATCCGAATCCGAATCGTCGTCGAGGACGCTGACCGCGATGCCGTAGGGCAGGAAGCGCACCTTGCGCTTGGGATCGACGTTGTTCTTGTTGGCGCGCAGCGCGTCGAGTTCGGTCGCGTAGACCTGCTCGACGTGCGCGCCGCCGTCGGCGTCCACGGTGTAGATCGCCCACACCCCGTCGCCCGCCTCGCCGGCGGTCTCCGGCCCGCGGCGGGGCCGCCTAGACAGGTCCTCGAAGAACGCGGACCAACTTGTCCCCGGCACCGGCGCGGTGACGAATCTGCCTACTCGCTCGAACACCTCGCGCAGCCCCTCGCTGCCCTCCCTGATAACGCGATCGAAATCCTCGGGATCGAATCCGAACGCACCGTACTCGCCCACGCAGGCCTCCTTGCATTTACAGCGTCACTGCCCAGTGTGCGCTCAACCGTCGCCTTGTGCCACGGACGGCCTACGGCGCCGGCGGCGGCGGGGCCGGTGGCGGTGGCGGGTTGATCGGAATCGGCACCGTGACGAACGGGAAGTGCAGGTACAGGGTCAGAGGCGGCCGCTGATACGGCGGCGGCGCGGGCGCCGCGACCTGCTCAGGCGGCGGGGCGGCCGGCGGC
>NZ_AUWQ01000122.1 GCF_000455205.1 Mycobacterium sp. UM_CSW | reverse complement strand
CGCCGGCACCGGCGGCGCCGCCCGTGCCGCCGGTACCACCGTCGCCGCCGGCCACGCCGGAGCCCACGCCGCTCGCCCCGGCACCGCCGGTGCCGCCCATGCCGCCCTGACCGCCGGCCCCACCGGCGCCGCCGGCCCCACCGAACAGCGCCTGGTTGGCCCCACCGGCCCCACCGTTGCCGCCGGCCCCACCGGCAAAGCCGTCACCACCGTGGCCGTTGCTGACGCCCACCGTGCCGGTCGACCCGACCAGACCTTGAGCACCCATACCGCCGATCCCGCCGGCGCCACCGTTACCGCCGCCCAACAGCCCATTGGCACCGCCGGCGCCACCGTTGCCGCCGTGCCCGCCGGCGGCGGTGGCGTTGCCGCCGGCCCCACCGGCACCGCCGTGGCCCCACAGCCCGGCCGACCCGCCGGCCCCGCCGTTCCCGCCGTTGGCGCCGTTTGCGCCCGACCCGCCGTTGCCCCCGTTGCCGAAGAGCCATCCGCCGTCGCCACCGGCCTGCCCGGTCCCGGCCGCGCCGTTGGCGCCGTCACCGAACAGCGGGCGCCCGGTCAGGTCCTTCACCGGCGAGAACGGGTTGGCCGCGAGGGCCTGCAGGTCGTGCTGCAATGTGCCCAACGGTGAGGAGTTGGCGGCCTCGGTGGCCGCATACGCGAGCCCGCCCGAGTTCATCAACTGCACGAACTGGTCATGGAAGGCGGCCGACTGGGCGCTGAGTGCCTGAAACTGCTGTCCGAAACCGCCGAACAACTGCGTCAGCACCGCCGACACCTCGTCGGCGGCCGCCGGCGCAATTCCCGTGGTCGACGGGGCCGCCGCCGCGGTCGCTTCCCTGATCGCCTCCCCGATTGCGCTCAAGTCGGTGGAGGCACTGGCCAAGGCCTCAGGTGCTGCGATCAGGTAGGACATCTTGGGCTCCCATCGAACATGCCGCACATTAGGGGATTTACGTCAGAACCGTACTATAGGCATGTTTGGGAAGATGTAAAGCGACTTTCGGTATTTTCATATATTTCGTCGGCCGCCTGGCCCGATGGCCAGTGGGGCGATTGATGCCCGAAACCGCGACCCCGTCGGGTCAGCCGGTCACGATCAGCGGAAGCGAGATCACGCCGGGGCCCCCGGCGACGACGATCACCCAGCGGCCGTCGACGGGCATGGCCACCGACACCGGGAAGAAGGCGAACCCGATTTCGCCGACGGTGGCCTCCGGGGGCATCTCGAAGGCGACGCGAAGGGGCTTCTGCCCCGCCGGGGGCCAGATCTCGACGTCGAGCCGGTCATCGTCGTCGGCATCGGACTGCGTCAGCACCACGAGCAGAAAGCTGGCGAACCGGTCGGGCCCGACCACGAATCGGGACAGCACGCCGCCGGTGACGTTCAGTTTGTTGTCGACAACCGCGGCCGCTTCGGCGAGAAAGGCCCCCGTAACGATCACCTGCCGAAGCTACCGCCCAGCTACGGCTCCGCCGCATGCGCCCCGCAGACTTGCGCGATTATTCTGCCGCACAGCGCGTTTCACGCGGAACGTCGAATGCGCGCGCCCAACCGCCACCCCGCTCGCCGGGCCGAGCCGTGTCGGTCCCCTCACCTACAGTTGCAGCTGTGTTCGTCACCGGTGAAACCGTCGTCTACAGCGCGTCGGACCTCGCGTCCGCCGCCCGGTGCGAATACGCGCTCCTGCGGGATTTCGACGCGAAACTCGGCCGCGGCCCCGCCGTGTGTGTCGAGGACGAACTGCTCGCCCGGACCTCCGCCCTAGGCACCGAACACGAACGACGCCGCCTCGCGCGATACCGCGACGAGTTCGGCGATGCGGTCGCGGTCATCGGTCGCCCGGCCTACACGCCGGCCGGCTTTGCGGCCGCCGCCGAGGCAACCCGGCGCGCGATCGCCAACCGCGCCCCGGTGGTGTATCAGGCCGCGATCTTCGACGGCCGATTCGTCGGATTCGCCGACTTTTTGGTGCTGGACGGCGAGCGGTACCGGGTCGCCGACACGAAGCTGGCCCGCTCGCCCAAGGTGCCCGCGTTGCTGCAGCTGGCCGCCTACGCCGACGCGCTCGCCGGCTCGGGCGTCCCGGTCGCGCCCGAGGCCGAGCTGGAGCTGGGCGACGGCGCCGTCCTGCGCTACCGCGTCGGCGATTTGGTCCCGGTTTACCGTTCCCAGCGCGCGCTGCTGCAGCGGCTGCTCGACGAGCACTACGCCGCGGGCACCCCGGTGCGCTGGGACGACCAAAACGTCAGCGCGTGTTTCCACTGCCCGCTGTGCACCGAGCAGTTGCGCGCCACCGACGACCTGCTGCTCGTTGCCGGGATGCGAGTCACCCAGCGCGACAAGCTGATCGACGCCGGCATCACCACGGTCGCCGAGCTGGCCGATCGCACGACGCCGGTGCCCGAGCTGGCGCCCAGCGCGCTGACCAAGCTGACCGCGCAGGCCAAACTGCAAGTCCGCCAACGCGACACCGGCACCCCGCAGTTCGAGGTCGTCGACCCGCAGCCGCTGACCCTGCTGCCCGAGCCGGACCCCGGTGACCTGTTCTTCGACTTCGAAGGCGACCCGCTGTGGACGGCCGACGGGCACGACTGGGGCCTGGAATATCTGTTCGGCGTTCTGGAAGCGGGCGGGACTTTCCACCCGCTGTGGGCGCACAGCAGGATCGACGAGCGCAAGGCGCTCATCGACTTCCTCGCGATGGTGAAAAGGCGCCGCAAACGCCGCCCCAACATGCACATCTACCACTACGCGCCCTACGAAAAGACCGCGCTGCTGCGGCTCGCCGGCCGGTACGGCGTCGGCGAGGACGACGTCGACGAACTGCTGCGCAGCGGGACGCTGGTCGACCTCTATCCCCTGGTGCGCAAGAGCATTCGGGTGGGGGCGGAGTCGTTCGGCCTCAAGGCGCTCGAGCCGCTGTACATGGGGTCGCAGCTGCGCGCCGGTGACGTCACGACGGCCGCCGAGTCCATCACCTCCTACGCCCGCTACTGCCAGCTCAAGGACGAGGGCCAACTGGACGACGCCGCGTCCCTGCTCAAGGAGATCGAGGACTACAACCACTACGACTGCCGCTCGACACAGGCATTGCGCAACTGGCTGATGCTGCGCGCCTACGAATCCGGTGTCCTACCCGTTGGCGCGCAACCGGTGCCGGAGGGCAACCGGGTCGAGGACCGCGACCAGCTGGCGATGGCGTTGTCGGCGTTCACCGGCGACGCCGGCGTCGCAGACCGCACGCCCGAGCAGACCACGGTTGCGCTGGTGGCCGCGGCGCGCGGCTACCACCGGCGCGAGGACAAGCCGTTCTGGTGGGCGCACTTCGACCGGCTGAACTTCCCGGTCGAGGAGTGGGCCGACGACACCGACGTCTTCATCGCCGATGCGGCGTCGGTCGACGCCGACTGGCATACCCCGCCCCGCGCGCGCAAGCCGCGGCGACATGTGCGCCTCAGGGGTGAACTGGCGCGCGGCGAATTGATGACCGATGTGTTCGCGCTCTACGAGCCGCCGGCCCCGCCGAGCATGGCCGACAACCCCGACCGTCGCGCGGCCGGCCGCGCCGAAATACTGGCGGTCGACGATCCGGCGGTGCCCACCGAGGTGACCATCGTCGAGCGAGTCGGCAACGACGGCAACACGTTTGACCAGTTGCCGTTCGCGCTCACCCCAGGGCCACCCATTCCCACCACGGCGTTGCGGGCCTCGATCGAGACGACCGCCGCCGCCCTGGCCGCCAACCTGCCGGCACTGCCGTCCACCGCCGTGATCGACGTCCTGCTGCGCCGCGCTCCCCGCGCGAAAGCCCCGCTGCCGCGCACCGGCGATGCCGTCGCCGACATCACCGCCGCCGCACTCGATCTGGACTCGTCGTACCTCGCCGTGCACGGACCGCCGGGCACCGGCAAGACGCACACCGCTGCCCGGGTGATCAAAAGCCTTGTCGGCGAACATGGCTGGCGCGTCGGCGTGGTGGCGCAGTCGCACGCCACGGTGGAGAACCTGTTGGGCTGCGTGATCGACGCCGGGCTGGATCCGGGCCGGGTCGCCAAGAAACCCGCCGGACACAACGCCCCGCGCTGGCGGGAGATCGAGTCCAACGAATACCCGTCCTTCATCGCCGAGCATGACGGCTGCGTGATCGGCGGCACTGCTTGGGATTTCGCCAACGCCAACCGGGTGCCCCCGGGCAGCCTGGACCTGCTGGTGATCGACGAGGCGGGCCAGTTCTGCCTGGCCAATACCATCGCCGTTGCGCCGGCGGCCGCCAACCTGTTGCTCCTCGGCGACCCGCAGCAGCTGCCACAGGTCAGCCAGGGCACGCATCCCGAACCGGTCGACACGTCGGCGCTGGACTGGCTGGTGGACGGCGAGCGCACGCTGCCCGACGAGCGGGGCTACTTCCTGGACCTGTCCTACCGCATGCATCCGGCGGTCTGCGCCGCGGTCTCCGCGCTGTCCTACGAGGGCCGGCTGCAATCGCACGAGTGCACCAGGGAGCGCCACCTCGACGGGCAATCGCCCGGCGTGCACGTGAGTGTTGTGGAACACCAGGGCAATTCGACGGAGAGCCCCGAGGAGGCCGACGCGATCGCCGCCCACGTCGGCCGGCTCCTCGGCCGGGCGTGGACCGACGAACACGGCACCCGGCCGCTGGCCGCCGACGACGTGCTGGTGCTGGCGCCCTATAACGCCCAGGTGACGCTGATCCGCCGACGGCTCGCCCAGGCCGGGCTCGGCGCGGTCCGGGTCGGAACCGTCGACAAGTTCCAGGGCGGGCAGGCGCCGGTGGTCTTCGTGTCGATGACGGCCTCGTCGGTCGACGTGGTGCCGCGCGGGATCTCATTCCTGCTCAACCGGAACCGGCTGAACGTCGCCATCAGCAGGGCGCAGTACGCGGCGGTGATCGTGCGCTCGCGGCTGCTCACCGAGTACCTGCCCGGCACGCCCGCCGGCCTGATCGACCTCGGCGCGTTCCTGGCGCTGACGCGCGACTAGCCCGAGTCGTTAATCCGTTGCCGCCAGTGGCGCCCCGCAACCGAATGAGTGTGCACTGAGGGCCTTGCGAGTGAAGCCACGGCGGGATTTTCGCGAATTCCCAACCCAGGACTCACAATCAAAGCCCCAAATGCGCACTCAATGAGCAACGACCGCCCCAGGACTAACCCGAGTGCCGGCCGTAGCCCGCCGGGTCGTCGTCCGGATCGGGGCGGTAGCGGTGGCCCGGCGACGCCATCGGCCGGAAGCGCTTCCCGCCGTCGACGCGAGACCCGTTGTGCGCGAAGCCGATCGGTGCGGCCTGCACCGGCACCGGCCGGGCAGCCGGCGGCGGTGGCACGACGTCCGGTTCACGAACCAGCCGCAGTTCGACGTATTCGTCGTCGTCATAGTCGTCGTCGACGACGTCGCCCCCGTCCGGCGGCTCGCCGCCCGCGTCCGCCGACGGCGCGAACCCGAGCACAAACACCGCGGCGACGACGCCGAACAACACGACGAACGCGGGCAACAGCACCGACTGCGCCATCGCCGCGGCGAACGGCTCGCGCAGGAAGTCGGGCAGCTGCACGGCGGCGGCGTCCTCGGCGGAGGCCGACGGTGCGTCGGACGGCATCTCGGAACCGATCCGCCACGTCATGAACGCGGCCATGCCCGCGCTCCCGAGCACCGCCCCGAGCTGCCGAACCGAGTTGAAGACCGCCGAACCCGCGCCGGCGAGTTCGGTAGGCAGGTTACGCGTCGCGGTCGCCGTCAGCGGCGACCACACGAACGCGCTGCCGACGCCGATCACGGCGAACGCCAGCAGCAGCCGCCAGATCGGCGTCGACGGGGACATCTCGAACGACAGCCAGGTGAGCCCGACCGCCATCGTGGAGAAGCCGAACCCGAGCACCGGCCCCGGGTGGTACCGGTCGACCATCATGCCCACGAACGGCGCCAGCGCGCCGCCCACGACCGCCATCGGCGCGATCACCAGCGCCGAACGCGTCGGCGACAGCCCGCACCCGCCCTGCAAAAAGAACGGCAGCGGCAGCATCATCGCCGTCATCGCGAACGCGGTGACGGCCACCCCGGCGTTGCACAGGCCGAAGTCGCGGTCGGCGAAGACGCGCAGCGGGATCAGCGGCTCGCGGGTGTTGACGGCCTGCCAGTACACGAACACCGACATGCATCCGACCCCGGCGACGATCATCGCCCAGACCCAGGGCTGCCAGTGACCGGCCTGGCCCTCCTGCAGGCCGAAGACGATCAGGAACATGCCCAGCCCGGACAACGCGACGCCCACCAGGTCGAAGCGCTGCGCCTGGGTGGGCAGCACGGGCACCAGCCACGCCGCCAGCGCCAGCCCGGCGACGCCGATGGGGACGTTGACGAAGAAGATCCACTGCCAGCCCAGCCCGTCGACCAGCGCGCCGCCGGCCAGCGGCCCGACCAGGGTGGCCACCCCGGCGGTGGCGCCCCACACGCTGACCGCGACACCGCGCCGCTCCGCCGGGAAGACTCGGGTGATCATCGACAGGGTCTGCGGGGTCAGCACCCCGGCGCCGACGCCCTGGACCACCCGGGCGGCGATCAGCATGGCGACGCTGCCCGACAGCCCGCACCAGAGCGACGCGGCGGTGAACAGGCCCAGCCCGATGAGATAGAGGTTCTTGGTGCCGTACCGGTCACCGAGCCGCCCGGCCACCAGCAGCACCACCGCGCAGCCCAGCAGGTAGGCGCTGGTCACCCAGACCACGGTGGCGTACCCGGTGTGCAGGTCGAGCTTGATGGTCGGGTTGGCGATGACGACGATCGTGGAGTCGACCATGATCATGAAGAAGCCGATGATCATCGCGAACAGCGCGTTCCACGGATTCCGTGGGCCCGCCGCGACCAGGGAGTTCCAGCCCTCCATGAACTGCGCGCGACTCGGCACCGCGCGCCGGTTCCCCCCCGGCGACCAAGGCGTCGCCGTGTTCATGTGGCTCAACCCCCTCGCACCGACGGCTCGAATCGTCACCCAGCCCGCATTATCCCGGTTGGGCAAATGCGCCGCTCGGCCGCGGATCGGTGACCGCGGGTTAGCCTGGAATGGACATCGGTAAGACCAACAGGATGAGCAGGATGCGGGCCCGACGAAACAGAGCGTCACGCATGTCAAACGCGGAGCAGGCGGCGGCCGGCAAGGACGGCCGGCCCAAGGCGTCGGCACGGGCATTGGCGCAGGTCATCGAGCGCAGCACGCGGATCCACGGCCCCGCCGCGGAGGCCTACGTGTCGCGGCTGCGCCGCGCGCACCCGGCCGCCACCCCGGCACAAATCGACGCCAAGCTGGAAAAACGCTTCCTGGCGGCCCTGACGGCCAGCGGGGCCGCGGTCGGCTCGGCCGCGACGTTTCCCGGGGTCGGGACGCTGACGGCGGTGTCGGCGGGCGCCGGGGAGACCGTCTTCTTCATTGAGGCCACCGCGCTGTTCGTGCTGGCCAAGGCCGTCGTCTACAACATCCCGGCCGACCACCGCGAACGCCGCCGCGCGCTGGTCCTTTCCGTCCTGGTCGGCGACGACAGCCAGCGCGCCATCGGCGAGCTGATCGGGCCCGGCCGCACCAACGGCGGCTGGCTGGCCGAGGGCATGGCGTCGCTGCCGTTGCCGACGCTGTCGCGGTTGAACACCCGGATGCTCGGCTACTTCGTCAAGCGCTACACGCTGCGCAAGGGCGCCCTGATGTTCGGCAAGGCGCTGCCGGTCGGCATCGGCGCCGTGGTCGGCGGCGCCGGCAACCGGATGGTGGGCAAGAAGATCGTCCACAACGCCCGCCACGCGTTCGGCTTGCCGCCCTCGCGCTGGCCG
>NZ_AUWQ01000121.1 GCF_000455205.1 Mycobacterium sp. UM_CSW | reverse complement strand
CATCACCCTGACACTGACTTGAGGCTAGTGCGCGGCAGGTGATTTCGCGCCGTCGGTGTGGTAGTCGACCTGCCAGTGCTTGATCCCGTTGAGCCATCCCGAGCGCAGCCGCTCGGGCTTGCCGATCGATTCCAGGTTCGGGATGCCGTCGGCGATCGCGTTGAACATCAGGTCGATCGTCATGCGCGCCAGGTTGGCCCCGATGCAGTAATGCGCACCGGTGCCACCGAATCCGACGTGCGGATTGGGGTCGCGCAGGATGTTGAAGGTGAAGGGGTCGTCGAACACGTCCTCGTCGAAATTGGCCGAGCGGTACACCATTACCACCCGCTGACCCTTCTTGATCTGCACGCCGGACAGCTCGTAGTCCTCAAGGGCGGTGCGCTGAAACGACGTGACGGGGGTGGCCCACCGCACGATCTCGTCGGCCGCGGTGCCGGGGCGTTCCCTTTTGAACAGCTCCCACTGGTCGGGGAAGTCGGTGAAGGCCATCATGCCCTGGGTGATGGAGTTGCGGGTGGTCTCGTTGCCGGCCACCGCCAGCAGGATCACGAAGAAACCGAACTCGTCATCGGAGAGCTTGTGGCCGTCGATGTCGGCCTGCACCAGCTTGGTGACGAGGTCGTCGCCGGGGTTCTTCGCCCGGTCGGCGGCCATCTGCATGCCGTACGTGATGAGTTCGACGGAAGCGGTGATGGCGTCGTTGTTCGCAAACTCGGGGTCCTGGTCACCGACCATCTCGTTGGACCAGTGGAAGAGTTTTTTGCGTTCGTCCTGCGGCACACCCATCAGCCCGGCGATCGCCTGCAACGGCAGCTCGCACGACACCTGCTCGACGAAGTCGCCGCGGCCCTCCGCCGCCGCTTCCTCGACGATGCGCCGGGCGCGATCGGCCAGGTCGTCGCGCAGGCGCTCGATGGCGCGCGGCGTGAAGGCCCGCGAGATGATCTTGCGCAGCCGGGTGTGCTGCGGCGCATCCATGTTGAGCAGGACGAATTTGCCGCGTTCGACCTGCTCGCCGACCGTGCCGTCCTTGTAGCGCGGCAGGGCGGTCTTTTCCAGGCTGGAGAAGACGTCGCTGCGCAGCGAGATTTCCTTGACGTCCTTATGCTTGGACACCACCCAGAACCCGCCGTCGTCGAAGCCGCCGGCCCCGATCGGCTGTTCGTTCCACCAGATCGGCGCGGTTCGGCGCAGCTCGGCCAGCTCTTCCACCGGCAGCCGCTCGGCATGGATGTCCGGGTCGGTGAAATCGAATCCGGGCGGCAGATTCGGCTCGGTGGTTGTCTTCGATGCTGACAAGGTCCGCTCCTTCATACGAAGTCGTCTAGTCGTCTTCTTTGTGCCAAATAAACCACTGCTACACCACCGTTGGGAAGGATTGCGGCAAGATCGCCAGGCCGAATTGCAACGTGTTCACCGCCGATGAGTTTCCCGCGCGCCGCCGGTCTGTATCGGTACCAGAGGCCGACCGACCGAGAGGGAGCACATGCGCATCGTTGCCAGCCACTTCATGAGCCTGGATGGGGTCGTCCAAGCCCCGGGCGGCCAGGGCGAGGACAGCGACGGGGGATTCGCACACGGCGGTTGGTCGATGCCGTACTTCGAACCCGAGACCATGGGACCGGCCGTCTCCGAGCTGCTGGGCGAGACCGACGCGCTGTTGTTCGGCCGTCGCACCTGGCAGACGATGGCCGCCGCCTGGCCAAGCCGGGCGGGTGACCCGTTCGCCGACCGTATGAACGAGATCCCGAAGTACGTGGCGTCCCGGACCCTTACTCAGGGCGATCTCGACTGGCCGGGCTCAACCCTGCTGCCCGCCGACGAAGCGATCGGCGCGATACGCGAGCTGCGCGCACGCGACGGCCGGTCGCTGCAGGTGATGGGTAGCGCGTCGCTGGTCTCACAGCTGATCGAGCACGACTTGGTCGACGAATACCGGCTGATGCTCGAGCCGATCCTGCTCGGCGGCGGCAAGCGGGTGTTCCCCGACGACGGACGGGCCCGGGCGCTCGAGCTCGTCTCGGCGACGACGACCGGGACCGGGGTGCTGATCTGCACCTACCGGCGTCTTTGACCGGCGGATATGCTTTGGTCCTGGTCATCGGCGACAGGTGGGGTGGAACATGATTCGGGAACTGCTCAGCGCCGCTTCGATAGCGGGCATCACGATCGGCATGGCGCCGTGCGCCGCCGCAGGTTACGACGGCGACGTGCCGAACATGAATTACGACGCCTCGCTGGGCGCGCCCTGCGACAACTACGAGCGCTTCATCTTCGGGCGGGGCCCCAGCGGCCAGGCGGAGGCGTGCCACTTCCCGCCGCCGAACCAGTTCCCGCCGGCCACCATCGGCTACTGGGTCATCTCCTACCCGCTGTACGGGGTGCAGCAGGCCGGCGCGAGGTGCCCGGGCCCGCAGGCGGCCGCACAGTCAGACCGCGGCCTGCCCATGCTCTGTCTGGGAGACAAGGGCTGGCAAGAGGGATGGTTCACCGGGGCAGGGTTCTTCCCGCCGTCCGAATGACGGGGTGAATCGATGAATCGCGCCCAGCCGGCCGGGGCACCGGTCCCGCGCTGGCTGCGCTTTGTCCTCGCGTCGGATCGCGCGGGCTCCGCCTGGTACGTCGGGACCGGCTTCTTCTTCGCGCCAGTGCTAGCCGTGCTGTCGCCGTGGCCGGCGGTCACCGCCGTGCTCTGGGGAGTCATCGCGGTGGCCGGATTGTGGCTGGGCCTCCTCGGTATCGCGATGGCCGTCGGGCTGGCGCGGATACTGCGGTCCGGCGCCGAGATCCCCGAGGATTACTGGCGCACCCTGGTGAACTACTAGAGCCGATGGTGGCGACCCGCAGCTAGAGTCGTTCCCAAAGGTCCTGCGACAAAAGGAGATTCCGATGGACTTCAATCCGAAAGACGCAGTCGACGCCGCCCGCGACATCGCCACCAACGCCGTCGAAAAGGCTTCCGACATCGTCGAACACGCCGGCGACATAATCCGGGGTGACATCGCGGGCGGTGCGAGCGGCATCGTCCAGAACTCGATCGACATCGGCACCTACGCGGTGGACCGGACGAAAGAGGTGTTCACCGGTCCCGGTAGGGACGAAGTCGAGGAAGTCGACGAAGTCGACGAGTAGCCGCCGTCAGACGGCGGCGGCGGCGTTCAGCTCGTCCAGCCTGTTGGTCGACTCCAGATATTCCTGCACCCACCGCTCGATGACGGTCGACGTCTTTTCAACCTTGTTGAACTGCCCGACGACCTGACCGACCGGGTTGAACGCGACGTCGACCGTCTCGTTCGGGTATTTGTTCGTGGCCCGCACGGCCATGCCGGAAACCATGTACTGCAACGGCATTCCGAGCGGCTTGGGGTTGTCCGGCTGCTCCCATGCCTCGGTCCAGTCGTTGCGCAGCATCCGGGCCGGCTTGCCGGTGAACGAACGGCTGCGCACGGTGTCACGGCTGGACGCCTTGGCATATGCGGCCTGCTGAACTGGGGTGTTCGAGGCTTCCTCCACCATCAGCCACTGCGAACCGGTCCACGCGCCCTGGGCGCCGAGGGCCAGCGCCGCGGCGATCTGCTGACCGCTGCCGATCCCGCCCGCCGCGAGCACCGGCACCGGCGCGACCTCCTTAACGACCTGGGGCCACAACACGATTGAGCCCACCTCGCCGCAGTGGCCGCCGGCCTCGCCGCCCTGGGCGATGATGATGTCGACCCCGGCGTCGGCGTGCTTGCGGGCCTGCGACGGTGAGCCGCACAGCGCGGCCACCTTGCGGCCGGATTCGTGGATGTGCTTGATCATGTCGGCCGGGGGGGTGCCCAGCGCGTTGGCGATCATCGCCACCTTCGGGTGTTGCAGCGCGACTTCGACCTGCGGGGTGGCGGTCGCCTCGGTCCAGCCGAGCAGTTGCAGGGTGTCCTCGTCGGCGTGATCGACCGGCACACCGTGATCGGCAAGGATCTTCTTCGCGAAGTCCAGGTGCTCCTGCGGCACCATCTTGCGCAGCGTGTCGGCCAGCTCCTCGGCCGACAGGTGCGAGTCCATGCCCTCGTACTTGTTCGGGATCACGATGTCGACCCCGTAGGGGTGGTCGCCGATGTTTTCGTCGATCCACTTGAGCTCGATCTCCAGCTGCTCGGGCGTGAAGCCGACGGCGCCCAGCACGCCGAAACCACCGGCCTTGCTGACAGCGACCACGACGTCGCGGCAGTGGGTGAAGGCGAAGATCGGGAACTCGATGCCGAGTTCGTCGCAGATCGCGGTGTGCATGCCTACTCCTGGAAGCTTGACCGAGTAAAAGAACTGAAACGTGTTCTAGTTTAGTACGGACGCCGTTGACGTGGCCAGCCGCCCCCGACCAGCGCGTCGTCACTACGACGTATCAGGTGGTCCACAGGATCAGAAACGCCAGCATGCCGCCGAAGCAGACCAGGTGGTCGCGGCAGATCGCTCGCGCCAGCCGGGTTTGTTCGGCCGGACCGTCCGCCCGGTACCCGAGCCGACCGGCGGCGGGGACCGTGCGCGTCAGCGCCAGCACCATCGGGATACCCGCGAGCGCCGCGGAGATTGCCAGCAGCCACCCGGGGTCGTGGCCCCGGGCGGCCTGAAAGCCCAACGCCGCCAACAAGATCAGCATGACCAAGGCGATCAACCGGCTCATCGGCCGCGACGTGGTGGTCGCGCGATGGTAATAGCCCGCGATCGAAGCGAGCACCGGCTCGGGCAATTCGCCACCCGCGCTTCGATTTTGAAGAACCTGGACGTCGAAAATGAGGTCCATCCACAAAACGGCGAGCAGAAATCCGCCGCAGCCAGCGAGTAACGGGGCCATGACGCTGGTTACCTCCGGTTCGCCTAAACGCCGCAAGTTCGGGGTTGATTTATTGTTGCCCGCTTAGTTGCGGCTGGGAAACAGCTTTGAGTTGTTGTAGCCACGTCTAATTAGGCACCCGAAGGGCCTACTATCCGCTTGTCGGGGGCGACCTGGAGGTTGTCGGATGTCGTTTGTAGTTGCAGTTCCGGACGCGGTCGCCACGGCGGCGGAGAATTTGGCGGGCATCGGTTCATCGCTGGGCACTGCCAATGCGGCCGCGGCGGCCAACACCACCGGCCTGCTGACCGCGGCAAGTGATGAGGTGTCGACCGCGATCGCCTCCTTATTCTCCAATCACGCAGCCCAATACCAGGCGCTCAGCGCCCAAGCCGCGGCGTTTCACAACCAATTCGTCGACCTGCTGCAGAGTGCCGGCGGCGCCTACGCGGCGACCGAGGCGGCCAGCGCGAACCCACTTCAGACCATTGCGCAAGACGTGCTCGGGGTGATCAACACCCCGACCCAGCTGCTGTTAGGGCGCCCGCTGATCGGCAACGGCACCAACGGCGCGGCCGGTACCGGGGCGCCCGGCGGGCCGGGCGGGTTGTTGTGGGGTAACGGCGGCAACGGTGGCTCGGGCGGGGGGGCCGGGCAGGCTGGCGGCGCCGGCGGCCCCGCGGGCCTGATCGGCTTCGGTGGGGCCGGCGGGACCGGTTCTCCCGGCTTCGCGGGCGGCGCCGGCGGCCCCGGCGGGTGGCTGTGGGGCAACGGTGGCGCCGGCGGGATGGGCGGGACCGCAACGCTGGGCAACATCGGCGGTGACGGCGGTGCCGGCGGCAAAGCCTTCTTGATCGGGTCTGGCGGCGCCGGCGGGACCGGCGGGGGCGGTGGGAATCTCGCGGGCAGCTTCGGCGGTGCCGGCGGCGCCGGCGGTAAGTCCGGCTTCCTCTCGGGCATCGGCGGTGCCGGCGGGGCCGGCGGCGCCGCCACCGCTACCGGGGGCTTGGGCGGGGCCGGCGGGGCCGGCGGAAACGG
>NZ_AUWQ01000120.1 GCF_000455205.1 Mycobacterium sp. UM_CSW | reverse complement strand
CCCATCTTCTCTGTCGATGTCGCTGTGGGTGGCGGGCCGGTCACAGCCCGGCGCCCGGCACGTCAAATCCCGGCACCGCACAAAGTCGGCCAGCTTGGTCGACGGGGTGTAGCCGGGCTCCGGATCGGTCGGTGCGAAAAGTGGCCTCAGTGTGGCGGTTTTGGCCAGTTCGGCGACAAGCTCGGCGGGAATCAGCTCCTCCGCGCCCAGGAGGGCCGCCGGCGTCGACCCACGACCCTCGACGGTGGCCTGCGCGGCGACGACATGGATCACCACCGGCCCCGGCGCACGCCCACCCGCGGCGCAGTCGGGCGTGCCGCACCGGCACCCCAACCGAACGGCCCCGGTGGCCAGCGCCCCCAGCGCGTCGGCGCGCCGCTGATCACGAGTGCGCGGATCGGCCTCGCACACGGTGGCGGCCAGTGCCTCCAGACGCTGCTCGAGCGCGTTGGCGTCGGTGCTGAACAATCGGCCATAAACCTCCGACATCCCGGGCTCGGTCTCCCAGATCGTCACCTCGCGCCGCTGGATGCGGTCCTTGTTGCGGCGCACGGCATCCGGGTCTGCCGCCGCGACAAGCCGATCAATCTCGCCGGCCAGCCGACCCCGGGTCATCGACGGCCACCGCGCAGCGCGCACCGCCAATTCGGCATCCACTCGGGACAGCACCTCGGGATCGGTGATCAAGTCGGTGCGATACACCAATGTCTGAAACAACCGGTAATCGATGTCGCCTGCGCGAAATGCCGCCGCCGCCATCGGCAGCCGCTCCCGCATCGCCAACGCGTAGCGTAGATAACTGCCCGCCATCGCAAGGCTGGTCCGGAACGCGGCAGCCACCTCCGCGCCCACCGCCGCCCAGGTGTCCACGGCCCAATCGGCCTCCTCCCCACGCTGGGCGCGACGCAGCTCGAACAGCTCCCCGATCGCGTCCAACCGATCCGCCGCCGCGTGGGCCTCCGCCCGCCACGACGCGCACATGCGCCCGATCAGCGCGGCAGAGCGCTCGGTCTGCGGGGGCTCCCAGTACTCATGAAGCCGAGTATCGAACATACGTTCGAGTATGCCACGGCCATCCGACAACCGACGAACAGCTAGGGCACCCGCGTGCGATGTCGCTTGTCGTGCGGCGGGACGCCGTTGACGCCGCCGATGGACTCGGCGTAGGTGCCGACCGCGAACGCCGCGCCAGAACCCATGACCGCCAACGCGTCCCGGTTGACGGCCTCGACGGTGTCGCGCGGGCTCTGGAAGTTGGGGTCGAACGGGACGCCCGCCTGACCGCCCCACAGCCGCGCCTGCACCGTGGTCTTGAGCTGCGAAGCACCGGCGGTCAGACCCCCGACCGGCACGCCCGCGACCAGGAACGGGTGGTAGTCGGCCATCGTGGCCAACGGCATGTCGGCGGGCCGCTTGCCGGCCAGGTTCAGGTAGCCGCCGAGGGTGCGCTCGATGCCCGCCGAACCCTCGGGCACGTCGCCGAATGCGATTCCCGGCGTGGGCGGACCGGACTGGTCACCGTCGTCGGTGAAGAAGCCGGCGTTCGGCGAACCGAGCATGTTGAAGTCGAGGTACATCGCGATGTCGTTGAGCTGATCTCGGTCCATGCCGAAGACGTAATCCATCACGCCGTTGATGCCGTCCTCGTCGGCGCCCCAGAACGCGAACCGCACCGCGTTGTTCACCGCCGCCAACGGTCCCAGCTGCAGCGCCGTTTCCAGCACCGCCGCCACGCCGGTGCCGTCGTCGTTGATGCCCGGACCGTCGCGCGGGCTGTCCAGATGCGCGCCGACCACGATCGCGTCGTGCGGGGAGCCGGTTTCGGTCTGCGCCAACACGTTTCGTGACGAGATCGTGCGGTTCTCGGCGTCCAGCACCAGACGCACCGGCCCGGTGTCGTGCGCGAGCGCCGCGGCGCCGTTGGCCCCGACGACGGCGACCGGCACGGTCAGCTGCTTGAAATAACCGGGGCCGAACAGCGTTGGCGGGGCGCCCTGCCCGTTGGGTGCGCTGAGGACGATCAGCCCCGCGGCGCCCCGGGCCACGGCGCTGTTCTGCTTGTCGACGACCGAGCAGCCCGCGTCGTCGACGACGGCGATCGCGCCCGCGGGCAGCGCGGCCGGGTAATCGCCCGCGGTGCAGCCCGACGCCCGCGCGGGGTGAACCGCCGGTCCGGTCAGGCCGCCGGGCGGCGTGCGAACCAGCATCGACGCCTGGTCGACCTGATACGTGCGGCCGGCCACCGTCAGCGCGGGTTTACCGGGCGAGACGTTGTAGAGCCGGTCGAACTGCGGGGTCGACACCTTAAAGCCCCTGTCGCGCAACGCCTTCGCCACGTAGTCGACGCTGGCGTCGTAGCCCGGCGTGCCGTCGGCGCGGCTGCCGCGGTTGGCGTTGGCGATGCCCTGCAGCGCGCGCAGGTGCGCGACCATCCGGTCGGCGGTCACCTTCGCCGACAGTCCCCGGGCCAGATCCGGCGGCGCCGACGACGGGGGCGCCGGCCGCGGTGACGAACACCCCGCCACCAACCCGATCAGCACCAGCGCCGCGGCCAGCCGACGGATCATGGCTTGTTGAGCACGTGCCGCGTGCGATCGGCCAACACGGGCACGCCATTTCGGCCGCCAAGGTCCTGCGCGTAGAGGGCCACCGCGTAGGCCACGCCGCCGCCGTTGATGCCCAGTGAGGTGCGGTCGATGTGGTCGAGCGTGTCGGTCTTCTGGTGATAGTTGGGGTCGAAGGGCGCGTCGGCGGTGCCGCCCCAGAGCTTGGCCTGATCGGCGGACATCTTGGTCTCGGCGCCCGAGAACAGGCCACCCGCCGGGATGCCGGCCAGCGTGAATCCGTCGTAGTCCGAACGCCCGTCGAACGAGGTGTCCTGCGCGATCTTGCCCGCCGACTTCAAATAGGCGACCAGGGTGCGCTCGATGCCGGCCGAGCCTTCCGGCACCACCGGCTGACCGCGAGCGTCCGCGGGCAGCGATTGGTCCCCGTCATAGGTGAAGTAGCCGGGGTTCGGCGATGCCAGCATGTCGAAGTTCAGGTACAGCGCAATGTCTTTGAGAGCGTCGAGGTTCAGCGATTCCACATAGTTGCGCGAGCCGATCAGCCCGAGTTCCTCCGCGCCCCAGAAGCCGAACCGTACCGCGTTGTGCACCGGCGGCGAATTCCCCAGCTGCACCGCAGTTTCCAGCACGGCGGCCACTCCGGACCCGTTGTCGTTGATGCCGGGGCCCTCGGGCACGCTGTCCAGGTGCGCGCCCGCCATCACCACGTCGGTAGTCGACCCGGTCTTGGTCTGCGCAATGACGTTGCGGGCCTTGAAGGTTTGGACGCTGGCGTTGAGCTTGATCGTGGTCGGTCCCGGCTGCCCGCGTAGTTGCAGCCCGGTGGACTTGGTGACGCTGACCACCGGGATCTTCACGTCGGTGTCGGGCCCGAGGGTGCCGCCCATCTGCTGCTCGTCGACGTTGTCGGCGATGATCATCGCCACGGCGCCGCGCTGCACCGCCGCGTCCTCCTTCTGCGCGAACGGGCAGGTGCCGCGGTCGACCAGCACCACTGCGCCCCGCGCCCCGTCGAAGTCGGAGGGATGGCAACCCGGATCGGCCCCTGCCGGCACCGCCACCAACGGCCCGCTCACCCCGTCGGGCGGGGTGCCGAGGCTGAAGTCCAGTGGCCGCGCCTCCACGGCCACCCCGCCGACCGTCACCGTCGGCTTGTCGCCGTGAAAGACCCGAGCCGAGAATTCGGGCGTCTGAACGTCAAAGCCGCTGTGGCGCAGCGTGTTCACCACGTAGTCGACGCTGGCCTCGTAGCCGGGGGTGCCTACCGCGCGGGTGCCGTTGTTGGCGTTGGCGATGTCCTGGAGTTTCGACAGGTGCGCCATCATGGCGTCGGTCGTGACCTTGTCGTGCACCGAGGTCGCGAAATCGGCCGCGGCGGCGTCACCGGCGGCCGGCTGAGAGCCGGTGCGGCCATGCGAGCAACCGGCCAGAAACGCGGTCAGGGCAACCACGGCGAGCAGGGGCCTGAGGCTAGACATAAAGCGCGGTGAATGGCGCAAAGGGCAGATTGCGCACCACGAACCAGGCCGCCACCAGCACCAGCGTCACCGCGGCCGCCCAGCGCTGGTGCTGCCAGCCCCGGACCGGCCGGCCCGTCACCCGGCCGAAGGTCCACGCGCCGTACGCCCACACCAGCAACACCAGCGCCACCAGGCCCAGCGCGTTGAACCGGGCGGCCGCCAACACGTTGCCGTGCATCAGCGAATACAACATCCGGGCACTGCCACACCCCGGGCAGTCGATGCCCAACAGGGCCTTGGTGGGACACACCGGCAGGGGCCCACCCGGGGTCGTCGGATCACCCACCCAGGTCGCGGCGCAGACCAGGGTGGTGGACGCCGCAACCAGGAGCGGCGCACCCAAACTCAGGCGCGCCGACCCTGGGCGGGTCACCATGATCGCGACGCCGGCTTAGAACATCGCGGCAAGCGCCGCATTCGTGTTGGTGTTCAGCGCACCGACCGCCATCAAGATGGCGTAGATGACACCCACGACCACACCGATGACGGCGGACCAGATCACCCATTTCTTGGCGCTGTCGGCGGACGCCTGAGCCTCTGCGTACCGGCCCTGTGCCCACAAACCATTGACCTGGCTGGACTTGACGATCGCCACGATCCCGAACGGCAGACAGCAGAAGAGCGTCACCAGAATCGACCACACCAAGTAGTTGTTCGGCGCTTGCCCAGCAGGTTGCTGTGGCGGGTATCCGGGCGGAGGGGGCGGCTGTGTCATGGATTCTCCAGTCGAGGCGAGTTAGCTGGCGTCGAGCGGTGCTTACCATACCGGAGCGGCGCCGCGAGGGCACTATCTCGGCGAAATTCGCCGTTTCCGCCGGCCGCGCGCCCGTTCCACCGGCGCCGCTCGCGTTGCCGCCCCACCGGGCGAGTAGCCCCGGACAAACGCGAAAATCGCTGGCTGGCAACCGGTTTGCTGACCCGATAACTTTCGTCGCCGAATCCGACAATAATGCCCAGACAGATAATTTCCAGCGGAATGTGTTGCATGGACAGGACATAGCCCTACGATCCCTTTAGCGGATGCACTATTTCCGGTGAGCGACGCACCGTTAGGAGCCAATGATGCCTCAACTCAGCAAGGCGCTGCGCGCCGCGGCGGCCACCTTGGCCGCGGGCAGTTGCGCGTTCGCCGGTGCCGCCACGGCGGCGGCGGACCCCACCAATACCGGTAGCTCGGCGGACATCAACACGCTGGCCGCCAATCTGTCGAAAGGCTACGGGCTCAACAACTGCACGGCCGGAAACCTCGACGCCGGTGAACTTGCCGTGCTCACCTGCGGGCAGAGCCCCGACCCGAGCGGCCCGATTCAGGCCAGGTACATCCTGTTCAACAACGCCGACAACCTGACCGGTTCGTTCAAGACCAGCATCAAGGACGACGTGCTCACCGCGTGCGGCGACGCCGGCCAGTCGCCCACCACCTGGCACCAGGGCAGCAACAACGCAAACTCCGGATCGGTGGCGTGCGGGACATACCAGAATGCCGCGGAGATCATCTGGACCACGGACGCCAAGAACATCTTGAGCCTCATCCGTGGGTCGAACAACGACGTCCCCGCGCTCTACCAGTGGTGGCGTGCGAACGGCTGAGGCCCGAAAGACGCTCGGTTGCTTGGTTTTCCAACACAACAAAGGAGTTCAGAATGTCCCCTCTCACCAAGGCGCTGCGGGCGGCGTCGGCCGCGGCGCTCATGGGCGCTTCGGTCATCGTCGGCACCGCCACGGCGACCGCAGATCCCGGCACGGGTAGCTCGGCGGACATCAACACGCTGGCCGCCAATTTGTCGAAGGGCTACGGCCTCAACACTTGCCAGCCGGCCCCGCTGTCCGGCCCGATCCTGGCCGAGCTCGACTGCGGGCAGAGCCCCGACCCCAACGGCCCGGCGGCCGGCGTCTACCAGCTCTACAGCAACGGCAGCGACCTGGCCGCCGCGTTCACCGGCGGCATCAACGGCGTATCGCTGAGCCCGTGCGGGGACAACGGCCAGTCACCGGGCACCTGGCACACGGGCAGCACCGGCGCGACGGCGGGCCAGGTGGCGTGCGGGACCTATAAGAACGCGGCGGTCATCACCTGGACCACCGACGCCAAGAACGTGTTGAGCCACATCCGCGCGTCCAACACCGACGTCAACGCGCTCTACCAGTGGTGGCGCACCAACGGCTGAGCTTCTACAGTTGCGCGGCAAGTAAATCCGCGACCGCGCGCATCCCGGCCTCGTTGGGGTGCAGCGGGGCGGGCCGCCCGGGCAGGGACACGCCGTAGCGCGCCGGGGTGGTCGTCCATGGCTCGGCGGACCAGGCGTGGTGATCCCGGCTGGCCGCGGCGGCGCCGACGATCTCACACCCGGTCGCCGCGGCCGCGTCGGCGGTGCGGCGTTCGAGGGTCGCGGCCACGTGCCGCCCGAGGTCGGCGTCCGCCTGCCGCAGTGGCGGGGCCGGAGCGTCGGCGGGCGGCAGGATGGTCAGGTAGTCGACGAAGACGATCCGGGCCTTCGGGGAGCGCTGCCGCACCGCCGCCCCGACCGCGCACAACGAATCGAACACGTCGGCCAGCGCCCGATCGCGCGTGTCACGGTCCAGCAGTTCGGATATCAGCCCGCCCAGCAGCGGCAGGCGCCGCGCGGCGGGCGGCAGCGAGGCGGCCATCAACAGCGGAACGTAGCCGACGTCGTTGCCGCCGATGGTCACCGTGACCACGGCCTCCGAGCCGTCCAGCGCGGTGATCTGCGGCGGCCAGCCGCGCTGGTGATCGGCGAGCACGTGGGCGGTGGTCGCCCCGGAGAAGGTGACGTCGACCAGCTTGAGGCTCAGCCGGTCGGCGACCAGGTGCGGGTAGTTGCGGGCGGATCGGCCCGACCAGAGCGGGGCGCCCTCGGCGCGGGGCCGGATGCCGGGCCCGGCGGCCATCGAACTGCCCAGCGCCACATAACGTTTCATAGCTCGGGGGACGACGCCTGCGCCCAGAACCGTTTGGGAATCCGCCCGGCCCGCCGCGCCAGGTATCCGGCGGTGACGGCCGCGGCCATGGCGGCGGCCATGGCGGGCGGGTCCGCGGCGCGGGTCACCGCGGTCGCCAACAGCACCGCGTCGCAACCCAATTCCATCGCCAGCGCGGCGTCGCTCGCGGTGCCGATGCCGGCGTCGAGCACCACCGGGACGCCGGCCCGCGCGACGATCATCTCGATGTTGTGCGGGTTCGTGATGCCAAGGCCGGTGCCGATGGGCGCGCCCAGCGGCATCACCGCCGCGCAACCGGCGTCTTCGAGCCGGCGGGCGAGCGCCGGGTCATCGTTGGTGTACGGCAGCACGACGAACCCGTCGTCCACCAATTGCTCTGCCGCGCGGACCAATTCGACGGCGTCCGGCAACAGCGTGCGTTCGTCGGCGATCACCTCGAGCTTGACCCAGTTGGTGTCCAGCGCCTCGCGGGCCAGCTGCGCGGTGAGCACCGCCTCGGCGGCGCCGCGGCAGCCCGCGGTGTTGGGCAGCGGCGTGATGCCCAGCCGGTTGAGCAGGTCCAGCAGCCCGGTCCCGCCCTCGGCGTCGACGCGGCGGATCGCCACGGTCGTCAGCTCGGTGCCCGACGCGATCAGCGCCTCTTCGAGCACCGCCAGGTTCGTCGCTCCCCCGGTGCCCATGATGAGCCGCGAGGCGAAGCTGCGATCCGCGATCGTCAGTTTCGCTTCCGTGCCCTGACGATGCGGGCCAGAATGGCCCGAGGAGGAAGGGGACAATTCGGCTCTAGCCACCTTGCACCGCCGTCACCACCTCGACTCGGGCACCATCAAAAAGCCTTGCCGCCCAGTCGGATCGCGGGAGCACGGCGTCGTCCACCGCCACCGCGATGCCGCGGGCGGGGAACCCCAGCGACTCCAGCAGTGCGGCCACGGTGGTCTGCTCGTCGACCTCGACCGTTTTCTCGTTGACCGTGACGATCATGACCGCGCCCCGACCGGAACCAGCTCGGCGACAACCTGTTCGGCGGTCCACGGCGCCAGCAGGAACCCGGACCGGCCGTGGCCCGCCGCGATCAGGGTTCGCTCGTCGACGCGCTGCACGAGGGGCAGGTTATCGGGCGTCATCGGGCGCAGCCCGGCCGCGCACTCCGCCAGCTCGTACTCGCCGAGCGCCGGCAGCACCGCGCACGCGTCGTCGAGCAGGTCCCGCACCCCCGACACCACCGGGGCCGTGTCGCGGCCGTGCTCGTATTGGGTGGCGCCGACGACCACCCCGTCCCCGCGCGGCACCAGATACACCTGCCGCCCGTGCACGCGGGCGCGAATCACCCTCTGCAGCAACGGCATACAGCCCTTGCGCCAGCGCAGGCGCAGCACCTCGCCCTTCACCGGCCGCACCGGCAGCCCCGGCCACAGCGCGGGCGCGTCGATGCCGTTGGCGATCACCACCGCGTCCGCGTCGACCCGCTTGAGGTCGCTCACCGGCCCGGCCCACCGCACCCCGAGGCTCTCGCAGTCCCGGCCCAGCGCGTCGAGCACGGCGCGGTTGTCCACCGCCAGCTCGGTGGGCGCGCGGAAGCCGTGCCGGATGCCTTGCGCCAGCAGCGGTTCGACGTCGCGGGCGGACGGCTCCCACACCACCGGATGGCCCTGCTCGGACAACCAGTCGGCGACGGTGCGCAGGTCCGCGACGTCGGCGCGGTCGACGGCCACCACCAGCGACTCGCGGGCGGTGACCACCCCCGGCGGCCAGCCGTCGGTGAAACCGCCCTCGCGCCACAGCCGCAGCGACTCCAGGCCTAGCCGCAGCAACCGCTCTTCGCCGGGCCAGCCCTCGCTGTGCGGGGCGAGCATCCCGCCCGCCACCCATGACGCACCCGGTTCGCCGGTGTGGTGCACGACGACCGACCATCCGGCCCGCGCCGCGCCGCGCGCCACCGACAGCCCGATGACACCGCCGCCGATGACGGCCAGTGAGTCTTGCATCCTTTGCTCCCTTCGCCGGCATGACCCGGATCAGGTGTGACGGTAAGGGCGTGCGCGCCCACTCTCAGTCCCCGGTCGCTAGGACTCCCGTGCTCTTCGGGTTCCACGCTAGCGCGCTAGCGTCGCGGTGTGCACCAACCGTCCACCCGCCTGGCGGCGGCCAGGCTGTATCTGTGTACCGACGCGCGCCGCGAGCGCGGCGATCTGGCCGAGTTCGTCGACGCCGCGCTGGCCGGCGGGGTCGACATCATCCAGCTACGCGACAAGGGGTCGGCGGGTGAGCAGCGGTTCGGTCCGCTCGAGGCCCGCGCCGAGCTGGCCGCGCTCGAGGTCCTGGCCGACGCGGCCCGCCGGCACGGCGCCCTGTTCGCGGTCAACGACCGCGCCGACATCGCCCGCGCGGCCGGCGCCGACGTGCTGCACCTGGGCCAGGGGGACCTGCCGCCGGCCGTGGCCCGCGACATCGTCGGGCCGGAGGTGCTGATCGGCCTGTCCAGCCACGACACTTGCCAGATGACCGCCGCCGCCGGCGCGGCCGACTACTTCTGCGTTGGGCCGTGCTGGCCCACCCCGACCAAGCCCGGCCGTGCCGCGCCGGGGCTGGACCTGGTGCGTGCGGCCGCCCAGCTCGGTGGGGACAAGCCGTGGTTCGCGATCGGCGGCATCGACGGCCGGCGGCTGCCCGAGGTGCTCGACGCCGGCGCCCGCCGGATCGTGGTGGTGCGGGCGATCACCGCGGCCGAGGACCCGCGGGCCGCGGCCGAGGCGCTCAGGTCGGCGCTTGCAGCAGCGAGCTGACCAGGAGGCTGAGCTGCGACGGCTCCTCGTCGGCGTCACCCGGCATGCACCACACGAAGACCCCGGCCTCGACCTCGAGTGTGCGCGGCAGGTGCTGGCGCCGTTCGTCGCCGTGGTCCAGCGGCAACAGCGCGGGCGAAGTGCGCAGCCGCTGCCAGCTGGCCGCGAAGCCGGGATGCAGCGGCAGGTCGGCCACCTCGCTCTCGGCGACCCAGCGCATCTCGGCGCTTTCCCGGTTGGGCACGGTGTCCAGCAACTCGGCCGCGTCGGCGACGACGGTCGTGTAGGTCCAGCTGGTGCCGCCGAGCCCGGTCACCTCGGCGGTGACGACCGCGGCGCGCACGGCGAGCCGCTCGGCCCGCAGGCCGGCCTCCTCGTGCGCCTCGCGGACGGCGGTTTGCTCCGGCGTCTCGTGGCTGTCCCGCGCGCCGCCCGGCAGGCCCCACGTCCCGCCCTGGTGACTCCACACCGCCCGGTGCTGCAGCAGGACCGCGGGGGTGCCGTCGGGCCGCGGCGCGCGCAACAGCAACCCGGCCGCGCCGTAGCGGCCCCAGTAGTGGGCGCCGCTGTCGGATACCACCCATCCGTCGCCGTCGCCCTGCACGAGATCAGGATATGCAGGCGACCCCGTCGGTCAATTGACTCGCCTCCCCCCATCCGCACGAACATTCTCTTAGAATTCGCTTATCCAGGTTCGTGGGCCGAAAGTTATGAGGGCTGAGTAGACGTGACGGTTGAGCTGGCGCACCCGTCGACCGAACCGAAGGGGTCGCGGTCCCCGGCCGAACCGGCACACCCGCGCTGGTGGTTCATCTCCACGACGCCGGGCCGCATCCTGACCATCGGGATCGTGCTGGCGGCCCTCGGCGTCTCCAGCGCGTTCGCCACCTCGACGACCATCAACCACCGGCAGCAGGTGCTGTCCACGGTGCTCAACCACACCGAGCCGCTGTCGTTCGCCGCCGGACGGCTCTACACCACGCTGTCGGTGGCCGACGCCGCCGCGGCCACCGCGTTCATCGCGCAGGCCGAGCCGCGCCCGGTCCGGCAGCGCTACGAGCAGGCCATCACCGACGCCGCGGTGGCCGTGACGAGGGCGTCGAGCGGGCTGACCGACGAGCCACTGGTGCAGTTACTGGGCCGGCTCAACGCCGAGTTGGCCGTCTACACCGGGCTGATCGAGATCGCGCGCACCAACAACCGGGAAGGCAATCCCGTCGGGTCGTCGTACCTGTCCGAGGCCTCCGGGCTGATGCAGTCGCAGATCCTGCCCGACGCGGCGCAGCTGTATCAGGCGACCTCCGATCGGGTGGACAGCGAAACCACCGCGTCGACGCACTTTCCGGCCCCGGTGATCCTGGTCGTCGCCAGCACGGTGGTCTTCGGCGCGTTCTCGCATCGTTGGCTGGCCCGCCGCACCCGGCGCCGAATCAACCCGGGGCTGGTCGTCGGCGCCCTCGGTATCCTCGTCATGGTGGTATGGGTCGGAACCGCGCTGACCATTTCGACGACCGCGAGTCGCAGCGCCAAGGACACCGCTGCGGAGTCGCTGCGGACCGTCACCAACGTCGCCATCACCGCCCAGCAGGCGCGGGCCGACGAGACACTTTCGCTGATCCGCCGCGGTGACGAGGAGATGCGCAAGCAGTCGTTCTACCAGCGCATCGACTCCATGCACTCCCAGCTCGACCAGTACATGTCGCGCAGCGACGCCGTCGACAAGCCGGACCTGCAGGGTGCGGATCAGCTCCTGCTGCGCTGGCGGCAGGCCAACGACCGGATCAACTCCTACATCTCGGTGGGCAATTACCGCGCCGCCACCCAGGTCGCGCTCGGCAGCGGCGAGGACGACTCCACCCCGGCGTTCGACAAGCTCGAGGACGAGCTCGGCAAGGCGATGGACCAGAGCCGGACCCACCTGCGCAACGACGTGCTCAGCGCGCGCAGCGGGTTGTCCGGCGCCCAGGTCGGCGGCGTGGTGCTGTCCCTCGGCGCGGCCATCGCCGTGGCGCTGGGCCTATGGCCGCGGCTCAGGGAGTACCGGTGATCAGGCGCTGGCTGGGTGCACTCGCCGCGGTCGGCCTGCTCGCGGGCTGCGGCCACACCGAGTCGCTGACCGTGGCCACCGCGCCGACGCTGCCGCCGCCCACGCCGGTCGGCATGCAGCAGCTGCCCCCGGAGCCGCCGCTGCCGCCGGACGACCCGAGCCAGGGCTGCGACCTGACCGCGAGCCTGCGCCCCTTCCCCAACAAGGCCGAGGCGGACGCCGCCGTCGCCGACATCCGCGCCCGCGGCAGGCTGATCGTCGGGCTCGACATCGGCAGCAACCTGTTCAGCTTCCGCGACCCGATCACCGGCGAGATCACCGGCTTCGACGTCGACATCGCCGGCGAGATCGCGCGCGACATCTTCGGCGCCCCCTCGCACGTCGAGTACCGCATCCTGTCATCGGAGGAACGCGTCACCGCGCTGCAGCGCAACGAGGTCGACGTCGTCGTCAAGACCATGACCATCACCTGCGAGCGGCGCAAGCTGGTGAACTTCTCCACCGTCTACCTGGACGCCAACCAGCGCATCCTGGCCCCGCGCGACTCGCCGATCGTCCGGGCGGCCGACCTGTCCGGCAAGCGGGTCTGCGTGGCCCGGGGCACCACGTCGCTGCATCGGATCCAGCAGATCGACCCGGCGCCGGTCATCGTGTCGGTGGTGAACTGGGCCGACTGCCTGGTGGCCATGCAGCAGCGCGAGATCGACGCCGTCAGCACCGACGACTCGATCCTGGCCGGGCTGGTGGAGGAGGACCCGTACCTGCACATCGTCGGGCCGAACATGGCCACCCAGCCGTACGGCATCGGCGTCAACCTGAACAATCCCGGGCTGGTCCGGTTCGTCAACGGCACGCTGGAGCGCATCCGCCGTGACGGGACGTGGAACACGTTGTACCGCAAGTGGTTGACGGTTCTGGGACCGGCGCCCGCCCCGCCCACGCCGAGGTATGTGGACTGATGGCCGAGCCGATGGATTCCGAGGACGTCGGCACCCAGGCGCCCGACGTGCAGACCGGTGCGGCGGCGGAGTCGCGGCCGCAGGCCACCCAGGCCCTGTTCCGCCCCGACTTCGACGACGATGACGACGACGACTTCCTCATCCCCGGCATAGACATCGAGGCGCCGGAGCGGATGACGGTGGCCACCCGGGTGCTGCCGCCGACCCGTCAGCTCGGAGGCGGCCTGGTCGAGATCCCGCGCGTGCGCGACATCGATCCGCTCGAGGCGCTGATGACCAATCCGGTGGTGCCGGAGTCCAAGCGCTTCTGCTGGAACTGCGGAAAGCCCGTCGGCCGGTCGGGCTCCGAGGGCAAGGGCGCGTCGGAGGGCTGGTGCCCCGCCTGTGGGAGCCCGTATTCGTTTCTGCCGCAGCTGAATCCGGGCGACATCGTCGCGGGCCAGTACGAGGTGAAGGGCTGCATCGCGCACGGCGGGCTGGGCTGGGTCTACCTGGCGGTCGACCACAACGTCAACGACCGCCCGGTGGTGCTCAAGGGCCTGGTGCATTCCGGTGACGCCGAGGCGCAGGCGATCGCGATGGCCGAGCGCCAGTTCCTCGCCGAGGTGGTGCACCCGCAGATCGTGCAGATCTTCAACTTCGTCGAGCACACCGACCGGCACGGGGAGCCGGTCGGCTACATCGTCATGGAGTACATCGGCGGGCAGTCGCTGCGGCGCAACCTCAAGGACGGGAAGTCCGAGAAGCTGCCCGTCTCCGAGGCCATCGCCTACCTGCTCGAGATCATGCCCGCGCTGAGCTACCTGCATTCCATCGGCCTGGTCTACAACGACCTGAAGCCGGAGAACATCATGCTCACCGAGGAGCAGCTCAAGCTGATCGACCTGGGTGCGGTGTCGCGGATCAATTCGTTCGGATATCTTTACGGCACACCGGGTTTCCAGGCGCCGGAGATCGTGCGGACCGGCCCGACGGTGGCCACCGACATCTACACGGTGGGGCGCACGCTGGCGGCCCTGACGTTGAACCTGCGCACCCGAAACGGCCGCTACGTCGACGGGCTGCCGGACGACGATCCCGTGCTGAAGACCTATGACTCGTACGGCCGGCTGCTGCGCCGCGCCACCGACCCCGACCCGAGGCGCCGGTTCTCCACCGCCGAGGAGATGTCGGCGCAGTTGATGGGCGTGCTGCGGGAGGTGGTCGCCCAGGACACCCGGATCCCGCGGCCCGGCCTGTCGACGATCTTCTCCCCCAGCCGGTCGACGTTCGGGGTCGATCTGCTGGTCGCGCACACCGACGTGTACCTGGACGGCCAGGTCCATTCGGAGAAGCTGACGGCCCGGGAAATCGTGACCGCGCTGCCGGTGCCGCTGGTCGATCCGACCGACGTCGCCGCCCCGGTGCTGCAGGCGACGGTGCTCTCCCAGCCGGTGCAGACGCTGGACTCGCTGCGCGCCGCGCGGCACGGTTCGCTGGACGCCGACGGCATCGAGGTGGCCGAGTCGATCGAGCTGCCGCTGATGGAGGTACGCGCGCTGCTGGACCTGGGCGACGTGGCCAAGGCCACCCGCAAGCTGGACGACCTCGCCGAGCGGGTCGGCTGGCGGTGGCGGCTGGTGTGGTATCGGGCCGTCTCCGAGCTGCTGACCGGCGACTACGAGTCGGCCACAAAGCATTTCACCGAGGTGCTGGACACTTTCCCCGGCGAGCTCGCGCCCAAGCTGGCGCTGGCCGCCACCGCCGAGCTGGCCGGTAATCCCGACGAGCACAAGTTCTACGAGACGGTGTGGAAGACCAACGACGGCGTGATCTCCGCGGCTTTCGGTCTGGCCAGAGCCCTTTCGGCCGAGGGCAATCGCGAGGAGGCGGTCAACACGCTGGACGAGGTCCCGCCCACCTCAAGGCATTTCACCACCGCGCGACTGACCAGCGCGGTGACGCTGATGTCCGGCCGCTCCACCCGCGAGATCACCGAGGCGCAGATCCGCGACGCCGCCCGCCGCGTCGAGGCGCTGCCGCCCACCGAGCCGCGGGTGCTGCAGATCCGAGCCCTGGTGCTGGGCGGCGCGATGGACTGGCTGCAGGACAACGAGGCGAGCACCAATCACATCCTCGGCTTCCCGTTCACCGAACACGGCCTCCGACTGGGCGTCGAGGCGTCGCTGCGCAGCCTGGCCCGCGTCGCGCCCACGCAGCGGCACCGCTACACGCTGGTGGACATGGCGAACAAGGTGCGTCCGACGAGCACGTTCTAGCTTGTTCTTGGGTTTGCGTTCCGTGTGAATCGTGGGCGGCGACACGCCGACGAACTTCGCCATGGGCTCACACCGAAAAGCCTTGCGTTCACACTCGATTCGCCGATGAGCTCGAGTGTGAATCGTTGGCATTCCGTGTGAATCATGGGCGGCAGAATCGCCCGGATCCCGCCACCACTTCACACCGAAAGCCGTCAGTTCACACTCGATGTCGCCAGCGCCTCGCGGACCCGGCGGATGATGTTGGCGGGGCGGTCCTCCGCGACGACCCTAACGACGATCCAGCCCATGCGCTCCAGCATTTCCAGCCGCCGAATGTCTTTGATGTATTGCCGACGATCGGTTCGGTGTTGGTCGCCGTCGTATTCGACCGCGACCAGGTATTCTTCCCAGCCGAGGTCAAGATAGGCGACGGGAATGCCGTCCACGCCGAGCACCGGTATCTGGGTCTGCGGCCGTGGCAGCCCGGCATCGATGAGCAGCAGCCGCAGGTAGCTCTCCCTGGGTGACGCGGAGCCCGGGTCGACCAGCTCCAGCGCGGGCTCCAGTCGCCGCAACCCGGGCGCGTGGGGATGGCACTTCGCGATGCGCAGCACGTCCTCGGTCTTGAAACCCGTTGCGCGCGCGAGCGCGTCGAGCCGGACGACCGCCGAGCGGATGGCGCCGCGCCGGCCGATGTCGAAGGCGGTGCGCTCGGGTGTGGTGACGGTGCGCCCGTCCATCACCTGTGTCTCGCCCTCGAGCAGCGCATCGCGCCGGGTCAGCACGCCGAGGGGCGGACGGGTGTTGGCGTGATTGAGCTCGATCGGAACATTGTCGGGGATCCACTTGGATCCGTGCAGCGCCGCGGCGGCCGCGCCCACGATCGTCGCCCTGCGTCGCGACCACAGCCAGGCCGCGGCGATCCTCTGCTCGAGGGACGGCTCGGCGCCGTTGTGTAGGTAGACGTTCGGAAAGACCGCGCTGTAGCGCGTGCGCAGTTGATGCCGGTTCAACGCCCCGGAAGCCAGTGCCTCGCTGCCGATGAACGGTTTTCCCAATTCCATGTCGGAACGGTCGCACTCCGACGGGTGACCGCGTTTACAGCTATCCACAGGGCGGCTGAGTGTGAACTGGTGGCTTTTCGTGTGCGTACAGGGCGGGAAAATCGCCCGAATCCCGCCGCCAGCTCACACGCAAGGCCGTGGGCACACACACAGCGCAGACATAGGTTCGTATCGCACAGTTATGGACATGCCGGGGCAGTCCACGCGGTGGATCACCACGGCCCGCGCGCTGCGTCGGGCCGGGTTCGGGGTGACCGGGCCCGAGGTCGACGCGGTGGCCACCCGCGACTGGCCGGAATACGTCGACACCATCCTGGCCACCGACCCCAACGCCGACCCCGGCGCCGTGGCCACCCCGATGCCCAGCCTGGAGGCGCCGCGCGCGCCCGGCAAGGGCGCGCCGCAGGCTTCCCGCAAGCAATACAACGCCGCATTGTCCGAGCAGCAGCGCGTGTTGTCGGACTGGTGGCTGAGCCGCATGGTCGCCGTCGGACAGCCGGTCCACGAGAAGCTAACCCTGTTGTGGCACAACCACTTCGCCACCTCCGCGCAGAAGGTCCGGGTGGCCGCGTACATGGCCGCGCAAAACCAGAAGCTGCGCACCGGGGCGCTCGGCGATTTCCGCAAGCTGGCCTACGCGATGCTGACCGACGCCGCGATGCTGCGCTGGCTCGACGGGCAGACCAACACGGCCAAGGCCCCCAACGAGAACCTGGCCCGCGAGTTCATGGAGCTGTTCGCGCTCGGCCACGGCAACGGCTACACCGAGGACGACGTGCGGGCCGGGGCGCGGGCGCTGACCGGATGGGTGATCGGCGCCGACGGCCAAACCGCGGTGTTGCCCAAACGCCATGACCCGACGGCCAAGACGCTGTTCGGGTCCACTCGCGACTTCGACGCCGCGGCGTTCTGCGACGCCGTGCTGGCCCAGCCCAAATCGGCCGAATACGTCGCGGGGCGCCTGTGGCAGCAGCTGGCCTCCGACGACCCGCCGTCACCGCAGGCGCTCGACCGCCTGGTCGCCACGTACGGCCCGGGACGCGACCTGCGGGCGCTGACCCGCGCGATCCTGACCGACGGCGAGTTCACCGGCGCGCGGTCCACGCGAGTCAACACCCCGGTCGAATGGCTCGTCGGCGTGCTGCGTACACTGCGCGTGCCCATCGACAACCCTGCGCAGCGCAAGCTCGCCGACGCCACCCTGCGGGCGCTGGGCCAGCGCCCGTTCTACCCGCCGAGCGTCGGCGGCTGGCCCCGCGGGCAGGTGTGGCTGTCCACCGCCAGCGCGGGGGCGCGCCTGCGGGCCGCGACGCAGTTGGCGCACGCGGGCGACCTCTCGAGCGTCGAAGACGCCGCCCCCCGCGACCGCATCGACGCGGTCGGTTACCTGATCGGCGTCGGCGACTGGTCGGACCGGACCGCCGACGCGCTGGCGCCGCTGGTGCGCACCCCACCGCAGTTGGTCGCCGCCGCGGTCAACACGCCCGAATACCTGACGTCCTGAGCATGCCCGAGATCAATCGCCGCAAATTCCTGATCGCCAGCGCGGGCGTCGGCGCGGCCGGCCTGCTCTCGACGGCGGTGGCCGTCGAATGGCCCGACCTGATGCGGGCGGCCCGCGACCGGCCGCTGCCCGAGGGCGCCGGCGTGCTGGTGCTCATCACCCTGTACGGCGGCAACGACGGCATCAACACGCTGATCCCGTACGGCGACAACGCATATCACGACGCGCGCCCGGAGCTCGCCTACACCCCGGGCGACGTGATCCACCTCGACGAGCGGCTCGGGCTCAACCCGGCGATGAAGGGGCTGGCCCAACTGTGGGGCCAACGCCGGCTCGCCATCGTGCGCGGCGTCGGCTACCCCAAGCCCGACCACAGCCACTTCCGCGCCATGGACATCTGGCAGACGGCGTCGCCAACCGAACCGGTCTCGACCGGCTGGATCGGCCGCTGGCTCGACGCCACCGGCGACGACCCGCTACGCGCGGTCAACGTCGGTCCCGTGCTACCGCCGCTGGCGGTCGGCGAAAAATGCACGGCGGCAGCGCTTTCGCCGGGCGGGGCGGCCGGCAAGGCCCAGCAATTCGACGGCATCATGGCCGCGCTCGGTGCCGACGATCCCGACGACACCCCGGCGATGGCCGCCGTGCGCAAGGCGTACCGCGCCGCGCGGACCGCCAACAGCGCGTTCGAATCGGTCAAACCCGCTGCCAAGGGCCGCAATTCGCTCGCCGCGCAGCTCGACGTTGTCGCCGGCGCGGTGAAAGCCCGCGTCCCGACGCGGGTCTACACGGTGCAACTGGGCGGCTTCGACACCCACGCCGACGAACGCGAAACCCAGCAGCGCCTCTTGCAGACCTTCGACGAGGCGGTCGCGCCCTTCCTGCAGCAGGTGGGCGATCCGAACGTGGTCGTGATGGCGTACTCGGAGTTCGGCCGCCGCGTCCACGCCAACGCCTCGCAGGGCACCGACCACGGCACCGCCGGTCCGGTCTTCGTCGCGGGGGCGCGCGGCGGACCCGTTAAAGGCGGGTTCTACGGCGAGGAACCCAGCCTCACCGACCTCGACAACGGGGACCTGAAGTACACCACGGACTTTCGCGACGTCTACCACGAACTGCTGGACCGAACCGTCGGGACCGATCCCACACCCTCGGTCGGGGCCGGACGAAAGAGCCTGGGGTTCCTAACCGCTTAGCGCGCGCACGCAGTCGCGGGCGATGGCCAGTTCTTCGTTGGTCGGTATCACCAGCACGGCGATCGGCGACGATTCCGTGGAGATCTGCCGCGCGCCTCGGCCCCCGCTGAGGTTGCGGCGCTCGTCCAGCACCACGCCCAGCTCCTCCAGGCCCGCCACGGCATCGCGACGCACGGCGGGGTCGTTCTCGCCGATCCCGGCGGTGAAGCTGATGACATCGGTGTGCCCCAGCACCGCCAGGTAGGCACCGATGTACTTGCGCAACCGGTGAATGAACACGCTGTAGGCCAATTGCGCTGCGCCGTCGCCGGATTCGATCATGGACCGCAGCCGCCGGAAGTCCCGCTCGCCGGCCAGCCCGAGAACCCCGGACCGCTCGTTGAGCATGGCCTCGACCTCGTCGACGCCCATCTGGGCCCGGTGCCACAGGTAGCTGACGATGCTGGGGTCGATGTCGCCGCTGCGGGTGCCCATCACCAGGCCCTCCAGCGGGGTCAGGCCCATCGAGGTGTCGATCGGCCGGGTGCCGGCGATGGCCGACGCCGAGGAACCGTTACCCAGATGCAGCACAATCTGTTTCAGGCCCCCGAGCGGCCTGTCCAGGAACGCCGCGGCCTGTTCGCTGACGTAGCGGTGCGACGTGCCGTGGAACCCGTAGCGGCGGATCTGCCACCGCTCGGCCACCTCGCGGTCGATGGCGTAGGTCGCCGCGGCCGGAGGCATGTCGTGGAAGAACGCCGTGTCGAACACCGCGACGTGGGGAAAGCCGGGCAGCAGCTTGCGCGCCACCTCGATTCCCGTGAGCGCGGGCGGATTGTGCAGCGGGGCCAGTTCGGACAGCTTGCCCAGCGCGGCGATCCGCGCGTCGTCCATCAGCGTCGGCCGGTAGAACTCGTTGCCACCGTGCACCACCCGGTGCCCGACCGCCAGCAGCCCGCAGGTCCGCAGGTCGATGCCGTCCCCGGCCAGGGTGTCGAAGGCGCGATGCAGCGCGGCCTCGTGGTCGGGAACCCCGGAGCCGTCCTCGCCGATCCGCTCGATGTGGCCCGACGCCCGCGCCGTGCCCGAATCCGGTTCCACCAGTTGGTATTTCAGGGACGAGGAGCCGGAGTTGATCACCAGCACGAGGCGGCCCGTGTCAGCCATGGACGGCCTGCGCCTGGATCGCGGTGATCGCCACGGTGTTCACGATGTCTTCGACCAGCGCGCCGCGGGACAGGTCGTTGACGGGCTTGCGCAGCCCCTGCAGCACCGGACCGATCGCGATGGCCCCGGCGCTGCGCTGCACCGCCTTGTAGGTGTTGTTGCCGGTGTTGAGGTCCGGAAAGATCAGCACCGTGGCGTGCCCGGCCACCGGCGAATCCCGCAGCTTGGTGGCCGCGACCGACGGCTCGATCGCGGCGTCGTACTGGATGGGCCCCTCGACCAGCAGCTTCGGATCCCGCTGACGCACCAAATCCGTTGCCGTCCTGACCTTGTCAACGTCCGCGCCGCTGCCGGAGTCGCCGGTCGAGTACGACAGCATCGCCACCCTCGGCTCAATGCCGAACTGCGCGGCGGTGCGGGCGGAGCTGATCGCGATGTCGGCGAGCTGCTCGGAGGTCGGGTTCGGGATGATCGCGCAGTCGCCGTACACCAGGACGCGGTCGGGCAGGCACATGAAGAAGACGCTGGAGACCGTGGAGACGTCCGGAACCGTCTTGATGATCTCGAACGCCGGCCGGACGGTGTGCGCGGTGGTGTGAGCGGCGCCCGACACCATGCCGTCGACGGCGCCGTTATGCACCAGCATGGTGCCGAAATATGTTGCGTCGCGCATGATCTCGCGGGCATGCTCGGCGGTGATGCCCTTCGCCTTGCGCAGCTCCGCGTACTGGTCAGCGAACTGACCAAGCAGCTCGCTCGCCAGCGGGTCGATCACCTGCGCGCCGTCGAGGTTCACTCCAAGTTCTGCTGAGCGCAGCCGGATTCGGGCCTCGTCGCCCAGGATGGTCAGGTCGGCGACGCCGCGCTGCAGCAGGCGGCCGGCGGAGCGCAGGATGCGGTCGTCGTCGCCCTCGGGCAGCACGATGTGCCTGCGGTCCGCCCGGGCCCGCAGCCGCAATTGGTAGGTGAACATCTGCGGGGTGATCACGGTCGGCACCGAAATCGTTAGCTGGGTAAGCAGATCCGCGATGTCGACGTGGCGGTCCATCAACTCGAGCGCGGTGTCGATCTTGCGCTGCGACATCGCGGTGACCCGGCCACGGGCCGAGGCGGCCGCGCTGGCCGTGTCGTAGGTGCCCAGCGCGGTCGCGATGATCGGCAGCCGCAGCCGCAGGCCGGAGACCAGCGCCGCGATGGACGGGTGGAGCTCGAACCCGCCGTTGAGCACCAGGCACGACAGCGACGGAAACCCTTCCGCCGCATGGGCACTAGCCACGGCGAGCACCACGTCGGAGCGGTCGCCCGGGGTGATGACCGCCATGCCGTCGCGCAGCCTTTCCAGCACGTGATCGGCGGTCATCCCGGCGACCAGCACGTCGGTGACCTCGCGCTCGCGCAGCGACGCCTCGCCACTGACCGGCGTCCCGCTCACCGCTCGCTCCAGTTCGGCCACCGTCGGCGCGCACAGCAGCGGCGCCTCGGGCAGCACGTAGCTGCGCTGGGTGAACGCGCACAACGCTTCCGCTACCTGCGCCAGGTCCGTCGGATCGCACCGGTTGGCCACCACCGCCGCGGTGTGGGCGTGCTGGGCGGCGAGCTCGGCGAGACACACCTCGACGACGCCGGCAATCTCCGTCGGGGTCCGGCCCTTTCCGCTGACCGCCAGCAGCACCGGCGCCCCGAGGTTGGCCGCGATGCGCGCGTTGACGGAGAGCTCGGCGGGCCGCGTCACGTCGGTGTAGTCGCTCCCGACGATCACCACCACATCGCAGGACTGGGCCATCGCGTGATAGGAGTCGACAATGCCGGCGATCGCGGCGTCGCTGTCGGCGTGCAGCTGCTGGTAGGTCACGCCGACGCACTGCTCGTAGGACAGGCCGGCGGTGGTGTGCTCGAGCAGCAGCTCGAGGATGTAGTCGCGGTCCTCGCCGAGGCGGGTGATGGGGCGGAACACGCCGACCCTGGCGACGGTCGCGGTCAGCCGGTGCAGCAGCCCCAGCGCGATCGTCGACTTGCCGGTCTCCGGCTCGGGCGCGGCGATGTAGATGGCCTTCGAAGAAGGCCCGGTTTCAGCCAAGTCGGCGCAGCCTGGGGGCCAGGTCCTTTTCGAAGAGGTCCAGGAACCGGCGCTGGTCGTGACCCGGCGCGTGGAACACCAGATGGTTGAGGCCCCAGTCGACGTAGTCCTTGACCTTGGCGACCGCCTCGTCGGGGTCCGACGCCACGATCCAGCGCTTGGCGACCTGCTCGATCGGCAGCGCGTCGGCGGCCTTCTCCATCTCGATCGGGTCGTCGATGCTGTGCTTCTGCTCGGCCGTCAGCGACAGCGGCGCCCAGAACCGGGTGTTCTCCAGCGCCAGGTCGGGGTCCGGGTCGTAGGAGATCTTGATCTCGATCATCTTGTCGATGTCGTCGACGTTGCGGTCGGCGGCCGCGGCGCCCTCCTGCACGGCCGGGATCAGCTTGTCCTTGTAGAGCTCCTCGCCCTTGCCGGAGGTGCAGATGAACCCATCGCCGGCCCGTCCCGCGTACTTTGCCACCGCCGGTCCGCCGGCGGCGACGTAGATGGGGACTCCGCCCTCGGGCACGTCGTAGATCGAGGCGCCCTTGAGCCGGTAGTACTCGCCGTCGAAGTCGACGCGGTCGCCGCGCCACAGCTCCCGCATCAACCGCACCGACTCGCGCAGCCGGGCGAAGCGCTCCTTGAACTCCGGCCAGTCGCCCTCGTATCCGGTGGCGATCTCGTTCAGCGCCTCGCCGGTGCCGACCCCGAGGAAGACGCGGTCGGGGTAAAGGCAGGCCATGGTGGCGAAGGCCTGGGCGATGACGGCGGGGTTGTAGCGGAAGGTCGGGGTGAGCACCGAGGTGCCCAGGACGATCCGCTTGGTGCGTTCGCCGACGGCGGTCATCCAGGCCAGCGAGAACGGTGCGTGCCCGCCCTCGTGCCGCCACGGCTGGAAATGGTCACTGACGGTTGCGCTGTCCATGCCGTGACCTTCGGCGGCGACAGCGAGTTCGACGAGCTCACGCGGTGCGAATTGTTCGGCGGACGCCTTGTATCCAAGTTTGAGTTCAGCCACGGGTTATTTCTACTCCTCCCCGGGCTCCTAGACTCGCCTGCATGGCCGACCAGTCCAAGGCGCCGACCCTCGTCCAAGTCACCGACACGGTGTACCTCGCCCAGGGCCCGGCGGTTAACTGGACGCTGGTGGTCGACGGGACGGGCGTGATGCTGATCGACGCCGGCTATCCCGGGGACCGCGAGGACGTGCTGGCCTCGCTGCGCCAGCTGGGCTACGGCCCGGAAGACGTGCGCGCAATCCTGCTGACGCACGCGCACATCGACCACCTGGGCTCGGCGATCCGGTTCGCCGCCGAGCACGGCACCCCGGTGTACTGCCACGCCGACGAGGTGGGTCACGCCAAGCGGGAGTACCTGGAACAGGTCTCGGTTTTCGATGTGGCGCTGCGCATTTGGCGGCCGCGCTGGGCGGTGTGGGGTCTGCACGTGGTGCGCAGCGGCGGGCTGATCCGCGACGGCATCCCCTCGACGCAGCCGCTGACCGCGGAGGTGGCAGCCACGCTGCCGGGCCACCCGATGGCCGTCGCCACACCGGGGCACACCAGCGGGCACTGCTCGTATGTCGTCGACGGCGTGCTGGCCAGCGGCGACGCGCTGATCACCGGCCACCCGCTGCTGCGGCATCGCGGCCCGCAGCTGCTACCGGCGGTGTTCAGCCACAGCCAGGCGAACTGCCTGCGCAGCCTGAATGCGCTGGCCCTGTTGAACACCGAGGCGCTGCTGCCCGGTCACGGCGACGTGTGGCACGGCCCCATCCGCGAGGCGACGGAAGCTGCGCTGAAGCGGGCGCAATGACGCAGACCCGCGTCGTCCGGCGCATCCGCGCCTCGCCGGAGGCGGTGTACCGGGCGCTCGTCGACGCGGACGCCGTTGCGGCGTGGCGGGTCCCCGACGGCATGAGCGCGGTCGTGCACGAATTCGACGCCCGCGTCGGGGGCCGGTTCCGGATGTCGCTGACGTACGAATCGCCCGACCGGCGGGGCAAGACCGCCGCGGCCACCGACACCTACCACGGTCGGTTCGTCGAGCTGGTGCGCGACGAGCGGGTGGTCGAGGAGCTTGAGTTCGAGACCGCCGATCCGGCCCTGGGCGGGCTGATGCGGATCACCACGACCCTGGCCGGGGCCGACGGCGGCACCGACGTGGCGATGCTGCATCAGGGCCTCCCGGCCGGAGTTTCCCCGCAGGACAACGAGCTGGGCACCCGGATGGCGCTGGACAAGCTCGCCGCGCTGGTCGAGTCGCACTAGCCGCTAACCCGCGAAGTCGCCCAGCCCCAGGTGTTCTCGCAGCGTCTCGCCGGAGTACTCGGTGCGGAACGCGCCGCGCTGCTGCAGCACCGGCACCACCCGGTCGACGAACTCGTCGAGGCCGTGCGGCGTCAGGTGCGGTACCAGGATGAAGCCGTCGCACGCGTCGGCCTGGATGTAGGTGTCGATCTCGTCGGCGATTCGCGTTGGCGTGCCGACGAACTGCTGGCGGCTGGTGACCGCGATGACCAGCTCGCGGATCGAGAGGTTCTCGGCTAAAGCGCGTTCGCGCCAAGCGCGGGCGACGGCGACGGGGTCGCCGTGCCGCACCCGGCCCTGGGTGATGGCGCTGTCGACCACCGGGTCGAAGTCGGGCAGCGGGCCGTCCGGGTCGTGGTCGGATAGCTCGCGGCCCCACACCTGCTCGAGCATCGCGATCGCCGTCGCGCCGCTGACCTGTTGGTAGCGGATGTGCCGCGCCCGGTCCTGCGCCTCGGCATCGGTGTCGCCGATGACGAACGTCGCCGCGGGAAAGACCTTGAGCCGGTTGGGATCCCTGCCGTAGGCCGCGGCGCGGCCCTTGACGTCGGCGTAGTAGCGCTGCCCGTCCTGCAGCGACGAGTGCAGCGTGAACAGGGCGTCGGCGTTGCGGGCGCCGAACGCGCGGCCGTCGGCGGAGTCGCCGGCCTGCAGCAATATCGGGTGCCCCTGCGGCCCCGCGGGCAGCGTGGCGAACCCGCGCACGTCGAACTGGGGGCCGCGGTGTTCGACGCTTCGGATCCGGTCGGGATCGGCATAGGCCCCCGCCCCGACGTCGGCCAGCACGGCGTCGGCCTGCCAGCTGTCCCAGAACTGGCGGGCCACGGCGAGGAACTCCTCGGCCCGCGAGTATCGATCGGCGTGGTCCAGGAAACCGCCGCGGCGGAAGTTGGCGCCGGTGAAGGCGTCCGACGAGGTCACCATGTTCCAGCCGGCGCGGCCGCCGGAGAGGTGGTCGAGCGAGGCGAATTGCCTTGCCACCTCGAAGGGTTCGTTGAAGGTGGTGTTGATGGTTCCGGTCAGCCCGATCCGGTCGGTGACGCCGGCGAGCGCGGCCAGCACGGTGAAGGTGTCCGGGCGGCCGACCACGTCCAGGTCGTAGATGCGACCGCGGTGCTCCCGCAGCCGCAGCCCCTCGGCGAGGAAGAAGAAGTCGAACAACCCGCGTTCGGCGGTGCGGGCCAGGTGCACGAACGACTCGAACTCGATCTGGCTGCCCGAACTCGGGTCGGTCCACACCGTGGTGTTGTTGACGCCCGGGAAGTGGGCGGCCAGGTGAATCGGCTTGCGCTGCTTGCCCTCCCGCACGCTCATCCGCTGATCCCCCACCGCTTGGCGATCAGTTCGTGCGAGCGCAACCGGTCGGAGTGCCGGTGGGTGACGGAGGTGACGACGAGTTCGTCCGCACCGGTGACGCGTTGCAGCGCGGACAGCCGCTCGGCGACCTCGTCCGGATCGCCGACGAACTGCGTTTCCAGCCGGTCTTTCACCACCGGCAGCTGCTCCTCGGTGAGCGGGGGGCAGTCGTCGGGATCGGGATAGGGCACGGCGCCGACCCCCGTCCGGATGGAAAAGACCCAATGCCCGTAGCTGGACGCCAGATGCCTTGCGGCGGCGGTGTCGTCGGCCACCACGATGTCGGCCGACACCACGACGTAGGGCCGCTCGAAGGCGGCCGACGGAACGAAGGCGGCCCGGTAGGCCTCGATCGCCTCCAGCGCCGTCGCCGGGGTGATGTGGTAGCTGGCGACGAACGGCAAACCTCGCGCACCGGCGAGCTTGGCGCTTTCACCCCGGGTGCTGCCAAAGATCCACGGGGTCAACCCGGATCGCTCACCCGGCACCGCGTGCACGTCGAAACCCTCGACCTCGTAGGTGCCGTCCAGCATCGCGATGATGTCGGCGAGTTGCTCGGCGAAGCCGGGCGCCACCGCCCCGGGCTGTTGCAGGATTCCCATGGTCGCCTGCACCCGTTCCTTGTCGAGGAGCCCGCGGAGGTCGAACGGCAGCGGGACCACCACGCCGTCGACCTCGTGCCACTGCCGCGGCGGGCGGGACTTGGCCGACGGCGACTTCGGCTTGAACCCGGTGTCGCGTCGCTGTCCCCGTCCGACGCCCAGGTCGATGCGGCCCGGATAGAAGGCCTCGAGCATCCCGAAGCTCTCGACCACCGCGACCGGCGTGGTGTACCCGAGCTGAATGGCGGCCGATCCGACCCGAATGCTGTTGGTGGCGGCCGCGATCTGGCCGATCAGCACGGCCGTCGCCGAGCTGGCCACGCCGACGAAGTGGTGTTCGGCGAGCCAGTACCGGCGGTAGCCCCACCGCTCGGCGCGCTGGGCCAGGTCGATGGTGTTGCGCAGGGCGGTCGCGGCGTCGCTGCCCGCGCTGATCGGGGCCAGGTCCAGGATCGACAGCGGCACCGGCGTCATCGGTGCACCGCCGCATAGCGATTGGGCGCCACGGACAGGCCGAGGCGCGCACGCAGGGTTTCATCCTCGCGGTAACCGGTGCGGAAAAACCCGGCCCGCTGCAGCAGCGGCACCACCTCGTCGACGATCACCGGCAGGTCGGTCGCGTTGACCGCGGGGCGCAGGCGCGCGCCGTCGACGCCCAGCCGCTGCCAATCCAGCAGTAGCTCAACCAATTCCGTTGCGCCCCCGGTGAACACGAGCGCGTCGGAGCGGAAGTCGGCCGCGCGGTTGAACGAAACCACCACGTCGGCAAGGACTTTCAGGTGGGTGCCGCCCGGCGCGCGCACCTCCGCGATGATGCGTTGCACCGACTCGCCGTCGGTGGGGGTGACGAAGACGACGTCTGCGGCGGACGCGGCGAACTCGTACGCGGGGCCGACATGCGCCAGCGCGGCCACCACGGGCTGTCCCTGGAGTGGGCGCGGCGTGATCGAAGGCCCCTTGACGGAGAAGTACTTTCCGGTGAAGTCGATGTAGTGCAGCTTATCCACGTCGACGTAGCGCCCGGTGCTCACGTCGCGGATGATGGCGTCGTCCTCCCAGCTGTCCCATAGCCGGCGGACCACGTCGACGTACTCGACGGCCTCGTCGAAGAGGGGGACCTCGGACACGTCCCGGCGGCCGAACAGCGCCGCCTCGTGCGCGGTGGCGCTCACCCGCGGCTGCCAGCCGGCCCGCCCGTGCGACACAAAGTCAAGCGTGGCAATGGATTTGGAGACGTGAAAAGGCTCGGTATGGGTGACCGTGGCCACGGGGATCAGCCCGATGTGTCGCGTGGCGGGGGCGATGCGGGCCGCGACCAGCACGGCGTCGGCGCGGCCGGTGAGCCGGTCCGGATGGATCCGGGAGCTTCGCCCGATCTGCGGCATCAAACTGTCGTCAATGGTGAGGAAGTCCAGCAGCCCGCGCTCCGCCGTGGCCGCCAAGTCGGCCCAGTAAGGACCGCCGAGCACCGACGGCGTCTCCGGGTCGGCGGCGAGGGTGACCTGCCACGCGTGCGGGTCCCAGCCGTATCCGTCGAGCGCGACGCCCAGGTGAAATTGACCCGTCATGGCAGCCACTTCTCGAAGGCGATCGGCCGGAACGGTCCCCAGTCGGGCAGCGGCTCGGCGGGGGCGATGCGTGTGTACCCAGTCGCGTCGTACAGCGCCTCGGCCTCGGGCTGGCGATTGCCGGTGATCAAATACAGCCGCCGGTAACCCCGCGCGGCGGTCTCCTCCTCCAGCGCCGCCAGCAGCGCCCGCGCATACCCGCGGCGCCGATGGGCGCTGTCGGTCCAGATCCGCTTGAGCTCGGCGGTGTCGGCGTCGAAGCGCCGGAACGCCCCGCCGGTGACCGCCACGCCACCCACGACACCGATGAGCAAGCCGCCGTCAGGCGGCGCCAGCTCACAAGCCGGCACCGGCAGCCAGGCCAGGTGCCTGTCGGGCGTACCTCCGTAGCGCTCCGCGTACTCGACGGCCAGCTCGGCCAGCAGCGGCCGCGCCAAGGGATCGTCGTGGGTGGCCGCGACGAACTCGAGCCGGGTTGTGGGCGTCACGTATTCATCTAACGTTTCCGACGCGCGCCCATTCCACCCGGCGGCGGGTGCGCTCTATTGGCCGGGGGGCATCAGCACCGTGTCGATCATGTAAACCGTCGCGTTGGACGTGTGCACCCCACCGCAGACCAGGCCCGCGTTGTTCACCCTCAGGTCGTTGCCTTGGCCGGCCACGGTAAGGGGCGCGCCCTGCACCGTCGGGTGGACGCCGCCGATCACCGCCGGGCTGAGCTGCCCCTGGACGACGTGATACGTCAAGATGCTGGTCAGCAGCTGCGAGTCCGTCTTCAGCTTGTCGACGGTCCCCGCCGGCAGCCTGTCGAACGCGGCGTTGGTGGGCGCGAACACCGTGTACTGGCCGTTGTCGAGGGTCGAGACCAGGTTCACGTTCGGATTCAGCTTCCCCGACAGCGCCGCGGCCAGGGTCGTCAACATCGGGTTGTTCGACGCCGCCGTCGCCACCGGGTCGCGCGACATTCCCATCACGGATCCCGGACCACTCGGATTCTGCTTGGCATAGTCCGCGCAACCCGTCCCGATCAGGTCACTCGGGTTGTCAGCGGTGGCCGTAACCGTCGGCCCTGCGGCGACGGCGATGGCCGCAAGACCCGCCGCGGCAAGCGTTTTCGCGCAAGTGCTCATCATTGCGTTTCGACTCCTTCGTCTTCGGACGCCCACGGGCGCCGTCTTCGGCTTGAACACAAGTCATTCGGAGCGACGGCAGGCGCGGATGGAACTTCAGTGGCGCGGCACGAGCTAAACGCGCGATGCCGTGACATACCCGGGGAGCAGTTCCACGTGCTCCGGGCGGCCGCGCCACAATTCGGCCAACCCCAGGCCGTCGAACAACTCGACCACATTCCGCTTGGCCGTCTTCCAGCCGTGCGCCGCCAGATATTCGGGGACAAAACGGTATTCGCCCGGGTAGGTCAGGCTGGCCAGGTCGATGTCCAGGCCGCGCCGTCGCCAGCCGTCCACGAAGGCCTGCCGCGCCGCCTGCCGTTCCGGTGTCCAGCTGGCCATGTGATCGGCGGAGAAGCGGCTGCCGGGCGCGCTCGCCTCGGTGACGACCCGCAGCAACCGGTGCTGGCCGTCCGGCGGCAGGTAGCCGACGAGCAGTTGCTCGGCGATCCAGACCGTGGGCGTCGCGGCGTCGAAACCGGCCCTGCGCAGCGCCGCCAGCCAATCCTGGCGAAGGTCGACGCCGATCTCGCGGCGGTGCGCGCCCGGCCGCGCGTCCAGCCCCCGCAGCACCCCCGCCTTGAAATCGAGGACGTCCGGGCGATCGATCTCGTACACCGTCGTGCCCGGTGGCCACCACAGTCGGTACGGCCGGGTGTCCAGCCCCGATCCCAGGATCACCACCTGGCGAATGCCGGAGCGGCCGGCGTCCGCGAGAAACTCGTCGAGGAACCGTCCGTACGCGGCCTGGACGTGGATGAGCCCCGTCGTGATGGGGTGACCGCCGTCGTCGGTGGCGTATCGCTCGTCGTCGATGACCTGGGTGAAGTACGGCACGCCGGTGGCGCGCACCAGCGGCTCGGCGAACGGGTCCTCGAGGAGGCCCTTGTTCGTGGCCACGGCCCGGACGACGGCGTCGAACGTGGTGGTCAGGCCGTCGCCGGAGGCCGGGTTCCAGCTGGCGGGTGCCATGATCCGCTCAGGCGTTGGAGCGGCGCCGCAGGGCCACGCCCACGGCGGCCCGCCAGGCGAGCAACAGGACCGCGGTGACCGACGCGGCGACCACCACGAAGCTCGCCGCCACGCCCGCCGAGCTGGCTTTTCGCAGCAGCATGCCGATCGCGACGGTGGACAGCCAGACGATCACGCCGGTGGGGGCGACGGCGGTCGGTCGCCGCCAACCGCGGGAGAGCAGCCACCCGACGACGGTTCCGGCCAGAAACGGCCAGGCCGTGGTCGCGAGGCCGCCCAGGGTGAGCCCTTCGGCGTGGCTGCGGCGTCCGGCGGCGCAGAACACGAGCACAGCGACGACGTCGACGAACAGGTAGGCCATCCACCGGAGCCTCCGCATTCGTTTCTCCTATGTCAAG
>NZ_AUWQ01000119.1 GCF_000455205.1 Mycobacterium sp. UM_CSW | reverse complement strand
TCGCGATCGCCACTAGCCGAAGCGCTCGATGATCGCCGCCGCGATCCGGTCGGGCGCGTCCTCCTGGATGAAGTGCTTCGCGTCGGGCAGCTCGACCACGACGTGATCCGGGAACGCCGCCCGCATCCGCGGCAGCGTAGGGCCCGGCCTGAACGCGAAGTCCTTCATCCCCCAGACGAATAGCGCGGGTTTGGCACCGAGCCGGGCGGGCACCTCCCGCCCGAGCCGCGACAGCAAGGGTTCCGCCGCCAGGATCTGTTTGGGCATCTCGGCCACGCCTCTTCGCGCCTCGGCGGTGGGCTGCACGGCCCGGTAGTGTTCCATCACCGCCTCGCTCGGGCGGTGCTGAGTCCCCGCCGGAATCAGGCGCTCCACAAAGAAATTGCGCTGCAAGATCGCCCACTGCATCGGCGGGCTGCCCATCACGCGGCTGAAGATCTTCGTCGTCAGCTCGTCCGTCTTCCAGAACCAGGTGTTGCCCAGCACGACGCCGCGGACCCTGGCGGCGCGCTCGACGGCGACCGCCATGCTGATGGGCCCGCCCCAGTCCTGGCCCATCGTCAGATAGCCGTCGAGGCCCAAGTGATCGACCAACTCGCCGACGACCTGGGCATGCTCCTCGATCTTGTATCCGAATCCGGCGGGTCGCTCGGACAGCCCGAAGCCGAGGTAATCGGGTGCGATGCAACGGAATTGGCCGCGCAGCGCGACGATGATGTTCCGGTACAGAAAGCTCCACGTCGGATTCCCGTGGCAGAGCAGGATCGGCGGGCCGTCCCCCTCGTCGACGTAGTGCATCCGCCCGCGTGAGCTGTCGAACCAGCGCGACTCAAACGGATAAAGGCGGGGATCCGGGGTGAAATCGATCTTCATGGCGCTCCCTTCGGGCAACGCGACGATCGTATTCCGGAGGGGTGACAAGCTCTCGTTCGCGAGCGTAACCGCACGGCGAATCTCGGCCCGGTTTTTCGCAGCCAGGTTACGCTCGCGGCGAGTCGGGCGCCCTCAGCTCAAGAAGGTGCTGAGGGCCGCGGCGAGATCGGGGGACGCCGACGTGGTGAGGTTCTGGTAGCCGCCGCCGCTGAGCTGGGCGACGGCCTCCCAGGTGGCCTTGTCGGGGTCGGCGCCGAAGTCGATGACGTTGACCGCGATCGGCTTGGCCGGGTCGGCGCTCTTGCGGATGAAGTCCTGCAGCCCCGGCCCGTCCAACGTCTGGTCGGTGTGCGGCCCCGACGTGATCACCAGTATCGAATTCGGTTGGCCGGCGCGGTAATTGGTCTGCACCTCTTGGTAGAGCAGGCGCAGCGTCGTGAACGACACCGCGCCGCCGGCCGACGAATACTGCTTGTCCAGCGCGGCGGTCAGCGCCGCCGAGCGCGGCTGGCCGTTAACCGGGTCGCCCAGCGGTCCGCTCGTCACCTCCGAGCGCCCCTCGTGGCCGTCGAAGGTCCACAGCCCGACGGCGGCGCTGGCCGGCAACGACTTGATCTTGTCCTGCAGCGCCCCGATCACGTTGGCCAGCCGCGACTTTCCGCCTTCGTCGGCGGGCATCGACTGGTCGAGCATGATGGTCGCGGCCAGCCCGCTGGACGGCGCGGTCATCGCCTCGGCCAGCGTGGCGCGCAGCGCGTCGTCACCCACCGACAGGGTGGACGGCAGCGCCGCGAAGCTGGTGACCGGGCTGCTCGGCGGCTTGACGCCGCTGACCCGGAAGCCGGCCTTGGCCAGCTTCGCGAGCTGCTCGGGCTTCTGCATGTAGCGGGCGAAGCCGTTGGCCGCGGAGGCTTGCTCCTGGTTCACCCAGGAGCCGCCCAGCAGCACCGCGGGATAGTCGGCGACCGGCACCGCGCCGGGTGGCAGCCAGGAAGCCAGCGTGCTCTTGGCATCGGACAGCCCCTGGCCCCGCAGGTACAGCTGCTGCTCGGTGGTGACCACGGCGTGCACCGGCGCAGTCGCCGCGTCACCGGGCTTGAGCAGCGCGTTCAGCGCCTCGGTCAGGGAGTTGTCCGCGAGCTTGGGCTGGGCGCCCAGCAGCGTGCGCACGGCACCGACGCCCTGGGTCGGCGGTGCACCCGGTGGGGCCGCCCCCGCCGCCACGGCCTCGCCGGCCAGCAACGACGCGTCGGCGTTGCCGGTCATCGGCAGCGCCAGCCGCAGCGACCCCCACGCCGGCAGGTTCAGCCCGGCCAGCGAATTCGGGTTGGTTTGCAGGCCGGGCAGCGCCGCCCAACCCTGATTGCCCAGGGCCTGGCCGAGTTCCGGGCGCACGGCGAGCATGACCGGCGAGGTGACCAGGGAATGGCTTTCGGTGATCTTCTGACCCGACGCGGCGAGCCGCGCGGCCGAGATCGAGCTGCCCGGGATCCACAACGCCGGCTGGCCGCCCAGGTCGGCCGGCCACTTGCCGGCGAACCCGCCCAGGACGGCGTCGGAGCCGGCCTGTTTGACGCTCACCACCATGCAGTGATCGCCGACCGGGCCGGACGTGGCGTTGTAGCTCTCGGCGAGCTGCTGCACCGGATCGGCGATCGACGGGTCGGCGATGACGGCGACCGTCTCCTTGCCCCCCACGCACTGGGCGGCGGCGGTGTGCGAGCGGTGCGACAACGCGTCACCGAAGAAGGTCCACAGGATCACCGTGCCCACCACGACGACGACGGCGACGAGCGCGACGATCACCCCGATGCTGACGCCGCGGCGTCCGCCGTCGCTGCGGTGACCGCCGAGCCGTTCACCGAGCCCGCGGTGGCCGCCGCCGAAGCGGGACGACGGGGCGGCCGGTGGCGGCGTGCTCGCCGGGCCGGCGGCGAATTCCGGATACGCGTCGTCGGGGCCGGACGCGAACGTGTCGTCGGTCGCGTAGGGGTCCTCGTGCGAGTAGTCCGCGCCGGAGTAGTCCACCGCGCCGTAGTCGTCGCCGCTCGGATAGTCCGGGAGGCCGGCCTCGCGGTGGTGCTGACCTGTGTCGTCGGCCGGGTATGCATCGTCGGCGAGGTATTCGTCAGCTGGCTCGTCGACGGAATCCTCGGGGTCGGGCATGCTGTGCCTACCCATACCGGTGCCCGCCGCCTTCCCGTCGACTCGTCGCGTGACTTGTGAACTCGGCGCAGATTCTAGTCATCGGACCGCGTTACCTACCGCATGTCGGGCCGTTTTCACGCACCCGCGGCGCGAGCTTTGAACTCGCGCCTGCGCCGGTGCAGGATCGGCTCGGTGTAGCCGTTGGGCTGCTGCGTCCCGGACAGAATCAGCTCCTGAGCCGCCAGGAAGGCGATGCTCTCGTCGAAGTTGGGCGCCATCGGCCGATAAACCGGGTCCCCTTCGTTCTGCCGGTCTACCAGCGGCGCCATCCGCTCCAGGCTGGCGCGAACGTCTTCGCTGGTGATCACGCCGTGGCGCAACCAGTTGGCCAGCAGCTGGCTGGAGATCCGCAGGGTGGCACGGTCCTCCATGAGCGCCGTGTTGTGGATGTCGGGCACCTTCGAGCAGCCGACGCCCTGCTCCACCCAGCGCACCACGTAGCCGAGGATGGACTGGCAGTTGTTGTCGAGCTCCTCGCGGATTTCCTCTGGCGCCCAAGCCAATTCCTTGGCCAGCGGAATGGTCAGCAACTCCTCGATGGTGGTGCGCTTCTTGCCCGCGAGCTCCTCCTGCACGGCGCCCACGTCCACGTAGTGGTAGTGCATCGCGTGCAGGGTGGCCGCCGTCGGGGACGGCACCCACGCGGTGGTGGCGCCGGCCTTGGGCTGGCCGATCTTCTGCTCGACCATGTCGGCCATCAGCTCGGTCATCGCCCACATTCCCTTGCCGATCTGGGCCTTGCCCTTGAACCCGGCGGCGAGCCCGATGTCGACATTGGCGTCCTCGTAGGCCTTGATCCAGGTGCTGTTCTTCATCGCACCCTTGCGGATCATCGGGCCGGCCTCCATCGAGGTGTGGATCTCGTCGCCGGTGCGGTCGAGGAAGCCGGTGTTGATGAACACCACCCGGTCGGCGGCGGCCTTGATGCACGCCTTGAGGTTGACCGTGGTGCGGCGTTCCTCGTCCATGATGCCGACCTTGAGGGTGCCCTGCGGCAGGCCCAGCACGTCCTCGACGCGGCTGAACAGTTCGCAGGTGAACGCAACCTCGGCGGGCCCGTGCATCTTGGGCTTGACGATGTAGATGGAACCGGTGCGGCTGTTCGTCAGGGGGCCGTTGGCCTCACCGGTCCGCAGCCCGTGGATCGCGGTCAGGCCGGTGAACAGCCCGTCCATGATGCCCTCGAAAACCTCTTTTTCTTCGTCGCCATCGCCGACGGAGACGATGGCGTCGTTGGTCATCAGGTGCCCGACGTTGCGGACGAACAACAGGCTGCGGCCGGGCAGGGTGAGCTCACCGCCGTCGGGCGTGGTGTAGGTGCGGTCGGCGTTGAGCGCGCGGGTGAAGGTCTTGCCGCCCTTGCTGACCTCCTCGACCAGGTCGCCCTTGTTCAGCCCCAGCCAGTTGCGGTAGCCCAGCACCTTGTCGTCGGCGTCGACGGCGGTCACCGAGTCCTCGAAGTCCATGATCGTGGTGACCGCCGATTCCAGGACGACGTCCTTGACGCCGGCCCGGTCGGTGGCGCCGACGGGGGACTCGGGGTCGATCAGGATCTCGATGTGCAGTCCGTGGTTGACCAGCAGCACCGACCAGCTGGGGGACCCGAGTTCGCCGCTGTACCCGACGAACTTCTCTGGGCTCGCGAGCCCGACGGGCTCCGCCTCGGCATCGAGGGTGATCTGCAGCTGGCCGTCGGCGATGCTGATGCCCGTCGCGTCGGCCCAGGAGCCCGACGCCAGGGGGACGGCCTGGTCGAGGAATCCGCGCGCGTAGGCGATCACCTTGTCGCCGCGAACCCGGTTGTAGCTCGATCCCTTTTCCGCACCGTCGCTCTCGGGGATGACGTCGGTGCCGTAAAGGGCGTCGTAGAGGGAACCCCAGCGAGCGTTCGCCGCGTTGAGCGCGAACCGCGCGTTGAGCACCGGCACCACCAGCTGCGGGCCGGCGGTTGTCGTGATCTCGTCGTCGACGCCCGAGGTGGTGATGGTGAAGTCGTCGGGTTCGGGCTGCAGGTAGCCGATTTCGACGAGGAACTCGCGGTACGCCTCGGCGTCGATCGGCTCGATGACGCGGTGCCGGTGCCACTTGTCGATCTGGGCCTGCAGCTCATCACGGCGGTTCAGCAAATCCTGGTTCTGCGGGGTCAGGTCGGCCACGACCTTGTCGACGCCGGCCCAGAAGCTGTCCGGGTCGATGTCGGTGCCGGGCAGGGCCTCGTTGTTCACGAAGTCGTAGAGCACTCGGGCGACGCGCAGGTTCCCCACCGACACGCGATCAGTCATTTTTCTCCTCCATAGTGGGCCGAGTAACACCGCACTGACCCTCAACACGCATTGCCTTCAGCGTACCGACCGGCGGGTTGCCGGACGTCATCCGCCCGACCTTCAACAGCAGGTCAGGCGCGCGCTAAGAGCTCCGACTATGGCGCCGCGGCGAACCGCGACGATCGCTATCCGGCCCGGCAGCCTTGGCGATCATACGGGCTGCGGCCCGATTCGTGGGCAGCGGCACTACGCGTCGCGCATGGTGCCGACCAGGTCCTCGACCAGATCTTCCATCGCCACCATCGCGACCACCGCGCCGCTGTCGTCGGTGACCAGAGCCAGATGGCTGTTGCTGCGCCGCATCCGCGACAGGGCGTCGGCCAGCGGCAGCGACGTCGGGACCTGCGGCAGCGGTCGCACCCAGGCCCGGTCGATCACCGTGTTCGGGTCGTCGTCGAGCGTCAGCACGTCCTTGATGTGCAGGTAACCGATGTACTTCCCGTCGGGGTCGACGACGGGAAACCGCGAATAACCGCTCTGCGCCAGGGCCTCCTCGACCGCACCCACGGTCGGCCCGGAGCCCGCCGCGGCCACCGGCACCGCCCGGATCTCGGCGAGCGGCCGCGCCACATCGCCGACGCGGCGGTAGCGCAGCTGCAGCGCCCGGGTCAGCCTGCCGTGCTCCTCGGCGTCCAACAGCCCCTCGGACACGGATTCGGTGATCATCACCCGCAGCTCCGTGGTGGAAACCGCGACGTCGAGTTGCGACTTGGGCTCGACCCGCAGCGCGCGCAGCACCACGTTGGCGCACTTGTCGTAGAACGCGATCAACGGCCGGGCCGCACGCACGTACGCCAGGTAGGGCGGCACCAGCAGCATCGCGGCGCGCTCGGGGCCGGCCAGCGCGATGTTCTTCGGCACCATCTCGCCCAGCAGCACGTGCAGGGTCACGACGATCGCCAGCGCGATCGCCAGCGAGAGCGTGTGCAGCAGCGCCGGGGGCCAGCCGGTGAGGCCCAACGCCGAGCGCAGCAGGCTGGCGACCGCGGCCTCCCCGATGCGGCCGAGCAGCAGCGACGCGACCGTCACCCCCAGCTGGACCCCGGCCAGCATGGACGACAGTTGCTCGCCGGCGCGGATCACCACCACGGCCCTCGCCTTGCCCTGCTCGGCCAGCGCCTCGAGGCGGTCGCGGCGCGCCGAGATCAGCGAGAACTCCGCGCCGACGAAAAACGCGTTGACGCCGATCAGCAGGATCGCCAGCAGGACTCCCAGTGCGTCGTTCACGAGGGGCCCCGTCCCGCGGGCGTTTCGGCCCGGCTGCCCAGCTCCTGTAGCTCGAGCACGTCGATGCGGCGACCGTCCATCCGAACCACGGTCGCCTGCCAGCGCATCGAGGTGTCCAGCAGGCCGTCGGGGTCCAGCGCGGTCAGCTCCACGGTTTCCCCGGCCACGGGGATGTGGCCGAGCTCGCGCAGCACCAGGCCGCCGATCGTTTCGTAGGGCCCTTCCGGGGCCCTGAATCCGGTGGCGGCGGCCACCTCGTCGATGCGCAGCAGCCCGTTCACCCGCCAGCCGGCGCCGGCCGCCACCACGTCCGGGGTGGCGTCGTCGTGCTCGTCGCGGACGTCGCCCACGATCTCCTCGATCAGGTCCTCGACGGTCACCATGCCCGCGGTGCCGCCGTACTCGTCGACGACCATCGCGGTTTGCAGGCTGTTGGCGCGGATCTCGGCCATCACGGCGTCGCCGTCCAGGGTCGACGGGACCACCGGCACGTGCTGCGCGAGCGTGGTCAGCAGGGTGGTCGCGCGCTCGGCCGCCGGCACCGCGAACACCTGCTTGACGTGCACGATGCCGACGGTCTCGTCGAGGTCGCCGTCGACGATAGGGAAGCGGGAGAAGCCGGAGTCGGCGGCCGCGGCGACCAGGTCGGCGACCGTCTCGTCGGTTTCCAGCGCGACGATCTTCGACCTCGGCGTCATCAGCTCCTCGGCGGTCAGCTCGCCGAACTGCAGCGATCGCCGCACCAGGGCGGCGGTGGCGGCGTCCATCGTGCCGCTGCGGGCCGAGTTGCGCACCAGCGACGCCAGCTCCTGCGGCGAGCGGGCCGAGCGCAGCTCCTCGGCCGGCTCGATGCCCAGCTCGCGCACGATCCAGTTGGCCGCGCCGTTCGTCAACCGGATGGCCGGGGTGAAGATCGTCGAGAACAGCAACTGGACGCCCGCGACGGCACGAGCGGTCGACAGCGGGCGCGCCACGGCGAGATATTTCGGAACCAGCTCGCCGAACACCATCGACACCGACGTCACGATCACCAGCGCCAGGAACGCGAGGACGGCGTCGGTGAGCCGGTTCGGTATGCCGATCGCGCTCAGCGCCGGATGCGGCAGGTCGGCCATCAACGGCTCGGTCAGATACCCGGTCGCGAGCGTGGAGATCGAGATGCCCAGTTGGGCGCCGGAGAGCTGAAACGACAACCGCTGCTGGGCGCGCTGGATGAAGCGGTCGCGCCGGCCCCCGAGGCGCGCGTTGGAGTCGACGACGCTGCGGTCCAGGGCGGTCAGCGAGAACTCGGCCGCGACGAACACCCCGTTGGCGAAGATCAGCAGCGCGATGGCGACGAGGCTGATCAGGGTGACGGCGACGTTCATGACCCAGATCCCGGGGACGATGCCCGGATCAATATGCGGGCCCCGACGCGTGCCTGCGGCACGTCATGCCTTTCCCTCGATGCGGCGCAGCGCTTTGCTGCCGGCCGCGACTCACATGAATTCACATGGTAGCCAACGCGTGCGGACGGCAGCACGACCGCGGCGCGCTCACCAACCCAACGGCAGCGGATGGCCCTCGGCGAACCCCGCCGCCGACTGCACCCCGACGACGGCCCGCTCGTGCAGCTCTTCCAGGGTGGAGGCGCCGACGTAGGTGCAGGTGCTGCGCACCCCGGAGGTGATGTGGTCGATCAGGTCCTCGACGCCGCCGCGGTCGGGGTCCAGCCCCATCCGGGCCGTCGAGATGCCCTCCTCGAACAACGCCTTGCGGGCTCGGTCGAACGCGGTCTCGGCGCCGCTGCGGGCGACGACGGCCCGCTTGGAGGCCATGCCGTAGCTCTCCTTGTACGGCTGGTCGTCGCGGTCGCGCATCAGGTCGCCGGGCGACTCGTAGGTGCCGGCGAACCACGACCCGATCATGACGTTCGACGCCCCCGCGGCCAGCGCCAGCGCAACGTCCCGCGGATGCCGGATGCCCCCGTCGGCCCACACGTGCCCGCCGAGTTTCCTTGCGGCGGAAGCGCATTCGAGGACGGCGGAGAATTGTGGGCGCCCGACGCCGGTCATCATCCGGGTGGTGCACATCGCGCCGGGCCCGACGCCCACCTTGACGATGGTCGCCCCCGCGCCCAGCAGGTCCCGGGTGCCCTCCGCCGACACCACGTTGCCCGCGGCCAGCGGCAGGCCGAGATCCAACGACGCGACCACGTTGATCGCCTCCAGCGTCTTGACCTGATGCCCGTGCGCGGTGTCGATGACGAGCACGTCCACCCCGACCTCGGCCAGGGACCGCGCCCGGGCCCCCACGTCGCCGCTGATGCCGACCGCCGCGCCGACGCGCAACCGCCCGCGCGCGTCGGTGGCCGGCGTGTACAGCCCGGCGCGGACCGCCCCGGTGCGGGTGAGCACGCCCGCCAGCGTGCCGTCGGCGCCGGTCACCACCGCGACACCGATGGGGGCGTGCTCGAGCAGGTCGAAGATCTTGCGCGGCTCGGCGCCCACCGGGGCGGTGACGAAGTCGGTCACGGCCACGTCGCGCACCCGGGTGAAGCGGTCGACGCCGATGCACGACGCCTCGGTGACCAAGCCGATCGGGCGGCCCTCGAAAACCACGACGGCGACGCCGTGGGCGCGTTTGTGGATCAGCGCGATCGCGTCGGACACCGAGTCGTCGGGCTCGAGTACCACCGGGGTATCGAGGACCATGTCGCGGCTCTTGACGAAATCCACCGTCTGCTGCACCGCCGGGATCGGCAGATCCTGGGGCAGGATCACCAGGCCGCCGCGCCGCGCGACCGTCTCGGCCATGCGCCGCCCGGCCACCGCGGTCATGTTGGCGACGACGACCGGGATGGTGGTGCCGGAGCCGTCCGTGGTGGACAGGTCGACGTCGAAGCGCGACGCCACATCGGAGCGGTTCGGCACGATGAAGACGTCGTTGTACGTCAGGTCGTACCCGGGTCGATGCCCGTCGAGAAACCTCATGTGATTGGGCTTGCCCCCTTTGGTCCCTTCTACACGCAGGCCGCTACGCGGGCACTTCGCTGCGGTCCCCGCTCCACAGGGTATGGAAGCGCTTGTCCGGGTCGTCGTCGATGCGGCCGTAGGTGTGCGCGCCGAAGAAGTCCCGCAGCCCCTGGGTGAGCGCCGCCGGCAGGCGCTCGGTGCGCAGCGCGTCGTAGTAGGACAGCGCCGAGGAGAAGCCCGGGATCGGGATGCCCAGCTGGGTGGCGGTCACCACGACGCGGCGCCAGCCGTCGATCGCGGCCTCGATCGCGGCGCGGAAATAGGGCGCGACGATCAGCGTCGGCAGGTCGGGGTCCTCGTCGAACGCCTCCTTGATGCGGTTGAGGAACTTCGCCCGGATGATGCAGCCGCCGCGCCAGATGGTGGCCAGGTCGCCCGGCGTGATGCCCCAGTCGTATTCGGCGCTGCCGGCCTGAATCTGGTTGAACCCCTGGGCGTACGCGATGATCTTCGACGCGTACAAGGCCTGCCGGACGTCCTCGACGAATTGCGTTGCGTCGGTTGGCTTTTCACCGAGCTGACCGGACGCCAGCCCGGTGGTGGCCTTGCGCTGGGTGACGGACCCCGACAGGGCGCGAGCGAACACCGCCTCGGCGATGCCGGTGACGGGGACCCCCAGGTCCAGCGCCGACTTCACCGTCCAGCGCCCGGTGCCCTTCTGCTCGGCCTCGTCGAGGATCACGTCGACGAGCGGCTTGCCGGTCTTGGCGTCGGTCTGGCGCAGCACCTCGGCGGTGATCTCGATCAGGTAGCTGTCCAGGTCGCCCTTGTTCCACTCCGCGAAGACGTCGGCGATCTCGGGCGCGGACTTGCCGAGCCCGTCGCGCAGCAGTTGGTAGGCCTCGCCGATCAGCTGCATGTCGGAGTACTCGATGCCGTTGTGCACCATCTTGACGAAGTGGCCGGAGCCGTCGGGGCCGATGTGGGTGCAGCACGGGACGCCGTCGACGTGCGCGGAGATCTCCTCGAGCAGCGGGCCCAGCGACTTGTAGGACTCGGCCGGGCCGCCCGGCATGATCGACGGCCCGTTGAGCGCCCCCTCCTCACCGCCGGAGATGCCGGCGCCGACGAAGTGCAGGCCGCGCTCGCGCATCGCCTTCTCCCGGCGGATGGTGTCGGTGTAGAGGGCGTTGCCGCCGTCGATGATGATGTCGCCTTCCTCCATGGCGTCGGCGAGCTCGTTGATGACGGCGTCGGTCGGGTCGCCGGCCTTGACCATGATCAGCACCCGCCGGGGCTTCTCCAGCGCGTCGAGGAATTCTTCGATGGTCTCTGAGCGCACGAACTTGCCCTCGTCGCCGTGCTCTTTCAGCAGTGCGTCGGTCTTGGCGACGGACCGGTTGTGCAGCGCCACCGTGTAGCCGTGGTGGGCGAAATTGCGGGCGATGTTCGAACCCATCACGGCGAGGCCGGTGACGCCGATCTGCGCGGTACCAGTCTGTGGACTCGACGAACTCATGGCTTGGCCTCTCAGGTCGCAGAACTCTTCCGACAAGCTGTCGGATCACACTGTGGCACAGCCGACTCCGAGAGGCATCCCAGGGTGTTGGCCCACTCCGACGCTAGACGTTGAACAGCCGGCGCAGCTCGATGAGCCATGGCACCACCAGCGCCACGGTGGGTACCACGAATACCGCGGCCGCGGCCAGGTAGGCGGTGGCCGCCAGCATCAGGCTGTTGCCGCGGCCCGACAGCCGGCGTACCCGCACCACCGTGCTGGTACCGCCCATCGCCAGCGCGCCCGACGGCGCCCGACCCGATGCACAGGCGACCAAGGCCCGGGCCAGGGGAGTGCGCCCGGTGGCGCGCACCGCGGCGTCGTCGGCCAGAAGCTCGACGAGCAGTTGCACCGCGCGTAACGCGTTGGCGCTGCGGACGAACCGCGGGAAGGCGGCGTGCGCCGCGGTGAAAGCCTCCAGCACCAAATCGTGGCGGGCCCGCAGATGGGCGCGCTCGTGGGTGAGGATGGCCGAGACCTCAGCGTCGCCGAGCGTTTTCAGCGTTCCCTCGCTGACCACCACGCGGCTGCGCACGCCCGGCAGGCAGTAGGCGAGCGGTTGGGCGACGTCCAGGACGCGCAGATCGCGGGTGTTGGCGCAGGGCTGGGCGAGGGCCGCGCCGTGGCCGACCCCGACCAGGTCGACGACCATGCGGTGGTGGGCCCGCCGTCGCCGATTGGCGATGGCCACCCGCGCGACCGCGACCATCAACCGGACGCCGACCGACACGGTCAGCGCGAAGACGGCGATGTATGCCGCCCACAGCGGCCAGCCGAGCCGGTCCGGGGCGCCCATGACGCTGGCGGTCGGCCGCCCGTCGGGGCCGGGCACCAGCACCCGGCTGGCGATCGCGATGCCGGCGCTGAACGCCGAGAGCACCGCGGCGAGAGCGACGGCCTGCCACAACACCATCGCGGCACGCGGGGCGCGCAGCGGCCACGTCGCGCGTGCCAACAAAGCGGGTGCCGGACCAACCAACAGCACCGCGAGGATGGAGAAGGCCAGCGCGGACACGCTGCCAGTCTCCCTCAGTCCTGCGCTGGCGCGCCAGCCGACGGGGCGTGGTTGCGCGGATTGGCTTCCAGTTCGGCCAGCGCACGCCGCAGCGCCTCCGCCTCGTCGGCGCCGACGCGCTCGACGAAGTGCACCAGTGCGGCCTGCCGGCCCCCGGAGTCTTCGGCCTGAGCCAGCGCGTCCACCATCAGCCCGGCGACCAGCTCGTCGCGGCCGTGCACCGGCGCGTAGCGATGGGCGCGGTCGTCGCGGATCTGGGAGACCAGGTTCTTCTTGGCCAGCCGCTGCAGCACGGTCATGATCGTGGTGTAGGCGAGGTCGCGTCGCGCCGACAACGCTTCGTGGACTTGACGGACGGTCTGGGGCTCCGGCGTGGACCACAGATGGTCCATCACCGCGCGTTCCAGATCCCCTAGCCGGGTCAACTTGGCCATAGTGCGTTCATCTCCTGAGCGTCAGAACCAGCGTACTCGCTTACTACCGGCCGTCGTATCTATCCGGGCACGACGTCCCCTGTACACAGCGAAACCATACCTTGCGAAATTAGGGCAGCCTTGCCTATGCTGATGGCGGTCGAGCGACATGACCGCGGCGAGTCCTGAGGGCTGCAGCGACCCCCGGTCTACTCGATCGGCGAGCCCCGCGCCCAGCGCGGGGCTCGCCCGTTTTTGCGGGGCAGGGCACTCGCAAGCCGACGGCCCGGCTCGCCGATGGTGTAGACAAAAGAGCGTGCCACCGCCACCCGATGCGCCGTTGCCCCCGAACTTCACCGCGCCGTTTGACGGCGAATTGGGGCTGCACTACACGGAACTCACCCCGGACCGCGTCCGGGCACAGCTGGAGGTCACGCCGAAGCTGTTGCAGCCCATGGGCCTCGTGCACGGCGGCGTCTACTGCTCGGTGATCGAGAGCATGGCCAGCGTGGCCGCCTACACCTGGCTGAACGCCAAGGGCGACGGCGGCAACGTGGTCGGCGTCAACAACAACACCGATTTTCTGCGTTCGATCAGCTCCGGGATGGTGTACGGCACCGGCGAGCCGATCCACCGCGGCCGGCGCCAGCAGCTGTGGCTGGTCACCATCACCGACGACGACGATCGGGTGGTGGCCCGGGGTCAGGTGCGGCTGCAGAACCTCGAGGCATAGACGTTCCGGACGCCCGCCCAGGGCTTTGAGTGTGCAGTGGTGGTTTTCAATGTGTGTGCAGGGCGGGGTTTCGGCGTTTTTCCCGCCCAGGGCGCACTCGCAACGCCGACGATTCACACCCAACGTTCGAAGACTGCGCCTAGCTCAGACAGGCCCAATTCGGGCCGAAAGCCGCTGTGCCGCAAAAGAATCCCCTGCCGAGCCGGTCGGCACCCCTCGATCCGACCGGCCGGACGGTTAGCTGGCCCGCCTGGCCGGGCGCTTGGCCTCGGCAGCCGCCACCGCCAGTTGTTCGAGGCGGGTGCGGGCGAACGCCTGCTGTTCGGTGATGGTGAGCTGGCCGCGCCGGGTGCTCAGGAAGGTGACCGTCCACGACAGCAGCGTGCTGATCTTGGTCTTGAACCCGACCAGGTACACCAGGTGCAGCACCAGCCACATCAGCCAGGCGATGAAGCCGCTGAACTCCAGCGGGCCGATCTTGGCCACCGCGGAAAACCGCGACACCGTGGCCATTGAGCCCTTGTCGAAGTACTGGAACGGTTCGCGCTCGGCCGGATCGGCGCCGTTGAGTTCCGCCTTCAGCGTGGAGGCGACGTACTTGGCGCCCTGGATGGCTCCCTGCGCAACCCCCGGCACACCCTCGACGGCGGCCATGTCGCCGATGACGAACACGTTCGGGTGCCCGGGGATGGACAGGTCCGGCAGCACCTTGACCCGTCCGGCCCGGTCGACTTCGACCGACGACTGCTCGGCGAGGTCCATGCCCAGCCCGCTGGCCTGAACCCCGGCCGACCACACCTTGCACGCGGATTCGATGCGCCTGGTCGTGCCGTCGGAGTCCTTGACCGTGATGCCGTTGCGGTCGACGTCGGTGACCATCGCCCCCAACTGGATTTCCACGCCCATCTTCTCCAGCCGCGCGGCCGCGCGTTCCCCGAGCTTCTCGCCGAACGGCGGCAGCACCGCGGGGGCGGCGTCGAGCAGGATCACCCGCGCGCGGGTCGAATCGATGTGGCGGAAAGACCCTTTCAGGGTGTGATTCGCCAATTCGGCGATCTGCCCGGCCATTTCGACGCCGGTGGGACCGGCCCCGATGACGGTGAACGTCAACAGCTTGGCCCGTCGTTCCGGGTCGCGGGACCGTTCGGCCTGCTCGAAGGCGCTGAGGATTCGTCCCCGCACCTCCAGCGCGTCGTCGATCGATTTCATGCCCGGCGCGAACTCGGCGAACTGGTCGTTGCCGAAATAGGACTGGCCGGCGCCGGCCGCGACAATCAGTGTGTCGTAAGGGGTTTCGTAGGTGTGGCCGAGCAGATCCGAAACGACGAACTGCCCCTCTAGGTCGATGTGCGTGACGTCGCCGAGCAGCACCTGGACGTTGCGCTGCCGGCGCAGGATCACGCGGGTGGGCGGGGCGATGTCGCCTTCGGACACGATGCCGGTGGCCACCTGGTACAGCAGCGGCTGGAACAGGTGGTGGGTGGTGCGCGCGATCAGTTTGATGTCAACGTTGGCGTGCTTGAGCTTCTTTGCCGCGTTGAGCCCGCCGAATCCCGATCCGATGATGACGACTTGGTGGCGACGGTCGGGTGCAGCAGTGGTTTCTGCCTGCGTGCTCATGTTCGGGTTGCTCCTGATCGGGGTCGCTGGACGCGCGATTCCAGTTAGCTGCCACGCTAGTGAAGGCGATACCCCGAAACCCAGATCGTAAGCATGTGTAATGAACCACATCACGCATCGGGGCTGGTCGAGTGGACGTGATACTCGTCATGCCCGATCCGCGATGCGTTTTGCGTTACAGCCCCACGATCGGGCGCAAGGCTTCGCCGACCGCGGCGATGGTGCCGGGTGTGTAGAACGGCATGTTGATGATCACCCCGTCGATCCCGGCGTCGAGCACCTTCGTCTTGAGTTGGTCGGCGACCGACTCGGCGCTGCCGACCACCGCGCGCTGGGTCATCTCGGCGGGGATCTGGTCGGCGTTGAAGTTCTCGTCGACGACCGCGGTGGTCAGCGTGCTGGTCTCCAGCGTGGCCGGGTCGCGGCCGATCTCCTCGCAGCGCTCCCGCACGACTTTCAGCTTGGCGGGCAGCTCGTCGAACCCGGCGATGACGTTGAGGTGGTCGAAGTGGCGCGCGGCGAGCGGGATCGTCTTCTTCTCGCCGCTGCCGCCAATCATCAGCGGAATGTGGTCGCGGAAGCGGGGATTGGCCACCGCCTCCTTGGCCCGATACCACTTGCCGGAGAAGGTCGGCCGCTCGCCCTTGATCATCGGCAGGATGATCTGCAGCGCCTCCTCGAGACGATTGAACCTGTCGGTGAAGGTGCCGAATTCGAAGCCCAACTGGTCGTGCTCGAGCTCGAACCAGCCGGTGCCGATGCCCAGGATCGCCCGGCCCTGGCTCACCACGTCCAGCGTCGTGATGATCTTGGCGAGCAGCGTCGGGTTGCGGTAGGTGTTGCCGGTCACCAGAGTGCCCAGCTGCACCCGTTCGGTCGCGGTAGCCAGGGCGGCCAGCGCCGTGTAGGCCTCCAGCATCGGCTGGTCGGGATCGCCCAGCATGGGCAGTTGGTAGAAGTGGTCCATGACGAAGACCGAATCGAATCCGGCCGCCTCGGCTTCTTGAGCCTGGGCGATAACAGTGGGGAAGAGCTTGTCCACCCCGGTGCCGTAGGAAAAGTTGGGAATCTGCAAACCAAGTCGGATAGCCACGTCATTCACCGTAGCCACCGCCCTGGTATCAGAACCAGGGTTCGCGATTCAGCCTCAGGCGAAACTCGCCAGCGCGCCGTGGCTCACGTGCAGCGTCTGCCCGGTGATGTGGCGAGCCGCCGGGGTGGTGAGGAATAGCGCCAGGCGGGCGACCTCTGCGGCGACCGTCGGCGGGGTGCGCGACAGCCCGTCGTAGCCGGCCTGGGCGCTGCGCCCGCTGGCGACCGTGTTGACCGTGATCCCACGGGTGCCGAAGGCTTCCGCCTGTCCCGCGGTCCAATTCGACAGCGTCGCCTTGATCGCGGCGTCGATGCTTCCGGCGGGCGGGTTCTCCGCCACCACACTGATGATCGAGCCCCCCGAGCGCAGGTGGTCGCCGACCGCCTGCACGGTCAGCGCCGCGGACAGCACCGTCGCGTCGAGGGCGTTACGCCAGGCTTTGGCCGTGTCGGCCAGCGAGTAGGTGCGCGGGTCGCCCGGGTCCCAGGCCGGCGCCGGCACGTTGACGATGGTGTCCAGGTGATGGGGGAACAGCCCGCGCGCCTCGGCCAGGCTGGCCGGGTCGCAGGTGTCGCAGACGATGGCGTCGACGTCCAGCTCCTTCGCGGCGACCTCGAGATCGCTGCGGCGCGCGCCCACGAGGGTCACCTTGTGGCCGTCGTCGCGGAAGCCCTCGGCCACTGTGCGTCCCAAGTCCGTGTCGCCCCCGGTGACCAGAACCTCCACTGCCATGACCTCCTCGTGTTCAACGTTGAACCCAGAAGCTGCCTGGGACCTCAGCGCGTTTATGGCATAAATCTAAGAAGATGTTACTGGACGGTAGCTAGTACGCGAAACTCCGGGCGCCGCGACGCGCGGGATCATTTGCATAACTATTCGGTCGCCACGTGTTTGCGACGATTTGGCCGCCGCGCGACCGCATCGTCGGCGGACTAGGGTGCACCCATGCGGCGGATCGGAATCTTGGCCGGGCTGGTTTCGACGATCTTGCTGGCGGGTCTGGTCGGGTGCAGCTCGAAAACGCCGTCGTCATCATCCCCTCAGCCGGCCCAGCCCGCCGGGAAGGTCGTCGTCTTCGCCGCGGCCTCGCTGAAGCCGGCGTTCGGTCAGATCAGTGACCAGTTCAAGGCCCAAAACCCCGGCAGCACTGTGGATTTCGAGTTCGCGGGTTCGTCCGAGCTCGCCAAGCAGCTGACTCAGGGCGCGACGGCCGACGTCTTCGCGTCGGCGGACACCGCGCAGATGGACACGGTCGCCAAGGCGGGGCTGCTGGCGGGCAGCCCGACGAACTTCGCGTCGAACACGCTCGTCATCGTGACGGCGCCGGGCAACCCGAAGAAGGTCGGGTCCTTCGCGGACCTTGCCAAGCCTGGGCTGAGCGTGGTGATCTGCCAGAAGCCGGTGCCGTGCGGATCGGCAACCCAGCGCGTCGAGGACAGCACCGGCGTGCGCCTCAACCCGGTCAGCGAGGAACTCAACGTGACTGACGTCCTCAACAAGGTCACCACCGGACAGGCCGACGCCGGACTGGTCTACGTCACCGACGCCCACAGCGCCGGGAACAAGGTCGCGACGGTGAACTTTCCGGAGGCCGCCGGCGCGGTCAATGTCTATCCGATCGCGGTGTTGAAGAACGCCGCGCAGGCGACGCTGGCGCAAAAGTTCGTGGCCATGGTGACCGGTGACATCGGTCAGAACATCCTCGCCCAGTTGGGCTTCGCCAAACCCTGACCCGGGCGGGGTTCAGCCGGAGAGCTCGAGTTCCGTTCGGGCCTGGTCGATTTGGTCGTAGGCGTACGTCACGATCGCGGCGGTGGCCCTCGCCTCTCCCGTGCTGGCGAGCGATTCGTAGGTTTGATCGCCGAGGACGGAGCGCAGATGAGCGATCGCGGTGCTGAGTTCCGACGCGGTGAGGGGATTGAATGCGAAACCCGCGATGGTGGCCGCCGGTTCAAGGTGTCCGAGGCGGTCGAGGAGCACCGCGAGAGTGCCCAGGGCGAAACGGATGTAGGCGACGTTGCCGGCGTCGTAGAAGTTGCGGATCGCCAGAGTGATGTGATCAAGGGCCGCCGGCGGATCGCCGTGTTCGGCCTCAACCCGCGACAAGACGGTAGCCAGCAGTGATTCGGCCGCGCGGCTGCCGCTGCCTTGGGCGATCACCAGGCCCCGGCGCAGGGCGTCCAGCGCGCGGGCGGGGTCAGCGTCGCGGAAGGCGAAGCCGTAGGCGTAGAGCGCGTTCGCGAGCACCCAGGGGTTCTGGGTGGCTTCGGCGGATTCGACCAGCCCGTTCACAGCGGCCCTCGCTTCCTCACCGGCTCCGGCGACCGCAAGTCCGACTACCAGCATCGCCTGGGTGACCGTATGGGTGTCGCGGCCGCGTGCGAGCTGGGCGCGACACCACTCGACGTTTCGTTCGGTCTGGCCGATGAGCGGGTACACCGAAGTAAGTGCGCCCTCGGCGCCGATCTGCACCTGGCCGCCACCACCGATCACCGTCTGGCCCGCGTCGGCATAGCCGACCGCATCGTCGATCCGGCCAGTCCAGTAGCACTGCGCGGCGTTCACGTACAGAGTCGCGAGGCGAGGATGGTCAACGGCGCAGGCGGGCTCGATGAGCTCCTCGGCCCAGGCCATCGGCTCATAATTGGCGAACAGAGCGCCGAGGAGCGCCGTGTAGGCGGCGATGGCGGCGGCGGTGTCCAGATCGGCTTGGTCCGCGGCCCAGCGAAACGCGGTGCGCAGATTGGCCAGCTCGACGGTGAACCAGGCGTAGGCATCCCGCTGACGGGGACTGTCCCACAGGGCCATGAGGTCGGTTTCGCGTCCGGCGAAGTAGCGAGCATGGGCATTCCGGACGTCGGTGGCCTGGCCATTCGCAACAAGCTGTTCCTCGGCGAACTGGCGGATCGTTTCGAGCATCGAATATCGGGTCCGGCCCGACGACCGGTCGGCCACCAGCAGCGATTTATGCACCAGCGCGTCGAGTAGGTCGAGGACGGCGTAGTCGTCACCGGAACCCATGACCGCACAGGCGCTTTCTAGGTCAAACCCGCCGGCGAACACCGAGCACCGCTCCAGCAGGACTTTCTCCGCGTCATCAAGATGGTCGTAGGACCACGCGACGGCGTGGCGCAGAGTTTGGTGGCGTGACAGGCCGCGCCGCGAACCCACCAGCAGCCGGAACCGTTGATCCAGGCGATCTCGCACCTCACCGGCCGACATCGACGCCATCCGCGAGGCCGCCAACTCGATAGCCAACGGAATGCCGTCGAGTCGGCGGCAGACTTCCACGACAGCGGCCGCTTCGTCGGGCTGGGCCAGCGAAAAGTCTGAAACCACACTGTGTGCGCGGTCGACAAAAAGGTTTACGGCGGCGGATTCAGTTCCGGAGTCGACTTCGAGCGACGGGACGCGCCATAACTGTTCCTCGCTGACCCCCAATCCTTCGCGACTGGTCGCGAGAATCGTTACGGTCGCCGAGGCGGCAAGGATCGCCTCGACCAGATCGGCGACACTGCCCACAACGTGTTCGCAGTTGTCGAACACGAGCAGCCGGACTCTGTCCTCCAACGCGCCCGCGACGCTGTCGCTCATGCTCTTGCCCGGCTGTTGGACAATGCCCAGCACCGCGGCCACCGCGTCGGGTACTGCGGCGGGATCGCTCACCGCGGCTAAGTCGAAAAACCAGACCCCGTCCGGGAATTCATCGGCCAACCGCGCCGCGACTTCGGTGGCCAGGCGGGTTTTGCCGACCCCGCCCACCCCGGTCAACGTCAGTAACCGGCGAGCCTTCACCGCCGCCTGCAGCTCGGCAACCTCGGACTCGCGGCCAATGAAACTGGTGACCGCAGCCCGCAGGTTCCCCGGGCTCGCATCCAGCGCCCGCAGCGGCGGAAAGTCTGTCGGCAAGCCCTCCGCTTTGACCTGGAACACCTGAACTGGAGCCGACAGATCCCGCAGCCGTCGCGGGCCCAGGTCGCGTAGATCAACACCGCCGAGCAGACCCGCCGTCGACCCGGCCAACAGGATCTGACCGCCGTGGCCCGCGGCCATTACCCGTGCCGCGCGATTGAGCACCGCACCGAAGTAGTCGCCGTCGCGCAGCTCGGCTTCACCGGTCGCGATCCCGATCCGCACCGGCAACTCCAGCGCCCGCTGCGCGGCCACCGCAGCGTCCACCGCGGATCGGGGGGAGGCGAACGCGGCACACACCCCGTCGCCGGTGTGCTTGAACAACCAGCCGCCGTGCGTCTCGACCGCCTTGCGCAATACCTCGTCGTGTGCGGCCAGTGCCGCCCGCATCCGCTCCGCGTCGGCTTCCCACCGACGGGTCGAACCCTCAACGTCGGTGAACAGGAACGTCACGACCCCCGAAGGAGCTGCCACCTCTGCAGAATCTCATATCGGCGGCAACTACTAGGTTGAGGCGGTGTAGACCGCCCGACCACGCTTAGGGGTGTACGTATTAGCGAGCGTCGCACGGACCTGCCCAGGTGGGTGTACATCCCCGCCGCGGCGGGGACCGCGTTCGTGGTCGTGCCGCTGATAGCGATCGCGATCAAGGTGGACTGGCCGAACTTCTGGTCGCTGATCACCAGCCCGTCGTCGCGGACGGCGCTGCTGCTGAGCCTCAAGACCGCCGCCGCCAGCACCGCACTGTGCGTGCTGCTGGGCGTCCCGATGGCGCTGGTGCTGGCCCGCAGCACGGCGCGCGTCATCCGGCTGCTGCGGCCGCTGATCCTGCTGCCGTTGGTGCTGCCGCCGGTGGTGGCGGGCATCGCGTTGCTCTACGCGTTCGGCCGGCTGGGACTGATCGGGCGATACCTCGAGGCCGCCGGGATGAGCATCGCCTTCAGCACGACCGCGGTGGTGCTGGCGCAGACGTTCGTCTCGCTGCCGTTCCTGGTGATTTCCCTCGAGGGCGCCGCGCGCACCGCAGGAGCCGACTACGAGGTGGTCGCCGCGACGCTGGGGGCGCGACCGAGCACGATCTGGTGGCGGGTGACCCTGCCGCTGTTGCTGCCCGGGTTGACGTCGGGGGCGGTGCTGGCGTTCGCCCGCTCGCTGGGGGAGTTCGGGGCGACGCTGACGTTCGCCGGGTCCCGTCAGGGGGTCACCCGAACCCTGCCGCTGGAGATCTACCTGCAGCGGGTGAGCGACGAAAACGCGGCGGTGGCGCTGTCGATCCTGCTGGTGGCGGTGGCCGCGGTGGTGGTGCTGGGCCTGGGTGCGCGCCGACTCACCGGGGTATCCGCATGAGCGAGTTGCAGCTGCGCGCCGTCGTCGCCGAACGCGGCCTGGATGTGGAGTTCTCGGTGTCGCCGGGCGAGGTGCTCGCGGTCCTCGGACCTAACGGTGCCGGCAAGTCGACCGCCCTGCACGTCATCGCCGGGCTGCTTCGGCCCGACGAGGGCGTCGTGCGGCTGGGGGATCGGGTGCTGACCGACACCGCGGCCGGCGTGCACGTGGCGACCCACGATCGCCGGGTCGGGTTGCTGCTGCAGGACCCGCTGCTGTTCCCGCACCTGAGCGTCGCCGCCAACGTGGCGTTCGGGCCACACAGCCGCCGGGGTCGGTTCCGTCTCGCCCGTCCGGACAACAAGGCGACGGCGCTGCGCTGGCTGCGCGAGGTGGACGCCGAGCGCTTCGCCGACCGCAAACCCCGAGAGCTGTCCGGGGGTCAGGCCCAGCGGGTTGCGATCGCCCGCGCACTGGCGGCCGAACCCGACGTGTTGCTGCTCGACGAGCCACTGGCCGGGCTCGACGTCGCCGCGGCCGCGGGCATCCGCGCGGCGCTGCGCGACGTCGTCACTCGAACCGGCTGCGCGGTCATCCTGATCACCCACGACCTGCTGGACGTGTTCACCCTGGCCGATCGGGTACTGGTGCTCGAGTCGGGAAAGATCGCCGAAATCGGGCCCGTGGCAAAGGTTCTCACCGCGCCGCGCAGTCATTTCGGCGCCCGCATCGCGGGCATCAACCTGGTCACCGGCACCGTCGGCCCCGACGGCTCGCTGCACGATCGCGGCGGCGCCCACTGGCATGCGACCCCGGCCCAGGAGCTGGACGCCGAGGTGGTCAACGCGGTCGCGGTGTTCCCGCCCACGGCGGTGGCCGTGTACCGGGACCGGCCGCGCGGCAGCCCCCGCAACACGGTCGAGGTGACGGTGGCGGAGCTGGACGCTCACGGATCCGCCGTCCTGGTGCGCGGCCGCGAACAGTCGGATGGCGCCCCGGGGCTGGCCGCGGAAATCACCGCGGACGCCGCCGCGGAGCTGCGGCTGACGCCGGGGGAGCGGGTGTGGTTCTCCGTCAAGGCCCACGAGGTGACGCTGTATCCCTCGCCGCACTGACCTGCGCCGACGCCCGCAAGATTGCACATCGGCAACATCGCAAGAACCGCCGCACGGCACCCTTGCGTCACAGCCGTAACGCGGTAGGTTCGTCGCCATGGATCAGGTGGACCAGAACTCGACACGTCGGAAAGGGCTGTGGGCGACGCTGGCGATCGCCGCGGTGACCAGTGCCAGCGCCGTCGCTATCGCGTTACCGGCGACCTCGAACGCCGACCCCGAGACCCCGACCCCGGTCCCGCCAACCACGACGACGGCACCCGCGCCTGCGTCGCCGACGACGGCGGCCCCGGCGCCCGGGTCGCCGACGCCCACGACGCCGCCGCCTCCCGGTGCGCCTGCATCGCCACAGCCTCAACCGGGCGATCCCAACGCGACGCCGCCACCGCCGGTCGATCCGAACGCGCCCCCGCCGCCGCCCGTCGACCCCAACGCGGGCCGGATCGGCAACGCCGTGGGTGGCTTCAGCTTCGTCCTTCCCCCCGGCTGGGTGGAGTCCGACGCGACCCACCTCGACTACGGTTCGGAGCTACTCAGCAAGACCACCGGCCAGCCGCCGGCGCCCGGGCAGGCGCCGCCGGTTGCCAACGACACCCGCATCGTGATGGGCCGGCTGGACCAAAAGCTTTACGCCAGTGCCGAAGCCAGCGACGCCAAGGCCGCCGTCCGGCTGGGCTCCGACATGGGTGAGTTCTTCATGCCCTATCCCGGCACCCGGATCAACCAAAGCGCCACTCCGCTGACCGGCGCCAATGGGATCACCGGAAGCGCGTCGTACTACGAGGTGAAGTTCAGCGATCCGTCCAAGCCGAACGGTCAGATCTGGACCGGTGTGGTCAGCGGGCCCTCGGCGGGCAATGGCCCGCCGCAGCGCTGGTTCGTGGTGTGGCTCGGGACCTCGAACGACGCGGTGGACCAGGGCGGCGCGAAGGCGCTCGCCGAATCGATCCAGCCGTGGGTCCCGCCGGCCGCGCCCGCCCCGGCGCCCGGCGCCCCCGCGACCGCGCCGGTTCCCGGCGCTCCGGCGCCCGCTCCGGCACCGGCTGCCCCGGCGCCGGCTCCGGGCCAAGCGCCCGCCAGCGAAGTCACTCCCACTCCGGCGGCGCAACGGGCTTTGCCGGCCTGATCTGCAGGGTGTGCACTCCGGGACTTGGGTGTGCTCCCAGGGCGAAATCTCGGCGATTTGCCCGCCCGGGCCTCACGCGCCACGCCGACGATTCACACCCGACCCGCGGCACCGCCTAATTAGACACACGTAGCTTTACGCAAAGCGGGTATACGCAATCCCGGTTCAGCAGTGAGCTGGCTTTGCCCTCGATTGCAAGGAGACCCGCATGGACGTCATGGCAGCAACCGACTTTCTCGCCCGCTCGACGACAACGACCAGCGTCGGCTGGATCGGCTACATCATCATCGGCGGGCTGGCAGGGGCGCTGGCCAGCAGGATCATCAGGGGCAGCGGGGCCGGCATCCTGATGGACATCGTCATCGGCATCGTCGGCGCGTTGATCGGCGGCTTCATCCTGAGCTTCTTCGTCAACACCGCCGGCGGCGGGATCATCTTCACCTTCTTTACCGCGCTGCTCGGCGCCGTGCTCCTGCTCTGGGTCGTCGGCATGGTCCGCCGGGCCTGACCCGGCCTAACCCGTTGCGGCCGTGCCAGATACCGGCATGATGGGGTGATGGCCGACGCGGTGACGACCACGACCATGCGCGCGTGGCGGGTGCGCCGCCCCGGTCCCATGGCCACCGGCCCACTCGAGCAAGTCACCGCCGAGGTGCCGACGCCCGCACCGTCGGAGTTGCTGGTAGCCGTGCGGGCGTGCGGCGTCTGCCGCACCGACCTGCACGTCACCGAAGGCGACCTGCCAGTGCACCGCACCGGGGTGACGCCCGGCCACGAGGTGGTCGGCGAGGTCGTCGAAGTCGGGGCCGAGGCCGGCGACGAGTTCAGAACGGGCGACCGGGTGGGCATCGCCTGGCTGCGCCACACCTGCGGCGTGTGCAAGTACTGCCGCCGCGGCAACGAGAACCTCTGTCCGGAGTCCCGCTACACCGGGTGGGACGCCGACGGGGGATACGCCGAATTCGCCACCGTGCCGGCGGCTTTCGCGCACCATCTGCCGAGCGGCTACAGCGACAGCGAGCTGGCGCCGTTGTTGTGCGCGGGCATCATCGGATACCGGTCCCTGCTGCGCGCGGAGCTGCCCCCCGGTGGGCGGCTGGGCCTCTACGGCTTCGGCGGGAGCGCTCACATCACCGCGCAGGTCGCGTTGGCGCAGGGCGCCGAGGTGCATGTGATGACCCGCGGGGCCGAGGCGCGCGAGCTGGCGCTGCAACTCGGCGCAGCGTCGGCCCAGGGCGCGGCCGATCCGCCGCCGGTGCCGCTGGACGCCGCGATCCTTTTCGCGCCCGTCGGCGAGCTGGTGCTGCCGGCGCTGGAGGCGTTGGACCGCGGCGGCACTCTGGCGATCGCGGGCATCCACCTGTCCGATATCCCGCCCCTGAACTACCAGCGCCACCTGTTCCAGGAGCGCCAGGTCCGATCGGTCACGTCGAACACGCGGGCCGACGCGCGCGCATTCCTCGACTTCGCGAGCGAACATCGCATCGAGGTGACCACGCCGGAGTATCCGCTTGCCCGGGCCGATGAAGCCCTGAGCGATCTGAGCGCTGGGCGCATCGCCGGCGCCGCGGTGCTGCTGGTCTAACCGCTCAGGTCGACAGGTGCCAGACCAGCGCCGCGGCCAGGGCGCCAAGCCCGTTCAGTGACCAGTGCAGGGCGATCGGCGCGATCAGGCTGCCGCTTCGCCGGCGCAGCCAGCTGAAGACGAAGCCGGCCGCCCCGGTGGCCAGGACGGCCAGCGTCACGCCGGCCACCATCCCGGCGAAGCCGCCGCCGAACAGCCGGGTGAAGCCGACGTTGTTGCTGGTGAGCCCCAGCGACGTGGCGACGTGCCACAAGCCGAACAGCAGCGATCCGCCCAGCGCCACCCCCCGAAAGCCCCAGGCCCGGTTCAGCGCGCCGTGCAGCACCCCGCGAAATGCCAGCTCCTCGGGGATCACGGTCTGCAGCGGGATGATGACCATCGAGGCGATCAGGGCGCCGGAGATCGTGGCGTAGTGGTTGTTCAGGAACATCGGCCGGGTCATCGGCAGCAGGATGCCGATCGCGATGACCGACGCCACGACGGCCACGGCCCCGAGCGCATAGGCCAGCCCGGGGCGCCAGTGTTCGCGGCCGAGGCCCAGGTCGGTCCAGCCCAACCCGCGGTAGCGCATCAAGGCGACGAGCCCGACGGCGGCGGCGGGCACGGTCGCGATGCTCGCCCACGGCGTGGTGAAGTGCGCGATCAGGTTGGTCAGCACCAGCACGATGACCACCACGGCGATGTCGAGATGGAACCGGAACGGGTGCGGCGCTACGAGATCGGTGTCGGCAACCGTCGCGTCGGGCATCCGGCAAGTTTACCCGCGGGCCCGGTTCTGCAACTCCCTCGCCGTTTATTGTGCGAGCCTACGAACTCGATCTAGCCTTCTTTGCTATGAGTCGGCAAACCCGACGCCGCGGGGGTTGGTTTTGGAAGACAGTCGCCGTCTTGGTCCTATTCGGGGCGGCTTTCTGGTGTTTGCCACACGGCGGATACGCGCTCTGGGTGCAGCATTCAGGGACACCCGCCACCGTCCAGATCGAGCGCTGCAAGGGCCATACGGTCAGGCGAATGGGTTACCTGCCCTATGACTGCACCGGAGTATGGCGGCAACCCGATGGAGACGTGCGGACGGTGACCATCCGCGGGGTCGACGGTAACCAGCGTGGCTGGCACAAAACAGTGGACGTGCACGTTCGCGGCGACCAGGCATACACGAACTCGGTCTGGGAGGGCTGGGGAAACATTCTTGCTGGACTCGGCGCACTAGTCCTCGGCGTTGTCATGCTGCTGCCCTCGCGCCCGTCCCGGGCTTCGCGCTTTACCTAGTTCCGCTCGAGTGACTCCCAGGTCCACCCCGAGATCTACGGGGTCGTCCTCGCCGTGCTCGCGGGTGCAGCCGCGGCGGCTTGCTGGCGGGCGCGGAAGGCCTGGACTTTCGCTCGGTTGCCACAGGTGCTCATCCCGCACCAATGCCGGTTCTGGGCTCGCGACGCGTCGACGTACAGGCGAGTGCAGCCGGGATGGGAGCACCTTTTGACTCTGCCGATGTCGGGTCCGGCATAAAGATCGAGGAGGTCGGCGGCCAGGCCCGCTAGCAGCTGTTGCACGGTACCGCTGCGGCTGACCGATCCGTCCGGATGCAACGTCGGCGTGAGCTGGGGTCGGGACGCGTATGCATTCACCAGATCAACATCGGCGGCGTCGGGCCGGCCGCCCTCAAGCCCCGCGAGGACGACCCGGTAGATGGCTTCGCGCACCGCGATCGCCGTTGCGAGTTCATCGTCGGTCATCTCGAGCGGACTATCGACCAGCCCAGCACCGACCGCCCAGTCGGACACCCGCTGCGGGTCGGTCAACAATTCCTCGCGACGCGCCGAGCCCCGATATTTCAGGGTGCCCGCGAAGTCCAAACACGACCGTCCGCTCACGTAGACGAACTTCATGTAACCACCTTGACAGGTTTCACCGCCCACGGCAAGATGTAACCAACTAAGACGGTTACACACTCGACGGAGGGAGAACTCATGGCTACGACGGTGTGGACGCTGGTCTCCATCCTGGTCATCGCGCCGTTGGGCGCCCTGGCCGTTGACCGGCCCCTGCATGGCAATTGGATTTGGCATATCGACGCCGACAAGCCGAGGGACTACGGCGAGCCTTCCGGCGCCACCGGCGAACCCCGCGCCGCATAGCCGCGGACGATCGGGGTACCGGCTCAAGGGCTCGTTCCGCTCACGGGTTTCCAGTTCGTCGTACTCGCTCACGAACTCATTGCAACGTCAGAACAGGCCGAAGAAGCCCGACTGGTCATTACCCGTGTTGAAGCCCCCGGAGCTGTCCATGCCCAAGTTGAAAAAGCCCGTGTTGTAGCCGCCGATGCCCGAGTTGAAGAAGCCCGTGTTGTAGTCGCCGCCCGAGTTCCCGACGCCGGTGTCCCATACGCCGCTCCCCGAGTTGAAGAACCCAGTCTTGTGGCAGCCGGGGCCCGTGTTCGAGTTCCAGAAGCCCGAGTTATTGAGGCCCTGGTTAAAGAACCCCGAGTTGCCGATACCTGTGTTTCCGAAGCCCGAGTTCGGACCAGTTTGGTTGACCGAGCTGCCGAAACCCGTGTTCAGGTTGCCCGAGTTGTAGAAGCCGGTGTTGATGTCGCCCGAGTTTCCCCACCCCGTGTTGAAGTCGCCCGAGTTGAAGCTTCCCGTGTTGTCCGAGCCCGTGTTCTCGAAGCCCATGTTGTTGGTGCCGGCGTTCCCGAAGCCCATGTTGTAGTCGCCCGGGTTTGCAAAACCCATGTTGTAGTCACCCGAGTTTGCAAAGCCCGTGTTGACCTCGCCCGCGTTCCAGAACCCTGTGTTGGTGTTGCCCGAGTTCGAGAAGCCGAAGTTACCAGTGCCCGAGTTGAAGAAGCCGACGTTGTTATTACCCGAGTTGAAAAACCCGATGTTGTTGTTACCCGAGTTCCCGAAGCCGAAATTTCCGACGCCGGAATTCAGCGCGCCAACGCCCACCATGTTGTTGCCGGTGAGCCCGAAGCCGAGGTTTCCATTGCCGTGGTTCCCCAAGCCCATGTTGTTGCTGCCCGAGTTGCCGAAGCCGACATTGTTGTTGCCAGTGTTCCCGCTTCCCACGTTGAAGGCGCCCAGGTTTCCGCTGCCCAGGTTTGCGCTGCCGTTGTTCCCGAAACCGAGGTTTGTGCTGCCGAGACCCTGCAAAGGCGAGGCATTTGCGGTTTCGGCCAATGCGTAGCGCCCTGCGCCGACATTCAATAGCTGCACGAACTGGTCATGAAACACTGCCGCCTGCGCCCCTAGCGCCTGGAAGCGCTGACCGTGGGCGGAGAACACCGCCGCGACGGCCGCCGACACCTCATCCGCAGCCGCGGCCAGCACGCCAGTCGTCGGGGTCGCCGAGGCCGCTTTCGCGGCGCTCAACGCCGAGCCGATGTTGGACAGATCCGTTGCCGCCGAGGCCAAGGACTCGGGTGCCGCCATCAGATACGACATGAAGATTCTCCTGCCCGGCCAGTACCGAACTTCCGGTGGAAGGCACTGTAACGAGTTTCTGCCCGGTATTTTCGCCTTTGGGCAAACCGTTAGTACGCCGGGAGCGATCCGTCCGCTGCCGAAGGGATGACCACCCAGCCGCCGGGTGGGTCGCGGCGACTGGGGGTAGGTCGCGTGGTGCGGTTCGGGGCGGCACCGACGGCGCCACACCATCGGGAGGCCCCGTTCGCCCAGCTCAGTCCGCTTCCCAGGTCCACCCCGAGATCGCCGGGTCATCCTCGCCGTGTTCGCGGGTGTACGCGCGAGCGGCGAGGCGGGCGTCGACCATGCGCTGACGCAGCACGGCGGCCTGGCTGGCCAGGCCGTCCACCCGGTCGATGACGTCGATGACCAGGTGGAAGCGATCGAGGTCGTTGAGCATCACCATGTCGAACGGCGTCGTCGTGGTGCCGCGCTCCTTGAATCCCCGCACGTGGATGTGCGGATGGTTGGTGCGCCGGTAGGTGAGCCGGTGGATCAGCCACGGGTAGCCGTGGTAGGCGAAGATGACCGGCTTGTCGCGGGTGAACAGCGCGTCAAACTCCTTGTCCGGCAAGCCATGTGGATGCTCGGATTCCGGTTGCAGCCGCATCAGGTCGACGACGTTGACCACCCGGACGGCCAGGCCGGGTAGTTCGCGCCGCAGGACGTCGGCCGCCGCGAGCGCCTCCAGCGTCGGGATGTCCCCGGCGCAGGCCAGCACCACGTCGGGCTCGGCACCTAAAGACTTAGCCGTGCTCGCCCATGGCCAGATGCCCAGGCCCCGCGCGCAGTGGGCGATGGCCTGGTCCATGTCCAGGTACGCCAGCGCGGGCTGCTTGCCGGCGACGATCACATTGATGTAGTTGCGGCTGCGCAGGCAGTGGTCCGCCACCGACAGCAGCGTGTTGCCGTCCGGCGGCAGGTACACCCGCGTCAGCTCGGCCCGCTTGTTCGCGACCAGGTCGATGAATCCGGGGTCCTGATGCGACGCGCCGTTGTGATCCTGGCGCCACACGTGGGAGGTCAGCAGGTAGTTCAGCGACGCGATCGGCCGCCGCCACGGCAGTTCGCGGCTGGTGGCCAGCCACTTCGCGTGCTGGTTGAGCATCGAGTCGACGATGTGCACGAACGCCTCGTAGCAGTTGAACAGGCCGTGCCGGCCGGTCAGCAGGTAGCCCTCCAGCCAGCCCTGGCACAGGTGCTCGGAGAGCACCTCCATCACGCGGCCGTCGGGCGCGAGGTGCTCGTCGTCGGGCCCGATCTCCGAAAGCCACACCTTGTCGGTCGCCCCGTAGACGGCGTCGAGCCGGTTGGAGGCGGTCTCGTCGGGGCCCATGAGCCGGAACCGATCCGGGTTGCGCGCGATCACGTCGCGCAGAAAGGTGCCCAGCATCCGGGTGGCCTCGTGCGTCTCGGCGGCCGGCTGAGGCACGGCCAGCGCGTAGTCGCGGAAGTCGGGCAGGTCGAGGTCGTGCAGCAGCAACCCGCCGTTGGCGTGTGGGTTGGCGCTCATCCGGCGATCACCGCGGGGCGCCAGCGCCCGCAGCTCGGGGCGCAGCGCGCCGTTGCCGTCGAACAACTCCTCGGGCCCGTAGCTGCGCAGCCATTCCTCCAGCTGCGCGCGGTGGTCCGGATTGTCGTGGGTCTCGGCCAACGGGACCTGGTGGGCCCGCCAGGTGCCCTCCACCTTCTTGCCGTCGACCACTTTGGGGCCGGTCCAGCCCTTCGGGGTGCGCAGCACGATCATCGGCCAGACGGGCCGCTCCGCACGGCCGCCGGTGCGGGCGGCGCGTTGGATGGCCGCGATGTCGTCGAAGGCGTCGTCGAGGGCGGCGGCCAGCTGCTGGTGCACGTTGGCCGGGTCGTCACCGGCGACCGTGATGGGCCGGTAGCCGTAGCCGCGCAGCAGTGATTCCAGTTCGGGGTGGGGGATGCGAGCCAGCACGGTCGGGTTGGCGATCTTGTAGCCGTTCAGCTGCAGGATGGGCAGCACGGCGCCATCGGTGACCGGATTCAGGAACTTATTCGAGTGCCAGCCCGCGGCCAGGGGCCCGGTCTCGGCCTCGCCGTCGCCCACCACGCACGCCACCACCAGGTCCGGGTTGTCGAACGCCGCCCCGTAGGCGTGCACCAGCGCGTAGCCCAGCTCGCCGCCCTCGTGGATCGACCCGGGCGTCTGGGCCGCGACGTGGCTGGGGATACCGCCGGGAAAGGAGAACTGCCGGAACAACTTTCGCAGTCCCTCGGCGTCTTCCTCGATGCCGGTGTACACCTCGGTGTAAGTGCCCTCCAGGTACGCGTTGGCGACCAGCCCGGGCCCGCCGTGGCCGGGCCCGGTGACGTAGATGACGCTGGCGTCGCGGTTGCGGATGACCCGGTTCAGGTGCGCGTAGATCAGGTTGAGCCCGGGCGTGGTGCCCCAGTGACCCAACAGCCGGGGTTTGACGTGCTCGGACGACAGCGGTTCGCTCAGCAGCGGGTTGTCCAGGAGGTAGATCTGCCCGACCGAGAGGTAATTGGCTGCGCGCCAATACTTGTCGATGAGGGCGAGTTCGTCGTCGGAGAGGGCTGCAACATCCGTAGTCGAGGTTTCTGCGGTCACCCTGCCGATTGTCCGTGTCTTTGGTGAACGGCGCTTGTCGCGGGCTACTCCCGATGGCGGCGACCCGCTTCGCCCCGGTCCGCCGCGCTCGCGATCGCCGACTACTCCCGATGGCGGCGACCCGCTTCGCCCGGCTCCGCCGCGCTCGCGATCGCTGACTACTCCCGATGGCGGCGACCCGCTTCGCCCGGCTCCGCCGCGCTCGCGATCGCCGACTACTCCTCGCCGCGGGCCCGCGTCTCGTAGGCCCGCCGCTTCTCGACATCGACGTCGTCGGTGAAGACGTGGTCGCCGCCGAGCAGGCGGTTGAGCCCCTCGGCGATTCTGCGCGGCCAGAATTTCTGGGAGACGACCATCGCGCCGGCGGCCTTGGTGATCCGCACCCGTGGCCTGGGATGGGCCACCAGTCGCACGATCGCGTCCGCGATCTCGGCGGGCTCGGCGTTGCGGAACCCCTTCATGCCGGGGGTCCCGGCGACGAGCTCGGTGTTGACGAACGTCGGCAACACCGTGGAGAACTCCACACCGGCCGAGCGGTACTCCAGCCGGGCCGAGTCGGTGAACGCGATGACCGCGTGCTTGCTGGCGCAGTAGCTGGCCAGGCCGACGATGTAGAGCTCGCCGGCCAGGGAGGCGACGTTGATGACGTGCCCGGATCGGCGGGGGACCATGCGCTGCACCGCCAGCTTGCTGCCGAGGATGACACCGTAGACGTTGATGTCGAGGATGCGGCGGGTGACGGCGTCCGGCTCCTCGATGATCCGCCCGACGGGCATGATGCCGGCGTTGTTGATCAGCACGTCGATGGGGCCGAGCTGGCGCTCCACCTCATCGAGGAAGTCCGCGAACGAATGCGCGTCGGTGACGTCGAGTTTCCCGTAGACGTCGAGGCCGAGCGCGGCGCCCGATTCCTTCACCCGCACCTCGTCGATGTCGCCGATCGCGACCTTGGCGCCCAGGTTGTGCAGCGCGGTCGCGGTGGCCAGCCCGATCCCGCGCGCGCCGCCGGTGATGACGACGACCTTGTCGCGCACCTTCACGCCGATTGAAGCCGTGTCTGCCATCTTCGTCGTCCTTCCCGGAAAGTTGACGGGTGTCAATTCGGGCGATTATGCCCGATACTGCACCCGTGATCGAGGTGCGGGCGGCCGTCCCGGCCGACGCACGCGACGTGGCCCGGGTGCAGGTCCGGTCGTGGCAGTCGGCGTATCGCGGGCTGATCGACCAGGCCTACCTCGACGGCCTGACGCCCGAGTTCTTCGCCGGCCGGTACACCTTCGGTCGGGTCGGTCTTCGGCTGCCGTCAACCGTCGTCGCGGTCGACGGTCCCGCGATCCGCGGCCTGGCGACCACGGGCCTGTGCAGCGAAATGGAGTTCCCGAATTTTGGTGAGCTGATGGCGATCTACGTCGATCCCGCGCACGCGCGGACCGGCATCGGGCGGCTGCTGATGGCCGCCGCGCGCGAGCGGCTGCGCCGGCTCGGCGTGGCCGGAGCCGTGTTGTGGGTGTTGGACGGGAACCTCGGCGCCCGCCGGTTCTACGAACGCGACGGGTGGCGGTTCGACGGAGCCTGCCGCACAGAGACTTTCGGTGACACCCCCGTCCGACAGGTGCGCTACCGCTGCGCGCCGGTCTAGTGCACGCTCAGCCACACCAGGCTGGCGCCGCCCACGACGGCGCAGTAGACCGCGAACGGCGTCAGGGTGCGCGTCTGGAAATACCGCGTCAGGAACCGCACGGCCAGGTAGGCGCAGACGAACGAGGCGACGCTGCCGGCCAGGACCTGGCCGCCGATCCCGGCACCGAGCGGGCCGAAAAGGTCCGGGATCTTGTACACCCCGGCCGCCAGGATGATCGGCGTGGCAAGCAGGAACGAGAAGCGGGCAGCGTCCTCGTGCGACAGCCCGCGCCACAGGCCGGCGACCATCGCGATGCCGGAGCGGCTGATGCCGGGCAGCAGCGCCAGGATCTGCGAGGAGCCGATCACCAGCCCACGACCCATCGGCAGTTGGGCCAGCCGGTTGTCGATGGCCTCGCCGCGATGGTCCTCGTGCTCCTCGTCGCCGCTCGGTGAAACGCGGCGGCGCAGGACCTCGCCGGCATACAGCGCGATGCCGTTGAGCAACAGGAAAGCCGCCGCCGGAATGGGTTTGCCCAGCGTGGTCCGGAACAGGTGCTCGAGGGCCACCCCGGCCAGGCCCACCGGGATGGTGGCGACGACGATCAGCCAGGCCAGCCGCTCGTCGGGCGTCTGAATTCGGCGATGCCGCAGCGAGGAGAAGAAGCCGGCCACGATCCGCAACCAGTCCCGCCAGAAGAACACCAGCAGCGCGGCGGCGGTCGCGACGTGCAGGCCGACGATGAAGGCGAGGTAGGGCGATTCGGGCGTGGAGACGTCGAGGTCCCGGCCCCATTGCCCACCGACCAGCGCCGGCACCAACACCGAGTGCCCCAGGCTGGAGACCGGGAACAGCTCGGTGACGCCCTGGAACGCGCCGACTACCACGGCCTCGACGTAGCTCAAGTGCGCGGTCATTGGGTGGGGCGCCTCCATCCGGGGTCACTGCCGACAAGAACTACCGAGCGTAGCCGGTCGGAATTCGCGCGCGAACCGGCTTGGGCTGCTGCGCATTTGGCCACCGACCACGTGCTCGCCGGGGCGCCGCCGACCAGGCAGGTACGGTGAGCGGATGGCGGAGGGGCTGCTCGAAACCGTGCGCGTGCTGGACCTGTCCAGCGGCAACGCCGACGCGGTGACCCGCCTGTTTGCCGACCTGGGCGCCGACGTCCTCAAGATCGAATTCCCCGGCGGCAGCATGGGCCGCGACGACCTGCCGGCGCTGGCCGGCGCGAGCATCCCGTTCGCGCTGCACAACGCCAACAAGCGCGCCGCGGTGCTGGACCCGCTCGAGGACGGCGACTGCGGCCGGTTCCTGGACCTGGCCGCCGAGGCCGACATCGTCGTGGACAGCGGCCTGGCCGGGCATATCGGCGCGTTCGGGATGACGGGCGCGGAGCTGGCGGCCCGCTACCCGCACCTGGTGGTGCTGTCGGTCACCGACTTCGGCGAGACGGGTCCGCGGTCCGCGTGGCGCGCCACCGATCCGGTGTTGTTCGCGATGTGCGGCTCGCTGGCGCGGTCCGGTCCCACCACCGGCACCCCGGTGTTGCCGCCGGACGGCATCGCCTCGGCCACCGCCGCGGTGCAGGCGGCGTGGGCGGCGCTCGTCGCCTACTACAACCGATTACGCTGCGGCACAGGCGATTACATCGATTTCTCCCGGTTCGATGCCGTAGTGATGGCGCTCGACCCGGCGTTCGGCGCGCACGGGCAGGTCGCCGCCGGCATCCGCCACAGCGGCCGGTGGCGGGGACGCCCGAAGAACCAGGACGCCTACCCGATCTGCCCGTGCAAGGACGGCTACGTCCGGCTGTGCGTGATGGCGCCCCGGCAGTGGCGGGGGTTGCGTCGCTGGCTGGGGGAGCCGGAGGAGTTTCAGGACCCCAAGTACGACGCGATCGGCGCCCGGATGGCGGCGTGGCCCGAGATCAGCGTGCTAGCCCGGGCGTTGTTCGCCGACCAGACGATGAAGGACGTGGTCGCCGCCGGTCAGGCGCATGGTGTGCCGATCGCCGCGGTGCTGCCGCCGTCCTGGGTCCTGGGCTCCGAACATTTCCAAGAGGTGGGCGCGATCACCGAGGCGGAGCTGATGCCGCGGGTGCGGACCAGCGTGCCCACTGGGTATTTCGTCGTCGACGGGCAGCGCGCGGGTTTCCGCACGCCGGCCCCGGCCATCGGGCAGGACCAACCGTATTGGCGCGGGAACCCGGTGTTGGTGCGGGCACCGTCGGGCAGAGTCGGCGACTATCCGCTCACCGGGCTGCGGATCCTCGATCTGGGCATCATCGTCGCGGGCGGCGAGCTGAGCCGGCTGTTCGGCGACCTGGGCGCTGAGGTCATCAAGGTGGAAAGCGCCGAATACCCCGACGGGCTGCGGCAGGCCCGCGAAGGCGACGCCATGAGCGAGTCGTTCGCGTGGACCCACCGCAATCACCTCGGGCTGGGCCTCGACCTGCGCAGCGCCGAGGGCAAGGACATCTTCCGCCGGCTGGTTGCCGAGGCCGACGCGGTGTTCGCCAACTTCAAGCCGGGAACCCTTACCGCCCTTGGCTTTAACTACGAGGCGCTGCGCGCTATCAACCCGCGGATCGTGCTCGCCGGCAGCAGCGCCTACGGCGACAGCGGCCCCTGGCGGACTCGGCTGGGCTACGGCCCGTTGGTCCGCGCCGCCACCGGGGTGACCCGGCTGTGGACGTCCGACGAGGCGGACGACGACGCGGACACCGGCACGGGACGGCACGCCTTCTACGACGCGACGACGATCTTCCCGGATCACGTGGTCGGGCGGGTCACCGCGATCGCGGCGCTGGCCGCGTTGATCCATCGCGATCGCACTGGTGGCGGGTCGCACGTCCACATCTCGCAGGCCGAGGTCGTGCTCAACCAGCTCGACACCCATTACGTCACCGAGGCCGCGCTGGCCGCGGGCGTCGGCCCGATCCGCGACGACACCAGCCTGCACGCGGTCTACCCCTGCGCGGGCGACGACGAATGGTGCGTCATCTCGATCGGCTCTGACGACGAATGGCGCTGCCTCGCAGGCCTTCTCGACCATCCGCAGTGGGTCGACGACCCCCGGTTCGCGACCGGCGAGGCGCGCCTGGCCAACCGCCGCGAATTGATCGAGCTGGTGTCGGCTTGGACCCGCACCCGCACCCCGCTGCGCAACACCGAACTGCTGCAGGCGGCCGGTGTCGCGGCCGGGCCGATGAACCGCCCGCCGGACATCCTCGAGGACCCCCAGTTGATCGAGCGAAAACTGTTCAGCGACATGACCCATCCGCTGATCGAGCGCCCGATGCCCGCGGAGACGGGCCCGGCACCGTTTCAGCACATTCCGCCGGCCCCGCAACGCCCGGCGCCGCTGCCCGGCCAGGACACCCGCGCCATCTGCCGCAACCTGCTCGGGATGAGCGCCGACGAGACCGAGCGGCTGATCCGGGACGGCGTGCTGTTCGCGACCCCGGGGACTGCCTAGCCAGGCTTTGGGTCCCAGGGCTCCGAACGCCACGCTGGCGTGACGCTCGGCAACCAACGCGACGCTGGCGTGACGCTCGGCACCATTCCCGGGCTGCGGGCCGGCCGGATCCATAGGCACGCTAAATTCGTTGGATGACCGTCGATCCCAGGACACCGGTGTTGATCGGCTACGGCCAGGTCAACCACCGCGACGAAATCGACCCGGCGACGCGGTCGGTCGAACCGGTGGACCTGATGGCCGTCGCGGCCCGCGAGGCCGCGGACGCCCGGGTGATCGAGGCCGTGGATTCCATCCGCGTGGTGAACGTGTTGTCGGCCCACTACCGCGACCCCGCGCTGCTGCTGGGCGAGCGGCTGGGCGCGGAAGGATTCAGCACCCGCTACAGCCCTGTCGGCGGCAACGTCCCGCAGACGCTGGTCAACCAGGCCTGCCTGGACATCCAGGCGGGCCGGGCCGGTGTCGTGCTGCTGGCCGGCGCCGAGACGTGGCGCACCAGGCGGGGGCTGAAGGCCAAGGGCGGCAGGCTCGAGTGGACCGTGCAGGACGAATCCGTGCCGTTGGGCGAGGTCACCGGCGAGGACATCCCGATGTTCGGCGACGCGGAGCTCAAGAGCGGGCTGAACCTGCCGGCATTCGTCTACCCCCTGTTCGAACAGGCGCTGCGCATCGCCAACGGCGAGTCGGTCGACGACCACCTCCGGCGCGTCAGCGAGTTGTGGGCGCGGTTCAACGCCGTCGCGGTCGAAAACCCGCACGCGTGGATCCGCAAGCCGGTGACCGCCGAGGAAATCCGGCGGCCCGGACCGCAGAACCGGATGATCAGCTGGCCCTACACCAAGCTGATGAACTCCAACAACATGGTCGACCAGGGCGCCGCGCTGGTCCTGGCGTCGGTCGAGCAGGCCCAACGCTTGCAGGTCCCCGCCGACCGGTGGGTATACCCGCACGCCGGCACCGACGCCCACGACACCCCGTCCATCGCCGAGCGCGACGAGCTGCATCGCTCGGCGGCCATCCGGATCGCGGGCGCGCGTGCCCTGCAGCTGGCCGGCCTGGGCATCGACGACGTCGACTACGTCGACCTGTACTCCTGCTTCCCATCCGCCGTGCAGGTCGCCGCCGCCGAACTCGGCCTGAGCGCAGACGACCCGGCCCGCCCGCTCACCGTCACCGGCGGGCTGACCTTCGCGGGCGGCCCGTGGAGCAACTACGTCATGCATTCCATCGCCACCATGGCCGAATTGCTGGTGGCCAACCCGGGCCGGCGCGGCCTCATCACCGGCAACGGCGGCTACCTGACGAAGCACAGCTTCGGGGTCTACGGCACCGAGCCGCCGGCGTCGTTCCGTTGGGAGGACGCACAGCCGGCCGTGGATCGCGAACCCACCCGGGAGGGCCTGGTCGAGTGGGACGGCGTCGGGACCGTCGAAGCGTGGACCACACCGTTCGACCGCGAGGGACAGCCCGAGAAGGCATTCGTGGCGGTGCGGACGCCCGACGGGGCCCGCACCCTGGCCGTCATCGCCGATCCCGGCGCCGCCGAGGCAACCGTGCGCGAAGACATCGGTGGCGCCAAGGTTGCCGTCACCCCGGACGGCATCGCGTCGCTGCGGTAACCGGCGGGTTACAGCACCACGGGCCAAAGGTCCCGAAAACGGGGTAACGGTCGCGTAAGTGACATCAACTTGCCTATTGTCGGGTTGGACGTTGGGGGAGGTGAGCCCAGGTGCACGTCCTGGTTACCGACGCCACCGGCGCCGTAGGCCGGCTGGTCGCACGGCAACTCATCGCTGCCGGGCACACGGTCAGCGGGATAGCTGAGCACCCCCATCCCTGCCTGGACCCCGGCGTCGAACTCGTTTGCGCGCCGCTGAGCGACCCCGTCGTGCAAGACCTGGCCGACGAAGCCGACACGCTGATCCACCTGGCCCCGGCCGACCCCAGCGCGCCCGGCGGCGCCGACGTCGACGGGATCGCCCACGTGACCCATGCGGCCGCCCGCGCCGGCGCGCGGCTGCTGTTCGTGTCCCAGGCCGCCGGCCGGCCCGAGCTCTATCGACCCGCCGAGGAGCTGGTGTCCACGAGCTGGGCACCGAGCCTGGTCGTCCGGATCGCGCCGCCGGTCGGCCGCCAGCTCGACTGGATGGTGTGCCGCACCGTGGCCACGCTGCTGCGCGCGAAGGTTTCCACCCGACCGATGCGAGTCCTGCACGTCGACGACCTGGTCCGGTTCCTGGTTTTCGCGCTGACCAGTGACCGCACCGGCGTGGTGGACCTCGCCACCCCGGACACTACCAACGTGGTCACCGCGTGGCGGCTACTGCGCGCCGTCGGCCCGCGTTCACGGCTGAACGGGGTTCCCAGCTGGTCGAAACTGGTTCCGAAAATGGATATCACTGCGGTGCAAGAGGATTGGGGCTTCGAGTTCGGCTGGCAAGCGCTCGAGGCGGTCGCCGACACCGCGCGCGGCCTCGCCGGGCGCCGGCTCCTTCCCGAGGGCGCGCTCAGCCACGGCGGCCAGGTGGCGCTGCCGGTGGAGGTCCTCCCGCGGCCACGGCCGTCCGACGAATTGCGCAGCGCGGCCCCCGAGGGGCTGGAGGGCGAGTTCGACGACCGCATCGATCCCCGGTTTCCGGTCTTCAGCGCGGCCCGGCTCGCCGAGGCGCTACCCGGTCCGCTGACACCGATAACGCTCGACGTCCAGCTGAGCGGGCTGCGCACGGCCAGCCGGGTGCTGGGACAGGTGCTCGCGCTCGGCGGCGTGGTCGACGACGAGTGGAGCAGCCGGGCGATCGCTATCTTCGGCCACCGCGCCTACGTGGGGGTGTCGGCCAACGTCGTCGCCGCCACCCAGCTGCCCGGATGGGACCAGCACGCCGTCGCCCGGCAGGCCCTGGCCGATCAACCCCAGGTGGGCGACGTCCTGCCGTTCGGCGAGCCGAGGCTGGCCGAGGGGGCGCTCGGGTCGCTCGCCAAAGCGGTCGTGACGGCGCGCTCGGTGACGGTGATGCGCCACCTCAAGCGGGACACGCTGGCGTACGGCGCGGCCGCGGAGGCCGAACACGCCGATGCCGCGCAACTGGCGGCGCTGCCGGACGCCGCGCTCGAGGTCCGGTTGCCGCTGCTGCGGGATCGCATCCACCAGGGCTGGATCCTCACCGCGCTGTGGCTGATCGATTCGGGCGTCACCGCGGCGGCGCTGGAG
>NZ_AUWQ01000118.1 GCF_000455205.1 Mycobacterium sp. UM_CSW | reverse complement strand
CATCGCCGAGGCCGGCGCGCCGCCTCCCGATCCGCCTAGCCCGGGCATCGCGCGTCCCGCGGACCCACCCGGTGTGGCCGACCCGCCGGGCATTGCCGGGTTGGTGGCCTCTGCGACCGGCTTGGGGGCGTCTCCGCCGGTATTCGCCGCGGGAGCGGCCTGCGTGCCGGGCGCCGACGGCGGCGTCTCGGGCATCAGGACCGACGCCACCTTCTGGCAGGGGGCCCCGCCAGCGCCGCAGGGCCCCGCGGCCGGCAGCGGCGTGCTGACCGAGGTCAGGGGCGTGACCGCCAGCGTCCCGCCCATCAGGGCGGACGCGACGGCGCCCAGGACAGCGATTCTCATGACGGCCCCCTCCGGCAGTCGACTCGCGATCGGCGCGGGTCAATCCATGAAGCTTAAGCAAAAGCGGCACGTGGCGTGGGGTGTTAGCCGAAATTCACGGCCGAGGCTCCGATGCTTCACCGGCCGGCCTCCTAGCCGGCTTGAGCCGGTGTCGCGACCAACGGCAGCCCGACGATCGGGGCCGCCTTGTGCAGGCATTCCTCCCATTCGGCGTCGGGATCGGAGTCGGCGGTGATCCCGCCGCCGACGCCCAGCACCGCGCCGCCGCCCGCGTCGAACTCGACGGTGCGAATCGCGACATTCAGCTCGCATCCGGCGATCGGGGAGGCTAGGCCGATTGTTCCGCAGTAGATGCCGCGGCGGCTGTGTTCCCACTGCGAAATCAGTTGCCGCGCACGGTGTTTGGGGGTACCGGTCACGGACGCCGGGGGGAAGGCGGCGTCCAGCAGGGCCGACGTCGGCAGCTCGAGGGGGACGCGCGCCGACACCGTGGACACCAGGTGCCACACGCCCGGCGCGCGCCGCACCACCAACAGCTCGGGCACGGTGACCGTGCCGACGGTCGCCACCCGGCCCAGGTCGTTGCGGACCAGGTCCACGATCATGATGTTTTCCGCAACGTCCTTGGCCGACGCCCGCAGCGCCGACGGCCAGGCATCGAGCGGCAGGGTGCCCTTGATGGGGCTGGACGTCACGGTCGCACCGCGTCGTCGCAGGAAAAGCTCCGGCGACAGCGACGCCACTGCGCCCCACGGCCCCGCGATGTAGGCCGCCCGGGCCGGTGAGGTGCGCGCCACGCCGTCGACGAAGAAATCCAGCGGGGCCCCGCTGACCGACCCGGTGAATTGCGTGCATACGCAGGCCTGATAGACGTCGCCGGCGCGGATCGACTCCAGGCAGGCCAGTACCCCGCCGCGGTGCGCGGCCCGGTCGGGGCCGCCCCAGTCGATGCGGCAATCGCGCGGCGGCGCCGGCCTGGCCGCCAACGCGGCGCCCAGCCAGCCCGGCATCGGTGCGCCGGTCAGGCTTTCGTACCACCAGGCACCGTCGCGGTCGCGGCGCAGGACGCAGTCGGTCCAGCCGCCGGCGGCCTCGGGGATCCGGTTGGCCCGGCCGTCGGCGGCGGGATCGGGATAGGACAGGTAGCCGACCCAGCCGCCGCCGACCGCCTCCGAGCCGGGCGCGGGCGTGCCCAGCCGGACCGCGAAGGCGTCGTCGACGGCGACCGGCCGCGCCGCGAGGCTCGGCGCGATCACCGCCAGCGAACCGAACCACTCGCCGGTCAGCGCGGCGGGCGGCGGCAACCCCAGGCGGCCGGCGGCATCACCGACGGCGCGCAGCACCCGGGGCGCGGCGCCGAGGTCGCCAAGCCGGTCGGTTCGCACCGCCCTAGTCTGCCGCCTAGCCGCGGCTGATGTCGCGAGCGGTGGCCATGGCCGCCAGCTTCTCCGGGTTGCGCATCACGTAGAAGTTGGTGATCTTGTCGCCGGCGATCTCCAGCGTGATCACCCCTTCGAGCTGTTCACCGAGGTAGAGCAGCACGGCCGGAGCGCTGTTGCAGGTCACCATGTCCACGCGCACCCCGGCAACGTCGGCGGCCTTGCGCATCAGCCCCACGATCGCGCGGGCCACCCGCTCGGCGCCGACCACGGGCCTGCGGGCGGCGCTGACGATGCCGCCGCTGTCGGCCGTCCAGGTGGCGTCCGGGGCGAGCATCGCCATCAGCGCCTCCACGTCGCCGCTGGCCGCCGTGGCCAGGAACTGAGCGGTGATTTCGGAGTTGCGCTCGGCATCAATTTTTGTTGAAGCGCCGCGCTGCTTGCGCCGCGCCCGCACGTGTTCGCGCGCGCGGTGCGCGACCTGACGCACGGTCGGCGCCGGCTTGCCGACCGCCTCGGCGATCTCGCCGTAGTCGAAGCCGAACACCTCGCGCAGCACGAACACCGCCCGTTCGTCGGGGCTCAGCGTCTCCAGCAAGACCAGCATCGCCATCGAAACCGATTCCGCCAGAACGACATCGGCCGAGGGGTCCTGGTCGTCGAGGAGCAGCGGCTCGGGCAGCCACGGCCCCACGTACTCCTCGCGGCGGCGCGCGTCGGCCCGCAGCGCGTTGAGCGCCTGCCGGGTGACCAGCTGGGCCAGATACGACTTCGTGTCACGCACGGCCGACAGGTCGACGTCGGCCCAGCGCAGGTAGCTGTCCTGCAGCACGTCGTCGGCCTCGGTCGCCGAGCCGAGGATCTCGTAGGCGATCGTGAACAGCAACGGCCGCAACACCGTGAATCGTTCGGCGTGCTCGGTCGAACGGGTCACGGCAGCGCGACCTGTTCGTCCGCCGGGGACTGCGCGACCCGCCTGCCGCCCTTGAGCCAGAAGTAGGAGCCGGGCTTGGCGGCCTCGCGGCGAATGAACCACAGCGTGCCCTTGCAGACGGTCTCCTTCACCGACGCCGCGAACCGACCCCCGACGTACACCTCGACCGGGGTGTCGTCCTTGCGGGCGAGCTGGATGGTGCCGTGCGAGCGGCCGAGGCTGATGCACTGACCGGTGAACGCCTGGTTCAGCAGCGCCGGCGCTTCTCCCGCGATGCGGCTGAGCACCGTGTTGGCGGCCTGGACCCCGAGCGGGCCGGCGGCTTGGCAGCTCATCCGCAGTGGCTGCCCGGACGGCGCGGCCGCGTCACCCGCGGCGACGATGTGCTGGTCGTCGATGCTGGTCAGCGTCTCGTCGGTGAGCAGCCGGCCCAGCGAGTCGGTGCGCAGCCCGCTGCGCGCGGCCAGGTCCGGCACGGCGAAGCCCGCCGTCCACACCGTCGCCGCGCTGGGCAGCACGGCGCCGTCGGTGAGCACCACCGCGTCCCAGCGCACCTCGGTCGCGGCAGGGGCTTCGAGCACATTGACGCCCAGGTGGCGCAGCTGCTTGCCCACGGACCGCCGGCCCTTCTCGCTCAGCGAGGGGCCGAGGATGCCGCCGCACACCAGGGTCACCGGGCGCCCCAGCTCGGCCAGCTCGGACGCGGTTTCGATGCCGGTCAGCCCGCCGCCCACGACGGTGACGGGCGAACCCAGCGGCAGGTCGGCGAGCGCGTAGCGCAGCCGTTGCGCGCTTTCCAGGTCGGCGACCGAGTGCGCGTACTCGGCGGCGCCCGGCACGGTCAGCGGCATCGCGCCGGTGCTGCCGACGGCGTAGATCAGGTAGTCGTAGTCCAGCTCGGCGCCGGAGGCCAGCACCAGGCGGCGGTCGGCGGCCTCGATGCGCTCGACGGCATCGATCACCAGCCCGATGCCCTCGCCCAGCAGCGTGTCGTAGTCGGCGATCGCCGCGCCGGTGTCGGCGACCAGCTGGTGCAGGCGGATCCGCTGCACGAACACGGGACGCGGGTTGACCAGGGTGATGTCGACGTCGGGGCGCTGGCGCAGGTGATTGGCGGCCAGGGTTCCGGCGTATCCGCCGCCGATGACGACGACGTGGGTTCTTGGGGCGGCCGGCTGGGTCATTTCTGTCTCCTACTCTCACGGAACTCGTGCCCTTGAGACACCGCGGGCCGGCCGACCGTGACAGTCCGGACAGAGCTGTGAGCCGTTTCACACGCCCCTGGGGACGAAGACGAAGTTGTTGACGTAGACGCCGTGGGCCGCCCAGCCGTCCTCCCGCCCGCCGATGTTGGCCGGGTTCTGGTGCCGGGCCGCGTCGAACTCCTCGATCGGCCGCCGGCCGTCACCGGTGTCGAAGTAGCCCTCGTACCCGAGTCCCGTCAGCAGCTCGGTGATCGCGGCAACGGCGCCGCGGTGATGGCGTTCCTCGGCCTCCACCAGGACGGCGGGCCGGTTGCGCGCGAGCGTCTCCGTCGCGCCACGCAGCACGGCCAGTTCGTGGCCCTCGACGTCGATCTTGACCAGGCCCACGTCGCCGAGGCTCAGGTCGTCGAGCCGCTTGACCGGCACCTCGATGCTCTGCACCGCGTCACCGCCGGCGTCGCCCAGGGCGTTGCCGGCATCGATCGTGCTGCGGCCCGGGTCGGATTCCACCACCCGCATCGTGGTGACGCCGGGCGTGTCGGAGAGCGCGACGGCTTCCACCCGGACCGGCGCGCCGACCGCGTCGAACATCGACGCCAACTCACGCGCCTGGGCCGGCCGGGGTTCGAACGCGATCACCGAGCGCGACGACGCGAGCATCGCGATCGTGAACTCGCCGACATCGGCCCCGATGTCCAGCGAGACGCGGTTGGGATCGCACAGCGACGCGACCAGCCGAACGTCCTGGCGCGCCTCGCCGAGGCGTTGCAGGATGCCGTACTTGCGGCGCCAGAACAGCCGCGGCGCCAACGTCTTTGCCGCCGGCGCGAGCCAACGTTTGGCCGTGCGTCCGACGGGCATCTGCGGTGGTCTCCCATCCTTTTTGGGGGCTTTGGGGAGCCGGTCTCAAGCGGGCCCCGCGCCGGGTCGGAAATGATACGCTTCGCATCTATTCGTGACCTGCCCCGGGCCGAATGCAGGCACCGCGAAAGTATGGGGCTCCCCAATGCGCATCGGCGTGCATCGGGGGAGTGCAAACTGAAAGACGAACATCCCCTGATTGGGCCCCCGAACCGGCCAAGCCCAGCTGGGACATGCCCATCGGAGGAGTCCTTGCCGCGAAGCCTGGATCTCGTCGTCACCTCCGTGGCAACCCAGCTGATGGAGGCGACGGGATCAACCGCGACCCAGGTCAGCGAGAAGGTGCTTGCGCAGCTCGTCGAGCAGTTCGATCTCGACGCCTGCTTCCTGCGCCACCACGACCACGACATCCGCGCCTCGGTGCTGGTGGCGGAGTGGCCGCCGCGCACCGACGTTCCGGACCCGGATCCGCTGGCCGTCGTCCACTTCACCAGCGCCGACCCGGTGCTGGCCCAGTGCGAGCACGGGCGCAAGCCGGTGGTGATCCGGCCGGAGCAGAACAACCGCGGGTTCGGCCGGCGATTGGGCGGGTCCAAGCAGCCCATGTCGCCCTCGGTGGCCGCCGCGCCCCTGGTCTCCGGCGAGGCCACCACGGGCGTGCTCGGCTTCGTCAAAAACGGCTCCCGCAAGTGGAAGCAAGAAGAGATCAACACGCTCGAGGCCATCGCCGCGCTGTTCGCGCAGCTGCAGGCGCGGATCGCGGCCGAAGAGAAGCTTCGCTACCTGGCCGAACACGACGACCTGACCGGCCTGTACAACCGGCGGGCGCTGGTCGCGCACCTGTCTGAACGGCTCGCGCCCGGAAGCCCCGGGCCGGTCGCCGTCTTGTACCTCGACCTGGACCGGCTCAAGCCGATCAACGACTACCTCGGGCACACCGCGGGCGACTGGTTCATCCGGGTGTTCGCGCAACGGATCCGGGTGTGCGCGGGCAACCAGAGCATGATCGCCCGGCTCGGCGGCGACGAGTTCGTCGTGATCCCGGACCAGCCGATGTCGACGGGGACGGCGGAGTCGTTCGCCCGCCGGCTGGGGGCGATGCTGCGCGAGCGGCTGGCCATCGGCGGACACATGATCACCCGCACCGTCAGCATCGGGCTCGCGGTGGGCATGCCGGGGCGCGACAACAGCACCGACCTGCTGCGCCGGGCCGACGAGGCGGTGCTGACCGCCAAGCGCGCCGGCGGCAACCAGGTGGCGCTGTCCACCGACGACATGTCGCTGAAGAGTGCCTTCCGCAACGACATCGAGCTGCACCTGCAGGGCGACATCGACAGCGAGGCGCTGCTGCTGCACTACCTGCCCGAGGTCGACCTGTGGACCGGCGCCATCGTGGCCGCGGAGGCACTGGTCCGGTGGCGACACCCGATCTGGGGCCTGCTGCTGCCGGACTCGTTCATCGGGGTGGCCGAATCGACCAACCTGGCCGGTGAACTCGGCCGGTGGGTGATGCGAAGCGCCTGCGCCGAATTCAGCCGGTGGCGCGCCAACGGCGTCGGGCAGAGCGCGAGCCTGCGCATCAACGTGTCGCCCGTCCAACTGATCACCCGCGGCTTCGTGCGCAGCGTCGCCGACACCATCGACGAGTTCGGCATCGACGGCGGATCGGTCTGCCTGGAGATCACCGAGCGGGCCGTGGTGCACGACATCGAAACCACCCGCAAGACCCTGCACGAGCTCAAGGAGGTCGGAGTCCAGATCGCCATCGACGACTTCGGCACCGGCTATGCGGTCCTGTCGCACCTGAAGTCCCTCCCGGTCGACATGCTCAAGATCGACACGGGGTTCGTCCGCGACCTGGGCACCAACGCCGGCGATCTGGCCATCGTCCGGGCGATCATCGGCCTGGCCGAGGCGTTCGGCCTGCAACTGGTCGCCGAGGGAGTCGAAACCCCTGCTGCCGCACTGACTTTGATGCAACACGGTTGCCACCGGGCGCAGGGCTTCCTGCTGTCCCGGCCGGTGCCGGGCAACGCGATGGAAGCGTTGCTGTCCGCGCGCTGGATGCCGATGCCGTTCCTCGCCGACCGCGAGGCGTTGTCGTTAGGCGCGATCTAACCCCGGTGACGATGCTTCGTTCATTCAAAAAGAGCGCTGCCGCCGTTATCGCGTGCACGGCGCTGCTGCTGAACGGCTGCGGCGGTCACCCCAACCCGGGACCGCTGTCCGCGATGGTCTTCCCGGCCATCCCGCCGACGGTTCAGGAGATCGCCAACCCGCTGCGCGGCCAGTACGAGGATTTGCTGGTTCCGCTTTTCCCGCAAGGCAATCCGGCCCAGCAGCGATACCCGGCGTGGCCCGCATCCTACGACGCCAGCCTGCGTGTGTCGTGGCGGCAGCTGCAGCCCGTCGACCCGCACACCCTGCCGCCCGACGCCCCCGACGATCGCCGGTTCGACTTCAGCGTCATCGACGACGCGCTGACGAAGCTGGCCAACCGCAACATGCGGATGACGCTTCGCGTGTACGCCTACAACTCCTGTTGCAACGACTCGTATCCCGACAACACCAACCTCGCGATTCCCGACTGGATGCGGTCGTCGTCCACCAGCTATCCGGCCCCGCCGAACAGCCCCACGCCCGGGGTGACCCAAGTGGTGCCGAGCTGGAACGACCCGGCCTACCTGGGCGCGTTCGGGCAGCTGCTGGCCGCGCTGGGCCGCCGCTACGACGGCGACGAGCGGCTCAGCGTTTTCGAGTTCTCCGGCTACGGGGATTTCAGCGAGAACCACATCGCGTACCTGCGTGACGTGTTGGGCGCCCCCGGCCCCGGGCCCGACGAAAGCGTCGGAATGCTGGGCTATTACAGCCAATTCCGGGATCAAAGCATCACCAAGGCATCGATTCAGCAGCTGGTGGCGGCGAACGTCAACGCCTTCCCCCACACGCAATTGGTGGTCACCCCGCAGAATCCCGAGATCGTGCGCGAGCTGCTGGCCGACGACGTCACCAAAAAGCTGTCGGCGCCGGTCGGCATCCGCTCGGATTGTCTCGGCGTCCAGGCACCGTTGCCGGCCTGGGCGGAATCCAACGACTCGCAATACGTGCGGTCGAACGACGCCGTCGTCAACGCGATCAAGCAGCGGCTGGCCTCGGCGCCGGTGATCACCGAGTGGTGCCAGTTGCCCAACGGGACTGATCCGCGGTCCTACTACGAGAAGGCCCTGCACGACGTGGTCAGGTACCACGTGTCGATGACGTCGAGCGCCAACTTCGCGGACCGCGACTCCCGGTCGGCGATGGACCCCAGCCTGTTTTTGCTGTGGGCCCAGGCGAATATCTCTGCGGGCTACCGGTATTCGGTCGAGGCGCGGCCGGGCTCGCAGTCGATTCAGGGCAAGACGGCGAGCATATCCGTCGCCTGGACCAACTACGGCTCGGCCGCGGCCACCGAGCAGTGGACGCCGGGCTACAAGCTGGTGGATTTCACGGGAGCGGTGGTCAAGAGCCTGCCGGCGACGGTCAACCTCAAGGCATTGGTCAGCGACGACACCAGCTCCTCACGCGAGGAGGCGGTCCCGTCGACGACGACGGAGTCGGTGCGCGTCGACCTGGCGGGCCTGGCG
>NZ_AUWQ01000117.1 GCF_000455205.1 Mycobacterium sp. UM_CSW | reverse complement strand
CCTGGCCGCCGGCTTCGACCCCGCGCTGGCCCGCGCCGCCGGCGAGGTGATCGGCCGCGAGGCACGCAGCCGCGGGTTCAACGTGCAGCTCGCCGGCGCGATGAACCTGACCCGTGACCCGCGCAACGGCCGCAACTTCGAATACCTTTCCGAGGACCCGCTTTTGACCGGGTTGATCGCCGCCGAGTCGGTCAACGGCATCCAGGAGCAGGGCGTCATCTCGACGGTCAAGCACTTCTCGCTGAACTGCAACGAGACCAACCGGCACTGGCTGAACGCGGTCATCGATCCCGGCGCGCACCGCGAATCCGACCTGCTGGCCTTCGAGATCGCCATCGAGCGCTCATCGCCCGGCGCGGTGATGGCGGCCTACAACAAGGTCAACGGCGACTACGCCGCGGCCAACGACGCCCTGATCAACGGGGTACTGAAAGGTGCCTGGGGATACCGCGGTTGGGTCATGTCCGACTGGGGTGGGACGCCCAGTTGGAAATGCGCGCCGGCCGGCCTCGACCAGGAGTGCGGCGCGCAAATCGACGCGCTGCTGTGGCAATCCGAGGCGTTCGGCGAGCCGCTGCGGGCCGCCCACGCCGCCGGGGCGCTGCCCTCCGAGCGCCTGTCCGACATGGTCCGGCGAATCCTGCGGTCGATGTTCGCGGTCGGCATCGACCGGGCCGAGGCCGCGCCCGAACCGGATATGAACGCGCACAACGACATTGCATTGCAGATCGCGCGTCGGGGTATCGTGCTGTTGGCCAACCGCGGCGTCCTGCCCATCGCGCCCGAGTCCGCGGCGCGCATCGCCGTCATCGGCGGGTACGCGCAGCTGGGCGTCGCCGCGGGCTACGGTTCGAGCGCGGTCGTCCCACCCGGCGGCTACGCCGGGGTCATCCCGCTCGGTGGCCTGGGCCTCGAGGCAGGGTTGCGCAACCTGTACCTGCTGCCGTCGAGCCCGCTCGCCGAACTGCGCAGCCAACTTCCCGGCGCGCAGATCGATTTCGATCCCGGCGCCAGCCCGGCCGAGGCGGTGCGGGCAGCGCGGCGCGCCGACATCGCTATCGTCTTCGCGGTCCGCGCCGAAGGGGAGGGCTTCGACGGCGCGGACCTCACGCTGCCGTGGGGCCAGGACGCGGTGATCGCCGCGGTGGCAGCCGCCAACCCGAACACCGTCGTGGTGCTGGAAACCGGAAACCCGGTGGCCATGCCGTGGCGGGATTCGGTGAACGCCGTCGTGCAGGCGTGGTATCCGGGCCAGGCCGGCGGCCGGGCGATCGCGGAAATCCTTGCCGGGCGGGTTAATCCGTCGGGCCGGCTGCCGATCACCTTCCCGGTGGACCTGGGCCAGACGCCGCGCCCGGAGCTGCCCGAGCCGGACGCACCGTGGGGGACGCCGACGACCATCGACTACTTCGAAGGGGCTGACGTCGGCTACCGCTGGTTCGCCAAGAACGGCCTGGCACCGATGTTCGCGTTCGGTCATGGCCTGTCCTACACCAGCTTTGACTACCGGGACCTGGCGGTGACCGGCGGCGAGAGCGTCACGGCGAGCTTCACCGTCGCCAACGTCGGCGACCGGGCCGGGGCCGACGTCCCGCAGCTGTATTTGACCGCGGCCCCCGGCGGACGATGCCTGCGGCTGCTGGGATTTCAGCGCCTGGAGCTCGAGGCCGGCGCAACCCGCCGGGTGACGATCGAGGCCGATCCGCGGCTGCTCGCCTATTACGACGGCGCCGCGCAAACCTGGCGCATCGAACCCGGCGGTCACGCGGTGGCCGTCGGCGCGTCGGCCGCCGCCCTCCGGCTGGAGGCACGGGTCGAGCTGGCCGGTCGCGCGTTCGGGCGCTGATCACGCGGATCCGCGCGACCGGCCGGGTGGGCTACTCGACCGGCCTCAGCTCGTCGCCGCAGGTGCAGCGGTACGGCTCACCCGCGCCGGAGCAGTGGCAGGGAACCTCGATGCGAACGCGACATCCGCAGCCCTCGTGGCCACAGCTCAGCAACGTCCCCGCGTCGTATTCAGCCATTCAGATCACCCTTCTCTGTCGTCGTGGACACCGCCACTATATACCCCCTATGGGTATGCAGTAAACACCTCGGCCTAGCGTTGGCGGCATGACGGAAAACCCGACCCCGCAAGACGTGGACGCATTCCTGGACAACACACTCATCGGCGACGAGCCGGCCCTCGCCGCGGCGCTACAGGCCAGCGACGCGGCCGGGTTACCCCAAATCGCCGTGTCGGCGCAGCAGGGCAAATTCCTTTCCCTGCTGGCGGGCGCCACCCAAGCCCGCCGCGTCCTCGAGATCGGCACCCTGGGCGGCTTCAGCACCATCTGGCTGGCGCGCGGGGTAGGACCGCAGGGACGGGTGGTGACGCTGGAATACGAGCCCAAGCACGCCGAGGTCGCGCGGGCCAACCTGCAGCGTGCCGGCGTGGCCGACCGTGTCGAGGTCATCGTCGGCGCCGCGCTCGACACGTTGCCGGCACTGACCGGCGGCCCCTTCGACCTGGTGTTCATCGACGCCGACAAGGAGAACTACGCCGCATACCTCGAGTGGGCGGTGCGGCTGGCTCGTCCCGGCTCAGTCCTCGTGCTGGACAACGTTGTTCGCGAGGGCCAGATCCTCGATCCCGACTGCGATGACGAGCGGGTGCGGGCGACGCGGCGGACGCTGCAGCTGATGGGCGAGCACCCGCGGCTGGACACCGCGGTGATCCAGACGGTCGGCGCCAAGCATTGGGACGGTTTCGCCTTCGCGTTGGTGCGGTAGTGCCTCAGCGCGGGGCGAGGTCGGCGACTGCCTGTGCGGCGGACGTGAGTTCGCTTATGCGCAAGGCGGTTTCGCCGGCATACAGTGCGGCGCTGTCCAGCCACGAATCGGGCACCCCGGCCACCGGTGCAAGTGGGGTGAAGAACGGGCGACCCGGCGACTGCAGCCGCATCAGCGCGCCCGCGTCGAAATAACCCAGCACCGCCAGCGGGCGGCTCGCCGCGTTGAGGGCGGCGGGCAGGGCCTTGGCCTTCCCGTCGTCGCCGCACCAGCGCCGGGTCGCCGCGTTGGGCACGACACGGTGACGCAGCGGCCAGCTCAGTCCGAACAGGTCCGTCTCAATGGTCCTGTCCGCGTTGATGACCCGCCGCTGGTACTCGCGACTCGCATTTGCCTCGTGCGTCAACAGGAACCGCGTGCCGGCGATGACGCCGCTGGCCCCGGCGTCCAACGCGGCGCGCGTGTCGGCGGCGGTTGTGATGCCGCCGGCCAAGAACACCGGTCGCTTCCCGGCCGCCTTCAGGGCCCGGGGCAGGAAGTCCAGCGCGGGCATGGTGCCGACGAGGTGGCCGCCGGCCTCGCGTCCCTGGGCGATCAAACCGTCGGCGCCCCAGGCGATCGCGGCGCGCGCCCGCTCCTCGGTGCCGACCATCACGAACACGAATATTCCCGCCTCGCGTAGGTGATCGACGAGCCCGCGCTTTTCGCCGAACGCCAGCACGACGGCGTCCACGTGGGCGTCGACGCAGACCGTGACGTGGTGGCGATGGACGAAGGGCATCAACAGATTTACCGCCACCGCGCGCCCGGGCGCCCGCTCGCGCACCTGATCGATCGACGCGCGTAGCTGGCGGGCGGTGGCGATGCCGAGGGTGCCCAGGCCGCCGGCGTCGGCGACCGCGGCGGCCAGCGGCGCTTGCGCAATGCCGCCGCCCATTCCGGCCTGCCCCACCGGCACGTCGAGCCGCAGCCGGTCGGCGATGTCCATGCCCACGACGCTACGCGGTCTCTCGAATTGGGTGACGTCCGAGCGTAATCTTGACAGCGGATGGATGGGTGCAGCGAAGCTCAAAAGGCTTGCTGCATAACAGAAAGGTCACAAAATGAGTACGGTCCATTCATCAATAGATCACCACCCCGATTTGTTGGCTCTGCGCGCGAATTACGAGCGCCTCGCCGAGTCGATGAGCGCGCACGTCACCTTCGGTCTGGCCCTGCTGACGGGCCTGTACGTGGCGGCGTCACCGTGGATGGTGGGATTCAGCGCGACGGCATCGCTCGCCACGTCCGACCTGATCGTCGGCATCGCGGTGGCGTTCTTGGCGTACGGTTTCGCAACCGCGCTGGATCGCGCGCACGGCATGACGTGGACGCTGCCGGTGCTCGGCGCGTGGCTCGTCGTCGCACCGTGGGTGCTGCCCGGGTTCACCGCAACCGCCGGCATGATCTGGTCGAACGTCGTCGCGGGCGGGTTGCTGACGGTCCTGGGCCTGAACGCCACCTACTTCGGCGTGCGCACACGCGAGGCGGCCACCCACGCATAGCCGTTGGGGTGCAACAACATAGGCGGCGAGCCGCGGTGCAATATGGCGGCTAGCCGCAGACCGCGCCGATCGCCGCCGAGCTCACCAACTTGACGTACTTGGCCAGCACGCCGGTCTTGTAACGCGGCTCCGGCGGCGTGAAATCCCTTCGCCGCGCTTCGAATTCGGCCGGGTCGGTCAACACGTCGAGGGTGCGGCCGGCCACGTCCAGCCGGATCCGGTCGCCGTCGCGCAGCAGCGCGATCGGCCCGCCGTCGACTGCCTCCGGGGCGATGTGGCCCACGCACAGACCGGTGGTGCCGCCGGAGAACCGCCCGTCGGTCAGCAGCAGCACGTCCTTGCCGAGCCCGGCGCCCTTGATGGCGCCGGTGATGGCGAGCATCTCGCGCATCCCGGGTCCACCCTTGGGGCCCTCGTAGCGGATCACGACGGCGTCGCCCCCGGTGATGGTCCCGTCCTCCAGGGCGTCCAGCGCGGCCCGTTCGCCGTCGAAAACCCTTGCGGTGCCTTCGAACACGTCGGAGTCGAAGCCGGCCGTCTTGACCACCGCGCCCTCGGGCGCCAGCGATCCGCGCAGGATCGTGATCCCCCCGGTCGGGTGGATCGGGTCGGCGAGCGCGCGCAGCACCTTGCCGTCCGGGTCGGGCGGGGCGATCGCGGCCAGGTTCTCGGCCACCGTCTTGCCGGTCACCGTCAGGCAGTCGCCGCGCAGCAGGCCCGCGTCGAGCAGGGCCTTCATCACCACCGGGACGCCGCCGATGTGGTCGACGTCGGACATGACGTGGCGGCCGAACGGCTTGACGTCGGCCAGGTGCGGCACCTTCGAACCGATCCGGCTGAAGTCGTCGAGGGACAGCTCGACGTCGGCCTCGCGCGCGATGGCCAGCAGGTGCAGCACCGCGTTGGTCGACCCGCCGAACGCCATCACCACGGCGATCGCGTTGTCGAAGGCTTCCTTGGTGAGGATGTCGCGGGCGGTGATGCCGCGCCGCAGCAGCTCCACGACGGCCTGGCCGCTGCGCCGCGCGAACCCGTCGCGGCGGCGGTCGGTCGCCGGCGGGGCCGCGCTGCCCGGCAGCGACATGCCGAGCGCCTCGGCGGCGCTGGCCATGGTGTTGGCGGTGTACATGCCGCCGCACGCGCCCTCGCCCGGGCAGATGGCGCGCTCGATGGCGTCGACGTCCTCGCGGGGCATCAGGCCGCGGGCGCAGGCGCCCACCGCCTCGAACGCGTCGATGATCGTGACCTCGCGCTCGCTGCCGTCGGACAGCTTGGCCACCCCCGGCAGGATCGAGCCGGCGTAGAGGAACACCGCCGCCAGGTCCAGCCGCGCCGCGGCCATCAGCATCCCGGGCAGCGACTTGTCGCACCCCGCCAGCAGCACCGAGCCGTCAAGGCGCTCGGCCTGCATCACGGTCTCGACGCTGTCGGCGATCACCTCGCGGGACACCAGCGAGAAATGCATCCCCTCGTGCCCCATCGAGATGCCGTCGGAAACCGAGATGGTGCCGAACTCGAGCGGGTACCCGCCGGCCGAGAACACCCCCTCCTTGACCGCCTTGGCGAGCCGGTCCAGCGACAGGTTGCACGGCGTGATCTCGTTCCACGACGACGCGACCCCGATCTGCGGCTTGGCGAAGTCCTCGTCCCCCATGCCTACGGCGCGGAGCATGCCGCGGGCGGCGGCCTTCTCCAGGCCGTCGGTGACGTCACGACTACGGGGCTTGATGTCAGGGGCCTTGTTAACGGACATCGTGTAAGTATGCGTGGCGCGGCCAAGCCGATATTTGCGGGCATACCCCGTCGGGGTACCAAGTACCATGGGCGTATGACGACCGAGCACGGATACTCGCAGCAGAAGGACAACTACGCCAAGCGGCTGCGACGCATCGAGGGCCAGGTGCGCGGCATCGCGCGGATGATCGAGGAAGACAAGTACTGCATCGACGTCCTCACCCAGATCAGCGCGGTCAACAGCGCCCTGCGCTCGGTGGCGCTGAATCTGCTCGACGAGCACCTGAACCACTGCGTGACCCGGGCCGTGGCCGACGGCGGGGACGAGGCGGACGACAAGCTGGCCGAGGCCTCGGCCGCCATCGCGCGCCTGGTCCGTTCCTGATCACTTCTCGGTAGGCGTGTTGAACCGCTAACTGCGGGGAACCTATTGTTGCGGTGCGTACGGTAGGTGCAGCGTGATTTCGCCAACCAGCCTTGCCCGGCCGATTGCGTACCCGATCCTATGACTGTCGAAGCCGCCACCACTGCCGCGCGAACGTGGACGCCACGGGTCGCGGCGCAGCTGGCGGTGCTGGCGGCCGCGGCCTTCACCTACGTCACGGCCGAAATCCTGCCGGTGGGCGCGCTCTCGGCGATCGCGCGCAACCTGCAAGTCAGCGTCGTGTTGGTCGGAACCCTGCTGACCTGGTACGCGCTGGTCGCGGCGCTGTCGACGTTTCCGCTGGTGCGCTGGACGGCGCACTGGCCGCGCCGTCGGGCGTTGGTCGTCAGCCTGGTCTGCCTGACCGTCTCGCAACTCATCTCGGCGCTGGCGCCGAACTTCGCCGTGCTGGCTGTGGGGCGGGTGCTGTGCGCGCTCACCCACGGGCTGCTGTGGTCGATCATCGCCCCGATCGCCACTCGGCTGGTGCCGCCGAGCCACGCGGGACGCGCCACCATGTCCATCTACATCGGCACCAGCCTGGCGCTGGTGATCGGCAGCCCGCTCACCGCCGCCCTGAGCCTGATGTGGGGGTGGCGGCTGGCCGCGGTCTGCGTCACCGTCGCCGCGGCCGTCGTTACCGTCGCGGCCTGGCTGTTGCTGCCCGAGCTGGTGCTGTCCGCCGACCAGCTCAAGTGCGTCGGCCCGCGAGCCCGGCACCACCGCAATCGCGCCCTGATCGTCGTCAGCCTCATCACCATGGTCGGCGTCACCGGCCATTTCGTGTCGTACACCTACATCGTGGTGATCATCCGCGAGGTCGTCGGCGTGCGCGGACCGAACCTCGCCTGGGTGCTGGCCGCCTACGGCGCCGCCGGGGTTGTCGCCGTGGGGATGGTGGCGCGCCCCCTGGACCGCCGGCCCAGGGGCGCCGTGTTGATCTGCATGGCGGGGTTGACCGCCGCGTTCGTGGTGCTGACCGCGCTCGCGTTCGGCGGCGGACGCGGCGTCGCCCCCTATTCGGTCGCTCTGATCGGGATTGCGGCCATCGTGTTGTGGGGCGCAATGGCCACCGCTGTCTCGCCGATGCTGCAGTCCGCCGCGATGCGCAACGGGGCCGACGACCCCGACGGGGCCTCGGGCCTGTACGTGACGGCGTTTCAGGTGGGCATCATGGCCGGCTCGCTGGCCGGCGGACTGTTGTACGAGCGCAGCGTCGCGCTGATGCTGACCGCATCCGCGGGCCTGATGGGCGCCGCGCTGGCGGGCATGGC
>NZ_AUWQ01000116.1 GCF_000455205.1 Mycobacterium sp. UM_CSW | reverse complement strand
GCCCGAGCTGATCGCCGCCGCGCCCGACGGCCAGGGCGGCTACCACCTGGCCGTCGTTCGCTACGGGCAGCTCGCGGCGGCCGGCACGGCCAGGCGCGGGGTGCCGCCGATGCCGGTGATCGACGCGATTCACGCTGGCGCACAGGCGATCCTGTGCGCGGCGGCCCCGCTCGGCGGCGCGCTGGTGGAGGAGACGGCGCTCATCGCGCGCTGGCTGGCCGCGCCCGGGGTGCGCATCGTGCGGGTTTCGGGCGTCACCGACGACGGATGGGCCTCACCCCTGCGGGCGGCCGGCGCCTGGTCGGCGTGGGCCGCGCTGGCCCGCTCGGCGCGGATTGCCTCCCAACAGGATCTGGCGCAGATCGAATCAGAGCTGCTGACCGAACCGCACCCATCGCGCGAGCAGCTGTTCGGCCGCCCCGGAGTCGATGGCCGTGCAGGCCCGCCGCAGCCCGTCCTCCCAGGCCGGCAACCATTCGGCGCGGCTGGATAGGCCGGCGTGGGCGACGATCGCCCCGGCGGCGTTGAGCACGACGGCGTCGCGGACCGGGCCCTTGGCCCCGCCCAGCACCGCACGCGCCTCGGCGGCGTTGGCCTGGGCGTCGCCACCCACCAGCTCGCGCAGCTCGGCGCGGTCGAACCCGAACCCGGCCGGGTCGAACGTCAGCCGGTCCACCGTGCCCGCCTGCACCCGCCAGATCGTGCTCGTGGTGGTGGTGGTCAGCTCGTCGAGGCCGTCGTCGCCGTGCACCACCAGCACGCTGGACCGGCGCGACGCGAAGACCCCGGCCATCACCTCGGCGAGGTCGGCGAACGCGCAGCCGATCAAACCCGCCCGCGGTCTGGCCGGATTGGTAAGGGGCCCAAGGAGATTGAACACCGTCGGCACCCCGATCTCGCGGCGCACGCCGGAGGTGTGCCGGTAGGACGGGTGAAACAACGGCGCGAAGCAGAACCCGATCCCGACTTCGGCGACGCTGCGCGCGACCTCGTCGGGTTCTGCGTCGATGCGCACCCCGAGCGCCTCCAGCGTGTCGGCGCCCCCGGACAGCGACGACGCCGCCCGGTTGCCGTGCTTGACCACCGGCACCCCGGCGGCGGCCACCACGATCGACGCCATCGTGGACAGGTTGACGGTGTTGACGCCGTCGCCCCCGGTGCCCACGATGTCGACCGCGTCGTCGGGAATTCCCGCGGCGGGCAACGAGCGGGCGTGGCTGAGCATGACGTCGGCCAGCTCGCTCACCTCGGCGGCGGTCGGGACCTTCATCGTCATCGCCACCGCGAAGGCGGCAATCTGGGCGGGGCTCGCGTCGCCGGACATGACCTGGTCCATCGCCCAGCCGGCCTGGCCCCGCGCCAGGTCCTGCCCGCCCGTCAGGCGGCCGAGGACCCGGGACCACGACGGCGGCTCACCGGGGGTCTCAGCGGGTTCGGATGACGCGGGCACGCGCCGATGGTCCCACGAGGATCACCGCGTCCCCAATCGTTGCCGGGCGGGAGGCCGCTCGGGGCGCCGGAAACGCCGATTCGCGAAATTTCCGACCCGGGTAGAGTTCGACAACTACAAAGCGTCATACTTGCGGATGTGACCAGCGCTGTGGGGACCTCGGGTACTGCGATCACGTCGCGAGTGCATTCGCTGAATCGGCCCAACATGGTGGCCGTCGGCACCATAGTTTGGCTTTCCAGCGAACTCATGTTCTTTGCTGGCCTGTTCGCGATGTATTTCACGGCGCGGGCACAGGCCGGCGGGAAGTGGCCGCCGCCGCCCACCGAGTTGAACCTCTACCAGGCCGTGCCGGTGACGCTCGTGCTGATCGCGTCGTCGTTCACGTGTCAGATGGGCGTGTTCGCGGCCGAACGCGGCGACGTGTTCGGCCTGCGCCGCTGGTATGTGATCACGTTCCTGATGGGCCTGTTCTTCGTCCTCGGCCAGGGCTACGAGTACTACCACCTGATGTCGCACGGGACGACCATCCCCGGCAGCGCCTACGGCACCGTCTTCTACCTGGCCACCGGCTTCCACGGCCTCCACGTGACGGGCGGCTTGATCGCCTTCATTTTCCTGCTGGCCCGCACCGCGATGAGCAAGTTCACCCCCGCGCAGGCGACGGCCAGCATCGTCGTCTCCTACTACTGGCATTTCGTCGACATCGTGTGGATCGCGCTGTTCACCGTGATCTATTTCATCCGATGAGCCGGCGCTAGACCTAGACGGACAGGAGTGCTCGGTTGAAGAAACTGGGGTCTACCCGAAACGGTGCGCGGCGGAGTCCGTCGCGAAAAGGGCAGCGTGATCGCTCGCGCCGGCGCCTGCGGCGCCGGCTGTCGGGGGGCTTGCTGCTGCTGATCGCGCTGACCATCGCCGGCGGCCTGGCGGCCGTGCTGACCCCCACCCCGCAGGTGGCCGTCGCCGACGAGTCGTCGTCGGCGCTGCTGCGCACCGGCAAGCAGCTGTTCGAGACGTCCTGCGTGTCCTGCCACGGCGCCAACCTGCAGGGCGTGGTCGACCACGGGCCGAGCCTGGTCGGCGTCGGCGAGGCGGCCGTCTACTTCCAGGTGTCCACCGGCCGGATGCCCGCGATGCGCGGCGAGGCGCAGGCGCCACGCAAGGAGCCAATCTTCGACGAGGCTCAGATCGACGCGATCGGTGCTTACGTGCAGGCCAACGGCGGCGGACCCACCGTCGTGCGCAACCCCGACGGCAGCCTCGCGATGCACTCGCTGCGCGGCGAGGACCTGGGCCGCGGCGGCGACCTGTTCCGGCTGAACTGCTCGTCGTGCCACAACTTCACCGGCAAGGGCGGCGCGCTGTCGTCCGGTAAGTACGCCCCCGACCTGGGTCCCGCCAGCGAGCAGCAGATCCTGACCGCGATGCTGACCGGCCCGCAGAACATGCCGAAGTTCTCCGACCGCCAGCTGTCCTTCGACGCCAAGAAGGACATCATCGGCTACGTCAAAGCGGTCAGCGAAGAACGGCAGCCGGGCGGCTATGGCCTCGGCGGATTCGGACCCGCACCCGAGGGCATGGCCTTCTGGATCATCGGGATGGTGGCAGCCATCGGGTTGGCACTGTGGATTGGGACGCGAGCATCATGAGCGACACCGATAAAGACCCGGTGGGCCGGGAGCCCGACGAGGCGGCGCTGGCCGCGATGTCGCAGCAGGAACTCGTGGCGCTGGGCGGCAGGCTCGACGGCGTCGAGACCGTCTTCAAGGAGCCGCGCTGGCCCGTCGAGGGCACCAAGGCCGAGAAGCGCGCCGAGCGCTCCGTGGCGCGTTGGCTTTTGCTGGGTGGCGGATTCGGGCTGGCGCTGCTGGTGGTCTTCCTGTTCTGGCCGTGGGAATACCGGCCCAAGGAGGCCTCGGGCAGCTTCCTGTACGACCTGGCCACCCCGCTGTACGGCTTCACCTTCGGGATGTCCATCCTCTGCATCGCAATCGGCGCTGTGCTCTACCAGAAAAGGTTTATCCCGGAAGAGATCTCGATTCAGGATCGCCACGACGGCGCCTCGCGCGAGATCGACCGCAAGACGGTCGTGGCGAACCTGGGCGACGCCTACCAGGGTTCGACGATCGGCCGGCGCAAGCTCGTCGGGCTGTCGCTGGGCATGGGGCTGGGCGCGTTCGGCCTGGGCACCCTGGTCGCGTTTGCCGGCGGCCTGATCAAGAACCCGTGGAAGCCCGTCGTGCCCACCGCCGACGGCATGAAGGCCGCGCTGTGGACGTCGGGCTGGACCCCGCGCTACCACGGCGAGACCATCTTCCTGGCGCGGGCCACCGGTTCGCATTCGGGAGCGCCATTCGTCAAGATGCGCCCCGAGGACATGGACGCCGGCGGCATGGAGACCGTCTTCCCGTGGCGCGAGTCCGACGGCGACGGCACCACCCCCGAGTCGCATGAGAAGCTGACCGCGATCCAGATGGGTGTCCGAAACCCGGTGATGCTCATCCGCATTCGACCGACCGACATGCCACGGATGGTCAAGCGTCAGGGTCAGGAGAGCTTCAACTGGGGCGAATTCTTCGCCTACACCAAGGTGTGCTCGCACCTGGGCTGCCCCGCGTCGCTGTACGAGGAGCAGTCCTACCGAATCCTGTGCCCGTGCCACCAGTCGCAGTTCGACGCACTGCATTTCGCCAAGCCGATATTCGGCCCCGCCGCGCGTGCGTTGGCACAACTGCCAATCACCATTGACTCCAACGGGTATCTGGTCGCCAACGGCGACTTCATCGAGCCCGTCGGTCCGGCATTCTGGGAGAGGACGACAACATGAGTCCCAAACTGAGTCCCCCGAAGATCGGTGACGTCCTGGCCCGCCAAGGCGAGGACATCGACACGCGCTATCACCCGTCGGCGGCGGTGCGCAGGCAGCTCAACAAGGTCTTCCCCACCCACTGGTCGTTCCTGCTGGGCGAGATCGCGTTGTACAGCTTCATCGTCCTGCTGATCACCGGCGTGTACCTGACGCTGTTCTTCGACCCGTCCATGGTCGACGTCACCTACAACGGCACCTACCAGCCGCTGCGCGGCGTCGAGATGTCGCGCGCCTACGAATCGGCCCTGAACATCTCGTTCGAGGTCCGCGGCGGCCTGTTCGTCCGCCAGATCCACCACTGGGCCGCCCTGATGTTCTCGGGGGCGATCATGGTGCACCTCGCGCGCATCTTCTTCACCGGAGCGTTCCGCCGTCCCCGCGAGGCCAACTGGGTGATCGGCTCGCTGTTGCTGATCCTGTCGATGTTCGAGGGCTACTTCGGCTACTCGCTGCCCGACGACCTGCTGTCGGGCATCGGCCTGCGCGCCGCGCTGTCGTCGATCACGCTGGGCATGCCGGTGATCGGCACCTGGCTGCACTGGGCGCTGTTCGGCGGCGACTTCCCCGGCACCATCCTGATCCCCCGGCTCTACGCGCTGCACATTTTGCTGCTGCCGGGGATCATCCTGGCCCTGATCGGTCTTCACCTGGCGCTGGTGTGGTTCCAGAAGCACACCCAGTTCCCCGGCCCCGGCCGCACCGAACACAACGTCGTCGGCGTGCGGGTGATGCCGATCTTCGCGGTGAAGTCCGGCGCGTTCTTCGCGGCCATCGTCGGCGTGCTGGGCCTGATGGGTGGCCTGCTACAGATCAACCCGATCTGGAACCTGGGTCCCTACAAGCCATCTCAGGTCTCCGCGGGCTCCCAGCCCGACTTCTACATGATGTGGACGGAGGGCCTGGCCCGCATCTGGCCGCCCTGGGAGTTCTACTTCTGGCACCACACCATTCCCGCCCCGGTCTGGGTCGCGCTGATCATGGGCGCGGTGTTCATCCTGCTGATCATCTACCCGTTCCTGGAGAAGCGGTTCTCCGGCGACTACGCGCACCACAATTTGCTGCAGCGGCCGCGTGACGTTCCGGTGCGCACCTCGATCGGGGCCATGGCGATCTCCTTCTACATGGTGCTCACCCTGGCCGCGATGAACGACATCATCGCGTTCAAGTTCCACATCTCGCTGAACGCGACGACGTGGATCGGGCGCATCGGCATGGTGATCCTGCCGCCGTTCGTCTACTTCATCACCTATCGGTGGTGCATCGGTCTGCAGCGCAGTGACCGCGACGTGCTCGCGCACGGCGTCGAGACGGGCATCATCAAGCGGCTGCCGCACGGTGCCTACATCGAGCTGCATCAGCCGCTCGGACCGGTCGATGCCCACGGCCACGCGATCCCGCTGGAGTACGAGGGCGCGGCGGTGCCCAAGCGGATGAACAAGCTGGGCTCCGCCGGCACACCGGGCAGCGGCAGCTTCTTGTTCGCCGATCCGGCGTCCGAGGACGCCGCGCTGCGCGAGGCGGCACACACCGGGGAGCAACGCTCCCTCACCGCGCTGCGCGAATACCAGGAGAGCATCAACGGCTCCAACGGCTCCACCAACGGCGAGCACTAGCGTTCCGCGACACTTACACCACGCACACGACACGCCGAAAACCGTAGCGGTGGTTTAAGTTTCGCGGTGTCCTCGGCGGGCCAACGCGGCCCGAACGCGATGCACGACGTGTTCGGGTTTGTCCTCAGCGATCACCCGGACGACGATCCAGCCAAGCTCTGCAAGCTTGCGCAGCCGCGCCTGGTCTCGGACATACTGGCGACGGTCGGTGCGATGTTGGTCGCCGTCATATTCGGCCGCCACCTTGTAGTTCTCCCAACCCATATCCAGCACGGCCACCAGTCCCCAGTTTTCGTGCACCGGTATCTGCGTGGTGGGAACGGGCAGGCCGGCATCGATCAACAGCAGACGCAGCCACGTCTCTCTCGGCGACGCAGCCCCGGGATCGACGAGTGGAACCGCCGCGCGCAGCCGGCGTAGGCCCCGGGCGCGCGGATGCCGCTTGGCGAGGAGCAACACGTCCTCTACGGCGAATGGGGTCGCGCGCATCAGCGCGTCGAGTCGCGCCACGGCCTCTGCGGTGGGGAGTTCCCGCGCCAGGTCGAACGCCGTCCTCGCGAGGGTAGTTACCGGCAGCCCGGTGACACGAGTGACCTCGTCCGGCTCGATGCGTCGATTGCGGGTGATCACACCGATCGGGGAATGCGGGTTGCGCCAAATCAATTCGACGGGCTCGTCGTCGTCGATCCACTTCGCGCCGTGCAGCGCCGCCGCCGCAAGCCCGGCCACGACGCCGCGGCGGTCCGACCACAGCCACGCCGCGCGAGAACGCAATCCGAGCGACGGTGCCACGTGATCCGGCACGTATACGTCGGGATAGATCGCGCGGAACCGGGTCCTCAGTTGATACGGGCTCAGCGTCCCCCGGCGCAGCGCCTCGCTGCCCCTGAATACCTCGTCCACAAACGAAAGACGTCACATCGCGCCGACAGGCTCCACGAGGCTTAACTGGCTGCGACCCGTTTCGGCGTGTCGTCGCACACGCTTAAGTGTCGCGAGGCGAGCGGCTAGCGCCCGTCAGCCAGGCGGCGCAGCTGGCGGACGTGCAGCCATTCCACCACCGGCATCCCCGCGATGATGACCCCGGCCAGCCCGTAGCCCACCCAAGACCCACCGTCGTGCCCGACGGCCATCAGGTACGTCGCCGTGGCCGCCGC
>NZ_AUWQ01000115.1 GCF_000455205.1 Mycobacterium sp. UM_CSW | reverse complement strand
TCGACGCGATCATCGGCGCGGCCGCGGGGCGACCGCCGGAAGCCATCGACCCGGTGCTGCTCGACCTGCTCCGGCTCGGCGCCTACCAGCTGCTGCGCACCCGGGTCGACGCACACGCCGCGGTGTCCACCACGGTCGAGCAGGCTGGGATCGAATTCGATTCGGGCCGAGCGGGTTTCGTTAATGGTGTGCTGCGCACCATCGCAAGGCGGGACGAGAAGTCCTGGGTCGACGAGCTGGCCCCCGACCCGTCGCGGGACCCGGTCGGGCACGCCGCGTTCGTGCACGCGCACCCGCGCTGGGTCGCCCAGGCCTTCGCCGACGCGCTGGGCGCGGCCGCCACCGAGCTCGACGCGGTGCTGGAAAGCGACGACGCGCGGCCCCAGGTGCACCTGGCGGCCCGGCCCGGGGTGCTGACCGCCGCCGAGCTGGCCGAGGCCGTCGGTGGCTCCGTCGGCCGGTATTCGCCGTACGCGGTGTACCTGCCGGGCGGGGATCCCGGGCGGCTGGCGCCCGTGCGCGACGGCACCGCGCTGGTCCAGGACGAGGGCAGCCAGCTGGTGGCTCGCGCGCTGACGCTGGCGCCGGTCGAGGGCGACACCGGGCGGTGGCTGGACCTGTGCGCCGGCCCGGGCGGCAAGACCGCGCTGTTGGCCGCGTTGGGCGCGGAATCCGGGGCGCGTGTCACGGCTGTGGAGCCGTCGCCGCGCCGCGCCGACATGGTCGAGGAGAACACCCGCGGGCTGCCGGTCGACGTGCTCCGGGTGGACGGGCGCGAGAGCGGCCTCGAGCCCGGCTTCGACCGGGTGCTCGTCGACGCGCCGTGCACCGGCCTGGGCGCGTTGCGGCGCCGCCCGGAGGCCCGGTGGCGGCGCCGGCCGGCCGACGTGCCGGCGCTGGCCAAGCTGCAACGCGAGCTGCTGGCCGCGGCGATCGCGCTGACCCGCCCCGGCGGCGTGGTGCTGTACGCGACCTGTTCGCCGCACCTCGCGGAAACCGTTGGCGTGGTTGGCGACGCGCTGCGCCGTCATCCGGTGTCCGAGCTGGACACCCGGCCCCTGTTCGACCCCGTGACCGGGCTCCCGGAGGGAAGCTCGGTGCAGCTGTGGCCGCACCGGCACGGCACCGACGCGATGTTCGCGGCCGCGCTGCGCCGCGTCTGAAGTGAGGTTCGCCCCCGGGCTCAGTAGTGTGACGCTCATGCCTCGCAGTAGCGCGGGACCGCTGATCGCCCCGTCGATCCTGGCCGCCGATTTCGCCCGACTCGCCGACGAAGCGGCCGCCGTGCGCGGTGCCGACTGGTTGCACGTCGACGTGATGGACAACCACTTCGTGCCGAACCTGACCATCGGCCTGCCCGTGGTCGAGGCCATGCTGGCCACCACCACCATCCCGATGGATTGCCATCTGATGATCGAGGATCCGGATCGCTGGGCGCCGCCCTACGCCGAGGCGGGCGCCTACAACGTCACCTTCCACGCCGAGGCCACCGACAATCCCGTCGGCGTCGCCCGCGACATCCGCGCCGCCGGCGCCAAGGCCGGGATCAGCGTGAAACCGGGCACACCGCTCGAGCCGTACTTCGAAATCCTGCCGCACTTCGACACCCTGCTGATCATGTCGGTCGAGCCCGGTTTCGGCGGCCAGAGCTTCATCCCCGAGGTGCTCGGGAAGGTCCGCGCCGCGCGCAAGCTGATCGAGGCGGGGGAGTTGACCATCCTGGTCGAGATCGACGGCGGCATCAACGAGGACACCATCGAGCAGGCCGCCGAAGCCGGCGTCGACTGCTTTGTCGCCGGGTCGGCGGTGTACGGGGCGGAAGACCCGGAGGCCGCGGTCGAGGCGCTGCGGCGGCAGGCCGCGGCCGTGTCACCGCACCTGCGCGCATGAACCAGCCCCAGTCGGTCGACAGCCTCGACGCGGCCATGCGTCTGGCGATCGAACACTCCTACCAGGTCAAGGGCACCACCTACCCGAACCCGCCGGTCGGGTGCGTGATCGTCGACCCCGAAGGGCACGTCGTCGGCGTCGGTGCCACCGAGCCCGCCGGCGGCGACCACGCCGAGGTGCTGGCGTTACGTCGAGCAGGCGGCCTGGCCGCCGGCGGCATCGCGTTCGTCACCCTCGAGCCGTGCAATCACTACGGCAAGACGCCGCCGTGCGTCAACGCCCTGATCGAGGCCAGGGTGGGCACCGTCATCTACGCCGTCGGCGACCCGAACGCGATCGCCGGCGGGGGCGCGGGGCGGCTGCAGGCCGCCGGTGTGCAGGTGCGGTCGGGCATCCTGGCCGATCAGGTGGCCGCCGGACCGCTGCGCGAGTGGCTGCACAAGGTGCGCACCGGGCTGCCGCATGTCACGTGGAAGTACGCCAGCAGCGTCGACGGCCGCAGCGCCGCCGCCGACGGCACCAGCCAGTGGATCTCGAGCGAGGCGTCCCGGTTGGACCTGCATCGCCGCCGCGCCATCGCCGACGCGATCGTGGTCGGCACCGGCACCGTGCTGGCCGACGACCCGGCGCTGACCGCCCGGCTGGCCGACGGCTCGCTGGCTAACCGCCAACCGCTGCGGGTGGTGGTGGGCATGCGCGAAATACCGCCCGAGGCAAAGGTTCTCAACGACGACTCGCGCACCATGGTGATTCGCACCCACGACCCAATGGAGGTCATCAAGGCGCTGTCGGACCGCACCGACGTCCTGCTCGAAGGCGGCCCCACCCTCGCCGGCGCCTTCCTGCGCGCCGGGGCGGTCAACCGGATCCTGGCCTACGTGGCGCCGACGCTGGTGGGCGGTCCGATCGCCGCCGTCGACGACGTGGGGGTGCCCACCATCGCGCGGGCGCTGCGCTGGCAGTTCGACGGGATCGACCGGGCCGGTCCCGACCTGGTGCTCAGCCTGGTGCCGCAGGGCGGCTAGCGGCTAAGGGGTGGGCGCCGGGTTGATTTCCGCCGGCTCCTCGGCGACTTCCGGTTCCTCGGCGTGCTCCTGGCGCCCGCTGACCAACAGGCCCAGCAGCGCGCCCACCACACAGATGCCGACGGTGACCAGGAAGATGTCGCCGTACATCGCCGCGAAGGCCTTGATGTACATGGTGCCCTGAGCGAGCACGCGTTCCAGCAGGGTGGCGTCCGGCGGGATCGCCGCCGTCAGGCCGGCCACGATCTGGTTGAACCGGTAGAAACCCCAGGCCGTCAGCGCGGCGACGCCGATCAGCATGCCCGTCATGCGGGCCACCACCACCGCCGCCGAGGCGATGCCGTGTTGCGCGGCCGGGACCACCCGCAGCGCCGCCGACGACAGCGGCCCGATCACCAGGCCCAGGCCGAGGCCGGCCACCAACAGGTCGGCGTGGATCGTTGGCACGCTGAACAACCCGAAGACATTGACCTTGTGACCCAAGATATCTTCGCGCCAGTAGTGGATCAGCCAGTACCCGTAGGCGGCGATGAGCAGGCCGATGAAGATCATGATCCGGTCGCCGACGCGGGTGGCGATCCAGCCGCCCAGCACCGCGCCGATCGGCAGGGCGATCAAGAACCACAGCAGCAGGCCGGCCGCCTGGTTCTGGTTCATCTGCAGCACGCCCTGCCCGAACAGCTCCACGTCGACCAGCGTCACCATCAGCGCCGCGCCCGCGGCCAACGAGGCGCCCAGCGCCGCCAGGAAGGGGCGGAAGTGCACCCCGGCCGGGTCGATTAACCGGGTGCGGGAGAACCGCTCCCACACCACGAAGGCCACCGCGGCGACGATCGCGCCGATCACCAGCGGCAACCCGTAGCTCGGCAGCACCTGCTTGCCGTCGGGGTTGGGGTTGTACAGGCCGATCACCGCGAGCCCGAGCGCGACGGCCAGCAGCAGGCCACCGACCAGGTCGATTCGTTCCGGCGCCTCGGTGCGATCGCGCGAGGGCAGGCTGAACTGGATCATCACCATCGCGATCAGCGTCAGCGGGACGTTGATCCAGAACACGTATCGCCAGTCGTGAAACAACCAGACGATGAAGATGCCGTACAGCGGGCCCAGCACGCTGCCGAGCTCCTGCGCGGCGCCGATGCCGCCCAGCACGCCGGCGCGGTTGCGTTGCGACCAGAGGTCGGCACCCAGCGCCAGGGTGACGGGCAACAGCGCGCCGCTGGCCACACCCTGGATCGTCCGGCCGGCGATCAGCATGTGGAAGTCGCCGAACTGACCGGCCAGCGCGGTGACCACCGACCCCACGATGAACAGGCCCAGGGCCGCCTGCAGCAGCAGCTTGCGGCCGAACCGGTCCGACGCCCGGCCCAAAAGCGGCATGGCCGCGATGTAGCCCAGCAGGTACATCGTCACGATCCAGGTGATCCGCTGCAGCTGGTTCACCGGGATCCCGACGTCGGACATGATGTCGCGCATGATGGTGACCACGACGTAGGTATCGAGGGCCCCGAGCAGCACCGCAAGGCTGCCCGCGCTGATCGCGACGCGGCGTCCGGCCCGAACGCTCATGAGATCACCGGGGGCTTGGTGACGTTGACCGGCGCGCCCCAGTTGGACATGTTCATCTGCAGCGAATTGCCCGAGCTCTTTTCCAGGCTGGCCTGAACCAGCTGGTGGTCGCCGTTCTCCTGGATCCACACCGTGCCCGGCACCTGCCCCGATGCGGTGAACTGCGGAACGAGCTTGTTCACCGCGTCCGCGGAGAACTTCCCGCTGATCTTGACGGCGTCCTGTCCGTTGATGTTGTCGCGCCCCTCGGCCTTGGCGTCGGTGAAGTTGTTCAGCGCGTTGGCCAGCCCGGTGTCCGGGTTCAGGATCACCGAGACGTCGTAGATGTCGGACGCCTTCCCGAAATCGCTCCACTTGTTCGGTGTGAGCGTCGCGTACAGGTCGCCGTCGACGACGACGAAGTCGGCTTGAATGTCAGACCCCCCGACGGTGAGCGTGGCGTTTCCGGACGCGGCGGTGGCCGGTGCGTTGGTGAGGTCGCCCGTCAGCACCTTGATGGGCAACCCCGGAATCTTTCCGTTCACCTTGATCACGAGGTGGGCGCTCTTAACGTTCTTGGTCGTTGCGGCGGATTGCTTGACCAGGGTCGTGCCGTCGGGGAGCGGCCCGCCGCTCACCTTCGAGCCCGAGGAGCAACCGGCGACCAGAGCGGTGGCGAGAGTCAGGGAAGCGAGGACGGCCAATAGACGGTGGCGAGTCGGCATACCCTGCATCGTAGAGGGTGCCCATGACCGGCTCGGGAAACGCGGGGCCCGCTCGGCCGCCCATCGGCCCGTTAACCTGGTGCAATGTTCACCGGAATTGTCGAGGAGCTCGGGGAGGTGACCGGCCGCGACGTCCTCGATGACGCCGCGCGGCTGACCATTCGGGGGCCGATGGTGACCGGCGACGCCGGGCATGGCGATTCGATCGCCGTCAACGGCGTGTGCCTGACGGTCGCTGAGCTGCTGCCGGACGGCCGATTCACCGCCGATGTCATGGGCGAGACCCTGAACCGGTCCAACCTGGGCGAGTTGCAGGTGGGCAGCCGGGTCAATCTCGAGCGCGCCGCGGCCGTCAACAGCCGGCTCGGTGGACACATCGTGCAGGGGCACGTCGACGGCACCGGCCGGATCGTCGCCCGCACGCTCTCCGAGAATTGGGAGGTCGTGCGGATCGAGGTGCCCGCGGCGGTGGCCCGCTACGTCGTCGAGAAGGGGTCGATCACCGTCGACGGGATCTCCCTCACGGTGTCCGGACTCGGCTCGGAGCCGCGGGACTGGTTCGAGGTCTCGCTGATCCCGACGACGCGCGTACTGACCACCCTCGGTGCTGCCCCCGTCGGAACCCAGGTGAACCTTGAGGTCGACGTGATCGCCAAATATGTGGAACGGCTGATGAAAGCAGGCCGCTAGCAGCGGCGGGGTGATGTCGCTGCAGCGGCCTGCTCTCGGATCAGGTTGGGCGTGCCTGGTTACAGGCCGCGCCAGTTCGGGCCGTCCCAGTAGCCCCAGTCATTGAACTGGGCATTCCACACGACCTGGGCCCACGGCGCCCACGGCGGCGGCGGGGGCATCGGCCGCGCCCATGGCGGAGGTGCGCCGTAGCCGGCCGGGCCGCCATAGTTGTCGTCCCAGTCGCGGCAGTTGTTCCAGTTCTGGTAGGGGCCCCACCCGTTATCCCAGTGGTCGCCAGGGCACCAGTGGTGGTGATATGCGGGCGCTGGGGGAGGCGCCGCCTGGGCGGTGCCGGAAGTCAGCCCGAGCGCGGCCGCGGCCATTCCGCCGGCCGCCAACGCACCGGTGCACAGGCGGACCCATGTCTTGGTTTGCGTGTTTGTGTTCATGCCCCTCGCATTTCCCTTAATGGAGAGCCCAAAACGCCATCCGCCGTCCCGCGCGGCACCTCACACGTGGCTCATAGCTTGGGCTTACGCCGGGCTTATGCCGCGTGACCGGTTCGGCCAGAAAACCCGTGGCAATAACGGCGGCGGCGCGGTGGTTCATACTGAATGCAACTACGAGAGCAAGGCAGCAAGATGACGAGGTTGGACTCCGTCGAGAGGGCGGTTGCCGACATTGCGGCCGGTAAGGCCGTCGTCGTCATCGACGACGAGGAGCGCGAGAACGAGGGCGACCTGATCTTCGCGGCCGAGAAGGCGACGCCGGAGATGGTGGCCTTCATGGTCCGCTACACCTCGGGATACTTGTGCGTACCGCTGGACGGCTCGATCTGCGACCGGCTTGGGCTGCTGCCGATGTACGCGGTGAACCAGGACAAGCACGGGACCGCCTACACCGTCACCGTCGATGCGAGAAATGGTGTGGGAACCGGGATCTCGGCCTCCGACCGGGCTACGACGATGCGGCTGTTGGCCGATCCGGCCAGCGTTGCCGACGATTTCACCCGTCCCGGCCACGTGGTTCCGTTGCGCGCCAAGGACGGTGGCGTGTTGCGCCGGCCGGGTCACACCGAGGCCGCCGTCGATCTGGCCCGGATGGCGGGGCTGCAACCCGCGGGCGCGATCTGCGAAATCGTCAGCCAGAAGGACGAGGGCGCGATGGCGCAGACCGACGAGTTGCGGGTCTTCGCCGACGAGCACGACCTCGCGCTGATCACCATCGCTGATTTGATCGAGTGGCGGCGCAAGCATGAGAAGCACATCGAGCGCATCGCCGAGGCGCGGATACCGACCCGGCATGGGGAGTTTCGCGCCATCGGCTACTCCAGCATTTATGAGGACGTCGAGCACGTCGCGCTGGTTCGTGGCGAGATCGCCGGGCCCAACGCCGACGGCGACGACGTGTTGGTCCGCGTGCACTCCGAATGCTTGACCGGGGACGTGTTCGGCTCGCGCCGCTGCGACTGCGGCCCCCAACTGGACGCCGCGATGGCGATGGTCGCACGCGAAGGGCGCGGCGTGGTGCTGTACATGCGCGGCCACGAGGGCCGCGGCATCGGCCTGATGCACAAGCTGCAGGCATACCAGCTGCAGGACGCGGGTGACGACACCGTCGACGCCAACCTCAAGCTCGGCTTGCCGGCCGACGCAAGGGATTACGGGATCGGCGCGCAGATCCTCGTCGACCTCGGCGTTCGCTCCATGCGCCTGCTGACCAACAACCCGGCCAAACGGGTCGGGTTGGACGGGTACGGCCTGCACATCATCGAGCGGGTGCCGCTTCCGGTGCGGGCCAACGCCGAGAACATCCGCTACCTGATGACCAAGCGGGACAAGATGGGCCACGACTTGGTCGGGCTGGACGACTTTCACGAATCCGTGCATCTGCCAGGCGAATTCGGGGGTGCGCTTTGAGTGGTGGTGCTGGTATTCCGGACGTGCCGCCGCTCGACGCCTCGGGACTGCGGCTGGCCATCGTGGCGAGCACCTGGCATGCGGAAATCTGTGACGCGCTGCTGGCGGGTGCCCGCAAGGTGGCATCCGAGTCGGGCATCGACGACCCGACGGTGGTCCGGGTGATCGGGGCGATCGAGATCCCGGTGATCGCACAGGAACTGGCCCGCAACCACGACGCCGTCGTCGCCCTCGGCGTCGTAATCCGCGGTCAGACACCGCATTTCGACTACGTGTGTGACGCGGTGACGCAGGGGCTGACGCGGGTATCGCTGGACGCGTCGACGCCGGTGGCCAACGGGGTGTTGACCACCGACACCGAGGAGCAGGCGCTGGACCGCGCCGGGCTTCCGGAGTCGGCCGAGGACAAGGGCGCCCAGGCCACGGGGGCGGCCCTCGCCACCGCGCTGACGTTGCGTGACCTGCGCGCTCGGTCGTGACTTCGCCGTCGAGCAGCGAGGTCTGGGATGTCGAGGTGCGTCCTCACCGCATGCCGTTATTCGTTTACATCGCCGCGTTTCTAATCGCCGCGGCGCACATCGTGGTGGGGCTGCTGCTGAAGATCAAGTCCAGCGGGGTGATTTTCCACACCTCCGATCAGGTGGCGGTCGCCGTCCTGGGTCTGGTGATCGCCGGGGGCGTGCTGTTGTTCGCGCGGCCACGGCTGCGGGTGGGACCGGCGGGGCTGTCGGTGCGAAACCTGTTCGGATACAAGCTGATTCCCTGGGCCGACGTGGCCGGCGTGTCGTTTCCGCCCGGCCGGCGGTGGGCGCGCGTCGACCTGCCCGACGACGAGTACGTTCCCTTGATGGCGATCCAGGCCGTCGACAAGGAGCGCGCCGTGGAAGCCATGGACACGGTGCGGTCGCTGGTCGCGCGATATCGGCCGGACCTCGGCTAAGCGCTGTACCATCACCGGGTGGCGCGTCATCTGTGGGCGGCATCCGCGCTGGTCATGGCCGCGGTGATGGTGGGCGGTTGCGCAACCTCGGTGGCGGGTCGAGCGGTGCGGGCGCCCGGCCAACCCGGCGTCCCCGCGAATGCCCACCTGTCCATCTCGGCGCGCGAGCTGCTGTTGGCTGACGGCGATTCCACCCCGTTCGGCTCGGCGACGGCGACCCCGGTGGGCGACAACTACTTCACCAGCGCCCGACCACCGGAATGCTCGGCGGCCTTGCTGTTCAAGGGTTCCCCGCTGCTGCCTCCCGGCTCGGCGGAGCACGCCGAGTCCGCCTACCGTTTCGGTGGCCCGGCGCTTTACGCCGAATCGGTCGACGTCTACGACAAGGCCATGAAGGCCCACGACGTGGTGTCAAAGGGCTTCGCCGCCATAGCCAAATGCCACGGCGACGCGGTCGGTGCGTCGCCCACCGGGGTGTATCCGCCGATGCGGCTCAGTTTCTTCGGCACCACCGACGACGGTGTCCTGGTCTGGACGATGACCCATCCGAAGTGGACGTGTGACTACGGGCTGGCGGTGTTACCGCGGGTGGCTCTGATGCTGTCGGCCTGTGACAGCAAGCCCGGATTTCCGATGAAGGACTGGGCATCGAAACGCCGGGCGCAGATCGACCGACGGACCGCCTGAGTCGAAAACTCGCCGGGCGGTCGTCGTATGCGAACACATGTTCGAACACTTGCTCGCTTCCGGCCGCGGAGTATCACACTCTAGAGCCGTGTCGGCCCGCACCGTCCACGAACCGCTTCGCGCCTGACTGCAATTCGGATGCCGAACGCGACAGACTGTCGAACTCGAAATCCATGGCCTCGGCCTCGCTTTGACCCCATTGGTAGAGCATCGACAGGCGGTCCGAGCGCAGGCACATTTGCGGCCCTTGGTTTCAGTCGTCGTGCCCACGACCTTGACGTTATCCGCACCATCCGGGTCTAGCCGGCAAATTCGCTGCGGCGTGCCCGCTGCGCCAGTAGCGATCTGATACCCGTCTCTCTTGCGGCCGGCCCACAATTTGCCCGCCTCAGAGCGACACTTCTCGCGGCCGCCGGGGCCGGTTGTCGCTCTGAGGCGGGCACAGAGGCACATCCTCCGAAGCCGCGACTGGTGTTTGACGTTGCGAATGCGGCAGCCGCCTACACGTTGAACCCTCTGGGGCCGCCGGGACCCACAGCTGCTCGACGGCACGGGCATTCTTGGAAGATACGAAGCTCTCATAACCCGAAAAGCGGGGCAGCCCAGTTACTTTGGGCCCCGCACCACCCGGCCCGGATGACCCACCGCCGTTTCGAAGGGATTACGGAAGGTCTGTTTGCGGTGTCTGCGGCGGCAATACCGGTCCTCCCGGCGGTTCTCCTACCGCCGCGGGAGGTGGGGCCGGAACTGGCATGCCCTCACCGGGAAGAACGGGTGCGCTGGCAAATCCAGCCGGTTCCATGTGGTCTTTGCACGCATTCGGAACGGGAACCATGTACCACTTCCATGCGCCAGGGGGATTTGGTGCCGGTGCCATGCTGTTGTCGGGGCACCGCCATGTGCAACTGACACCGCCGGCACCCGGACCGCCAAGGCCGAGAGTGGAACCGCCGGCAATAGCCGCGCCGGCGTCGACAGCCAGGCCCCCTGCCTCACAGTGCAAATGCGATCCATTGATTTCGGTGGGCCAATCACAATAAGCGCCCTGGGCAAAGAAAACGTTGGCCCCGGTCAGGACAGCGGGATAATCACACAGGCCGGCATGGGCCCTCGGGCCTGGGAAAATAAGAATCACACCCGACACCATTATCGGAACGAGCCAAATTTTATTCATTGGGCGCCTCGCTTATGTTCCCAACATGGGCGCGGTTGAACTCCGTGCACCTCGATGCGTCGCCCGCCCATGGCATGCCTCCATCCCCACAGCTACGGGCAACATCGCTGGACTTCGGTGAAGTGTTACGCGGTGGACGACGCGCAAGCCTCCGTGGCACAAACCGGGCCGTCGACACCCGACGCCGACGAGGCACCGCCGTCCTACCGGCCTACTAGCCTGGGTACGTGCCAGATCCCGCAACGTACCGCCCCGCGCCCGGGTCCATCCCGGTCGAGCCCGGCGTCTACCGCTTCCGGGACGTGCACGGGCGCGTCATCTACGTCGGCAAGGCCAAGAGCCTGCGCAGCAGGCTGACGTCCTACTTCCAGGACATCGCCGCCCTGCACCCGCGAACCCGACAGATGGTGACCACCGCGGCCAAGGTCGAGTGGACGGTGGTCAACACCGAAGTCGAGGCGCTGCAGCTCGAATACAACTGGATCAAGGAATTCGATCCGCGCTTCAACGTCCGCTACCGCGACGACAAGTCCTACCCGGTGCTGGCCGTCACCCTCAACGAGGAGTTCCCGCGGCTGATGGTGTATCGCGGCCCGCGGCGCAAGGGTGTCCGCTACTTCGGCCCCTACTCACACGCGTGGGCGATCCGGGAGACGCTGGACCTGCTCACCCGGGTGTTCCCGGCGCGCACCTGCTCGGCCGGAGTGTTCAAGCGGCACAAGCAGATCGACCGGCCATGCCTGCTCGGCTACATCGACAAGTGCTCGGCGCCGTGCATCGGCAGGGTCAGCGCCGAGCAGCACCGCCAGATCGTCGAGGACTTCTGCGACTTCCTGTCCGGCAAGACCGACCGCTTCGCCCGCGACCTGGAACACGAGATGAACGCCGCGGCCGAGCAACTCGACTTCGAACGGGCCGCGCGGCTGCGGGACGACCTGGGCGCCTTGAAGCGGGCCATGGAAAAGCAGGCCGTGGTGCTCGGCGACGGCACCGACGCCGACGTGGTCGCCTTCGCCGACGACGAGCTGGAAGCGGCGGTGCAGGTGTTTCACGTGCGCGGCGGGCGGGTCCGCGGCCAGCGCGGCTGGATCGTCGAAAAGTCCGGCGGCCCCGGCGAATCCGGCGAGGAGCGGCTGGTCGAGCAGTTCCTGACGCAGTTCTACGGCGAACAGGCCGAGCTGGGCGGCTCCGCCGACGAGGCCGCCAACCCGGTGCCCCGCGAGGTGCTGGTGCCGTGCCTGCCGTCGAACTCCGAGGAGCTGACCGCGTGGCTGTCCGGCCTGCGCGGCTCGCGCGTGACCTTGAGGGTGCCGCGGCGCGGCGACAAGCGCGCGTTGGCCGAGACCGTGCAGCGCAACGCGAAAGAGGCGCTGCAACAACACAAGCTGAAGCGCGCCGGCGACTTCAACGCGAGATCCGCCGCGCTGCAGAACATTCAGGACGCGCTCGGCCTGGCCGACGCGCCGCTGCGCATCGAATGCGTCGACATCAGCCACGTGCAGGGCACCGACGTGGTGGGCTCGCTGGTGGTGTTCGAGGACGGCCTGCCCCGCAAGTCCGACTACCGCCACTTCGGGATCCGGGAGGCGGCCGGGCAGGGACGCTCCGACGACGTCGCATCGATCGCCGAGGTGACCCGCCGCCGCTTCGCGCGGCACCTCTCCGAACAGCAGGACCCCAATATGCTTTCCGCCGAAGGCAAGTCGCGTCGCTTCGCCTATCCGCCCAACCTGTACGTCGTGGACGGCGGCGCGCCACAGGTCAACGCGGCCAGCGCCGTGCTCGACGAGCTCGGCATCACCGACGTCGCGGTGATCGGCCTGGCCAAGCGGCTCGAAGAGATCTGGGTGCCCTCGGAGCCGGACCCGATCATCATGCCCCGCAACAGCGAGGGCCTCTACCTGTTGCAGCGCGTGCGTGACGAGGCGCACCGGTTCGCCATCACCTACCATCGCAGCAAGCGATCCAAGCGAATGACCGCGTCAGCGCTGGACTCGGTGCCAGGATTGGGAGAGCATCGCCGCAAGGCGCTGGTAACGCATTTCGGATCGATAGCCCGCCTCAAGGAGGCCACCGTCGACCAGATCACCGCCGTCCCGGGCATCGGCGTGGCCACGGCCACGGCCGTCCTCGAGGCGCTGAAACCCGAACAGCCCGAGGGCGCGCAGTGACCAGTCAGGCCGGCATCGACGTCGTACTGGTGACGGGGTTGTCGGGGGCCGGGCGGGGCACCGCGGCCAAAGTGCTCGAGGACCTCGGCTGGTATGTCGCCGACAACCTGCCGCCCCAGCTTATCACGCGCATGGTGGATTTCGGGTTGGCCGCGGGTTCGCGCATCACTCAGCTGGCGGTGGTGATGGACGTGCGGTCGCGCGGCTTCACGGGCGACCTCGACGAGGTGCGCAACGAGTTGGCCACCCGCAACATCAGCCCGCGCGTGGTGTTCATGGAGGCGTCCGATGACATGCTGGTGCGCCGCTACGAGCAGAACCGGCGTAGCCACCCGCTGCAGGGCGACCAGACGCTGGCCGAGGGTATCGCCGCCGAGCGCAGGATGCTGGCCCCGGTCCGCGCCACCGCCGACCTGATCATCGACACGTCGACGCTGTCGGTTCGGGGCCTGCGGGAGAGCATCGAGCGCGCGTTCGGCGGCGACACCGGCGCGTCCACGGCCGTCACCGTCGAATCGTTCGGCTTCAAGTACGGCCTACCGATGGACGCCGACATGGTGATGGACGTCCGGTTCCTGCCCAACCCGCACTGGGTGGACGATCTGCGCCCACTCACCGGCCAGCACCCCGCGGTGCGCGACTACGTATTGGACCAGCCGGGCGCGGGAGAGTTCCTCGACGCTTACCATCGATTGCTAAACCTGGTTGTCGACGGCTACCGCCGGGAGGGCAAGCGCTACATGACGGTCGCCATCGGCTGCACCGGCGGCAAGCATCGCAGCGTCGCGATCGCCGAGGCATTGATGCAGCGGCTGGGGGGTAACCCGCAGCTGACGGTGCGGGTGCTGCATCGGGATCTGGGTCGCGAATGAATGAAGGCATCGTTGCGCTGGGGGGCGGGCACGGCCTGTACGCGACGCTGTCCGCCGCGCGCCGGCTGACCCCCTACGTCACCGCCGTGGTCACGGTCGCCGACGACGGCGGCTCGTCCGGCCGGCTGCGCAGCGAACTGGACGTGATCCCGCCCGGCGACCTGCGAATGGCGTTGGCGGCGTTGGCATCTGACAGCCCGTATGGCCGGCTGTGGGCGACCATCCTGCAGCACCGATTCGGCGGCACCGGCGCCCTGGCCGGGCACCCGATCGGCAACCTGCTGCTGGCCGGCCTGTCCGAGGTGCTGGCCGACCCCGTCGCCGCCCTGGACGAACTGGGCCGCATCCTCGGCGTCAAGGGCCGGGTGTTGCCGATGTGCCCGATCGCGCTGCAGATCGAGGCCGACGTGTCCGGCCTGGAGGCCGATCCCCGGATATTCCGGCTGATCCGCGGCCAGGTGGCGATCGCGACCACACCCGGCAAGGTGCGGCGGGTGCGGCTGCTGCCGCCCGATCCGCCGGCGACCCGGCAGGCCGTCGACGCGATCATGGCCGCGGACCTGGTGGTGCTGGGACCCGGGTCGTGGTTCACCAGCGTGATCCCGCACGTGCTGGTCCCGGGGCTGGCGACGGCGCTGCGGGCCACCACCGCCCGGCGCGCGCTGGTGCTCAACCTGGTGGCCGAGCCGGGGGAGACGGCCGGCTTCTCGGTGGAGCGCCACCTGCACGTGCTGGTCCAGCACGCACCCGGGTTCACCGTGCACGACATCATCATCGACGCCGAACGGGTGCCCAGCGAACGCGAACGCGAGCAACTGCGCCGCACCGCGACGCTGCTGGAAGCCGAGGTCCACTTCGCTGACGTGGCCCGACCTGGTACACCTTTACATGACCCGGGCAAGCTCGCCGCGGCGCTGGACGGGGTCCGAGCGGGTCACAAAGGTCGAGGAGCCCCTTTGGATCGGACCACCACGCAGCTGCCGGTCGAAGTTGAGACGAGGGGTGACGACGCGTGGCGATGACGACCGAAGTCAAGGACGAGCTGAGCCGCTTGGTGGTGAAATCCGTCAGCGCGCGGCGCGCGGAGGTCACGTCCCTGCTGAGGTTCGCCGGGGGGCTGCACATCGTCGGCGGCCGGGTGGTCGTCGAGGCCGAGGTGGACCTGGGTAACGTCGCGCGCCGGCTACGCAAGGACATCTTCGAGCTCTACGGGTACAACGCCGTCGTGCATGTGTTGTCCGCCAGCGGGATTCGCAAGAGCACCCGGTACGTGCTGCGGGTGGCCAACGACGGCGAGGCGCTGGCGCGCCAGACGGGCCTGCTCGACATGCGGGGGCGTCCGGTCCGCGGGTTGCCGGCCCAGGTGGTCGGCGGCAGCGTCGCCGACGCCGAGGCCGCGTGGCGGGGCGCTTTTTTGGCGCACGGGTCGCTGACCGAGCCGGGACGTTCGTCGGCCCTCGAGGTCAGCTGCCCCGGCCCGGAGGCCGCGCTGGCGCTGGTCGGTGCCGCGCGCCGGCTCGGGGTCAGTGCGAAGGCGCGCGAGGTGCGCGGCGCGGACCGGGTGGTGGTGCGCGACGGCGAGGCGATCGGCGCCCTGCTGACCCGCATGGGGGCCCAGGACACCCGGCTGGTCTGGGAGGAACGGCGGATGCGCCGCGAGGTCCGCGCGACGGCCAACCGCCTGGCCAACTTCGACGACGCCAACCTGCGCCGGTCGGCGCGGGCGGCGGTCGCGGCGGCCGCCCGGGTTGAGCGCGCGCTGGAGATCCTCGGCGACAGCGTCCCGGACCATCTGGCGTCGGCGGGCCGGCTGCGCGTCGAGCACCGGCAGGCGTCGCTGGAGGAGCTGGGCCGCCTGGCCGACCCGCCGATGACGAAAGACGCTGTGGCCGGGCGTATTCGGCGCCTGCTGTCGATGGCCGACCGCAAGGCGAAGGTCGAAGGCATCCCCGACACCGAGTCGGCGGTGACGCCCGATTTGCTGGAGGATGCTTAACTAGCAGCAAATTGCTGGGCGTGACGGTCGGGGAGGGCTACGGTCATCGCATGAAGCGGCTTTCGAGTGTCGATGCGGCGTTTTGGTCTGCGGAGACCGCGGGCTGGCACATGCATGTGGGTGCGCTGGCGATCTGCGATCTGACCGATGCCCCCGAATACAGCTTTGAACGCGTCCGCGAGCTGATCATCGAGCGGCTGCCCGAGCTGCCGCAGCTGCGGTGGCGGGTCACCGGCGCGCCCCTCGGGCTGGACCGGCCGTGGTTCGTCGAGGACGAAGAGCTCGATGTCGACTTCCACATCCGTCGCATCGCCGTTCCGGCCCCGGGCGGCAGGCGCGAGGTCGACGAGCTGGTGGGTCGGCTGATGTCCTACAAGCTCGACCGTTCCCGACCGTTGTGGGAGCTCTGGGTCATCGAGAACGTCAAGGGCAATCGGGTCGCGACCCTGACCAAGATGCACCACGCGATTGTCGACGGAGTCTCGGGCGCCGGACTCGGCGAAATCCTGCTCGACGTCACGCCCGAACCCCGTCCGCCGCAAACGGAGACGGTCGGGTCGCTGGTGGGATTCCAGCTTCCGGGGCTGGAGCGGCGCGCGATCGGCGCGCTGATCAACGTCGGCGTCAAGACGCCCTTCCGCATCGCCCGGCTGGTGGAGCAGACGCTGCGTCAGCAGGTCGCCGCGCTGGGCGTCAGCAGCAAGCCGCCGCGCTACTTCGAAGCGCCCAAGACGCGCTTCAACGCACCGGTGTCGCCGCACCGGCGGATCACCGGCTGCCGCGTGGAGCTGGACCGCGCCAAGGCCGTCAAGGACGCTTTCGGCGTCAAGCTCAACGACGTGGTGCTGGCGCTCGTGGCCGGGGCCGCCCGAACGTACTTGCTGAAGCACGACGAATTGCCCGCCAAACCGCTCATCGCGCAGATCCCGGTCTCGACGCGCACCGACGAAAGCAAGAGCGACATCGGCAACAAGATCAGCTCGATGACCGCGTCGCTGGCCACCAACATCGAAGACCCCGCTGATCGGCTGATGGCCATCCACGACAGCACTCAGAGCGCCAAAGGGATGGCCAAGGCGCTGTCCGCACACCAGATCATGGGCCTTACCGAGACCACGCCGCCGGGATTGCTGCAGCTGGCCGCCCGCGCCTACACCGCTACCGGACTCTCGCGCAACCTGGCCCCCGTCAACCTCGTCGTATCCAATGTCCCGGGTCCGCCGATGCCGCTGTACATGGCGGGCGCCAAATTGGAGTCGCTGGTGCCGCTCGGCCCGCCCGTCATGGACATCGCCCTGAACATCACTTGCTTCTCCTACGAGAACTACTTGGACTTCGGCTTTGTCACCACCCCCGAAGTCGCCAATGACATCCACGAGATGGCCCGCGCCATCGAGCGGGCGCTGACCGAGCTGGAGAAGGCCGCGGCCGCGGGAGTGATCGGCTAGACCGGCCTGCGCTTCTCTTTGAGCGAGCGCCGCGCTAGCGTGACGCTCGTCATCGGCGGTCACGCTAGCGTGACGTTCGCCTCGCCAGGGCGGCTCGTACCCGGGTGATGATCTCGGCGGGCCGATCGCCCACGACGACTCGAATGACGATCCAGCCCAAGCGCTCGAGCGTTTCGCGCCGTCTGATATCCCACGTGTACTGCCGGCGATTCCGCCGATGTTGCTCGCCGTCGTACTCGGCAGCGACCTTCAAGTCCTCCCAGCCCATGTCGAGGTAGTAAGTTGTCTCGCCGAACTCGTCACTAACCGGGATCTGCGTTTGTGGTCGGGGCAAGCCAGCCCGGATCAGCAACAGTCGCAGCCACGTTTCCCTCGGCGACTGCGCGCCGGCGTCAGCCAGACTGATCGCGTTCCGCGCCGACTGAATTCCGCGTCGGCGCGGATACCGTTCGACGAGCAGCTGAACCTGAGCCACCTTTGCGTCGGTCGCGCGCAGCAGATCGTCGATCGCGGCTAGGGCGTCGTCTATCGGATACCAACATCCCAAGTCGACGGCAGTCCGGGCCGGCGTCGTCACGGGTACACCACCGATCAGCATGACTTCATCGTCTTCTATGCGGTCACTGTGGATCCGCAATCCCGGCAACGGGTTTCGGTTGCCATGCAGAAGCTCAAGCGGCGCGGTGACGTCCACCCATTCGGCACCATGAACAGCGGCAGCCGAAAGCCCCGCCACAATGCCTCGCCGGCGCGACCACAGCCATCCCGCCCGGGCGCGAACCAGCGGAGTCAGCTCCGCGCCAGGGTTGACATAAACATCGCGAAGCAACTTCGTGTAGTGCGTTCGCAACGCACTCTTGACAATTTCTCCGTTCGCGACGGCCTCACTGCCGATGAATGGCTCCGCCATCGCGGCAGCGTCGCATAAACAGCAACGAGCGTCAGGTCAGTAGGGGCGGTCTATCCACAAGCAGTCACGCCAGCGTGACGCTCGCGTGCCAGCGCCGCGCTGGCGTGACGCTCGCCGCGGGTGAGGTAGACGCCCTAGTTACCGTCGGGGCGGATGCTTCGCGTACACCCAGGACAGGAATTGCGCGACGGCCTCCGCCGACTTGTGCGCCCGCGGGGAGCTGAAGATGTCGAAAGCGTGTTGGGCGTGCGGCAATTCGGCATAGGCAACGGGGGACTTCGACACCGCGCGCAACTCCTCGGCGAACTCCTTCGCCTCGCCGACCGGGATCAGGGAGTCGTCGTGGCCGTGCAGGATGAAAAACGGCGGCGCGTCGTCGCGCAGCTTGCAGATCGGCGAGGCGTCGGTGTAGATGTGCCGGTGTGTCGCGAATTTCCTTTTGACGACGTACTTTTCGAGCAGCGCGACGAACTCCGGGCGGCCCTCGCCCTCGGTGGAAAACCAGTCGTAGCGCCCGTACACCGGAACCGCGGCGGTCACCGAGGTGTCGGCTTCCTCGAAGCCCGGCTGGAATTGCGGGTCGTTGGGCGTCAGCGCCGCCAGCGCGGACAGGTGCCCACCGGCGGAGCCGCCGGTGATCGCGACGAAGTCCGGGTCCCCGCCGAACCGCGCGATGTTCTCCTTGACCCAGGCCAGCGCCCGTTTGACGTCGACGATGTGGTCGGGCCAGGTGTGCACGGGTGACACCCGATAGCCGATCGACACGCACACCCAGCCGCGGGCGGCCAGGTGGCTCATCAGCGGGTAGGCCTGCGGGCGGCGCATTCCGATCACCCACGCGCCGCCGGGCACCTGCAGCAGGACCGGAGCCTTGGCGTCGCGCGGCAGGTCGCGGCGGCGCCAGATGTCGGCCAGGTTGGCGCGGCCGTGCGGGCCGTAGGACACCACGTTCGTCTTCTCGACGTAGCGCCGGCGGGCCACGGTGTTGCCCAGGGGCAGGCTGCGCCGCCCGCTGCGGGTGGGCTTCGTGTGCGGCAGCGCCTCCAGCGCCTCGGCGTAGTCGTGCCCCAGTTGTTCGCGCAGGCCCGCCTCCAGCACGGGGCCCGGCGTGGTGACGCCGCGATACTTGATCACACCCAGGATGGCCCAGGACGCGGCCGTCAGCGCCAGCGCGGCCTTGCCGCGGCGCCCGGCGAAGTCGCCGCGGCGCCCGCGGCGCAGCGCGTCCACCAGCGAGGCGGTGAAGTACACCCCGGGCACCTCCGACGTCGGCCAGCCGAACCAGAACACCAGGACGGTGCTGTAGCCCTTGCGGGCCAGCGGCCGTAATCCGTTGGCGGCGTTGGCAAGTTCGACCGCGGCGCGCGCCAATGGCCGTGGCTTTCGCAGCGTCCGGGCGAGCCGCATCAGCCGCCGACCCGGGACAGCAGCTCGTTGCGCAGGATCTTGCCGGTGCTGCCACGGGGTAGCTCGTCGAGGATGGCGATCTCGCGGGGCACCTTGTAGTTGGCCAGGTTTTCGCGCACGTGTTGCTTGAGCGTGTCGACCGTGGCGGACGCGCCCGGGGCCAGCACCACGAAGGCCGCCAGCCGCTGCCCGTACTGCTCGTCGTCCACGCCGATGACCGCCGCCTCGGCGACCTCGGGGTGCGCCGCCAGGATCTTCTCCACCTCGATCGGGTAGACGTTCTCGCCGCCGGAGACGATCATCTCGTCGTCGCGCCCGACGACGAACAGGCGCCCGGCGTCGTCGAGGTATCCGACGTCGCCCGACGACATGAATCCGGCGTGGAAGTCTTTGGTGGTGCCGGAGGTGTAGCCCTCGAACTGGGTGTCGTTGCGGACGTAGATGGTGCCGACCTCGCCGGTGGGCAGTTCGTTGAATTCCTTGTCCAGGATGCGGATTTCGGTTCCGCCCGCCGGCTTACCCGCGGTGTCCGGCGCCGCCCGCAGGTCGGCCGGGGTGGCGGTGGCGATCATGCCGGCCTCGGTAGCGTTGTAGTTGTTGTAGATCACGTCGCCGAACTGGTCCATGAACGCGGTGACGACGTCGGGTCGCATCCGGGAACCGGAGGCAGCGGCGAACCGTAATGACTTGCAGCTGTAGCGGTTTCGCACCTCGGGCGGCAGTTCCATGATCCGGTCGAACATCACCGGCACGACGGCCAGGCCGGTCGCTTGGTGCCGGTCGATGAGGTCGAGGGTGGCCTCCGGATCGAACTTGCGCCGGGTGATGATCGTGCAGGCCATCGACGCGGCGAAGATCAATTGCGAGAAGCCCCAGGCGTGGAACATCGGGGCCACGATCACGATGTTTTCCTCGGCCCGCCACGGCGTGCGGTCCAGGATGGCCTTGAGCGTGCCGATCCCCGCGTTGCCGCCGGTTTGGTTGGCGCCCTTGGGAGTTCCGGTGGTGCCCGAGGTGAGCAGGATCATCCGGCCCTTGCGGCTGCCGCGCCGAGGCTGTCCCCCGCGAGCGGGAGGTGCCCCCAGTCCGACGTGGTCGGTGATGAGTTTCTCCACCGTCAATTCGTGCTGCCCGCTGGTCCACGCGACGATGCGGGTGGCGTCGGGCTTCTCGGCCAGCGCCCGGTCCACCGTCTCGGTGAACTCTTCGTCGTAGATGACGGCGTCGACGCCCTCGCGGCCGACCACCTCGGCCAGCGCCGGCCCGGCGAATGACGTGTTGAGCAGCACCACGTCGGAGCCGATCCGGCTGACGGCCACCACGGCCTCGACGAAGCCGCGGTGGTTGCGGCACATGATCCCGACCACCTTGGGAGGCCCCGCGGGCAATCCCTGCAGGGCGGCGGCCAGCGCGTTGATCCGCTCGTCGAGCTGCCGCCAGGTCAGCGTGCCGAGCTCGTCGATCAGGCCGGGACGGTCCGGGCAGCGCTGCGCCGCGCCGGCGAAGCCCACGGTCATGCCCATGCCTTCGCGGCGCATCGCCGCGGCGATCTTGAGGTAGCGGTCGGGGCGCATCGGCGCGATCATCCCGGCGCGCCGTAGCGTCCCAAAAATGCCGAGGGCCTCGTCTATTCGAGATGCCATGGCTCAGCCCAGGATCGGGAAACGGCGCTTGGCGGCGAGGTCGCGCAGGGCCTGCTGCATCACCGACCGCACGTGCTCGTCGACCTCATCGACGTCCGGGTCGTCGCCGAACTGCGCGGCGATGTCGATCGGTTCGAGCACCTGCGTCACGATCTTGGTGGGCAGCGGCACGTTGGGCGGGATCACGGCGCTGAACCCGAACGGGAAGCCGAACGACAGCGGCAGGATCGCGCTGCGCAGCAGGCGTTTCACGCCCAGCCGCTCGGCGAGCCACGTGCCGCGGGAGAGGTAGAGCTGGGTTTCCTGCCCGCCGATGGACACCGCAGGAACGATGGGCACGCCGGCGTCGATCGCCGTGCTGACGTATCCCTTGCGGCCGTTGAAGTCGATGACGTTCTCCGAGAGCGTGGGCCGGTAGGCGTCGTAGTCACCGCCGGGGAAGACGACCACGACGCCGCCGGACCGCAGGGCCTTGGCCGCGTTCTCCCTGTTGGCGCGGATGTAGCCGGTGCGCCGGAAGAATTGCCCGGTGGGGCCGGTCATCAGGATGTCGTGGCTCAGCGTGTAGACCGGCCGGTCGTAGCCGAACTTTTCGTAGAAGTGGACGCTGAAAATCGGCACGTCCATGGGGAACATGCCGCCGGAGTGGTTGCCGACCACCAGCGCCCCGCCGGGCGGGAATGAATCCAAGCCGCGCACCTCGGACCGAAAATAGGTCTTCAGGAAGGGCCGCATCACGCCCATTACGCGCTGGGTCAGACCGGGATCGAACTTGTCGATGTCCTCGATCTCTTCGCTGTCAGTGTCGGTCACATTTCTCCCTTGAGCTGCCGGCGCGGCCGCACCGCCGCGTCGAGTCCCATGATGGTAGCGACCGAATACCCCCGGGACGGTTTGAGCCAACCTGCAACAGAGGTATCCAGTGCCAATGCCTATGGCGCCGGTCCGATGAGGGGGCTATTGTTACGTGGCCAATGACCCTGCCCAGCGAAAAGAGGCGAAGATGGACGTCGCCGGTTTGTCCGACGAGCGCGGCACTCGCTCGGTCGCTGGGCACAGTTCCAATAGCATTCGCGACCGCCGCGGGCGCCAGCCGCGCAGCAGCGCGGTCCGCCCCGGCCCGGTCAACGTCCGCCAACCGGCGGTGCGGGCGGAGTCGCCGGTCGCGGCGGCCGCGACCGCGGATCGCCGCCAGGCCGAGTACTTCCGCCGGGTGCTCGTGCAGAACCGTCGCCACCTCGAGCACCGGCTCGCGGAGTACCAGAAGGCGATCGTGACCGCGGAAGCCATCGGCGATGTCGAAGGCGCCTCCAGCGTTCGCCGCATGGCGCGCCTCGAGGAGCAGGAACGCAAAACCCTCGACGGGCTGATCGAGAAGCTGCAGCGTCGATTTCCGCCCCGTAGCGGGGTCGCCGTCCGTTAGGGCCTAGGCTGCAGCGGCTCAATCACGCTGAGTGTCAGCTGGTTTCATCTGCGACAGGAATGAGGCCGCCCATGGGATTCATGTCACCGGAACTTCCGGACGTCGACCCCGACACATGGTTGGCGCGGCCACGGGCAGCGCGACTGCAGATCGTGACCCGGCACTGGGCCGAACATGGTTTCGGGACCCCGTATGCCGTCTATCTGCTGTACCTGTTCAAGATCGCCTTGTACGTCGCGATCCCGGCGGTGATCATCTCGCTGACCCCCGGCCTGGGCGGGCTGGTCCGCATCGGCGAGTGGTGGACGCAGCCGATCGTCTACCAGAAGTTCATCGTCTTCACGCTGCTGTTCGAGGTGCTGGGCCTCGGCTGCGGGTCCGGCCCGCTAACCGGGCGGTTCATGCCGCCGGTCGGTGGATTCCTATATTGGTTGCGGCCCAACACGATTCGGTTGCCGGCGTGGCCGGGTAAGGTGCCGTTCACCCGCGGGGATACCCGCACCGTCGTCGACGTCGCCCTCTATGCCGTCGTGCTGGCCGGCGGTGTGTGGGCGCTGCTGGCGCCCGGCCCGCTGATCGACCCCGTCCGGGTGCTGCCCACGATCATGGCGCTGGCCGTGCTGGGTCTGCGTGACAAGACCATCTTCCTCGCGGCCCGCGGCGAACACTATTGGCTGAAGCTGTTCGTGTTCTTCTTCCCGTTCACCGACCAGATCGCGGCCTACAAGCTCATCATGCTGTGCCTGTGGTGGGGGGCGGCGACATCCAAGCTCAACCACCACTTTCCGTACGTCGTGTCGGTGATGACGAGCAACAACGCGCTGCTGCGGCCCAGGCTGTTCAGCCCGTTCAAGCACGCGCTGTACCTCGACCACGTCAACGACCTGCGGCCCTCGTGGTTGCCGAAGATGATGGCTCACGTCGGCGGCACCACGGCGGAATTCGTGGTTCCGACGGTTCTGGTGTTCGTAGCCGGCGATCAGCCATGGCGGTGGTTCCTGATCGGGTTCATGGTGATCTTCCACCTCAACATCATTTCCAACCTCCCGATGGGAGTTCCGTTGGAGTGGAACGTGTTTTTCATCTTCTCGCTGTTCTATCTGTTCGGGCATTACGGCGCGATCCGCGCCACCGACCTTCGGTCCCCGCTGCTGCTCGCCCTCATCCTTGCCGCGGTGGCCGTGGTGATCGCGGGAAACATGTTCCCCGAAAAGATTTCGTTTCTGCCCGCGATGCGCTACTACGCGGGCAACTGGGCCACCAGCATCTGGTGCTTCCGCGCCGGCGCCGAGGACAAGATCGAAGCCGACATCGTGAAAAGCTCTGCGCTCGTGGTGAATCAGCTGGCCAAGCTGTACGGCGCCGGGACCGCCGAGGTGATGTCGGACAAGGTGGCGGCGTTCCGGGCGATGCACACGCACGGCCGGGCGCTCAACGGCCTGTTGCCCCGCGCCTTGGGGGGAGAGGCCAACGAAGCCGAATACAGCATCCGCGAGGGCGAAGTCGTCGCCGGGCCGTTGGTCGGCTGGAACTTCGGCGAAGGCCACCTGCACAACGAGCAGCTGCTCGAGGCGGTGCAACGGCGCTGCCGGTTCGAGGAGGGCGACGTCCGAGTCATCGTGCTCGAGGGCCAACCGATCCACATCCAAAAGCAGTGGTACCGCATCCTCGACGCCAAGGCCGGGGTGATCGAGGCCGGTTACGTCGAGGTCGCGGACATGCTGAGCCGCCAGCCGTGGCCCGAGCCCGGTGACGAGTTCCCCGTCCACGTCACCGCGCAACGCGCCACCCACTGATTGTGGGTGCACCTAGCGGACGTTGTAGAAGGATGCGACGTTCTCGTGGAGCTTTTTGTACATCGGTGGGGCCTCGTAGGCGTCGGTGATCACCTCGATGTAGGCGGCGCCGTCGGCTTGCCCGGCCGTCTTCAGCGCGTCGTCGAGCATGCCGCAGCTGCTCACGCGCGCGGTGAACCAGCCCTGGCAGCCCAGGGCGTGCGGCAGCTCCACATAGCTCCAGGCAGCGATGTCGTTGTAAGCCAGGGCCATGTCCTTGCACAGCATGCGCTCGCTGAGATAGCCGGAGTTGTTGAGCACGAAGACAATCGGACGCAGGCCATGGCGTCCGAGCTGGCTGATCTCCTGGGCGGTCATCTGGTGCGAGCCCTCTCCGGTGATCAGGATCAGCCGCCGACCCCGGGTCCCCTTCGCCGCACCGAATGCCGCCGGGGTCGCCCATCCGATCGATGCCCATAGGGTTTGGTTGTGAAACTCCGCTCCTTGAGGCAGTCGCGCCAACGCCAAACCCAGCGATGACGTCCCGGTGTCCGTGATGATGACGTCATCCGGCCGGAAGAAGTCGGCCCAGCGGGGGTAGAGGGCGTCAGCAGTGATCGGGTCCTCGCCGCCTCCCACTAACGGGCCCAGCGTCTCCGGTGCGATGGCCGGCGGTTCAGCACGTTTGGTGATACGCCGCGGCAGCTCCCCGAGGATGTCGGCGATCTCCACGTTGCGGTATACGGTGCGGCCGATAGTGGTGGAGTGATGGTCGATGGTGATGACATTGGCCGGGTCAAGTCGGACGGTGCCGCCGGCGGCGTTGCCGTCGGTCAGCTTGGCGCCGAGCATGATCACTACGTCGCACGACTCGACGAAGGCGCGGACCGGCTCGCCCATGAGCCGTCCAACGTACATGCCGATGTAGTTGGGGTGGTCTTCCCCCAGCACCGACTTGTCGGCGAACATCGTCGCAAACGGTAAGCCCGCCGCGTCGACGAACGCCGTCGCAGCAGTCTGCAGACCGAGGCGGCGCAGCAGGATTCCTGGCAGCACGCATGCCTGCCCGGCGTTGTTCAGCGCTGCGGCCACTGCGTCGGCGACCGCCGCCAGCGACGCGGGGTCGCTGGCCGGCGCGCTCACCGACGGGGCGCCTGCCAGAACGGGCGTGTGGGCGACGTCGCTGGGAATCGCCATGTAGACCGGGCGTCGATGGTAGAACGCCGCCGCGATCAGCCGCTCTGTCTCCGCCGCTGCGTTCTGCGGCGTCATGGCCGCGCTGGCACACACAATCGGCTCGGCCATCTTGTGGAACACGTCGAATTCGCCGTTGCCCAGCGTGTGGTGCGCCAGCGCGCGGCCCTCCTGCGTCGCCGAGTTCGGTGTGCCGACCAGATGAAACACCGAGAGATGCTCGGCGTAGGCACCCGCCACGCCGCTCATCGCCGCGAGTTCGCCGACCCCGAAGGTGGTGCACAGCGCGGCGACGCCGCGCATCCGGGCGTACCCATCCGCGGCATAGGCGGCATTGAGCTCGTTACAGCACGAGATCCAGTTCAGTGCCGGATCCTCGACGATCGCATCGTTGACGGGAAACGCGTAATCCCCGGCGACTCCGAAGACGTCGTCGACGCCAATCTCCTTGAGCCGCCGCAATACGTATTGAATGACGGTTTCAGCCATGAGGAGCCCCTTGAGTAGTGGCGATATGTTACGTAGTTCTGATCCGGATCGACCACGATGCCGTCGGACCCGTCGCACAAGCCGTCGATCGAGGCGCTCGACCCATAGGTCGCGATGTCGATCTTCAATCGCGACTTTCAGTGCGCTCAGTGCTAGCAAGTGACAACCATCGAGCGGTCGTTCGTCCACAGGGGAGGTTGGCGGCAGGCGAGGATTGCTCTCGCCGTGGCCGAAACGTGACTCAGGCTTGATCGAATCGCTAACGCGCCCTTGCACTTCCGCTGTTCTCGACGCCCGTACCATGGCTATTACAACCATGTCAGTTAAACAGGGACTGGAGCCATGCGAGCGGTCGTTCGGTGTGTTCTTGCGGTGAGCGCTGTCGCTGCGAGTGTGGCCACCGGGCCGACCGACATCCGCCTGGCCGCGGCCACCCAGCCGGATGGCTCCGCCGTCGCGTCGGTGTCACCCGCGCGTGGCGAGGTGGTCGGGGTGGCGCACCCCGTGGTGGTGACGTTCAGCACCCCCGTAACCAACCGGCGCGCGGCCGAGCGCGCCGTCCGGGTCACATCGGCCCCTCCGATGACGGGGAAGTTCGAATGGCTCGACAACGAGGTCGTGCAGTGGGTTCCCGACCACTACTGGCCGGCGCACACCACGGTCGCGCTCTCGGTGGGCGGACGGCCCACCGAATTCGCCACGGGTCCCGCCGTCGTCGGGACCGCCAACATCGCCGACCACACCTTCACGGTGACCGTTGACGGCGTCGAGTCGGGGCCGCTGCCGGCGCCGCACCACCGTCCCCACTGGGGGGAGTCGGGCGTGCTGCCGGCCTCGATGGGCAGGCCCGAGTACCCGACTCCGGTCGGCTCCTACACCGTCCTGTCCAAGGACCGCACGGTGGTCATGGACTCGAGCAGCGTCGGCATCCCCGTCGACGACCCCGACGGATACCGGATCCCGGTGGACTATGCCGTGCGCATCACCGGCCACGGCCTCTTCGTCCATTCGGCCCCGTGGGCCGTCAACGCGATGGGCCTGGAGAATGTCAGCCACGGCTGCATCAGCCTGAGCCCCGAGGACGCCGAGTGGTACTACAACACCGTCCACGTCGGCGACCCGGTGATCGTGGAGGACTCGCCACGGCGCCAGCCGCCGCCACGGCCGCAGCCGCCGCTGCTGTGGGAGGCCCCACCCAGCTGACAGATGACAAAGAACCCGCCGGGCCCAAGCCCGGCGGGTTCTTTCGTAACTGGGAAGGGGATCCGCGTCAGCGCGCGGGCCCGGGCGCGGTCGGCTGGCCGGGCGTCGGGCCGCCGGCGGGCGCCGGACCGGTCGGCGCGCCCTTGCCGGTCCCGGACATGTCGATGATCGGAGCGGCCGGCGCCGCGACATCCAGCGGACCACCGGCGAGCGCAATCAGCGGAGCGCCGACGGGCACCACCGGGATCGGCGCACCCACCGGGATCGGGGCACCCACCGGGATCGGGGCACCCACTGGGACCGGAGCGCCCACCGGCACCGGGGCGCCGACGGGCACGGGGGCACCGACTGGGACCGGCGCACCGACCGGGACCGGCGCACCGACCGGCACCGGCGGCCCGAGAGCGATCAGCGGGGCGCCCGCCGGGACAACCGGGACCGGCCCGGGCGCCACGATCGGTACGCCGGACATGTCGGTGAGCGGGGCGCTGGACGTGCATACGGTGGCGGCCGGTGCCGGCCCGCCGGGTGCCGGCGCGCCGCCTCCCGGACCGCTCACCGGTGTGCCGCCCGCTTCGGGTGCGCCGGCCAGCGGCGCGCCCGCGGCCAGTGGTCCGGCGGCGCCCGCCGGCCCGCCGGCTGCCGGAGCGCCGACCTCGCCGGACTGACCCTGGATGCACGCGTAGCCGCCGGTCTTCAGCGGGGTGGCTGCCGCATCCGGGCTCAACGCTATGGCGGCCCCACACAGCCCAGCGATGGCACCAACTGTGATGTTGAACCGATCAAAGCCCGTCATCAACGTCGACTCCTTTAGCGTTCGCTATCAAATGCGGCAGCAGAACCGCATAGCTGTCCCGCAGCCGTGTCGAATGTATGACCCCCTGGTGCTATTGGACACGCGACGATTCCGGGGCTTATCGAACCGATACGAACCAGACATGCTCCGGTTACCGCGGCTGTTCGCTGTGACCGGCAAGCGGTGGTGCGCGTCACTGATCTAGGCTGACGGCGAGCGCTTAATCAGCGGACTCGCCGAAGACATCAGAAGACAGGGAGAGATCAAGTGACGGTCCGAGTGGGTATCAACGGCTTCGGCCGAATCGGACGCAATTTCTACCGGGCGTTGCTGGCCCAGCAGGAGCAGGGGACGGCCGATGTCGAGGTGGTGGCCGTCAATGACATCACCGATAACGCCACGTTGGCGCATTTACTCAAATTCGACTCGATATTGGGTCGGTTGCCCGATGACGTGAGCCTGGAGGGCGAGGACACCATCGTGGTGGGCACTCGCCGGATCAAGGCGCTCGAGGTGCGCGAGGGTCCCGCGGCGATGCCGTGGAGCGACCTGGGCGTGGACGTGGTGGTGGAATCCACCGGGCTGTTCACCAACGCGGCCAAGGCCAAGGGCCATTTGGACGCCGGGGCCAAGAAGGTGATCATCTCCGCGCCGGCCACCGATCCCGACATCACCATCGTGTTGGGCGTCAACGACGACAAGTACGAC